>NZ_AP014809.1:2910213-3609070 GCF_002355515.1 Methylorubrum populi | reverse complement strand
AAGACTGAAACTTAACAGTAATCGGGTAATCCCCCGGTCGTGACGGCGTGGACTGGGGATCGTGATGTCGGTGCAGGTGCCGCAGCAGGCGGATTCGAGCCTCGGCCGCGCCCGGGCGTCCGCGCGGCTCGCCTGGGACGCCTTGTCTCAGCACGGACTCCCGCCCTCCCCGCGCAACTACGAATTGCTGCACACCTTCTTCAGCGGCGAGAACCCGCCGCTGACGGAACGCCTCGCGCCGTGCTTCGCGCCCGGCGGAACGCTGACGGAGGAGCAGGCGAGCGCGTTCTACGACACCTGCATCGCCGGGACCTCGACCGAGGCCTCGGTGCTCGAAGGGGCCGGCCGGCTGGCTGAGGCGGCGGGCGCGCTGGCGGAGCGCGTCGCCGGCAGCCGCAAGGCCCTGGCCGGATACGGCGAGACCCTGAGTCATTGGTCGGGCCGGCTTGTGGCACGCCCGACCGCCGACGAACTCATGACGGCGCTCGTCGCCCTCATCAGCGAGACCGAAGCGGCGCAGTCCCGCAACCGGCTGCTCGAGGATCAGCTTTCGGCCTCGGCGGACCACATCACCGCGCTGCACCGGGATCTCGTCGAGGCGCGTCGTGCGGCGGCGACCGACGCCCTGACCGGGCTCGCCAACCGCAAGGCCTTCGACCACTTCCTGCGCGAGGCGGTCACGCGGACCCGGGCGGATAGCGGCAGCACCTTCTCGCTCATCCTGCTCGATATCGATCATTTCAAGGGGCTCAACGACCGGCACGGGCACCGCTTCGGCGATCAGGTGCTTCGGCTCGTCGGGCGGCTGCTGTCGGAGAAGACGACGGACCGCGATCTCGCGGCACGCTACGGCGGCGAGGAATTCGCGATCGTGCTCGGCGAGGCCGGCATCGGGGCCGGCGTCGCGCTCGCCCAGGAGATATGCGGCCGTCTGCGCGCCCAGCGGCTGGTCAAGCGCGGTACCGGAGACGTCGTGGGCCAGGTCACGATCTCGGCCGGGGTCGCGCAGTGCCGGCCGGGCGAGGCGGCCCGCGACGTGATCGAGCGGGCCGACCGTGCGCTCTACGAGGCCAAGCGGACCGGCCACGACCGCGTCTGCCCGACGCCGAAAGCCGCGGTCGCCTGAGGGCGTCGCGGTCAGCGGAAATCGGTGGGCGCGAGACCGTAGCGGGCGATCTTGTCGTAGAGGGTCTTGCGGGGCACGCCGAGAGACTCGGCCGCCACCCGCACGTCGCCGCCGGCCATGATCAGCTCCTCGCGGATCAGACCGCGCTCGAAGCGTTCGACCTGCTCGGACAGGCTCAGCGCCGGCGCCGGGGAGGCCTCCGGGATGGCCTGTCCGGTCAGGCCCAGCGCGCAACGCTCGGCGAAGTGGTCGAGTTCGCGCACGTTGCCCGGCCAGGAATGGCGCAGGAGATGGTCGCGCATCGCCGCCGTCACCTTGGGCGCCTCGCGCCCGAACCGGGCGGCGGCGCGGGCCAGGAAGTGCTGGAACAGCAGGACGATGTCCTCGCGCCGCTCGCGCAGCGGCGGGATCGCGACCGTGACGACGTTGAGCCGATGGTAGAGGTCGTCGCGGAAGGTGCCGGCGGCGGCCTCCTGGCCGAGATCGACCTTGGTGGCCGAGACCACCCGCATATCGACCGGTCGGCGCTCATTGGTGCCCAGCGGCTCGACCACCCGCTCCTGCAGCACCCGCAACAGCTTCACCTGCAACGCCAGCGGCATGCTCTCGATCTCGTCGAGGAAGAGCGTGCCGCCCTGCGCGTGCTCGATGCGCCCGACCCGGCGCTTGAGCGCCCCCGTGAAGGCGCCGGCCTCGTGGCCGAACAGCTCGCTCTCCACCACGCTGTCGGGCAGCGCGCCGCAATTCATGGCGACGAAGTTCTTGGAGGCGCGCCGGCTCCAGCGGTGCAGGGCGTTCGCCACCACCTCCTTGCCTGAGCCCGTCTCGCCGAGCACGAGCACGTCGACATCGGCACCCGCGACGTCGCGCACCAGGCGGCGCAGGGACACGATCTGCGGCGAGATGCCGAGGAAGGCCGGATCCTCCTCGACCGCCGCGTCGAGCCGGGCATGGAGCCGGCGGTTCTCCAGAACCAGTCGGCGATGGTCGAGGGCGCGCCGGACCGAGCCCATCAGCGCCTCGGCCGGATAGGGCTTGGCGAGGAAGTCGTAGGCGCCCGCGCGGATCGCCGCGACCGCCATCGAGATGTCGCCGTGGCCGGTGATGAGGATCACCGGCAGATCCGCGTCGACCGCCCGGATCCGATCGAACAGGGCGCGTCCGTCGATGCCCGGCAGGCGCACATCGGTGACGACCACGCCCGGCGGCTCGGCCCGGATCGCCGCCAGGGCCGGCTCGGCCGCCTCGAAGGTCTCGACCCGGAAGCCGTCGAGTTCGAGGCTCTGCCGGTTGGCGCGCCGCACATCCTCCTCGTCGTCGATGAAGACGATCCGTTCGCCCGCGCCCTCCGGCTCGCTGCTCATATGGCCTCCAGGCTTCCGATCGACTTGCTGTCCTGCGCCTCTTCCGACGGGGCGACGGCGCGTGCCAGCTCCATCCGGAAGGTGGTGCCCTCGGCGCCCGAGCGCAGGCCGAGCGTGCCGCCGCATTCCTCGACGATGCCGCGGCAGATCGCCAGACCGAGTCCGAGTCCTTCGGATTTCGTGGTGAAGAAGGGGTCGAAGACCTGCGCGCGGACGGCTTCCGGAATGCCCGGTCCGTTATCGGCGACCTCGACGGCGATCCGGTCTTCCGCCACCTCGACCCGCACGGCGATCCGCGGATCGGGCCGCTCGGCCACGGCGTCGAGGGCGTTCTGCAGGAGATTGACAACGACCTGTTCCAGGCGCGGCCCGTCGCCGAGCACGGCGAGATCCGGTGCGGGGGACGCCACGTCGAGGGCGATGCCGCTCTGCGCCGCGCGCCAGGAAATGACTTCGAGGCTTCCGCGAAAGATCTCGGCGAGACGCACCGGCTCCCGCCGCCCGGAGGCGCGGCGGGCAAAGCCCTTCAGCTGGCGCGTCAGGGTTCCGATGCGCTCGGTCAACCGGCCGATCGCCCCGACATTCTCCGCCGCGTCCTCGACGCGCCCGCGGCGCACGAGGATCGCGGTGTTGTCGGCGTAGGAGCGGATCGCCGCGAGCGGCTGGTTGATCTCGTGTGCCATGCTGGCGGCGAACTGGCCGAGAGCGGCCAGCCGCCCGGCCTGGGCCAGTTCGCGACCCAGGCGCTCGCGCTCGGCCTGAGCGCGCCGGCGCTCCTCGATCTCGGCGAGAAGCTGCCGGTTGGCCTCGCTGAGCGCCTGGGTGCGCTCGGCCACTCGGGCCTCCAGTTCCTCGTGCCGGGTGGCGGCCTCGGCCAGCTGGACCCGCATCCGGCGCCGACGTCCGATCAGCGTGGCGAGGCCGGCCCAGGCGAGTCCGGTCGTCAGCAGGGCGATGGCGCGGCCCTGCGCCCGTTCGCGCTGGACCGCGGCCGCGATGGGAGTCAGGGTATGGAGGCGCCACGCGGTGCCGGGGATCGGGGCGTCGAGCATCAGCGCGGGCCAGGCGGGTCTCGCCCCCCCGCCGACCCGCACGAGATCGCCGGCCTCCGACGTCGCGTAGACCGGCAGGGGCGAGAGCGGCGCCTCGCCGAATTCGAGCGTCTCGCGGATGCGCCTGCGCTCGGCCTCATCGACGCTGCGCAGGGCCTTGAAGCGCCAGTTGGTCTCGCTCGCCACCAGCACGATGCCGCGGGGATCGGTGACGAACACGCTCTCGCGGCTCGCCCGCCACGTCGCCTCGATGGCGTCGAACTCGATTTTGACGACGACGACCCCGGCCGCGCGGGGCAGCCGGCGGGCGAGGTAGTAGCCCGGCCGGCCGCTGACCGTTCCGAGCGCGAATTGTGAGCCGGAACCGGTCGTCATCGCTTCCCGGAAATAGGGCCGGAAGCCGTAGTCGCGGCCGACGAAGCTCTTCTCCGCCGCCGCGTTGCTGGCGGCGACCGTCACCCCGTCGGACCCGACCACGTAGATCACGGTGGCGCCCGTGGCCTCGGCGATCTGGGCGAGGCGTCCGTTCACCTCCGCGACGAGTGCGGGCTCCGGCGCCGGGGCCACGACGCGGGCGATCTCGGGATCCGCGGCGAGCGCGAGCGGCAGAGAACTCTGCGTCTGCATCTCGGCCCCGAATGCGGCCACCTGCAATCCGAGGGCCGAGACGGCTGAACGGCGCAGATCGATGAGCGCCCACCGTTCCGCCACCCGTCCGCCGAGCCAGCCCGCCAGGACGAGGACGGCGAGTCCCGCCACGACGGCGAGCGCGCGCCGGTAGTCGTTCGCGGTGGGTGAGGTCGGAACGATCACGCCGCAGAGCCCAGTGCGAAACTCCGGAATGCGGTGGAGCCACTTGTGCGGATTACCGCAACAAGCGGGGATCCGCGATCTGCGAGTGATCTGGAAATATCATTCATTTCAAGACTTTAACGAAAAGTTACCGGCACTTTCGAACTGGCATGCCGGTTGCCATTCCCCCGTCGAAACGCAGCCATGAGCAAACTGCAGAGCTGTGTGCCGAGAGGCCAAAAACAAGAGCGGACGGCGCCCGGGTCCTCCTGACGGAGCTTCGGCCAACCGATCCGACGAGCCCACCATCGCTTCGACAGGGAGAAACGCCCATGGCCGCCGTACCGTCTCCGCTGACCGCGCCCCACGCGCCGCCCGCCCCCAAACCCATCTACCGTACGCTGTACTTCCAAGTGCTCGTCGCCGTCGCGATCGGCATCACGCTCGGGCATTTCTACCCGAAGCTCGGCGCCGACATGAAGCCGCTCGGCGACGCCTTCATCAAGCTCGTGAAGATGATCATCGCGCCGGTGATCTTCCTCACCGTGGTCTCCGGCATCGCCGGCATGACGAACCTCGAGAAGGTCGGTCGCGTCGGCGGCAAGGCGCTCGCCTACTTCCTCACCTTCTCGACGCTCGCGCTGATCGTCGGCCTGATCGTCGCCAACGTGCTCCAGCCCGGCCACGGCCTGCACATCGACCCGAACTCGCTCGATCCGAAGGCGGTCGCGACCTACGCCGGCAAGGCCAAGGAGCAGAACATCGCCGACTTCCTGATGAACATCATCCCGACCACCGCGGTCGGTGCGTTCGCGGGCGGTGAGATCCTGCAGGTGCTGTTCTTCTCGGTGCTGTTCGGCTTCGGCCTCGCCTTCCTCGGCGACCGCGGCAAGCCGGTGCTCGACATCATCAAGGTGCTGTCGGAAGCCGTTTTCGGCGTCGTCAACATCATCATGAAGGTCGCTCCCATCGGCGCCTTCGGCGCGATGGCCTTCACCATCGGCAAGTACGGCATCTCCTCGCTCGCCAACCTCGCCTACCTCGTCGGCGCCTTCTACCTGACCTCGGCGATCTTCGTGCTCGGCGTGCTCGGTGCGGTCGCCCGATACAACGGCTTCTCGATCCTCAAGCTCATCCGCTACATCAAGGAGGAGCTGATGCTCGTGCTCGGCACGTCGTCCTCGGAATCGGCGCTGCCCTCGCTGATCGAGAAGATGGAGCGCGCCGGCTGCTCGCGCCCCGTGGTCGGCCTCGTCGTCCCCACCGGCTACTCGTTCAACCTCGACGGCACCAACATCTACATGACGATGGCGGCGCTGTTCATCGCGCAGGCCACCGACACCCCGATCACCTTCGGCGAGCAGGTCCTGCTGCTGCTGGTCGCGATGCTCTCCTCGAAGGGCGCGGCGGGCGTGACCGGCTCGGGCTTCATCACCCTGGCCGCGACCCTCGCCGTCGTTCCCTCCGTGCCGGTCGTCGGCATGGCGCTGATCCTCGGAATCGACCGCTTCATGTCGGAATGCCGCGCGCTCACCAACTTCATCGGCAACGCGGTGGCCTGCATCGTCGTCGCCCGCTGGGAGGGTGAGGTCGACGAGGCCAAGCTCCACGCCGCGCTGAGTGGCGAGCCGGCCGCCGAGGTGGCCCCGGCTCTGCAGCCGGCCGAGTGATCCGGGCAGGAGGGCGCACCGTCCTGCGTCCTCCGTCCGGTATGGGAGCCGCGGCAGCCTGAAACGGGCTGCCGCGGTTTCTCGCTTTCAGGGATCGTTTCCGAGCTCTATCCTCCGGCGCATCGCGGCGACGCTTCGGAAGTCGGGGGGGGAAGCGACATGCTCAAGGGACGTTGTCACTGCGGCGCCATCACCTACGCGATGACCTCGGAGGTGATTCACAACGCGCTCTGCCACTGCACGGATTGCCGGCGCCATTCGGGTGCGCCGATGGTGGGCTGGGCGATGGTGCCCGCCGGAGACGTGACGATCTCGGGACAGCCCACGGTCTACGCCTCCTCCGAACACGGGCGGCGGCATTTCTGCGGGCGCTGCGGCACGAGCCTGTTCTACGTCAACGAGCAGATGCTGCCGGGCATGATCGACGTGCAGACCGGCACGCTCGATACGCCGGAGGCCCTGCCGCCTCAGGCGCATATCCAAGTGGCCGAGCGCATCGCCTGGATGGAGCAGGCGCACGAGCTACCGAGCTTCGAGCGCTTTCCGTCGGTCTGACGCTGCTCAGAGCGCCGCAAGCTGCTTGCGGACCCGCTCGACGAAGCGGGCCCGCGCGGGTTCCGAGACGCCGTCCATGCCGGTCAGCGCGATCCAATCGAGCCGGCAGCGCGGCGCGCAGAGCGGGCGGATGCCGAAGCGGAACAGCCGCCAATCGGGCCAGCCGACGAGCCAGAGCAGCCAGCGCGGCGAGCCGTAGGTCGTCACCACCGCGATCCTGCGGATGTTGGTCAGGCGCGGCTGCAGAACCTTGGCTCCGCCCAGCGCGAAGGCGACACCGGGCAGCCAGACCCGGTCGAACCAGCCCTTCAGCATGGCCGGCAACCCGAACCACCAGGTCGGGTAGACGAGAACCAGCGCCTCGGCCCGGCGCAGGGCTGCGATATGGCCGGCGATGTCCGGCCGCTCGGCCTCCTCGTCGTAATACGCGCCGCGCTCCCGCGAGCTCAGGCGCGGGTCGAAATTCTCGCCGTAGAGATCGAGGCTCTCAACCGCGTGGCCCGCCGCTTCGAGCGCCGCGACGGCCGCATTGCGCAGGGCGGCGTTGAAGCTGTCGGGGTTGGGATGGCAGTGGACCAGCAGGACGCGCATCGGAGAGCTACTGCGCCGGCTTCTGCGCGTCCCGCACCCTGTCGAGGAGCGCGGCGTCGGCGTAGCCGTCGGGCACGAGGCCCGTCGCTGCCTGGAACGCGCGGATCGCGGCGCGGGTCTTCGGCCCGATCTTGCCGTCGGCACCACCGACCGGGTGGCCGAGGACGGCGAGCCGCGTCTGCAGGTCGGTTCGCTCCTCCGTCGTGAGCATGCGGTCCCCCCGCGGCCAGTCGCGGGTGAAACCGGGCGCCCCGCGCAAGCGGTCGGAGAGATGCGCCACGGTGAGCGCGTAGGCGAGCGCCGTGTTGTAGCGCAGGATCACCCGAAAATTCGGTTCCAGCAGGAAGGCCGGTCCCTTCGCGCCGGTCGGCAGCAGCAGGGCGGCGCGGCGCTCCGCACCCTCGGGAAAGGCACCGTTGGCCGGCGCGAGGCCGAGCGCCCGCCACTCGGAGAAGGGCCGCTCGGTGGTCTCGTCGGCGAGCCGGTAATCGAACGTGTCCGGCAGGAGCACTTCAACGCCCCAGCCCTCGCCCGCGCGCCAGCCGGATTGCTTGAGGAAATTGGCGGTCGAGGCGAGCGCGTCGGGCACCGAGTGCCAGATGTCGCGCTTGCCGTCGCCGTCGAAATCGACCGCGTGGCGCAGGAAGGCGGTCGGCATGAACTGGGTATGGCCCATGGCGCCGGCCCAGGATCCGCGCATCCGCTCCGCGTCGGCATCGCCGTCGGCAAGGATCTTCAGGGCCGCGACGAGCTCGTCACGCCACAGGCCGGGACGGGTGGGGTCGCCGCAGGCCAGCGTGGCGAGCGCCGGCCCCACGGGGCGAATCCCACCGCCTTCGAGCGCCGCGCCGTAATTCGACTCGACGCCCCAGAAGGCCACCAGGATGTGCCGATCGACGCCGTAGGCCGCCTCGATCCGCCCCAGCACCTCGGACCACTCGGCGAGTTTGGCCTGTCCCGTCGCGATCCGCTCCGGCGTCACGCTCGCCTCGACATATTGCCAGATCGGCTTGACGAACTCGGCCTGGGACTGGGTCGCCGGCACCACGGACGGGTCGGGTGCGATTCCCGTGAGCGCGGTCTCGGCCACCGGCCGCGGCACGCCGCGCGCCTCGGCGAGCGTCCTCAGCCCGTCGAGGCACTGCGCAAAATCCGGCGCAGCCGGGCTCGCCGCCGGGCTCCTCACGGGGTCGGCCGGCGCCTCGGCCCGTACCGGGCACGCGCCGGCGAGGGTCAGGGTGGCGAGAAGCAGTGCTCTGGCTGAAGGCCGCATGGGTGCATGCCTTACCATTTCTCAGCCCGATCGCGAGGCCGGCCCTCGCGGTCAGTAGCGCAGCCTCAGCTTCCGAAGGCGCTCGCCCGGGCGAAGGCCGCAGCGAAGCCGGAGAGCGGCACGGTGATGATCGTCGGCTCCTTGGCGTCCGGCTTCGTGGCCGAAATGGTCAGGTTCGTCGCCGTCTTCATCGTGTCGGTGGCCAGCGTCGGAAGGCTGACCGGCACGAGGCAGCCGTCGGTGACGCAGAACGAGAACGGCGCCCCCTTGCCGAGCTGCCGGTCGTCGAGCTTGAACGACACGCCCGGCTCGATCTGGAGGCCGAACGGCATCAGGATCAGGCCCTCGCTCTTCCCTTCCTTGGGCGGCCGCAATTCGAAGCTGAACAGCCGCTTGCCCGTCCGCCGGTCGCCCTGCGACTGGATGATGACACAGTCGGTGCGCGCCTCGGCGCGGTTGCAGTTCATCGTCCAGTCGCCGTAGCTCTCGCTGACCGAGCTGGCGCCGGCCGGCCACTGGGCGGAGCCGGAGGCCGCCGCCGGTTCCAGCACCGTACCGGAGGGCGCGGCGCTGGTCGCCTCCTTGGGTTCCTCCTTCTTCGGAGCGGGCTTGCGCGGGCGCGGCTTCGGCTTGGCGGCCGGCTCCGCGGGGGCAGCCTCGGGCGCGGCATCCTCCTGCGCCTGAACGGTGACCGGCCCTGTCAGTGCCAGCATTCCGGCGAGCAGAAGCGTCGTGACGGACGCGGTTCCGCGGGGCAGAGGCGGCATGGTCGGGCTCCTAAGGGTGTCGTAAGGGGCGCCTAGCCTCGCTTTAAGAAGGATGCAATTGCACCGACGCCGCACAGCACTGCGACAATGAAATTTGCGGTCAAGCCTGGAATCATTCCACGAAATTCAGGACAAGTTCCCGGATGAAGGTGGGATTATTGGGCAAGAGAAGGCACCCGAGCCGATCATGACGAGCCTCTACGATCACGCCCCGCGCGACGCCCGCGGCGAGGCCCATCCCCTGTCGCAGTATCGCGGCAAGGTGCTGCTGGTGGTGAACACCGCCTCGAAATGCGGTTTCACGCCGCAATATCAGGGCCTGGAAGAGCTCTGGCGCCGCCATCGCGCCCGCGGCCTCGTGGTGCTCGGCCTGCCCTGCAATCAGTTCGGCGCCCAAGAGCCGGGCGACGCCGCCGCCATCGAGCAGTTCTGCTCGCTCACCTACGATGTGACCTTCCCGGTGCTCGCCAAGGTCGAGGTCAACGGTCCCGGGGCCGACCCGCTCTACGTCGATCTCAAGCGAGAGAAGCCCGGGCTTTTCGGCACGAAGGCGATCAAGTGGAACTTCACGAAGTTCCTGATCGGCCGCGACGGCCGGGTGATCGGCCGCTTCTCGCCCTCGACGAAGCCGGCGGCCCTCGAAGGCGCGATCGAACGGGCCATGGCGGCGCCGGGCGGGTAGGTCTCAGCGCACGGGCCGGGCGGCCGGGCCGGGATCGATCGCCGGCAACTCGCCCGGCGGCAGGCCGGGGGCAGCGGCGGCCACCTGCGGAGCGTCGACGCCCCGGGCGCGGTTGGCGAGCGCCACGGTCAGCTTCTCGGCGGGCTCGGAGCCCATCAGAGCCAGCACCTCGGCCATCTTGCGCGGGTTCATCGCCGTCACGATCGGCACCAGCGTCTCGAGGTTGAGGCGGTCGAACACCCGGGCTGCGTCCTTCGGCTTCATCGTCTCGTACATCAGGACGATGCCCTTCATTCCGGCCCGCTCGGCCTCGGCCCGCTTCGTCCCCTCGGATCCGACCTTGTCCTCGGCGCCCTTCAGGTCGGCCACGCCGGATTCGAGTTTGCGCTCGACATCCTTCAGCATCTGCTCGCGCAGGTCGAGCTCGTTCCCGCGCTGCTTGAGGCTCTCGCGGCGGGCGGCGAGCTTCTCGAGGATCGCCCGCTCGCTCTCCGAGACCGGTTCCGGCACCACCGGCTGATAGACCGGCGGCGGGGCGGGCTCGGCCGGCTTGGGCGGCGCGGAGACGGAGCCGGTCGTCGTCGGATCAGTCGGCTCGTAGTTGCTCCGCGCCTTGGCCAGCACCCGGGCGAAGTCCGGCAGCGGCGTGCCGGGCGGCGTCGGGTCGTCGGCCAGAAGGGCCGTGAGCTTGAGCACGAGAAGCCCGATCGCCGCCAGGGTCACGGCGTCGATCAGGCGCAGCCGGAAGGGGCGTGCCGGAAGGCTCGCGAGGCGTGCGAGTCGGCGCGCGGGCAGAGTCATGCGGCCCTGGCCCGGAGACGGTCGAGGGCGCGCTCGGACAGGGCCTGGGCGGCGGCGAGCGCCGCGCCGACGCGCTCGCCGTTGCCGCCGACCGGGGCGGCCTCGACCACGACTGGGCGCGGGCCGGCAGAGGCGGCGGAGGAGGATGCGGCGGGCGCCGCTGCGGTGGCGGTCCGCGCCTGGCCGACGATGGCCGCGATGCGGCTGATGACGCTCTCGCCCGCCTCCACATGCGCGACGAGATCGGTGCTGGTGCGCTCGGCGCCGGCGAGACGCTCGGTCAGCGTGCGGTCGCACTCGTCGAGGGTGGCGCGCAGGCCCGCGATGGCGCGCTCGGCGGTGGCGCTCGCCACCACGAGGTCGCCGATGGTCGAGCGCAGGGCCGCCTCGTCCGCCTTGAGCTTACTGATGCGCCTCGACAGCTTCACCGATGAGACGATGGTCGCCACCAGCAGAACGGCGACGAGAACGTCGGCGGCCATCGAGACGAAGAAGGTCATCATCAAGCCCCAGCCACTCAGCCGTCGTTACTGTTCTGCATCGAGATTTCGTACGCCTGCAGCGTCGTGCGCGACTGCCGCAGGGGACGGGCGACCTGCACCGCAATCGAATCGTCGATCCGGCCGATCCGCCCCTGCGTCAGCGCCCAGTCGCCGCAGCGCACGGTGATGAGGTCGGTCGGCTTGCGGTCGAACATCAGGGTGTCGCCGACCTTGAGGTTGAGCACCCGCTTCAGGGGCAGCGTCACCTCGTGCAGCACCGCCTCCATCTCCACGTCCGCCTGCCAGATCTCGGTGGCGAGGTGGCTCTCCCAGACCTGATCGCGCCCGAGCCGCTCGCCCATGAAGCTCTGCATGAGCAGGTCGCGGATCGGCTCGATCGTCGCGTAGGGGAACAGGATCTGCATCCCGCCGCCGCGCCCGTCCATGTCGAGCTTGAGCGTGATCAGGATCGCGGCGTTGCCGGGCCGGGTGATGGTGGCGAAGCGCGGGTTGGTCTCGATGCGGTCGATCCCGAACCGCACCGGCGAGAGCGGCTGGAACGAGAGTTCGAGGTCGGTGAGGATGATCTCGACGAGGCGGCGCACGAGGCTCATCTCGATCGTGGTGAAGGGCCGCCCGTCGAGGCGGCTCGACGAGCCGCCGCGCTTGCCCCCGAGCAGCAGGTCCATGGTCGAATAGGCCAGCGTCTGCTCGACGGTGACGAGGCCAGAGCCCTCCCAGGCATCCGCCTTGAACACGCCGAGCAGGGTGGGGAGCGGGATCGCGTTGAGGTAGTCGCCGAAGCGGACCGAGGTGATGTTGTCGAGGGTCACCTCGACGTTGTCCTGGAAGAAGTTGCGCAGGGACGTCGACAGCAACCGGATCATCCGGTCGAAGACGATTTCCAGCATCGGCAGGCGTTCGTACTGGACGACGCCCGAATCGACGATGGCGCGAACGCCGCCCGCCCCGGAGGCGGAGAGCTCGCGCAGCGAGAAGCCGAGGACGCCGTCGATCTCGTCCTGGTTCAGGATGCGGTCGTTGCCGGCGAGTTCGGGGAGATTCTCGGTCTCCCCGTCCTCGATCATCGTCGCCCACTCGGCGGCGACGTCGCCCGCACTCTTGGTCGTGCCCTGCTCGGCGAGTGCCGCGCCCCATTCCTCGGCCAGCGAGGCGTCGCCGCCGCCGCCCTCGCCCTGCTCGGCGAAGGCGGCCGCCCAATCGTCCTCCAGCTCGTCCTCGGGACCGGTCATGCCTGTCGCGCGCTCGCGTCTGTCTTAAGCGTTGGGGATTCGGGCGGAGATGGACGGGCCGCTCACTGAACGATCACGTCCTTGAACAGCACCGCCTCGGCCTTGGCGGGATGCAGCGCGATGTTGACCCGCCGCAGCAGCTCCTCGCGCAGGCGGTACAGGCCGGTCGAGCCGGCCAGATCGCTCGCCCGGATCTCGCGCAGATAGGTCTGGAAGGCGTCCTCCACCCGCGGCAGCAGCGGCTTGACCGTCGCCTCGACCTTGGCGTCCTTCAGTTCCAGCGCGACGCGCAGCTTGAGCACGTTGGCCTTGGTCGCTCCCGGATCGGGGCTGAGGTTGACCATCATGTCGCGCACATCGAGGAAGACGGCCTGGGCCTTCGGATCGACCTTCTCGGCCGCGTGCTCGCCATGGGCATCGGCATGCGCCGCCCGGCTCTTCATGAAGAAGAACCCGCCCCCGCCGCCGCCGAGGAGCAGAACCGCCGCGGCGATGATGATGAGCTTCTTCTTGGACTTCGGCGCTTCCGCCGCGCCCTCTTCGCCCTCGGCCGCGGGCGCCTTCTTCGGCTTCTTGGCCATCTGCTGCTCGTCGGCGAACCGGTTCGGAACGATCGGGCGAGGCTCGCGCGCAGGACGCAATCCCCTTCACTCCCTTCTCGACCGACGTGGTTAACCCTCGGTTAAGGCGGCAGAACTTGCCGGGTCGGACTTGCCGCCGGCGCGGTGCGCGCTGGTGCCCGTTTCCAGACCGCAATGCCTCAAGTCATTGTCCGTCAAGGTAAAAACGAGACCGGCCGGATTGGCACGGCCCCTGCGGTGGAGAGCACGAACCCGTCGCCATCCGAGGCACACCATGCAGAACGCGCTCTTCGTCGGAGTCTCCGCTCAGGCCGCGCTCGCCCGCGAACTCGACGTCATCGCCAACAACATGGCCAACGTCTCGACCACCGGCTTCAAGGCGCGCTCCGCCCGGTTTCAGGAATACCTGATGCCGGTGGCCTCCGCCGACAGCTTCCAGCGCTCCGACCGGCGCCTCTCCTACGTGATCGACCAGGGCACGCCGCTCGACCTCTCGCAGGGACCGGTCGAGCCCGACGGCAACCCGATGCACGTGGCCCTGCGCGGGGACGCCTTCCTCGCCGTTCAGACCCCGCAGGGGGTGCGCTACACCCGTAACGGCGCCTTCGAACTCGACGCGGGGGGCAATCTCGTCACCTCGGACGGCTACGCGGTGCAGGGCGACGGCGGCCCGATCACCATCGGCCAGCAGGAGACGGGCCTCGCGATCGCGCCCGACGGCACGGTCTCGACCAATCTCGGCATCCGCGGCCGCCTGCGCCTCGTCACCTTCGCCAACGCGCAGGCGCTGAAGTCGGAGGGGGCCAACCTGTTCTCGTCCGAGGCGCCCGCCCGGCCCGCCGGTCCCGGCGCGCATCTCGAGCCCGGCGCGTTGGAGCGCTCCAACGTGAAGCCGGTGGTCGAGATGACCCGGCTGATGGACGTGAACCGCACCTACACCATGGTCTCGAGCGTGATCTCGCGCCTCGACGACCTGCGCGGCACGGCGATCCGCCGTCTCGCCGACGTCGCCTGATCTCCCGGCTCTAAGGACCGACGCCGATGCGCGCCCTCTACGCCGCCGCCACGGGCATGGCGGCCCAGGAACTCAACGTCCAGGTCATCTCGAACAACATCGCGAACCTGCGCACCACCGGCTACAAGCGCCAGCAGGTGCATTTCCAGGACCTGCTGTACCAGAACCTGCGTCGCTCGGGCTCCTCGACCTCGGACCAGAACACGATCCTGCCCGCCGGCCTCGCCCTGGGCTCCGGCGTGAAGACCACCTCGACCGCCCGCGCCATGACGCAGGGCCCGCTGGCCCAGACCGAGAAGGACTACGACGTCGCAATCCGCGGCGAGGGCTTCTTCCGCATCCGCCTGCCCGACGGGCGTACCGCCTATAGCCGCGACGGTTCGTTCGACCTCGACGCGCAGGGGCAGATGGTGACCCGCGACGGCTACCTGCTCGATCCCGGCGTGACGGTGCCCAACACCGCAACCTCGGTGACGATCTCGGCCACCGGCGCCGTCCAGGCGACCCTGCCCGGCCAGACCGCGCCCCAGGCACTCGGCCAGTTCCAGCTCGCCCGCTTCGTCAACAAGGTCGGTCTCGAATCGATCGGCGACAACCTGTTCGTGGAGACCGCCGCCTCCGGGCCGGCCATCACCGGCCTGCCGGGCTCCGAGGGCTTCGGCAATCTGCAGCAGAACTACCTCGAAGAGGCCAACGTCAACGCGGTCACCGAGATCTCGTCGCTGATCGCGGCCCAGCGCGCCTACGAGATGAACTCCAAGGTCGTCACCGCCGCCGACCAGATGCTCTCCACCACCTCGCAGATGTTCCGCGGCTGAGGATCCGACCCGTGACGCACAACCACAGGCCGCTCCGCCACTCCGTCCCGCCCGCCGTCACCCCCCTGTCGCGCGGCGTGATCGGCCGGACCGTCGTCGCGCTCGCCGCCTTCATGGCGATGACCCTGTTCGCCCTGCCGCTGATGGCCGCGGGCTCTCCGTTGCGCCTGCGCGGCGACGTGACCGCGCGCGGCGACACGCTGAGCCTCGGCGACCTCGTCGAGGGTGCGCCGTCCGAACTCGCCGCCCGCCCGCTGTTCCGCGCCCCGGCGCTCGGCGCGATCGGCACGATCCAGGCCCGCCGCATCATCGAATCCGTCGCTGCCCTCGGCCTCACCGGCATCGAGACCGGCGGCCGGGTGCAGGTCACGGTGCAGCGCGCCGCCCGCCGGGTCGGTCCGCCGGAGATCGAGGCCGCCTTGAAGCGGGCGCTCGAGACCGGCTACGGCCTCGAGGCCAAGGCGCTGTCGGTGCGGCTCGACGGCGACGCGCCGGTGCTGCTCGCCCCGCTCGATCTCGACGGACAGGCGGCGGCGGTCGATGTCACCTACGATCCCCGCTCCCGCCGGGTCGCCGGTCTGATCGTGCTCGGCGAGCGGCAGGCCTCGCTCCGGGTCGCCGGCGTCGCGGTCGAGACCCGCGAAGTGGCGGTGCTGACCCGCAGCCTCAATCGCGGCGAGGCGATCGCCAGTGCCGACCTCTCGATCGAGCGCCGGCCGCGCGACGCCGTCCCGGCCGACGTGCAGGGCGCGCCGGGTCTGGTCCAGGGCCAGGTGGCGCAGCGTTCCCTGAGCGCCGGTTCGGTCCTGCGCTCGGGCGACGTGGCGCCGCCCGATCTCGTCGCCCGCGGCGAGAGCGTCGCCATCGTGTTCGAGACACCCGGAGTTTCACTCTCGATGCGCGGCGTCGCCAACGAGAACGGCCGGCTCGGCGCCAGCGTCGCGGTGACCAATGGCGCCTCGAAGAAGGTGCTCCAGGCCGTGGTGATCGGCCCCGGCCGCGTCTCGGTCGGACCCGCGCCGCAGCCGCAGCCCGTCCTTCAGGCCAGCGCCGCTCCTTGAGCGGCTCGTCCCTCCCCCGCCCTTCCCCTCTCGCCAGCGCCGGATCCCTCCGATGACCGCTCGCCGCACTCTTCCCCGCCTCGCCGTGATCCTGGCGCTCGCGCCGCTCGGCGCCTGCAACACCGTCGACCGCCTCTCGCAGGTGGGGGCTACCCCGTCGCTCTCGGCAATCGAGGATCCGACCGCCCAGCCCGGCTACCGGCCGGTGCGCATGGCGATGCCGGACGTGGCGCCGGTCTCCTACGCGCCGAACTCCCTGTGGCGCACGGGCTCGCGCGCCTTCTTCAAGGATCAGCGCGCCGCCCGCATCGGCGACCTCCTCACCGTCAAGGTCAACGTGACCGACCGGGCCAATCTCAACAACGAGACCAAGCGCTCGCGCACCAACGCCGAGGGCTTCGGCCTGCCCAACGCCTTCGGGCTGGAGAAGAGCGCGGGCGTGGCCGCCGCGGGCATCTCCCCCGACAAGCTCATCAACGGGACCTCGACCTCGTCGAGCGACGGCGCGGGCTCGGTTCAGCGCGCCGAGACGGTGACCACCAACGTCGCAGCGGTCGTCACCCAAGTGCTGCCGAACGGCAACCTCGTGGTGGAGGGCAAGCAGGAGATCCGCATCAACTTCGAGGTGCGTGAGCTGATCGTCGCGGGCGTGGTGCGGCCCGAGGACATCGAGTCCGACAACACGATCGACTCGAGCAAGATCGCCCAGGCCCGCATCGCCTATGGCGGCCGCGGCCAGATCACCGACGTGCAGCAGCCGCGCTACGGTCAGCAGCTCGTCGATATTCTGCTGCCGTTCTGATCGTGGGGCGCGGCGGCCTCAATGCTCGGTGCCCGGCCGGTTCGGCCGCGGCGCCTCGCCGTGGGTCTGGGTGAAGGCCGAGCGCTGCGGGTCATGCTTCGATTGCGCCACCCGGCCCCGCTGCCAGATGGCGAAGGCCGCGACGAGGACAATGGTCACGATCGCGAGCAACGGAATCAGCACATCGTTCGACACAGCCATTTCCTCCGGTGATTGTGTTCGGGGGCAAGTGGCGCGCGAACGGAAAGTTCCGAATAGTCAAGCCGCTCCAATCTGTGGGGGCTGGCTGAGGCGATGACTTCGCCGAACGTTATCAGCACAAAATAAGATTGAAATCCTCGTGTCGCGACCCTGATCGGATATTGGGCGGGTCGGGCCGTTCGTCACGCTGCGGTGCGCAGGATCGAGCCGTAACGTTTGAACACTTCGCCCCGCGGGTCGCCTGTTGCCGCGGGCGTGGCGCCGGACATCACCCCCATATAATCCTCAGCCGCCGACGACAGGGCGCCATCCTTCAGGGTCATCACGCCGGACAGCTTCTGGATGTCGAGCATGCGCGCGGTGTAGCGTCCGTAGGCCGCCTCCTGCTCGTCCCGGCTTCGCGCGCTCTTCTTCTCGTCGTTGTAAAGCTCCAGCGACTTCTGCGCGGCCCGCATGGCCTTCAGGGAGGCGACGCTCTCGAACTCCTTGGCCAATTCAGGATCGTCCCTGAACATCTTCTCGATCTTCTTCCGGTAGGGGCTGTCACTCACGACAATTCCCGACTCGATCCGAAGCGAGACCGGATCGTCGAGCGGGATGCCCTTCTCCGCGAAGGCCGCGCTCAGCCGGCTCGCGAGGGCATCGGAGCGCAGCTTCAGGCGCTCGTCGAAGGATCGGGTGGCGTTGGCGACCGCGTCTTGCGCGGTCTTGAGGCGGTCGAGGACCGCCTGATCGGTCTCGGAGCGCTTCACCACGGCTGCGGCGGGCGGGAGGCCGCGACTGGTCTGCGCGCCCTGCGGTCCGCTCGGGCGCCTCGCGGAAGCGGGATCGAGTGGCGCACCGTGACGCGCTGCCGACCCGCCCTCGCGGTTCGCGGTGATCGCGGACATCGACGTCCCTCCCCCTCGACGAGCGAAGCCGCCGAAGCGTCGCGAATCGGTCGGCCCCGGTTGTGCTGCAACCATAAGATCGGCTTCCGGTTGCCGAACCGTGAACGGCGCGCCCCGGCCGGGCCGCCGTCACAGGCTGCGTGACAGCACCAGCGGTCCGCCTTGCGCGCCCCGGCCGTAGGGCGAGGGCGAGACCGAGGGCCGTCCGTAGACGGACGGCGTGCGCGTCTTGGCCACTTCCTCGGCGAGCGCCTTCACCAGGCTTTCGGAGACGGCGCGGGCGGTGGCGAGCACCTGCTGGTTGGTCTCGACCACGGTGGCGAAGCGATGCTGCGCCGTCTTCAGCGCCTCCAATCCCTCCGGCGCGAAGCGGGCGAGCGCGATCGCGTTGGCCTTGGCCGTCTCCAGGCCGTTCATGTAGGCCGAGGCGAGCTCGGATTTCGACGCGGAATCCGCCAGCGCCTGGGCAATCCGCCCGGTCCGGACACCCTCGCTCTCGCGGGCGAGCACGCCTTCCAGCGCCCCCATCGTCGCGAGCAGGCTCTGCACGAAGCCGAGGGCGGCGGCGCGGTCGGTCAGGCGCAGGGGAGGGTTCGGATCAGCGGCCACCGCCCGCCTCCTGCATGCGCATCATCTCGGAATAGACCTGATTGCTGATTCCGACGCCGCCGGTTTTCACGATGGCATTGGCGTATTCCTTGGTCAGCATCGAGCGCCAGACATTGCCGCCGGTGCCGTTCTCGCCGAGCGGCCCCTCCGTGCCCTCGCTCTGCGTCAGCTTCTCCAAGCTGTCTTCGAGGAACATCTTCTCGAAGTCGTCGGCGGTCTTGCGGGCCTTGGCCGAGGCGGTGGCCTTGGCGGTGTCCATGGTGTCGGCATCGGTCTTGGCGAGCGAGCCGATCAGGCTCTTGCCGACGCCGACCGCGGCGGAGGCCGCGAAGGTTGCGAGGGGCAGCATGGTGCGATCTCCCAATCCGAAATGAATTACATCAGCTCGATATCGGCCTGGAGCGCGCCGGCCGTCTTGATCGCCTGAAGGATCGAGATCAGGTCGCGGGGGCCCACGCCGAGGGCGTTGAGACCATCCACCAACTCGCGCAGGCTCACGCCCTCCTTGACCAGGGCGAGCTTGTTGCCGTCACCGGTATCGACCTTCACGCCGGTGCGCGGCACGATCGCGGTCTGACCGTTCGACAGCGGCGCGGGCTGGCTCACCATCGGCTGCTCGGTGATCGTCACCGTGAGGTTGCCCTGGGCGATGGCGACCGTCGAGACGCGCACGTCGCGGCCCATGACGATGATGCCGGAGCGCTCGTCCACCACGACCCGCGCGGTCTGGTCTGGCTCGACCTTGAGCTGCTCCACCTCGGTGATGAGGCGGATCATGTTGCCGCGGTACTTTGCGGGGATCTGGAGCGTGATGGTGGCCGGATCGGTCGGCTCGGCGGTGTCGGCGCCCATGAAGTCGTTGATCGCCGAGGCGATGCGCTTGGCCGTCGTGAAGTCGGGGTTGCGCAGCGAGAGGCGCAGGCTGCGCGCCTCGTTGAGCTTGAACGCCATCTCGCGCTCGATCAGCGCGCCGTTGGAGATGCGCCCGTTGGTCGGCACGCCGCGGGTGATCTTGGCCGCCTCGCCCTCCGCCGCGAAGCCAGCGATCGCCACCGACCCTTGTGCCAGCGCATAGATCTCCCCGTCGGCGCCGAGCAGGGAGGTGGCGACCAGCGTCCCGCCCTGGAGCGACTTGGCGTCGCCGAGCGAGGAAACGGTGACGTCGATATGCGTGCCCTGGGTGGCGAAGGGCGGGAGGTTGGCCGTCACCATCACCGCCGCGAGGTTCTGCGTGCGCATCGTGGCGCCGCGGGTGTTGATGCCGAGCCGTTCCAGCATCGCCTGCAGCGACTGCTTGGTGAAGGGGATGTTGTTGAGCGTGTCGCCGGTGCCGTTGAGGCCGACCACGATGCCGTAGCCGACGAGCTGATTGGTGCGCACACCCTCGACGGCGGCGAGATCCTTGACCCGCGACAGGGCGCTGGCCGGGGCCGGCGGTAGCAGCGCCGTCAGGCAGGCAAGCACCGCGATCAGCGGGCGGGCGAGGGAAAAGCGAGGCAGGGGCATCGGGACTCGGCGACGGGTCTGGGCGTCTTCGCGCCGAACGGATCTGTGCCAGGGCCGTGCCAAACTCCAAGTAACTGATGACGCGATACTTTCTTCGCTAGAGCCGCGCTGCGGCGACCTTCGCATGGGCAGCGTTTCCTGCCGCCCCGGCAGCTTCTGCCGAGCTGTTTACTGGTGCTTAACCGTGTCGGATGATTGCTTCACTCGTCGGCGCCTGTCGTAAATCGGCGGGCGCGAGAAGGTTTCGAACCAAGATGCGCGTCGACCCACGCTTTGCCGCCGCTGTCGCGAGTGCGCTGACCGCGCCCCGCCGCGCGGCCGCACCGGGCGCCTTCGCACCCGCCGGCACCGAGGAGGCACCCCGCGCCACGACCGCGGGCACGAGCCAGACCGGCATGCTCAGCGGACTCGACACGATCCTCACCCTTCAGGGGCAGGACGGGGCCGAGGCGCAGAAGGAGCGCCGCCGCCGCTCGGTGCAGCGCGGGCACGACCTGCTCGACGGGCTCGACCGGCTGAAGGCGGCGCTGATCGGCGGCCGCGTGGCGACGCGCGACCTTCAGGCCATTGCCGGCCGCCTCGCCGAGCGGATGGCGGAGAGCGGCGACCCGCGCCTCGACGGACTCGTCGCCGAGATCGAGCTGCGTGCGGCGGTCGAACTTGCCAAGCTCGAGGCGCCGATCGGACGTTGAGCATGAAAAAGGCCGAACCCCTGGCGAGGTCCGGCCCGGAACGACACGATCTATGCGATCACCAGTAATAGGGCCGCGGACGGTAGTAGCCGTAGGGCCGGTAGAACGGCCGCGGGCGGTAATAGCCCGGAGGCGGCCCGCCCCAGTAGCGCCGCGGACCCCAGTTCGGGCGGCAGATGCCCCAGGGATTGGGATGGAACCCCGGCCCGCAGCCACCGGCGGTGCGCTCGACGAGCGCGTTGTCCGTCGCGGTCGCGAGGGGAGCGGGGCTGAAGGGAGCTGCCTGGGCCGAACCCGCCACACCGAGGCTGCCGGCGATCACCGCAGCCAATGCGAACGCCTTCGCGTGCGTCATCGTACGATTTCTCCGTTCGGGCCGAAGCTTACGGCCGATGTGCAAAGCTAGGTCCTGTTCGATGAACCGAAGCTGACTGGATCCTCTCCTCCGCGGTGACCGGTGCTGATCCTCGCCCGGTCTTCGTGCACATTGGCGTGATCGGCGCGCGCCGCGTCGACGTCTTGTCGGCCCGTTCTGCGAGAGACGAGCCCCATCCCTGCAGACGGCAGGATCACCGCTCGCCTTCGTTGCGTGCTGCCTCGTCGCGATTGACGGCTGCGCTTCGTTCCTCGACAAGGCTGGCCGCGTGAGCGGGCGCGCGCCGGTCTCGCCGGGTCGCAAGGGAAACGTCCGCGCCGCGATGCTGTTCAACTCCTTCGTCTTCCTGCTCGCCTTCCTGCCGGTCGCGCTGGTGCTGCACGCCGCGGCCGAGCGCTATCGGCCGCAATGGCGGCTGCCGCTGCTCGTCGGACTGTCCTTCGTCTTCTACGCGTGGTGGGACTGGCGCTTCCTGCCGCTGCTCCTCGTCTCCATCGGCCTGAACTGGCTCGTCGCCCGTGTGCTGCCGCGGGATCGTTCAGGCTGGCTGTTTCCGGCCGCGCTCGCGGGCAATCTCGCGGTGCTCGGCGCCTTCAAGTATCTCGGCTTTCTCACCGATCTCGCCGACCTGATCCCCGGCATCGACCTTCCGCGGATCGACCTGGCCCTGCCGCTCGGGATCTCGTTCTTCACCTTCCACCACATCATGTACCTGACGGACCTGAGGGCCGGGCGCGCCCCGTCCTACGGGTTGACCCGCTACGCCCTCTACATCGCCTTCTTCCCGCAGGTTCTCGCCGGCCCGCTCGTGCGCTGGAGCGAGATCATGCACCAGTTCGACGAGCGTCCCTACGCCCGGCCCGACGCCGCCGAGCGGATCGGGCGCGGTCTGATGCTGCTCACCGTGGGCCTCGCCAAGAAGGTGTTCCTCGGCGATCCGCTCTCGGTCTACGTCAACCCGGTGTTCCAGGCGGCCGCCGCGGGCAAGGCCGTCACCGTCGCCGAGGCGTGGCAGGCGACGCTCGGCTTCACCTTCCAGATCTATTTCGATTTCTCCGGCTATACCGACATGGCGCTCGGCCTGGCGCTGCTGTTCGGGATCGTGCTGCCGCAGAACTTCGACGTGCCCTACCGCGCCACCTCGCTGCGCGACTTCTGGCGGCGCTGGCACATGACGCTGTCGCGCTTCCTGCGCGACTACCTCTACATCGCCATGGGCGGAAACCGGCGCGGTCTCGCGGTCCAGGTCGGGGCCTTGTTCGCCACCATGACGCTCGGCGGCCTGTGGCACGGGGCGGGGCTGACCTTCGTCGCCTGGGGCGCCGCCCACGGCATCGGTCTCGGGGCCGGCGTGCTGTGGCGCCGGGCGGGAGGGCGGATGCCGCACCTGCTGGGCTGGACGCTGACCGCCGGCTTCGTGATCCTGACCTGGGTCCTGTTCCGCGCGACCTCGTTCGAGGCGGCCCTCGCGATCTACAAGGGGCTGTTCGGGCTGGCCCCGACGGGTTCCGGCTTCAAGTGGCGCACGATCCTGATCGCCGCCGCCGTCGCGATGATCGGTCCGACCGCCTGGGCCGCGGTACACCGCCTGCCTCCGAACCGCTGGCTCGCAGCGGCCTTCGCCCTGTTGTTCGTCGTCGTGCTCCTCAAGATCGGAGACGATGCGAACTACGAGTTCATCTACTTCCAGTTCTAGATCACCGTACGTTTGCCCGTGTAAACTATGTGGTATAAACCATTGCGGCTGCTCGATTTTCGTCGAGCAGCCTTTTTTACATGCTTTTGCGGTCGTCGCGAAAATACCCGCAGTACAAAAGATCGTCAAAAAACGCACGTAAAATGCTGATATTGCCAGATAAAATTAACGCGATAGGACAGAAGGACGTTCGGGCGCCGCAGCAGGAGACAGCCGTTCTAGGTCTCGCGGCTCATTGGGGCGAGGCTCGTTAACCGAGCATGCTCTGCGCGATAGGCAGGAGCAGGGTTTTCCAGTATACTTGTCGTCCAATAAGCGAGGTAAGCCTCTGCTACTGAACGACGATTTCACTTATACGGTTAAGGAAACGATCTGGGACAACGGGGAGCGCTTCGCGTTCACCGAGGGCCCGGACGGTCTCGGGGCATACTGGCCCGTTCTCTACGCGGTCACGCGCCTGCGCTCGCCGGGGCATTCCTCCGGCACGATGATTGGCAAGGCTCGGGTCATCGCCCAGTTTCACATCTGGGCGGAGAGGAGCGGCATCGATCTGCTCGAACGCCTCCAGGGGCTCCGCTTCTTCCGGCCGTTCGAGATCGAGGGCCTCCGGCAATCCCTTCGATCCGCCGGCGTCGGCTCTCGCCGTGGGGATGCGACGGTCTCCCCTGCCGTCTGGATCACGCGCTGCCGGATCGTCGCCAGGTATATCGAGTGGCACGCCGGCTTCGGCATTCAGAAGCTCGACCGCGTGGATGTCTCGTTCCAGGAAGCCCGCGAACGGCTGCAAGATTGCCAAAAGTGGCTCGTGGCTGACCTGCCCAAGCCCGTGCCCGTCAGCCGGGAGGGCCTGGACGAGCAACAGCAGGCTGCTCTCCTGCGCGCCATCGTCCCGGGCTCCGCGGCAAACCCGTTCCCCGCCAAGTACCAGTTCCGGAACTTCGTGCTGGTGCTCCTCTACTACCAGCTCGGCCTCAGGCTGTCCGAAGCCCTGGCCTTGAAGACGACCGACCTGCGCTTGGAGGGACCCACCCCCAGGCTGTTCGTCGTACGCAGAGCCGACGATCCCGCCGACACGCGCCAGCGGCAGCCCTTGGTGAAGACGAAGGCTCGTCCCCTGCCGGTGGCCAAGGCGCTGGCCAGGGTATTGTGGGACTGGATCATCAAGGATCGCAAGGACAAGAAGATCTACGGGAAAGCCAGCAGATCCGAATACGTGTTCGTGTCCCGCCGCGGGGTGGGCCTCTCGAAAAGTTCTGCTGAGGCGATCTTCCGCACGCTGCGCACGTGCGAGGGCGTTCCAGGGAACATGAGCGCGCATCTGCTCCGGCATACGTGGAACGACCGGTTCTCACGGTTAGCCGACGATGCGGAACTGCGGGAGGCGGTCGAGAAGCAACTGCGCAACTTCCTGATGGGCTGGAAGGAAACCTCCGAGCAGGGGGCGTCCTACGCCCGCAGAGCGACACAAGAGGAGGCCGACCGTTTGATGCTTACCATGCAGAACGACCTCGTGCCGGAGGCCTGACGATGGCAGGCGTGACACGTACGGCTCCGACAGCTTCCCCGGACGGACCCTTCGTGCAGGGGCGGGGCATCGTGATCGACCGTGCGGGCCTGAAGGTCGACTGCACCGGTCCGATCTGGCGGATGAACGACCTGGCGAGCGCGGGCAGCCGCATCGACTGGGCGCGGCTGTCCGGCGTGCGGGACGAGGTGCGTTCGGCGACGGCCGACTATCTGGTCGAGCTCATCCGCACGCATGCGCCCGTGTACGCGCCGACGGCGTTCGGCGTGTTGTCGCGGATGATGGGCACGGACGCGTTCCCACAGCAGGTGGCGATGCCGGGTACGACAATCGGCTTCGAGCCGTTCGAGGAGATCCGCATCCTCCGCCGCTGGACCGCGACGTACCTCCACCATTACCGGATGTGGTATGTCTGGTGCGCCCGCCGCGATTACCCCGGCTTCGACCGCGCGGTCGCCGATCGCCTGGACGAGGTCTCCATCGGCAGCGATCCGAAGGGCCGTGCGGTCCTGTCGGACGACCCCCGGGACGGCCCGCTCACGGACCTGGAGACCACCGCGCTCGCGAACGCTCTGCGCGCCGCCGACGAGCTCGGGACGTTGAGCCCGATGGAGTCGGTCGCCGTCTGGCTGTTCCTGGCGCTCGGCTCCAACCCCTTGAACCTGGCGTTGCTCCGCGCCGACGATTACCAGCCCATGTCCGACCCGGGCACGGGGGCCGTCGTCCATCGGCTGAAGGTGCCCCGTATCAAGAAGCGCCACGCCAAGTACCGGACCGCGTTCAAGACCCGGAAGCTGAACCCGGAGATCGGCGCCAAGGTCGCCGCTCTGGTCGCGGCCAACGAGGAGCGGGCGCGGCGCGACGGGTGGCCTCATGGGGACTTCGCCATGCCGCTGTTCGTGAGGGCGTCGCCCCGCTCGGCGGTCGCGGAGTCTGACCACCGGGCCTTCGCGATGCATCTCGATTCGACCGAGGTCCGGACGCTCCTGGTCAACACCGTGGACAAGCTCGGCGTGATCTCACCTCGGACCGGGGAGCCGCTGCGCGTGGTCCCCAGGCGCCTGCGCTACACGTTCATCACCCGGTTCCTGCGGGAGGGAGGCAGCCTCAAGGCGGCGGCCGAGGCGGCCGACCATTCGGACACGCAGACCGTCATCACCTACGTCAACCTGCGCGGGGATCTGGTGCCCCGTCTGGACGAGGCCCTCGCCTTGCAGATGGCGCCGATGGGCATGGCGTTCATGGGCATGGTCGTACGGTCCGAGGCGGAGGCCGTCCGCGGGGACGTTGGCGCGCCGAGCCGCGTCTACCACCATGCGCGCGACCGCGGGGCCATCGAGCCGGTGGGCACCTGCGGTTCGTTCGCCTTCTGCGGCCTGACCGCCCCCACCGCCTGCTACGAGTGCGTCCGCTTCCAGCCGTGGCTGGACGGGCCCCACGACGAGGTTCTTCGGACGTACGTGGCCCGTCGACAGGACATGATGGATCGGGGCGTCGACGAGGGTCAGGTCCGAACCATGGACCGCACGATCCTCGCCGTGGCCGCCGTGGTGCGACAGGTCGCCGAGTTCAGGCAGGGAGACGCCGCATGACGGTCCATGTCCTTGTCACGGCCCGCCAGCGGACCGCGGCGGCGAACCTCGCGCACGTGATCGAGGAGGCCCGAGCCAGCCAAGCGTTCGGGCCCGACCTCGACTTCGACGCGATGATCTGGGCCTTGCCGCGCGACCGTGGTCGTCACCCCTCGATGAACAACGCGCGGGCGCTGTACTTCAGCCGCAACCCGCCCGACGGGAGGCGTACCCATGTCCATCACACCAAGCGTGCGGATACGGATCGCCCGTTGGCGCAACCGTTCAGCGACTTCCTGAAGGCTTACGTCAGGCTGGCCGACGCGAACAAGGCGCGCAAGATGCTCGGCGACTACGGCAACATGATCCGCGCCGGCCGCTGGCTACACGACGTGTTGGAGCCGAAGGACCACGACCCCTGCCGCCTCACCACGGAGGACTTCGCCGCCGCCTTCGCCGCCTTCGAGGCCGGAGGGGCAAGGGACGCGGCGAGGTACGCGATGGGATCGCACCTCTCGCGGCTTGCGAACTTCGTCACGCGACGCGGCATTGCGCTGGCCCCCATCGAGTTCCCGAACCCGGTTTCCGGCAAGGCCCTGGCCGGACACCGGCAGGGCGGCGCGGAGCTGGAGGCCGTCCGAGCGGCCAAGCTCCCGAGCGACGCCGTGTTGGACGCGTTGGCGGACATCGCCAGCAGGGTCGTGGACGACACCGACCTCGTCCTGATGCGGACCATCGAGCTGATGGTCTGCGCCCCTTGGCGCATCCACGAGATCCTTACGATGCCCGCCGAGTGCGAGGTGACGCGGGAGCTCACGGAAAAAGGCGAGCCCCTGATCGACGCCTCCGGGAAGCCCGCGGTCGGATACGGCCTGCGCTATCACGGCGGCAAGGGTCACGGCTGGGACATCAAGTGGATCCCGACCGCGATGGTGGACGTGGCGAAGCGCGCCATCGCCGACCTGCGGCGCATCACCGAGCCTTCCCGCGCCGTCGCTCGATGGCTCGCGGCGAATCCCGGACGGGCCTGGGTGCCGGAACCCTGGACCGGCGCCGATCCGGACATGATCCTCGGCACGAACGAGGTCTCGCTCATCGTGAAGGGCGAGAAGGACCCCATCGCCGGCCGCGACTTCATCGTGAAGAACGACGTGCCCCACCGTCGGTCCGGGGTTGCCTACGAGGTTCGCCTGGGCGACGTCGAGGCTGAGCTCCTGAGCCGCATGGGCGAGATCCCCGAAGGGCACGAGGGCGTCCGGCGCGAGGATCATCTCCTGATCCTTCCCGCGGGGTTCTTCGGAACGCGATGGCTCCGGCGCCCGACGGTCGTGCGCTTCCTGGCGTACTACGAAATCCAGAACTGCCTGACGGGGCGTGCCAACGTCGCGTCGATTTTCGAGCGTTTCGGGCACGTCGACGCCGAGGGCGCCCCGCTGCGCATGACTTCGCATGCCCTACGCCATTGGCTGAACACCCTGGCTCAGGACGGCGGGGCGTCGCAGGTCGACATCGCGCGCTGGTCGGGCCGCAAGACCGTCGACCAGAACGCGGCCTACAACCACCTCAGCGGGATCGCCCTGGCCGAGAAGGCGCGCGAGCTGATGGAGGCTGGATCGGTCAAGGGGCCCATCGCGGGCATGGCGGACCGGTTGCCGCCGATGGACAGGGCCGACTTCCTGAAGGCGGGCATCGCCACGGCCCACACCACCGACCTCGGCATGTGCGTGAACGACTGGTCCCTGGCGCCCTGCCATCACCACGGCTCCTGCGCGGACTGCTGCGACCATCTGGTCGTGAAGGGAGATGCGGCCCAACGGGGCCGGGCGGAAATCCTGCTCGCCGAAACGGAGTTCCTCCTCGGCAAGGCGCGGGAGGAGATGGCCGAGGAATCGTTCGGTGCATCCAACTGGGTTGCCCACCAGGAGCGAATGCAGGCCGGCCTCAGGGCCGTCCTCGCCGCACATGACGACCCAGCCGTCGCCGACGGGACGTTGGTCCAGGCGAACCCGCGGGGGGCGCTGCGGGGCCCGTTACGCATGCTCGGCGGGGCCGATCCGTCCTAGCCGACCCAAAGCCGGCGGACAGGTCCGCCCGACATCCTTAACCGAACACCAACGGAGAACGGTCATGCTGCTCGCGCGGGTGGCTGCACCGGGACGCGCCATGCGCGTCGCCGGCAGCCGGGATCGGTCGAGGAGGCGCTTAGGCATGGCGCGGGGGACGGCGGCTGGCCCTGGACGAAAGCGGGTCGTCGGGCGCCGCCGGCTCAAGCCGCAAGAGATCGCCGACCTCGTCCGCGAGATCCGGACGTGGGACTACGCCAGGGAGCCCCTGACGTGGGGGGCCATCATCGATCTCGCGGAGGGCCTGTTCGGCCACAGGTGGAGACGCCAGACCCTCGAAGGCCACGACGCGGTCAAGAAGGCGTTCCAGACGCGCCAGGAGGAGGGCCCGCGCAAGGCCCGCAGGGCGCCGCGCGATGCCGCCATGGCGCTCTATGCCAAGAAGGTCGAGGCTCTCATGGAGGAGAACCGCCTGCTCGCGGAGAAGCTGGCGGCCTACGAGCAACGGTTCGCCCGTTGGGCGGTCAACGCCTTCCTCCTCAAGGGCCTGACCGAAGGGGAACTCGACGCCAAGCTTCTGCCCACGGACCGCGGGCAGACCGACCCCAAGCTTAAGGGGGGCGTCAAGTGAGCGCCGGCGGGAAGTCAGGTCCGGCGCTCGGCGCCGAGAATGTTGAGAAGCTACGCGCCTACCTCGACGATCTGCGGGAAAGGGGCGTGCCGCTGCCGATGCGCGGCGGTGAGGTCAACCGATCTGCCATCGCCCTGGCCTGCGGCTTCAACCGGCAAGTGCTCTACGTGAACGAGGGAGCCAAGGCTCTCCTAGACGAGGCCGTCGTCGGGGCCGGCTTGGGCGAGGACCTGGAGCATGAAGGGGGCGACGACGACAAACCCGTCACCCGTTCCGACAAGCGGGACAGGCGCATCCACCAGCTCGAACAGGCCAACGCCGCCCTCCGTGCCGAGAACCACGGCCTGCGCGAACGGCTGCGTCGGCTGGAACACGTCGAGGCCGTGATGATGGCCGGGCGCCGCGTCGCGCCATGAGGTCCCGTCCCTTGGTGAGATCGAAGACTGACCGTCCCTCGGAGCCGACCTGCGTACAGCAGGCCGCCGCGCGCAGGGCAGGGGAAGGGATCGCGCGTAGCGCGACGCTTGCGCTTGTCCCTTCCCCGGACCGAGCACGGTGGCATGATGGGAGCAGGTCGGCGGGGCAGGCGCCGCGGTTTCGGGCGTGCTCGACATGCTGACGCCAGTCGGGACCGCCCTCATTCGCCACCTGGCGCAGGATCCCGCCTTTGTCGGCATCGGCCCCGCCGCGGCTGCCCGCTTGTGGGACCGGTTCGGCGATGAGTTGCCCCGCGTGCTCGGAGCGGGCGCCGCCGACCTGCTGGCGACCGTCGTCGGCGAGGATCGTGCCGCCGGCCTCGTCGTCGCTTGGCGGGAGCATCTGGCCGTCGGGGACATCGTGGTCTGGCTAAGCGAGAACGGCTTTGACCTTCGCCTGGCCGGCCGCATCCTCGCTCTGTGGGGCGCGGACGCCGCCCGACGCTTGCGGAAACGACCCTATGACCTCATGGCCCTGGCGCCATGGAAGGCCGTTGATCAGGCCGCCCTGCAGAGCGGCGTGAAGGAGGATGATCCCGCCCGTCTGGTGGCTGCGGTCGAGAGTGTTCTGTACGACCGCTTCGAGGAGCACCACACCTGGATCGCCGGCGATGAGCTCATAGAGGAGATCAGCCAAAAGCTCGAACCGGCGGGTGGCATGGCGAGGGAAGCCTTGCGCCTCGCCGTCGAGGAAGGTGCGGCCTTTGCCTTTGCCGACGGTTACCAGGCAGCCGGCGCGCATATGATGGAGGGTTATGTCGCCGCTCGACTGAGCGCGATGATGGCTGCGCCACCGACGGGGGATCTCGTCGCCCGCCCGATAACAGATGCGGACGTCGAGACATGGCTGCGGCGCGAGCAGGACGCCGCTGGATGGACCCTCGACCCCGAACAGCGCCAAGCCGTGCGGATGGGTGCCGTGGCCGCGCTGGGACTCCTCGTGGGCGGCGCCGGTGTCGGCAAGACCACCGTTCTGAAGGCCGTCTGCGGCGTTGTCGAGGCCCACGGCCACGCGGTGCATCTTGTCGCCCTGGCCGGTCGCGCGGCCGTCCGAATGAGCGAGGCGACACACCGCCCGGCCTCGACCATCGCCGCCTTCCTCGGTCGCATAGAAGCCGGTGAAGTCGCCCTCGGCCCCCAGTCCCTGCTCGTCGTGGACGAGGCCTCGATGGTCGACCTACCGACAGCCTACCGCATCCTCCGGCGCCTGCCGGACGGGTGCCGGCTCCTGCTGGTGGGCGACGATGCCCAGTTGCCGCCCATCGGCTTCGGCCTGGTCTTCCACAAGCTCGTGGCCCTTCCCGAGGTACCTTTGGTGAGGCTGATTCGGGTGCATCGGCAGGCGGCAGCCACCGGGATCCCTCACGTGGCCGTGACCGTACGGGCCGGGACGGTGCCCAAGATGAATGGGGAGCTGCGAGGCCCTCAGCCGGGCGTCGTCTTCCTCGATGGTTCATCCGGCGGTCAGGCGACCCTCGACGATATCGTTGACGCTGTCGCGGCATGCGGGGGGTGGCGGGACGACATGCGTGTCCTGTGTCCGACGAAGGGGGGTGACGTCGGCACCGAGGCCGTCAACGCGTATTTCCACGACATCCTCACCCACGGTCGCGAGTGCATGGCGGGGACGGGCTTCGCCGTCGGCGAACCGGTGATGTTCCTGCGGAACGACTACCGCCTCGACCTGCGCAATGGGTCCCTCGGCATGGTCACAGGTATCGCCACAGAGGCACTGGAGGTCGACTTCGACGGGGTGCACCACGAACTCGCCGGCCGAAACCTGGATGACACGGCGCTCGCCTACGCCATCACGGTTCACAAGGCTCAAGGAACCGCGTTCCGTCGAATTGTGGTTCCGGTCGCGCCAACGCGCCTTCTCGACCGATCCCTGGTCTATACGGCAATAACGCGCGCTCAGGAGCAGGCCGTGCTGGTCGGCGACCGGAAGGCCTTCGAGAAGGCCGTCACCGGGCCGATGAGCGCGCATGTTCGCCAGACCGGGCTCCTGTCCGCTCTCATGACGCAGGCCGCGGCTGGCTGAGATTGATGCAGGTGGTGCCCGGCATCGGGTGCCGTGGCGAGGACGCTTTTGACGTGGTAGAATCCAGCGAATCGGGAAAGTCGTTTTCCGACAAGGGCTTCACACACACAGTTGGCGCTCCTGCCTCAGATAAATACTACTGAGATGGTGTCCGCGTCCCACAGCGCCGGACCGCGGAACTGGGCGGCCTTCGCGCGCCTGTTCCTCGGAACGGCGATCGGCCTGCTCGCGGGCTATCTCGCGCTGGCGTTCCTGATCGATCCCTACGACAGCGGCCGCTCGACGCTGTTCTCGGCCGGCGCCGTTCGCCCGCAGGGTCCGCGCACCGCCGCGGCCTCGCGCGGGCGCGACCCGGCCTTCGCGGGCGCGGTGTTCGGCAACTCCCACATCCAGCTCGTCGAGCCGGCTCGGCTCAAGTCAGCGACCGGCATTCCCTTCGTTCAGCTCTCCGTCCCCGCGACCGGACCCGGTGAGCAGCTCGCCCTGCTCGCCTGGTTCCTGCGCCACCATCCGGCACCGCAGGCCATCGTTCTGTCGATCGATGATTACTGGTGCAGCGACGATCCGGCGCTGGCCAACGACAAGCCGTTTCCATTCTGGCTCTACAGCCACGAACCGCCGGCCTATCTGCGCGGCCTCCTGCGCTTCTCCGTGGCTCAGGAAGTGGTCGGCCGCGTCGGCTGGCTCCTCGGCCCGCGCCGCAAGCGGGCGGCCGCGGATGGCTGGTGGGATTACGAGCCGGATTACCTGAAGCTCGGCGCCCTCGACGGAGAGCGCTTCCGCGCCGCCCGCGAGACCCCGGTCCCCGACGCGCCGGCGTCGGGCAAGGCGGGTCCGGATTTCCCCGCCGCCGAGCGCCTCGGCACCGCCCTCGCCGGGCTGCCTCCCGAGACCGCCGTCGTCATGGTTTTTCCGCCGGTCTACGCCGCCGGTCTACCGCGTCCCGGCACGCCGCGCGATCGCGCCGAAACCGCCTGCCGGCAGGCGATGGCGGCAACGCTGCAGCGGCACGCCCGCAGCGCCGTCGTCGATGGCCGGCGCGAGCGGCCGGCCCTGCACGATCCCGCCCTGTTCTTCGATCAGACCCATTACCGGCACGGTCTCGCCCACCCCCTCTCGGACGAGATCGCCGACGCGATCATCGGGCTGCGCAGCCGACCGTGAACGCGGAAGGGGCCCGCGGGAGCGGCCGACAGCTGACATCTGGGATCTGTGTCTCGCGCCCGCGAAGTGCTGCCGGGGATCGCGCCGAGGATCAACTTGATGTCGGGCCTTAGGCCACCTGAGCGTGTCGTCTATGTCGCATCGCGGCAGCTTTTCGCGCGAGACGGTGCGCAGCGGCATCCGCGCGTTGTAGAGCTTGCCCGGCTCGATTATAGCCTCGCCCAAGATCGCCGCTGACCGGCAGGGAGCGCGAGGAAAAGACGATGGCGAAGGTCACGATCGAGGACGGCTACAGGCCCTCCGACGACGAGCCCTTCATGAATGAGCGGCAGCGCGAGTACTTCCGGCGCAAGCTGCTCACGTGGAAGAGCGAGATTCTGCGCGAGGCACAGGATACGCTCACGGCGCTCCAGAGCGAGAACGAGAATCATCCGGATCTCGCCGACCGCGCCTCCTCGGAAACGGATCGTGCGATCGAGCTGCGCGCGCGCGACCGCCAGCGCAAGCTGACGAGCAAGATCGACGCGGCCCTCGCCCGGCTGGAGGACGGATCCTACGGCTTCTGCGAGGAGACCGGCGAGCCGATCTCCCTCAAGCGCCTCGACGCCCGGCCGATCGCGACCCTGTCCCTGGAAGCCCAAGAGCGCCACGAACGCCGCGAGCGCGTCTACCGGGACGATTGATCGGGTTTCCTCCCCGGCGCGAGGCTCGGTGCTCAGGCGCGCCGGTCAGTGCCGTCCCGCATCGATCCGGACGAAGCTGCGCACCGGCCCCAGGGCGGACTCGCTGCGGGTATCGACGGCGATGCGGCTCTGGACGGGGGCGGCGGTACCGCTGCTGCCGGCATCGATTCCGGCCCTGACTCGGCCCGACAGGCGAATACAGGTCGTCGTGCCGGGAATGCGGATGAAGCCCGCGCCCTGGCTCGGGCAGGATTCCGTCGCCGCTTCAGACGGATGCGGGGCGCGCTCGAAGGCGGCCACCGGGGGAATGCTCGGAAACAGCGGCGTCAGCGTGAGCGCGAGGCCGAGGTATCGCACCGCTGTCCGCATCTGATTCTCCCTCGCCTTCGCGGCGCCGGCTCGATCCGTCGGATCGACACGGATTTCTTATAGCAGGCCCTGTGATCCCTCGTGAGAACGGATCCGGGCTTCGAACGAGCGTCGTGCAGATGGCCGACACGGTGTCCGCTTCGTTCGAGCGACGGCGGCCTCAGTAATGCGGTGGAGGTGGTTCCGGGGCGCCGCTCGCGGCCCGGAAGGCGCTTTCCTCGACCTGCTCCTGCAGGCGCGCGACCTGTCGGGTGAGCCGGTCGATCACCCCCCATTGCGCCGTGATGGCGGCGTTGAGATCCTCGATCACGGCCTCCTGCTCGGTCAGACGGATTTCGAGGCGCGCGATACGATCGCTTTCGGACGGCGTGTGGCTCATCGGCCGACCATGCCCGGAGCAGCCGGCTGCTGACAACCGGCAACCTTCGAACCGACCGGACCGGCTGATGGCTCGAAGTCACGACAGCCGCGCATGACTGCCATGTGTCTTTGGCATGAGCATCACGGCGCTGGGATTTCGGTGTAATTGGAGGCGATGTTTCGTTTCGTGACGGTGACGAAGAGGGTTTTACATCGAATTGCCTGGTACAGAGACGACCAAAATTTTCCTGCCTGAGATCGACGTCGGCGATGAGTGCCGGTGATTGCGAGTGAGTTCTCGAACGAGCAAGCTTCCAGGCGATTTTGGGACAGGTCCGATACATGCCGGCAGGTTCACGCTCGGGCTCCGCTCGCTCATCCGCGAGAAATCGCGAAAAATCGAAGGATTCTCTCCGCCTTCCCTTCAGGGCTGTGCAGCCAGTGTTGCGCAACGACGACACGTGGCACCATGACCGAGCGCCCAGACTCTGACCTTCACACCGTATTTCTTCCGGCCCTTTGCTGGAGCCGGCGGCAGCCCGACTTCTACGCGGTCACGCAGGATCTTTCCCGAGCGGGCATTACCTTCCGGTCTGCGGCTGAGCCGGCGGTCGAGGAGCAACTGACCTGCAGCATCCGTTACATCGGCCAGGTCGAGGCCCGTGTCGTGCGAACCGACGACAAGCTTTTCGTCGTCCGCCTCATGGCGTCTCGGCAGCGGGCCGCCGAGATCGCCCGCACCATGCTGGCGCTGGCGCGCGAGCAGGGGCGGACCTTCGAGGCGGGGCGCGTACATCCGCGGATCAACCCGACGCGCAAGGACGTGCTGGTGACGCTCGGGGACGGCAGCGTGCTTCCGGGGCGGCTGATCAACGTCTCGGCCTCCGGAGCGGCGCTTGCCCTCGACCACACCCTCACCCGCGGGACGAGCATCACGATCGGCGGGACCGCCGCGGAGGTGGTGCGCGTCTTCCGCGACGGCATCGGCGCCGCCTTCGCCAACCCGCTCGATCCGGCGCAGGTCCATGCCGGGATCCGGCTCTGATTCGGCACCGATCGGCCGCGCATCCCGGCCCTCCCCTCGCATCCCGGCCGTGGAAGGTCTAAGTCCCCGGGCGAGCCCTGCCCGATGACGCGGCCGAAAGCCTGTCCGTGACCGACTACATCAAGAAGATCCTCTCCGCCCGCGTCTACGATGTGGCGATCGAGAGCCCCCTCGACCCGATGCCGCGCCTGACGAAGCGTCTCGGCCGCCCCGTCCTGCTCAAGCGCGAGGATCTGCAGCCGGTCTTCTCGTTCAAGCTCCGCGGCGCCTACAACAAGATGGCCTCGCTGCCGCGTGAGCAGCTCGAACGCGGCGTGATCTGCGCCTCGGCCGGCAATCACGCACAGGGCGTGGCCCTCGGCGCGGCCCGACTCGGGGTGCGGGCGGTGATCGTGATGCCGCGCACGACGCCTGCCATCAAGGTCGACGCCTGCCGGGCGCGCGGCGCCGAAGTGGTGCTGCACGGCGACGCCTTCGACGAGGCGCTGGCCGAGGCGCGGCGCCTGGAGGCGCAGTGGGGTCTGACCTTCCTGCACCCGTTCGACGACCCCGAGGTCATCGCCGGCCAGGGCACGATCGGTATGGAGATCCTGCACCAGCATACCGGGCCGATCGAGGCGATCTTCGTGCCGATCGGCGGCGGCGGGCTGGCCGCCGGCATCGCCACTTTCGTGAAGTACCTGCGCCCCGAGACCAAGGTGATCGGCGTCGAGCCGGACGATGCCGCCACCATGGCCGAGGCGATCCGGGCCGGCGACCGGGTAACGCTGCCGACCGTCGGTCTGTTCGCCGACGGTGTCGCGGTGCGTCAGGCGGGCGAGGAGACCTTCCGCCTCTGCCGCGAGCATCTCGACGCGGTCATCACCGTCGACACCGACGCGATGTGCGCGGCGGTCAAAGACATCTTCGACGATACCCGCGCGATCTCCGAGCCGTCGGGCGCCCTGAGCTTGGCCGGCGCCAAGGCCTGGGCGGCGCAAAATCCCGGATCCGGGCCGCTGGTGGCGATCTCGTCGGGCGCCAACCTCAATTTCGACCGCCTGCGCCACATCGCCGAGCGGGCGGAGATCGGCGAGGAGCGCGAGGTGCTGCTCGGCGTCACCATCCCCGAACGGCCGGGCGCCTACCGCGCCTTCATCGCGGCGCTGGGGCCCCGCGCGATCACGGAATTCAACTACCGCTACGCCCAGGGAAGCGACGCGCGCATCTTCGTCGGCATCAACCTGCCCGGCGGCAAGCCCGAGAAGCGCGACCTGATCGCGGCCCTAGAGAGCGCCGGCTACCGCGTCGCCGACATGAGCGACAACGAGATGGCCAAGGTGCATGTCCGCTACATGGTGGGCGGGCGCGCCGCGGGGCTTGCCGACGAACGGCTCTACCGCTTCCAGTTCCCGGAGCGGCCGGGAGCCCTCATGAAGTTCCTGGAGGCGTTGGGCGACGGCTTCAACATCAGCCTGTTCCACTACCGCAACCACGGTGCCGATTACGGCCGGGTGCTCGCCGGGATCGAGGTGCCGGCGGCCGAACGCGAGCGCTTCGACGCCGCCCTCGAAGCGCTCGCCTACCCCTATGTCGACGAGACCGACAACCCGGCCTACCGGCTGTTCCTCGATAACGGCATCGGTACCGAGGCGGCCCGCCGCGAGGCGTGATCACGGGACACGAGACGGTCTCTCCGCGCCATCGAGGCGGTGACGGCATCGACAGCCCCCGCGCAGCGCTCGAACGGGGACTGAGTCCACCCTTCCGAGGGGATCGGTCGGATCGGGTATGAGACCCGTCCGGCCACGGTTTTCACATCGCGTCGAGGGACGGCGGCTGTCTTTCCGCTGTCAGCCTGTTTGCCTACGATGTCATCGGCCGGCGGCGGTCGCCGGCCGCGGAACGGAGCGACGACCGATGCGCTCAGCCCCTCTCGTCCTCCTCGCTCTCGTCACGCCGGCGCTTGCCGGTCCCGCGGAGAGGACGGCGCCCGCGGCGGTAGATCCGTCTACGGACGCCTCGATCCTCTCGCATCGCAGCGCCGAGGAATCGATGGCGCGTCAAGCAGAGTTCGATCGGCGGATCGCGGAGCGCAGCAACCGCGCCGCCCGCTCGATCTGCTCGGGCTGCGGAGCGGGCGGCGATCCCGGTCCGCGCGGCGCGACCGTCACGCCGGGCCTGCGCAATCCGGGACGCATCGAGGTGCGACCCGCAGACCCCTCCCAGGCCCCGCTCGATTGATCGGTTTGGACGGTCCCGAAAGGATCACGCCGCGCTGTGCGCGGGCTGGCTGCGAAACAGGGCCGTGCAACCGGCATCCCGGTGCATGCTCAGGATCGAGGCGCGATCGATCTCGGGGTGCTCGGCGAGAACACGGCGCACATCCTCCACGACCTTTTCGTAGCGATGGGCGTCGAAATCTTTCTCCAGCGGGCTCACGGCGATGTAGGCCTCGACCACGAGAACCCGTTCGGCGCGGTCCTTGGTGATATCGACGGCGATCCAGGCCGATTTGACCAGGCGATTGGCGGCGAGCATAGGACGATCCTCCGATGCCGCCGCGTTATCCGGCGGCTGTCGAACGGAAGCATGGACCGCGCCGAAGGGCTTGCCAAGGGATCTCGCCGCCGCTTCCGGCCCGAATCCTCACGGATCCGGCATCAGGTCTCCAGACGCGGATAGCCTTACGATCCGCTTCGCCCGCGGGTTCGAAGCGGCGACGTCATGCCGGCCTCGCCGATGCCGCCGCGCGTCCCTCGGCGGCATGGTCTCGCCAAGACATGGTCTCGCCGAGAGAAGCCGACCGCGTCGTCGAAGACGGGATCGGCCTTTGCATCGCCACAGAGCGGATCAGTTGTCGGAAACGATCCGCAGGCCGGCGAAGCCGTTAGGGCGGGACGGGGGGGCGAAGCCCGCGGAATCGTCTTCCGCGTCGTTGGTCCCCGATTCCTTCGTGCGCCCCTTCATCAGGGTCGGGCGCGCGATCCAGCGCACCACCTTGTCACCGTCGTAGCGCCCGGCCCGCCGCTCGTCCCTGCGCAAAACCCAGCGCGGATGAACCGCCCCATTCCTGACCATGACCCATCCCCCTCAGGGCTCCGCCGCCGTGGCCGGCATGCCCCCTCGGCGCGCCCGGTCTCACGACAGCCCGTGCCCTAACGATCGAAGCAGGCAATGATTTCGGGACAATTGCATCCTCCAAATTAGGGATATCCGGCATCAATTGCGCTTAAGTAGTAGCGAGATCTCTTAAAGCAATTTTTTGCCTGTGCAGGCACGTTGCTCAACCACCGCAAGTGCCGGGCAGCGGATGCGACGCAACAGTTGACGCAACATTCCCGTAAACAGCCGGAGCTAACCCGCTTCTCGCGAAACGTGACAGCTGGCGAGGGGATGCTGGAGATGCCGAAGATCGTCGTCGCCGCCGGGGTGGTTTCGATCGCCCTGATCGTGTTCGGCGCCTCCCCCTGTCTCGCGGCTCTGGCTGACACGAGGGAGCGCCGTTCCGAGGAGATCCGTCCCGCCCCGGACCGGGCGCCCGGTCTCGGCCTAGGAACACCGCAGCGCGCCGCGAGGGCCTCGTGCCCCCCGCGCTGGCCCTACATCGTCCTGACCTGCGTGGCGTGAGGCGGTCATGACCCTGTTCCTGATCCTGCTCGCCTGCAATCTCGCCCTCGGAATCCTCTTCACGCTGATCGCGACCTCGGTAGATTGAGCCGGGCGGTCGGTGCCGAAGGCGGACGGGCCGCGCTTGACCGCGACCTCGGCTTGAGCGCACGAGATCCTATGCTGACGCTTGTTCGCCTGATGGCATGGGTCGTGGCGATCGGCCTCGTCGCCGTGACGCTCTCGCCGCTCGAAGCGCGTCCCGTCCTGACCTCGCCGAACCTCGAGCGGGCCGGCGCTTACGCTCTGTTCGGCTTCCTGCTCGTGCTCTCCTATCCGCGACGCTGGGGGCTGGCGCTGATCGCCGCCCTCGTCCTCGCCGGGGCACTCGAGGCGGCGCAGGGCCTGACCGCGAGCCGGCACGGCCGGGTGGTCGATTTCCTGGTCAAGGGTGGCGCGGCGATGGTCGGCGGTCTCGCCGCGCAAGCGCTGCATCTCCTGCTCGCCCGCCGCGCAGCGCGCTGAGACGAGCGGGCGACCGTCCGATCAGTCGCCGCGCGCCAGCGCGCCGACGCCGACATGGCGCAGGCCGTAGCGGTGGGCCTCGTCCGGCGCGTAGACGTTGCGCAGGTCGACGAGGACGGGCGCGGCCATCAGCGCCTTCAGCCGGGCCAGATCCAGCGCCCGGAACGCGTTCCACTCCGTCACGATCACCAGAGCATCCGCCCCCTCCGCGCAGGCATAGGCGTCCTCGGCATAGGCCACGTCCTGCAGAAGCGGCCGCGCCTGCTCCATGCCTTCCGGATCGTAGGCCACGATCCGCGCGCCCGCATCCTGCAGGCCGGCGATGATCGACAGCGAGGGCGCGTCGCGCATGTCGTCGGTGTTCGGCTTGAACGTCAGGCCCAAGAGCGCCACCCGCTTGCCCCGCACCGACCCGCCGCAGGCCGCGATCACCTTGCGCGCCATCGCCCGCTTGCGCTGGTCGTTGACCGCCACCACCGTCTCGACGATCCGCACCGGCGTGCCGTAATCCTGCGCCGTCTTCACCAGGGCCAGCGTGTCCTTGGGAAAGCACGAGCCGCCATAGCCCGGCCCGGCATGCAGGAACTTCGCGCCGATGCGGTTGTCCAGCCCGATGCCGCGGGCGACCTCCTGCACGTTGGCGCCGACCTGCTCGCACAGGTCGGCGATCTCGTTGATGAAGGTGATCTTGGTGGCCAGGAAGGCGTTGGCGGCGTACTTGGTCAGCTCGGCCGTGCGCCGTCCGGTGAGCAGGATCGGCGCCTGGTTGAGGTAGAGCGGCCGGTAGACCTCCTGCATCACGGCAGCGGCGCGGGCATCCTCGGCGCCGATGACGATGCGGTCGGGGCGCTTGAAGTCGCCGATGGCGGCCCCCTCGCGCAGGAATTCGGGGTTGGAGGCGACGCCGACATCGAGGTCGGGGCGGGCCTCGCGCAGGATGCGCTCGACCTCGTCGCCGGTACCGACCGGCACGGTCGACTTGGTGACGACGACGGCGTAGCCGGTGAGCGCCTCGGCGATCTCACGTGCCGCGGCGTAGACGTAGGAGAGGTCGGCAAAGCCGTCGCCGCGGCGGGACGGCGTGCCGACGGCGATGAAGACGGCCTGGGCCTGCGCGACGGCGGGCTTGAGATCGGTGGAGAAGGCCAGCCGCTTCTGGCGGACGTTGTCGGCCACCAGGGCATCGAGGCCGGGCTCGTAGATCGGCATGCGGCCCTCGTTGAGGGCGGCGATCTTGGCGGGATCCTTGTCGATGCAGACGACCTCGTGGCCGAAATCGGCGAGGCAGGCGCCCGAGACCAGGCCGACATAGCCCGAGCCAATCATCGCGATGCGCATCGGTGATCCGTCTCCCTGCCGCGGCAGCCCTCACCCTCGGGAACCGCGGAGGGGGCCACCGGTCACGAGGATCGGCATATTTTCCGGTTCAGGCAAGGCGCTCAGCGTGGCCGGACTTGGCGCATTCGGGTGACGGCGGGGAGCGGCATTGCCCCGAAAGGCTGTGATCCGACTTCGAAGACGAAGGACGATGCGGGTGCCCCTGCCGGCGCCTACTGGTCCCCGTAATAGCCAAGGTACCACTTCACGAAGGCCTCGATCCCGGCCTCCAGCGGCGTTTCCGGCAGGCGGCCGACGAGGGCATGCAGCAGGTCAGTGCTCGCATGGGTGCGGATCACGTCCCCCGGCGGCAGTGGCTTCAGCACGCGCTCGGCCCTGCGCCCGAGGGCCGTCTCCAGGGCGCCGATCATCGCATCGAGCCGGACCGGACGGCCGCCGCCGATATTGACGAGGCGGTAGGGCGCGACCGCGCTCAAGGTGTCGGCGGACGAGACCGGGGCGCCCGCACCCGGCAGCGGCGGCGGGCGCTCGGACAAGGCGACGATCGCATCGACTAGATCGTCGATGAAGGTGAAGTCGCGCTCCGCCGCGCCCTCCCCGAACACCTCGATCGGCTCGCCCGCCAGGATCTTCCGGGTGAACAGGAACAGGGCCATGTCCGGACGGCCCCAGGGCCCGTAGACCGTGAAGAAGCGAAACGCCGTCGTCGGCACGCGGAACAGGTGGGCGTAGGAATGCGCCATCGCCTCGTTGGCGAGCTTCGAGGCGGCATAGAGCGTGAGCGGGGAGACCGCACGGTCGGTCTCACGGAACGGCACGCTCGCATTGCCGCCATAGGCGGAACTGGTCGACGCCATCAGCAGGTGCCGGACGGGATGGGCGCGCACGGCCTCCAGCAGGTTGGCGAAGCCGACGAGGTTCGCCTCGACATAGGCGCCGGGGTCGACGAGGCTGTAGCGGACGCCCGCCTGCGCCGCGAGGTGGAAGACGAGGTCCGGCTTGGCGCGGGCCATGACGTCGAGGAGCGCGCCGGGCGTTTCCAGCCGTGCCTCGACCGCCTCGAAGCCGGGATGCCGGGCGAGATCCGCGTGCCTCGCACGCTTCAGGGCAACATCGTAGTAGGGCGAGAGACCATCGAACCCGGTCACGCCATGGCCCGCCGCCAGCAGGCGGCGGCTCAGCGCGTGGCCAATGAAGCCGGCCGAGCCCGTGACGAGAGCGTGCATGCGAGGCCCGATGCGCCGTATGTCCGAGGATGAGGCGGAATAACCTTCCGTTGATCCCACCGCAAGAAATGCGGCGATGATCGCTCGAGCGCGGCACAGGACTGTCCGGACGACGTTGGCCGCGATCGCCGATTTTCGATTTCACAGGTTTTTCGGGCGTATGGTCGCGGCCTCCGCGCTCCAGCATCGGAGATCGAGCCTGCTTCCAGCGCGGACCTGTCGCGCCGGCTCAGGGCTTGTCTATCGGAGAAACAGGTATACTTACGCCAGACTATCAGCCGACCTATGCCTTGCGCCCACCCGCCACGCGGGTCCCGTCTTCCGCCGGGGCCGAACGCCGTTGCACGGGAAGGGTGAGAGGCCGGGCCGGCCGAGACATCCATCCAGGCCCAAGGGCGCCGTGTCGCCCCTCGCTTGGGTCCAGCGAGTTCGAACACCGAGTGTCCGCACGATGAACCAACTTTTCCGCCTGCCGCAAGTCGGCGAGGCCGATGCGATTGCGGAGCCTTCCGCCGATCTCCGTGTCCCCTTCGCCCAATCCGGTACCTTCGTCTGCAAGTTCATCATCGGTGAGCCGAGCGACCAGGCCGTGTGTTGCGGAGCGCCGGTCGCCGACGGCAAGAGCTGGTGTGCGTATCACCGCCGCATCGTGTTCGAGCCGGCCCGTCCCGGCCGTATCCGCTGAGGGACGACGAACGCGTCAGGTTCGGGCGCCTGCTCCGTGGGCGCCCGCATCCTCCGCTGCGTCGCGCCGATCTTTTTCCCTCCTTCTACTCTGCGCCGAAGGCCACGAACGGCGACGGCTGGCCGATCGCGGGGGCTGGAATACCCGGTCCGCGCCAGCGCATGACGAGGTGTCCGCCCTCACGCATGCCGACGCTGCGATAGGCGGAACCGGCATCCGGCGGTAGCCCGAGATCCGCGGGTCGGTTGCCGACCGTTCCGAACCGGCGCTGCTCGTAATAGGCCTCCGCCGGGGCATCGGGCGGAATGAAGCCATAGACCGGGCGCAGGGTGCGCACCGCTGCGGCTCTCATCTCTCTCGGCGGTGCCAGTCGCCGCGCCGCGAGGCGTCGGTCCGGCCGCTCGGCTCTCCGCACCACCTCCACACGTTCCGGCCGGATCGGTCGCGCGCGACCCGCGACTTTTCGGATCTGTTCGCGGCGAAGCTTGGCCGAGCGCCGGGGCGGGCGGGCTTCGGACCGGGCCGAAACCTTCGGCTCGTCGATCTTCGCGGGTGTCGCGACGGGCTTCGCCGCGGCGTTCGTGGCGGGCGTCTCGGCCTTGGCGGGGGGATCGGTCCACTGACCGGTCGCCTTGGTCTCGGCGGACGGGGCACCCGAGCGGTCATCGGCACCGGCGGGGGCGGCCGCGACCAGGGCGCCGAGCAGAATGAGCAAGGATGGGAAGCGGCTGCCGCGCGACATGGGGGAATCCCCTCGGGATCGGAGATGGACAACGCCGGCCGTCGGCTTCCGCATCGGGCGCAGCGGCCCTGCGACGGAAGCTTCCGGCAAAGGTAGGGGCACCTCCGTGCGGCGTCCATAGATCTATGTATCAAAGCGCGAACTGCGCCTGATCTTCCACCACAGGTCTTGCCCAGGACGCTTCCTCCCAAAGCCCCCCGTCCCTATCTTCGCCGTTCGACGCGGCTTGGAGCCAGGGCCGCCTCCGCCTGTTCTTCGCATCATCTCGGGAGTCGGTATGGCAGCGGACGGCACGACGACGCGGCGCCTCTGGATCCGCGATCCGCTCGCGATCCTGGCGGACGGGGCCGACGGCGGCGTCGTTGTCGAAGGCAGCCGCATCGTTGAAATGATCGCGGCGGGGGCGCGACCCGCAGGCCCGGTCGACGCGACGTTCGACGCCGCGCGCCACGTCGTCATCCCCGGCCTCGTCAACACGCACCACCACTTCTTCCAGACGCTCACCCGCGCGCACCCGATCGCGATCAACAAACCGCTCTTTCCCTGGCTCAAGGCGCTCTACGGCATCTGGCCGCGGCTGACGCCGGACGCCTTCCGGCTGGCGACGCGGCTCGCCTACACCGAGTTGCTGCTCTCGGGCTGCACCACGGCGGGCGACCACCACTACCTGTTCCCGAGAGGGCTCGAGGCGGCCGTCGACGTCCAGGTCGAGGAGGCGCGCGCCCTCGGCATCCGCGCCGTCGTCACCCGCGGCTCGATGAGCCTGTCGCAGAAGCAGGGCGGCCTGCCGCCCGAGACGCTGGTGCAGGACGACGACACCATCCTGGCCGACAGCGAGCGGGTGCTGAGGCTGTTCCACGATCCCGCGCCCGGCGCGATGGTGCAGATCGGGCTCGCCCCCTGCTCGCCCTTCGCCGTCACCAAGCGGCTGATGCGCGAGAGCGCGGCGCTCGCCGAGCGCCACGATTGCCGCCTGCATACCCATCTCGGCGAGACGCGCGACGAGAACGCCTTCTGCCTCGAAGTCTTCGGGCAGCGTCCGGTCGATTATCTCGAAGAGGTCGGCTGGATGACGGGCCGGACTTGGCTCGCCCACGGCATCCACTTCAACGACGACGAGGTGAGGCGCCTCGGCGCGGCCGGCGTCGGCGTTTGCCACTGCCCGACCTCGAACATGGTGCTGGCCTCGGGCCATTGCCGGACCTGCGAACTGGAGGCGGCAGGCTCCCCTATCGGCCTCGGCGTCGATGGCTCGGCCTCGAGCGACAGCTCGAACCTGATGGAGGGCGTGCGCCACGCCCTGATGATCAACCGGCTGACCTACGGCGCGGAGGCGGTGACCCATCTCGACGCCCTGCGCTGGGCCACCGAGGGCTCGGCCGCCTGCCTCGGGCGCGACGATATCGGCCGGATCGCGCCCGGCCGCGAGGCGGATCTGGCGCTGTTCACCCTGGACGAACTGCGCTTCTCCGGCGCCCACGATCCGCTCGCGGCACTGGTTCTGTGCGGCGCGCACCGGGCCGACCGGGTGATGGTGGCGGGCACGTGGCGCGTCATCGACGGGGAGCCGCTCGGCATCGAGACCGGCCGCCTGCGCGAGGAGCATTCGCGGCTCGCGCGGCACTTGTTCGGCTGACCCGGCCTCGATCCGGTCGATCTGTTTCGGGTCGGCGGATCCGAACGTCGCTCGGGCGCCGCGCCGGTGACCCGGTGCGGACTTGTCGATTCGTCGTCCGCATCGATCGAGGAGAGCCGGCGCGACGGTCGCGGCCACCGCGCACTGGCGAAGCTCCCGGTCGCGCTGACCGCCGAACAAGATCGCGGGCGACGATCCGAGGTTCGGCCTGACGGGGGCGGGCATCGCGCCCCTGCGGACAGACCGCCTGCACGGGCCGCTCGGTGCCATCGGCGCCCGACGGCCATCGAAGGATGCTCGCGCGGCCGTTCGGCTTATTCCCTGGGGATGGCACGTTCCGTGCCGCCGCGCACAAGTCGGGAAAGGATCGTGCCAGCTGCCGAAAGCCTGAGCAAATTTCTCCAAATACGATATAAATCACTGAATTGTAATAATAATTTTTCGAATGATCGGTCTTGTCCGATCCTCTGTCATCGGCGACCTCGCGCGGCAATGGCGCGTTCGTAGGCATTCATTGGCGAACTGAGAGGCACGACTGCACAAAATCCGTCTTCCGCGCCGCTGCTTCGTGCTTAAGTCCTGAACCGGAACAGTTCGTTCAGGAGTCACACGATGTCCGCACGTATCCTCTCGATTGCCTTCGTGGCGCTCGCCGTCTCGGCGGGAGCCGCTTCCGCCGGAGATCGGGGCCGGACGATCGATCAGCCGCGGCCGGAAACGACCGGCAGCATCGGGCGTTCGAGCGGTCCGATCGACTTCTTCGCGCCTCCGCCTTACGACCCGCGCGACCTCGGTCCGCGGGCTGCGTCCCGCAGCAGCTTCAATGCCGACACGGCCCGCGCACGCCACTACGTGCGCTGAGACCGCGATCGCACGGTCGGTCCCCCTCCGGAGGGATCGGCCCCGCGGACCGGGATCAGTCGGCCGGGGCGGCCCGGTGCGGCAGGACGCGGTAGTGGCGTCCGGCGTAGAGCAGACCGTCGTTGTCCCGGATTTCGGCGAGCACCTCGACCGCACAGATCAGCACGTCGTGGGTGCCGACTGCATGTCGGTCGACGATGCGGCAATCGAACGCGACGAGAGCGTCCGGCAGGACCGGGGCGCCGGTCTGCAGCGTGCCCCAGTCCCGCCCGTTGAAGCGCTCGGCCCGCGGCACGCGGCCGGCGAAGTCGGCGGCGAGACTCTCGTGCGCCGCCGTAAGCGTGTTGATGCAGAGCACACCGTTGCGCAGGAAGGCCGGATAGGCGGAAGAGCCGCGGTTGAGGCAGACCAGCAGCGTGGGCGGACCGTCGCTGACGCTGCATACCGATGTGGCGGTCAGGCCCGCCCGACCGCCCGGGCCATCGGTGGTGATGAGATGCACCGCGCTCGCGAGCTGCGCCATCGCCTCGCGATAGGCAGAGGCGGAGACGGCCTCGGGGTCGGGTGAAGTCATAGCGTACGCCTCTCGGGGCCGGATCGGGTCCCGATCGTTGAGCAGGACGTCGCAAGGCCCGGTCGAGCGCTCGCGAAAGCATGACGCGGTGGGCGCTCCGGCCGTTCCGGTCAAGGGCGGGCTTGGTCATCCGGGGCCGATCGCAAGCGGATCGCGCCTCGCGCTGCCGAAGATCGGTGCGGGATGGCACCGGGCGCACCGCGCCGCTGATCTTGCGGACGGGGGTGTCCCTGTCCGATGAAGCGCGCGTCCCAACCCAGCGGAGGCCGAGCCATCCCTGCCGCCGAACCCCATCGCTCCGCGCCGGTCCGACAGCGCTCGCACGGCATCGTGCGCCTGCGCGCCGCGCCGGCCGGAACGGCCGCGGACGCGCCGACGCGGATCGTCGATCTGGCCGAGGGCGGTCCCTTGCGCCTGCGCTTCCCTCGGCAAGGCTCCGAGCGGATGCTGGAGGGCGTCCTGGTCAATACCGGCGGCGGCGTCGCCTGCGGCGACGTGTTCGAAGTCTCGGTCACGATCGAGTCCGGCGGGGCCTGCCTGCTGACAACCACGGCGGCGGAGAAGGTCTACCGCTCCGACGGGCCGAAGGCGGAGATCGTCAACCGCGTGAGCGTCGGCCCGGGGGGGCGCCTCGACTGGCTGCCGCAGGAGACGATCCTGTTTGACCGCGCCCGGCTCCTGCGCCGGTTCGAGGCGGACCTCGCCCAGGACGCCGCGCTGCTCGTAGCGGAGATCGCGGTGCTCGGCCGGGCCGCCAGGAACGAGAGCCTGCAGGAGGCCCTGTTCGAGGATCGCTGGCGCATCCGCCGCGCCGGCCGGCTCGCCTACGCCGATAATCTGTGCCTCGACGGGCCGGTGACCGACCTGATGGCCCGCACCGCGATCGGCGGCGGGGCCCGCGCGCTCGCGACGATCCTCGATTTCTCGCCCAATGCGGAGGCGCGGCTCGACGAGGCCCGCGCCCTCCTCGGCGCGCTGCCCGAAACGGTGGAGGCCGGCGCGAGCGCCTGGAACGGCCACCTCGCCGTGCGGATGCTGGCACCCGTGGTCGCGCCCCTGCGCGAGGGCACGGCCCGCTTCCTGGCCGCGTGGCGCGAGAGGCCGATGCCGCGGGTCTGGCAGACCTGACGCGGCGGGCGAACCCGCTTGACCTCGGCCCGAGCATGATCCTTGCTCGCTCCGCTTCACACGACCGGCCGCCGCTCACCTCAGGACGCCCGCCTTGCTCCTTACGCCCCGCGAGAAAGACAAGCTCCTCGTTGCCATGGCCGCTCAGGTCGCCCGCAACCGGCTGGCACGGGGGGTGAAACTCAACCACCCTGAGTCCGTCGCCCTCATCACCGATTTCGTCGTGGAGGGGGCCCGCGATGGGCGCTCGGTCTCCGAGCTGATGCAGGCAGGTGCCTCTGTCCTCGACGCCTCTCAGGTGATGGAGGGGGTGCCGGAGATGATCCACGATATCCAGGTCGAGGCGACGTTTCCCGACGGCACCAAGCTCGTCACGGTCCACCACCCGATCCGCGGCAGGCCCTCCGCGGACGTGCCCGGCACCGTGACCACCCTGCCCGGTGAGATCGTGTTCAACGAGGGTGCGTCCCGGACCGTGATCGAGGTCGCCAATACCGGCGACCGCCCGATCCAGGTCGGCTCGCACTACCACTTCTTCGAGGTCAATCCGGGCCTGGTCTTCGACCGCGACAAGGCCCGCGGCCAGCGCCTCGACATCGCGCCCGGGACGGCGGTGCGGTTCGAGCCCGGATCGACCCGCGAGGTGGCGCTCGTGCCACTCGCCGGGGACCGGAAGGTCTACGGATTCCGCGGCGACGTGATGGGGCCGCTGTGAGCCTCATCGAGCGTGACCAGCGCGACGGCGTCGCCCTGGTGTCGCGTGCGGCCGATTTCGCGGCCCGCCGGCACGCGTCGCAGCAGCGGAAGGGCTCGGCGCGCGAGCCCTACGTGAATCACTTGGCGGAGGTTGCCGCACTCCTTGCCGAGACGGCGGGCGAGCCGGATGCCGCCCTCGTGGCGGCCGGCTGGCTGCACGATACCCTCGAAGATACGCCGACGGAGCGCGAGGAGCTGGAGCGCCTGTTCGGTTCAAGGGTCGCGGAGCTCGTGGCGGAGGTAACCGACGACAAGTCTCTCCCCAAGGCCGAGCGCAAGCGGCGGCAGGTCGAAACGGCTTCGGGCAAATCCGCGGGCGCCAGGGCGATCAAGCTCGCCGACAAGACCAGCAATCTCCGCTCGCTCACGATGAGTCCGCCGGAAGGCTGGGAGCGGCAGCGGATCGCCGACTACATCGCATGGGCGGAAGAGGTGATCGCGGGCTGCCGCGGCACCAACGCCGCCCTCGAGGTCTTGTTCGACCGTGCCGCCGCCGAGGCGAGAGCGACGCTGTGACGGCGGCCGCGCGCTCGTCCGCTTCCGTCCGCCCTTTCGCGTACGGCACGGCCTCGCCGGGCGGTGTTCGAACCGGGGCGTGACGCCGCCGCCGTGCTCGGCTAGAGCGCGTTCCGGCGAAGCGGCAACGGGTTCGTCGATAGGATTCGTGTAAAGCAGAATGCCGGAGACGCGGCCTCAAGACCATCGGCTTCGATGCTCGTGTCGGCGCCTGGACGACCGCTTCCCCAGCAACAGGGTGGGCAGATTGTGGGCCTGACCGACGAGCTGCACGAGCGCGACCGGGGGATGATCGGCCTCGATCCGGAATCGAACGCTGCACCGACGCGGAAGCGCGCCCTGTGCGCGATCACCGGCGTCGAGATGAACCGCCGCAACCTCGTGCCGCTGGCCACCCTGCGTCCCGCCCTGGCGGAGCACATCCGTACCGACTATCCCGGCTTGGCCGAGGACGCGCTGATCAGCGCGAAGGAACTCGCGAAGTACCGGACCCGCTACGTCGCCGAACTGCTGGCGGAAGAGCACGGCGAGTATTCCGACCTCGACCGGCAGGTGGCCGAGAGCATCGCCGCCCAGGACACGATCGCCGAGAACATCGAGGAGGATTACGACGAGCACCGCAGCTTCGGCGAGCGCGTCTCGGACGGGCTCGCCGCCTTCGGCGGATCCTGGGCCTTCCTGATCAGCTTCGCGCTGGTGCTGGCCGCGTGGATGGCGGTGAACGTCACCATGGGCGAGATGCGGGCGTTCGATCCCTACCCGTTCATCCTGCTCAACCTCGTCCTGTCCTGCCTCGCGGCGATCCAGGCGCCGATCATCATGATGAGCCAGAGCCGGCAGGACAAGAAGGACCGGCTGCGCTCGAACAACGATTACCGCGTCAACCTGAAGGCCGAGCTGGAAATCCGGCACCTGCACGAGAAGATGGATCATCTCGTCACGAAGCAGTGGCAGAGGCTCGCGGAAATTCAGCAGATCCAGCTCGAGATGCTGCAGGAGATGCGCACCCGCGTGGCGCGCAAGCCCGTCGTGAAGGTCAAGAAGGTCGTCCGCAAGAAGCGCGCGAAGCCGCCGGCTCAGTCCGCGACCGAGGCGGCTCCGCCCGCGGGCGTGGCCGAGCCGCCATCCTGACCGCCCTCGACCGGTCCGGCGGGCTGAACGTCCCCACGCCCGGTTCCCTCGGCACCGATCCTGCCTGCTCTGCCCGACATCCCTGAATCCGAGTGTCCCTCATGTCTGCCCGCCTGCCCCGCGCCGCCTACGCCGACATGTTCGGTCCGACCACCGGCGACCGCATCCGGCTTGCCGACACCAGTCTGGAGATCGAGGTCGAGCGCGATCTCACCACCTATGGCGAGGAGGTGAAATTCGGCGGCGGCAAGGTGATCCGCGACGGCATGGGCCAGTCGCAGGCGACCAACGCGGCCGGCGCGGTCGACACGGTGATCACCAACGCGGTCGTGCTCGACCATTGGGGCATCGTGAAATGCGATGTCGGCCTCGTGGGGGGGCGCATTCACCGGCTCGGCAAGGCCGGAAACCCAGATATTCAGCCGAATGTCGACATCGTCGTCGGCCCCGGCACCGAGGTGATCGCGGGGGAAGGCAAGATCCTCACCGCCGGCGGCTTCGACAGCCACATCCACTTCATCTGCCCGCAGCAGATCGAGGAGGCGCTGTGCTCCGGCGTCACGACGATGCTGGGCGGCGGCACCGGCCCGGCGCACGGCACCTTCGCCACCACCTGCACGCCGGGGCCCTGGCACATCGCGCGGATGATCGAGGCGGCGGACCATTTCCCGATGAACCTTGCCTTCGCCGGCAAGGGCAACGCCTCGGTGCCCGGGGCGCTGGAGGAGATGATCCGCGCCGGCGCCTGCGCGATGAAGCTGCACGAGGACTGGGGCACGACGCCCGCCGCGATCGACACCTGCCTCTCGGTGGCCGATGCCTATGACGTGCAGGTCATGATCCACACCGACACGCTCAACGAGTCGGGCTTCGTCGAGGACACCATCGCCGCCTTCAAGGGCCGCACCATCCACGCCTTCCACACCGAGGGCGCGGGCGGCGGCCACGCGCCGGACATCATGCGGGTGGCGGGCCTTCCCAACGTGCTCCCGTCGTCCACGAACCCGACGCGGCCCTTCACGAAAAACACCATCGACGAGCATCTCGACATGCTGATGGTGTGCCACCACCTCGACCCGTCGATCCCCGAGGATCTCGCCTTCGCCGAGAGCCGCATCCGCAAGGAAACCATCGCGGCGGAAGACATCCTGCACGACATCGGCGCGCTCTCGATGATGTCCTCCGACAGCCAGGCGATGGGCCGGGTCGGCGAGGTCGTGATCCGCACGTGGCAGACGGCGGACAAGATGAAGCGCCAGCGCGGTGCCCTGCCCGGAGACGCTTCGGGCAACGACAACCTGCGCGCCCGTCGCTACGTGGCGAAGTACACGATCAATCCGGCCATCGCCCACGGCGTGTCGCGGCACATCGGCTCGGTGGAGCCGGGCAAGCTCGCCGACCTCGTGCTGTGGACGCCCGCCTTCTTCGGGGTGAAACCAGACCTCGTCCTGAAGGGCGGTATGATCGCGACCGCGCCGATGGGCGACCCCAACGCCTCGATCCCGACGCCGCAGCCGGTGCATTACCGGCCGATGTTCGGCACCTTTGGCCGCGCGCCCTTCGCCACCGCGCTCACCTTCGTCTCGAAGGCGGCGATCGAGGACGGGCTGAAGGAGCGGCTGCGGGTCTCGAAGGAACTGGTGGCGGTGGAGAACGTGCGCGGGGGCATCTCGAAGAAGAGCATGATCCTCAACGACGCGACGCCGGTCATCGAGATCGACCCCGAGACCTACGACGTGCGCGCCGACGGCGAGCTGCTGGTCTGTGAGCCGGCCGATGTCCTGCCGATGGCGCAGCGTTACTTCCTGTTCTGATCCAAGATCCCGGCCCATGATCCGCGCCACCCGCGTTATCCGCCGCGACCGTCTCGGCTGCGGCGAGATCGTCGACCGCATCGTGCTCGACTCGAACGACCGTCACCGCCGTCGCATGGCGATGCGCGGCGTCGGCGGCACCGCCTTCCTGCTCGATCTCGGCGAGGCGACCGTCCTCGACGACGGCGACGCCCTCGCGCTGGAGGATGGCCGTCTGATCTGGGTCGAGGCGGCGCCGGAGGCGCTGCTGGAGATCCGCGCGCCCTCCCCGCTCGCGCTCAAGCGGCTGATCTGGCACATCGGCAACCGGCACATCCCCGCCGAGATTGGCGAGGAGGCGGTTTGGATCGCGCATGACCACGTGCTCGCCGAGATGGTGCGGGGCTTGGGCGGCAGCGCCGAGCCGGTGACGCGCCCGTTCCGGCCCGAGGGCGGCGCCTATGCCGGGGGTCACGAGCACGGCCACGGGCATGGCCAAGGTCACCCGCATACTCACGCCCATGATTGACGCCCTGAGGCTGATGGCGTGGCTTTCGCCGACCTATCCGGTTGGCGCCTTCGCCTACTCGCACGGGCTCGAATGGGCGGTGGAGTGTGGCGACGTGTGCGACGCCGCCACCCTCGCCGATTGGCTCTCCGACGTGCTGGAGCGGGGCGCCGGCCGCAACGACATGATCCTCTGTGGCTGCGCCCACCGCGCGATCACCGCCCGTGACGAGGCGGGTCTCCTCGAGATCAACGATCTCGCCCTCGCGCTCGCGCCCTCCCGCGAGCTTCATCTGGAGACGAGTCAGCAGGGCCGCAGCTTCCTCGACGCGACGCTCCGGGCCTGGCCCTGCCCCGCCCTCTCGGATGTTGCGGCCCGGCTCGAAGGCCAGGTCGCCTATCCTGTCGCAGTGGGAACGGCGGCGGGCGCGCACGGCGTCGCGCGGGAGGCGACGGTGGCGGCCTACGGCCTCGCCTTCGTCCAGAACCTCGTCTCGGCCGCCCTGCGCGTCGCCCCCGTCGGCCAGAGTGCCGGCACGGCCGTGCTCGCCGCCCTCACGCCCCGCGTCGCCGCGCTCGCCGAGACCCTCCACGCGGCCGATCTCGATGCGCTCGGCAGCGCCACCCTGCGGCTCGATCTCGGTTCCTTCCGGCACGAGACGCAGTATTCCCGCATCTTCCGCTCCTGAGGAGTCTTCCGACCCTATGGCATCCCTGAACGGACCCCTTCGCGTCGGCATCGGCGGACCCGTCGGTTCCGGCAAGACGGCGCTGATGGAGCAACTCTGCCGCCGCTTCCGCGACCGTTACGAGATCTGCGCGATCACCAACGACATCTACACCAAGGAGGATGCCCGCATCCTCACCGTGGCCGGGGCGCTGCCCGAGGAGCGCATCCTCGGCGTCGAGACCGGCGGCTGCCCGCACACGGCGATCCGCGAGGACGCGTCGATCAACCTCGCGGCGGTGGCCGAGATGCGCCGCCGTTTCCCGAAGCTCGACCTCGTGCTGATCGAGTCCGGGGGCGACAACCTCGCGGCGACCTTCTCACCGGAACTGGCCGACATCACCCTCTACGTCATCGACGTGGCGGGCGGCGAGAAGATCCCGCGCAAGGGCGGTCCCGGCATCACCCGCTCGGACCTGCTCATCGTCAACAAGACCGACCTCGCCCCGCTCGTCGGCGCCGACCTCGCGGTGATGGAATCCGACACGCAGCGCATGCGCGGGGCACGGCCCTACGTGTTCGCCTCGCTGCGCGAGGGGCACGGTGCGGACACGGTGGCCCGGTTCATCGTCGAGGCCGGCGGGTTGGGATAGGCGCGCGACCGGAGGCGTGCGACGTCCTCACGACGGCGCCGAGCGGCGGAAGGCGTCGCGCTCCTCCAACACCTCAATCAGGTCGAGCACGCGCACGACCTGACCCGAGACATCCCACCAGGGCGGCAGGCGGCGCGACACCGGCATCGGATGGTGCTTCACCGCCTCCACGAGAAAGGCCGTCTCCGGTAGGGGTGGTGCCGACAGGCCCGGCGCGCGGCGTGCCGGCAGAACGGCGCGCGCGAGCAATCCGGCCTTGTGAGCACCGCTCACACGGGCGCGCCGCGTCACCGAATCGAGTCCGTTCGCCTCCACTGCGCGGCCAATCTCCGCGTAGATCGTACCCGCGGCGCGGATCGCCGGGCGGCAGCTCAGGGGAAGCGCGGCGATGCCGGGCTCGGCGCGGGCGTAGAGCCCGTCGGCCGCCGTCAGCAGGTCGGCCATGACCCGTTGCAGTCCGGGGCTGAGCCGGGGCGCGGCCAGGAAGGCGTCGGGGTCGAGGCCGGCCGCGTCGAGCCAGCACCGGGGCAGATAGAGGCGTCCGGCGCGCGCATCCTCGCCGACGTCGCGGGCGATATTGGTGAACTGCATCGCCACGCCGAGGTCGCAGGCGCGGGCGAGCGCGCTGGCATCGCGCACGCCCATCACCAGTGTCATCATCGCCCCGACCGTTCCCGCGACCCGGGCCGCGTAGGCGGCGAGGTCCGACAGGGTGTCGTAGCGCCGACCCTCGATGTCCCAGGCGAACCCTTCGAGCAGCGCCCGCGGCAATGCCTCGGGGATGGCATGGCGGGTGAGCACGTCTGCGAGCACGCGATCGGCGGGATGATCGACAGGCCGGCCCGCGAGCGCCGCCGTCAGCCGCCGTTCGAGCCGTGCGAGCGACGCGGCACGGTTGCCTCCCGCCTCGTCCACCGCGTCGTCGGACAGCCGGCAGAAGGCGTAGAGGCCGAAGGCGGAGCTGCGCACCGCGGGCGGCAGCAGCATCGACGCCGCGAAGAAGCTTTTCGATCCGGCGCGGATCGCGGCCCGGCAGGCCGTCAGATCGTCGGCCCTGGCGGCGGAGAGGTCAGGCGCGAACACGGGCATCCGGCACCACGGAATCGAGGACACGGGCCGAGGAGAGCACACCCGGCAGGCCGGCGCCGGGATGCGTCCCCGCGCCGACGAGGTAGAGGTTCGCCACGTCCTCGGAGCGGTTGTGCGGGCGGAACCAAGCCGATTGCGTCAGCACCGGCTCAAGCCCGAAGCCGGAGCCGCGGAAGCTCAAGAAGTCGTCGGAGAAATCCTGCGGCGTCGTCACCCGCGAGGTGACGAGTGCGTCGGAGAGCCCCGGCAGCACCGAGTCCTCGAGAAAGCGGGCGATCCGCTGGCGGTAAGGCTCAGCGAGTTGCGCCCAATCCTGGCCGCCGGCGAGGTTCGGCACCGGCGCGAGCACGTAGAAGGCATCGCAGCCCGGAGGAGCGAGCAGCGGGTCGGTCGCCGTCGGGCGGTGCAGATAGAGACTGAAGTCGTCCGCCAGATGCTTGCGGTCGAAGATATCCCGCAGCAGGCCGCGATAGCGCGGGCCCATCAGGATCATGTGGTGATCGACTTCCGGATACTTCTTCCGGGTGCCGAAATACCAGACGAACAGACCCATGGAGGACGCGGCCCGCGCCAGACGCCGTGCGCCCCAGCGCCGGGTTCGACCGCTCAGGAGCGAGCCGTAGGTGAAGGCGGAATCCGCGTTCGAGACGACGATGTCGGCGGCGATGGTCTCGCCGTCCGCCAGCAGGACACCGGTCGCGGCCCCGCCCTCGACACGGATGCGCGCCACCTCCGCGCCGCAGCGGATCGTTCCGCCCTGCCCGCGGATCAGCCCGACGAGGCCGTCCACCAGCCGCCCGGTGCCACCCATGGCAAAGTGTACGCCCCATCGACGTTCGAGATGGGCGATGAGGCAGTAGATCCCGCTCGCGCGAAAGGGATTTCCACCGATGAGGAGCGGATGGAAGCTGAAGACGGTGCGCAGCCGCTCGTCGCGGATGAAGCGGGCGACCACATCGTAGACACTGCGGTGACCGGAGAGGCGCAGCAGGTCCGGCGCGATCCGCAGCATCGAACCGACGCTGTCGAACGGGACGTGGCCGAGCTGCTCAAAGCCGACGCGGCACACGGCCTCGCTATGGGCCATGAAGCGCTCGTAGCCCGCCACGTCTTCGGGCGAGAACCGGGCGACCTCCGCCCGCATCGCCGCGCGGTCGCCGCTATAGGCGAAGCTTTGACCGTCCTCGAAGCGGATGCGGTAGAACGGCTGCATCGGCACGAGGGTCACGTCTTGCTGCATCGTCCGCCCGCACAGGCGCCACAGCTCCTCGAACAGGAACGGCGCGGTGACGATGGTCGGCCCGGCGTCGAAGGTGAAGCCGTCCTGCCGGTGAACGCGGGCGCGGCCGCCGGGCTGGTCGAGCCGCTCCAGCACGGTGACACGATAGCCGCGCGCACCGAGCCGGATCGCCGCCGCCAGCCCGCCGAAGCCGGACCCGATCACGACCGCGTGCGGCCGGGACTTGGGGCCGGTCGTGTCAGTCGGCTTGACGGCGAGTGTCAACATACGTTGACACTATGGCCGGGATTCCCGTCAGCGCAAGGGGTGAATCACGTGGCGCGCACCCGTGCGGCGTCGGCTTCAGCGAGGATCACATCGGCGACCCGCCCCGGTGCCTCCTCGTGGGCGAGATGGCCGAGTCCGCGCAGCAGCTCGACGCGCGCATTCGGCAGGCGCTCGCGCAGGGTGAAGGCGTCCTCCGGCTTGATCGCCTTGTCGTCGCCGCCGACGATCAGCAGCGTGCGCGTGTCGAGCCGGGGCAGGTCGCGGGCGAGCGCCGGCAGATCCCAGTTTGCCATCATGCCGAGCGCGCCCGAGACGTGGCCGGCGCGGGTGAACAGCCGCCGGTAGAGGTCGAGCCCCAGCGGGTCGAGGCGCGAGCCGGTGCCGTCGATGAGCCGGCGCACCGCGGCCCGGTCGGCGCTCCAGGCGAAGACTTTCGGTGTCACCGGGTTCAGGAACAGCATCCGGGCGATGCCAGGAAACAGGAAACTGGCCACGCCGGGGAACGGCGTCAGTGCGCCGTTGATCGCCACCAGCAGGTCGGGGGCGATGCGCCGGTCGAGACACATCCGCGCGAGCACCGCGGCGCCCGCCGAGTGGCCGATCGCGAGGCGCGGGCTGAGGCCGAGATCCGCAGCGAGGTCGCCGACCGCCTCGGCCATGCCCGGTAGCGATAGGCGGCGGGCGGGCAGCGGGTCGGTGAAGCCGTGGCCCGGCAGGTCGGGCGCCACCACGCGGAAGCCTCGCTCCACCAGAAGCGGCGCCAGCCCGCGCCAGGAATGGGTCGCGGCGCCGGTGCCGTGCAGGAGCAGCAGGCCGGGCGCGGCCGGATCGCCGAATTCCTGCAGGTGCCAGCGCAGGCCCGCGGCCTCGACGAAACGGCTCGCGGCCCGATGCGGCCAGTCGCGGCCGTCGCGCTCCCAATCCGGCCGGTCGTCGTCGAGGAGGGGCAAGAGCACTCGGGCCTCAGGCTGTGGCGGCGCGCACCGCCGCACTGACGCTGCCCGCATCGGCGTGGGGCAACGGACAGTAGCGCGCCTGCGCCGCCTCGGCGAGGCGGCGCGCGCCTTCGGGACGCGCACCGGTATCGATCACCAGGGTCGGCAAGCCCTGCACCCGCAGCAGCCGGGCCGCGGCCAGGGCCTCTTCCCCAGCAAGCGCCCGGCCGCCGAGGCCGGAGCGGGCGACGTTGGCGCGCCCGTCGGTGAGCAGCACGATGACCGGGCTTCCGCCCGCCCGGCGGATGCCGAGGGCGAGGGTGGCGGCGGCGTCGAGCCCGGCGGCGAGCGGCGTCCCGCCTCCGCCCGGCAGGCCCGCGAGGGCGCGCTTCGCCCGCACCAGGGAGCGTGTCGGCGGCAGCATGGTCTCGGCCCCGGCGCCGCGAAAGGCCACGAGGGCGATCCGGTCGCGCCGGACATAGGCCTCCGCGAGGAGCAGTTCGATGGCGCCCTTCGCCTCCGCCAGCCGTTCCAGCGCCGCCGAGCCGGAGGCATCGACGCAGAAGATCGTCGTGGTCTCGCTGCGCCGCTTCAGCCGGCGGATCCTGAAATCCTCCGGCGTGACGATGATGCGGCGCGGATCGGTCCCGATGCGGCGCAGGCTCTGCCACGGGGCGGCGGCGCGCAGGGTCGCGATCAGGTCGAGGCGCCCTCGGCGCGGATCGCCGGGACGGCTGCCGACCGGGCGTCCCACGAGGGGCGAGGACGCCGCGGCACCCATTCGCCCGGCTGCCGTCGAGCGCAGCGGCGGGCCGCCGGCGAGAAGCCGCGCCAGCAGGTCTTTCGGAAGTGCCGCGCGCACCGCTTCGAGCACCTTCTCGTCAGGCTGCCGCGCGTCTCTCTCCAGCCGCCCGTCTTCGTTGTCGGGTGCTGAGTGCGCCTCCTGTGGAGCCGGCGCCTCCGGTGGCGGGTCATCCGCTTCGTCCGTGCCCGCGGGCGGAGGGGGCAGACGCGTCGCCCGCGGGGCGAGCACGAGACGGGCGGCCTCGATCAGGTCGACTTCGTCCGGCTCCGCGCGGCCGGCCTCCCGCGCGGCGAGCCGGGCGACCCGGAGGGCAAGGAACGGGGGCCGCACCGCGGCAATGCCGATGGCTTCCGCGACGGCGCAGAGGGTGGCGACGGGATCCTGCGCCGGGTCGTCCCTCGATCGCTCCCCTGTCCGTGCGCCCGCCGGCGTCATCCCTTCTCGACCGGAGGACCTGTCTGTCCTTGCCGCGCGCAGGCTCACACCCGTCAGGTCGACGCGCAAGGCGAGCCGGTCGGCGAGGGCCTCGGCGACCGCCTCCTCCTCCTGTCCTTCGTCGAGCAGCACGAGACCGAACCGGGCCGGGAGCCGCGCGGTGAGGCCGTCACGCTCCAGCAGCAGCGTTCCGGTGTCGAGGGCGCCCGCGAGCCGCGCGACCGTGCCGCGCTCCAAGCGCTCGGCCATCGGAACGAGCACGACCCCGCCATCGGCCTCGGCCAGCAGCCCGCGCTGAATCACCGGGCGGCCGGCGCGAAGGGTGGCCGGGAGGTCGAGGCCGCCGATCAGCCGATCGTCGGCGATGCCCGGCGGCATCCGCCGCAGCGGCCCGGAAAGCCGATTGCGAAGATTGTCGAGCCAGAGGTCGCGCACCGGCCCGGCGCGCGCGCGAAGGACGATTCCGCCGAGGCCGTGCGGATCGCCCGCGAGAAGTTCGGCGGCACGCAGCGCGTCGTCCCAGACCCCGGCCGGATCGTCGGGCTCCGGGGCCATCGCGGGGCTCAGCGCTTGAACATCGGGTGTTCGACCCGGTCGCCGGCGCGGATGCCGAGCTTGGCCGCGGTGCCGGCGTTGAGTTCCAGCACGGCCAGGACCGGCTCGCCCGACGAGATCACCTTGGTCGAGAGCGGTTCGGTGTCGGCGGCGATCCGGGCGATCGAGCCGTCGGAGCGGATGAACACCATGTCGAGCGACAGGTAGGTGTTCTTCATCCACATCGTGGCCGGCGCCGGCCGCTCGAAATCGAACAGCATGCCGTGGTCGGCGGCCATGGAGCGGCGGTACATCAACCCCTTGGCGCGCTGCGCGTCGGTTCGCATCACCTCCACCTGGAAGGCGTGGCGGCCGTTCCTGGCGACGATGCCGAGCGGTTCGGTCGCGGCTTGCGCGGCGGGCGATGCGTCCTGGGCCCGGAGCGGCAGCGGCGATGTCACCGCCGCGAGAGCGACGAGGCAGGCGGCGAGAAAGAGCTTGGGCACGGATCGGAACACGGGCACGCGGGTCACCGTCAATGGGAGGCCGGAAGCGCCCCGTCGACGAGGCGGACTTCCGCCGCCATAGCACCCTTCGAGCCGTCGCCGTAGCGCACCAGTACCTGCTCGCCGGGCTTCAGCTCGGCGATGCCGTAGCGGCGCAGGGTCTCCATGTGGACGAAGATGTCCGGCGTGCCGTCGCCGCGGCTGAGAAAGCCGAAGCCGCGCAGGCGGTTGAACCACTTCACCACCGCGACTTCCAGGCCGCTCGTCGGCGTCACGCTCACATGCGTGCGCGCCATCGGCAGTTCGGAGGGGTGGAGTGCGGTGGACTGGTCCAGAGAGACGACCCGGAAGGCCTGCCAGCCGCGGGCGCGCTGGACCGCCTCGACCACGATCCGCGCGCCCTCGCTCGCGGCCTGGTGGCCGTCCCGGCGAAGGCAGGTGATGTGCAGCAGGACGTCCGCCGATCCGTCATCCGGCACGATGAAGCCGAACCCCTTCGAGACGTCGAACCACTTGATGTGCCCGGCGATCTCCACGAGCTCTGACGGGCGCTCGTCCTCGCTCTCGCGCTCGGTCGCGCGGTCGCGGATATCCGGCATGCGAAGCTCGACGGAACTCAGTTCGTGATCGTTCGACATGTAAGCAACCCGTGCCGAATCGCGCGGCGCAATCCCGGAGCTACGTTAACAAAGTCGGATTGCGCGGAAAGCCCGTTTGGCCGGCAATGGGACACTGCATATGATCATTTTTCGGATGCATTGCGACAATGCCGCATCGGGCGAAAGCGTCGTAGCGAGAGCGACTGATCAGCTCTGATCAGGTTCCACGAGGCGTCAGCGTGGCCGGTCAAGGGGTTAGGGCCGCCTCTCTCGGTGCGTGCGAGGAAACGGCCGACCACCGAACCGATTCGAATAGCCGCAGGGTTGCCTGCCGGGCAGGCAGCGACGTTCGCGCGCACCCTTCGCCTGGAGCGGGGAACGGTGATAGGCCGCGGCCATGTCTGCCCCCTCCCCGTCCACGCTGCCCCGTCCGAGCCGGCGGATCGACGCCGTCGACCTCGCCCGCGGCGCGGCGCTCGCGGCGATGGCGGCCTATCACGGGCTGTGGGATCTCGGTTTCCTGCAGCTCACCCCCCTGAACTACGCGTTGACGCCGATCGGGCGGCTGGCGGCCCACGGCATTGCCGGCTCGTTCCTGCTCCTGGTGGGCGTCGGCCTCGTGCTTGCCAACGGCGACGGTGTGCGCTGGCGGCCCTTCGCCCTGCGGCTTGCCCGCATCGGCGGCGCAGCGGTGCTGATCACGGTGGCGACGCGGATCGCCTTCCCGCAGAGCTACATCTTCTTCGGCATCCTGCACTGCATCGCCGTCTCGAGTCTTCTGGGACTGCCGTTCGTGTTCCTGCCGGCCTCGGTCGCGGGGCTCGGCGCCTTCGCCGTGATGCTCGCGCCGCGATTCGTGGCCCATCCCCTGCTCGACTTGCCGGAATTCTATTTTCTCGGCCTGGGTCGCGGACTGCCCGACAGCAACGACTGGGTGCCGTTGTTCCCCTGGTTCGGGATGGTGCTCGCCGGAATCGCCCTCGCCCGGCTGCTTCGGCCGGCCCTGGCCGGATCGGCTCTCGCCCGCTGGCGGGCCCGTGATGCCGTCGCGCGCGGGGCGGTCTTTGCCGGGCGGCACAGCCTTGCCGTCTATCTCATCCACCAGCCGGTGCTGCTCGCCCTTTTCACCGGCCTCGTGACGCTGACGGGGCCGCACCCGAAGGCGGGGCTCGCGAGCTTCCGCAAGGACTACGTGGCGCACTGCACCCGCACGGGCGGCGAGGCGGGCGCCTGCCGGATTGCCGCCCGCTGTACGGCCGATGCCCTGCGGCAGGAGGGGCTCTGGGGCTCCGGCAAACCCTATTCTGCGGAGGAGCGGGCCAGGGCGCAGAGTCTCTCGCAGCGCTGCTACGAGGCCGCGGAAGGCACCGCGCCGCCGCCGTAAGGCTCGGGGCGTCCGCGCAAGCCGCGGCCTGCGCGGCCGGAGGATCGCTGGCGCCCCGCGAAGACCGTCATCTGATCAAGCTTCAGGAATTCTGTCTCGGCCCTGCGACGGCGACGAGACATTGAGTATCATATCTTTTAGAAAAGTATTGACTCGGTCTTTGCATCGATCATCATTGATTGGCGATTCTGCTGAATTTTGTAATCGCCTGCTTTTAAAGATTCGAAGCCTCGCGGGCGTCTCGGTGTCGATCCTCTCGTGGAGTGCTTTCCACGCTCCTTCAATGCTGTCAGCAGCAGGGGGTGGCCATGTCGCTTATTCTCAGGGTGTTGCAGACCATCTTCCTCTCGATGGTCATGCTGATTGCAGCCAATAGCCCATCGATGGCACTCCAAGAGTGTAAATGGTTCGGCACGAAACCATTCTGCGACGGGAAATGCCCGAGTGGATGGAATTACACCGGAAAGCGGGAGGGCTGCACGACGGGTTCACGCCGCTATTGCTGTCGAGAAGTCGCTAGCGCGCCGATCCCCGGGCCCGTGCCGCAGACATGCCGCTGGTTCGGGACGCGACCGTTCTGCAATGGCCAATGCCCGAGCGGCTGGACCTACTCGGGCCGGCGGGAAAGCTGCACCACCGGCTCCCGGCGCTACTGCTGCTACAGCGGCACGGTGCCTCCGCCGACTTCGTCGAGCGGCACCAACGGTCCCGCAACGCCACCCCCGCCGGCACGGTACTGCACCAACGACTGCAACACCTGCACGCGCGATCGATTGAGATGCCGGCAGCGGTCGCTCTACGACACGGCCTGCCCGTCCAGCCAGTCGTTCTTCCTGGCTCCTCAGGCCTGTTACTGAAGAGCCGGACCGTAGACCCTGCAACCTTGGACCGGAAGCCGTTGCGTCGGCCGGCGGCCTGTCCGAGGCGGATTGCGCGCTCCGCGAGAGGCCGAGGAGATATCTCGCGGAGCGCGCCGTGTATCCTGTCACCCCTCTCGGGATCGAGGGGCGTCCTCAGTCCTTGGCGCGCTCCACGTAGGAGCCGTCCGCCGTCATGATGACGACGCGGGTGCCGGTGGTGATGTGCGGCGGGACGCTGGTCTTCACGCCGTTCGAGAGGATGGCCGGCTTGTAGGACGAAGAGGCCGTCTGACCCTTGGTCACCGGTTCGGTCTCGACGATCTCGAGCGTCACGCGCTGGGGCAGCTCGATCGCCAGCGGCACGCCGTTATGGGTCGAGAGCGTCACCACCATGCCTTCCTGCAGGTAGGGAGCGGCATCGCCGACCACGTCCTCCGGAACCGCGAGCTGCTCGTAGTTCTCGGGATTCATGAAGTGGTACCCCTCGCCGTCCTGGTAGAGGAAGGTGTGGTCGCGATCCTCGACGAAGGCGCGCTCGACCTGCTCGGTGGTGCGGTAGCGCTCGGAGATCTTCACGCCGTCGGTAATGCGGCGCATGTCGAGCTGCGTCACCGGCGTACCCTTGCCGGGGTGGATGTTCTCAGCCGTCAGGATGACGTAGAGCTTGCCGTCCTTGTCGACGACGTTGCCCTTGCGAAGGGTACTGGCAATCACTTTCACGAGCGTGGACCTTGGCTTGACGAGAACGGCGGCTCTTCACCGGCGTCTCGGCCGGGCGAGCGGAATCATCCGCGAGGCCCTACCCTATCCGCGGCTCGGTTGCCAGCCGGAGGCTGTTTTCGCGTGAGTCATGAGTCATCGCCCTGGTGGCATCCCGGCCTCCACGCGGATCGCCGGCCGCTGCTGCTCACCCGCAACCGCATCCTCGCGGGAATGCGCGCGTGGTTCGCGGCCCGCGACTTCGTTGAGGTGGAGGCCGCCGCGCTCCAGGTCTCGCCGGGCAACGAGGCGCATCTCTCCGCCTTCGCCACGGAAGCCATCCTGCCCGATGGCGGACGCGAGCCGCTCTATCTCCACACCTCGCCGGAATTCGCCTGCAAGAAGCTGCTCGCGGCGGGGGAGCCACGCCTGTTCAGCCTCGCCCACGTCTTCCGCAACCGCGAGCGCGGGGCGCTGCACCATCCCGAGTTCACGATGCTCGAATGGTACCGGGCGGGCGAGGATTACGAGGCGCTGATGGCGGACGCCGCGGCGCTGATGGCGCTCGCCGCCGAGATCGCGGGCGCCAAGCGGCTGACCTTCCGCGGACGCGAGGCCGATCCATTCGCGCCCTGCGAGCGCCTGACTTTGGCCGAGGCGTTCCACCGCTTCGCCGCCATCGACCTTCTTGCCACCATCGCGCCCGACGGCGCCACCGACCGCGACCGGCTCGCCGACGCGGTAATGACCCGCGGCCTGCGGGTGGCCCCGGACGACACCTGGGCCGACCTGTTCAGCCGTGTCCTCGTCGGACTGATCGAGCCGCATCTCGGTCAGGGGCGCCCGACCATCCTGTGCGAATATCCGGTGAGCGAGGCGGCGCTCGCCCGGCCGAGTCCGCGCGACCCGCGCGTCGCCGAGCGGTTCGAGCTCTACGCCTGCGGCGTCGAACTCGCCAATGCCTTCGGCGAGCTCACCGACCCGGCCGAGCAGCGCCGCCGCTTCGAGGCGGAGATGGCCGAGAAGGCCCGGGTCTACGGCGAGCGCTACCCCATCGACGAGGAGTTCCTGGAGGCGCTGGCGGCGATGCCGGAGGCCAGCGGCATCGCGCTCGGCGTCGACCGTCTGGTGATGCTGGCAACCGGTGCGCCGCGTATCGACGACGTGATCTGGACGCCGGTCACCCGGGGGCGCTCGCGGTGAGCGCTGCCTTGAAGACCACGGCGGCGCTGGCCCGGGCCGGGCTGGTGGAGGCCGAAGCCCTCCCGGCCCTAGAGCAGGTCGCGGCGCGCTACGCGGTCTCGGTGACGGCCGACATGGCCGAGCTGATCGACCGGGACGATCCCGGCGATCCGATCGCCCGACAGTTCGTGCCCCGTGCGGAGGAGATCGAGACGCGGGCGGAAGAGCGTGCCGATCCGATCGGCGACGACGCGCACGCGCCGGTGCCCGGCATCGTCCACCGCTATCCCGACCGGGTGCTGCTGAAGCCGCTCCATGTTTGCCCGGTCTATTGCCGCTTCTGCTTCCGCCGCGAGCGCGTCGGACCCACCGGACACGGCTCGCTGAGCGAGGCGGAGCTGGCGGGAGCCTTCCGCTACATCGCCGAACGCCCGGAGATCTGGGAGGTGGTGGTGACGGGGGGCGACCCCTTCGCCCTCTCGCCCCGGCGGCTCGGGGAGATCGCCGCGGCGCTCGGCGCGATCCCGCATGTGCGGGTGCTGCGCTTTCACACTCGCGTGCCGGTGGTGGAGCCCGCCCGCGTCGATGCGGCTCTGGTCGCGGCCCTCAAAACGTTTCCCAGCGCGGTGTTCGTGGCGCTCCACGCCAACCATCCACGCGAGTTCACGCCGGCGGCGCGGGCGGCCATCGCCCGGCTCGTCGATGCCGGGGTCCCGATGGTGAGCCAGAGCGTGCTCCTGCGCGGCGTCAACGATGACGCGGCGACGCTCGAGACCCTGATGCGGCGCTTCGTCGAGAACCGCATCAAGCCCTACTATCTCCATCACGGCGATCTCGCGCCCGGCACCGGCCATCTGCGCACCGGACTGCCCGAGGGGCAGGCGCTGATGCGAAGCCTGCGCGGGCGCCTCTCCGGCCTCGCCCAGCCGCTCTACGTGCTCGATATCCCCGGCGGCCACGGCAAGGTGCCGGTCGGACCGGGCTATCTGGAGGAATCGGACGGCGCGTGGCAGGTGATCGATCCGAGCGGGACCGTGCACGCCTATCCGCCCGAGGATACCGACGAGGACCAGGGATGACGCTGAAGCTGTGGGGGCGGGCCAGCTCCGGAAACGTGCAGAAGGCGCTCTGGGCGCTCGACGAACTGGGGCTGGCCTACGAGCACATCGAGGCGGGCGGCGCCCACGGCATCGTCGGCGACGCCGCCTATCGCGCGATGAACCCCAACGGCCTCGTGCCGACGCTCGAAGAGGACGGCTTCGTCCTGTGGGAGTCGAACGCGATCCTGCGCTACCTCGCCCATGCCCATGGCGGGCCGCTGGCGCTTCCGGAGGCTCCGCGCGCCCGCGCATTGATTGACCAGTGGCTCGATTGGCAGGCCACAGCCTTCACCCCGGCGATGCGCGACGCCTTCCTCCAGCTCGTGCGCGTCGCGCCCGACAGGCAGGACCCACGCATGATCGAGGCATCGCGGACGAATTCCGAGCGCTGCGCCGCCCTGCTCGATCGGCATCTCGCCGACAGGCCCTTCGTGGCGGACGCGGCCTTCTCCATCGCCGACATCGCCGTCGGGCTCGCGGCGCATCGCTGGTTCCAGCTGCCGCTGGAGCGGGAGGAGCGGCCCAACATCCGCCGATGGCTGGAGACGCTGGCGCAACGGCCGGCCTCCTCGGCGGTTCTGTCGCTGCCGCTCACCTGACGCGTCGCGGCGGAGGTCAGCCCGTGACGGATGCCGTGTCGAACTCCGGACGAAAGAAGACGATGTTCTTCCCGCTCTCGAAGCTGATCTTCTTCGTCCTCACGCCATCGAATTTCCTGATCCTGCTCGGGCTCCTCGGCTGCGTCCTCCTCTTCACCGAGTTCGGCCGCGGGCTCGGGCGGGTTCTCGCGATCACCGGCTTCGTCGGGCTTCTCGTCGGTGGCCTCTCGCCGCTCCCGGCCTGGACGCTGGCCCCGCTGGAGAACCGGTTTCCGAGCTTCACCGATGACGGCACGCCGGTCACCGGGATCGTTGTGCTCGGCGGGACGGTGGAGGCGGATACCTCGATCGGCCGGGACCAGATCACCGTCAACGAAGCGGGCGAACGGACCATCGCCCTCGCCGACCTCGCCCGGCGCTACCCGCAGGCGCGGCTCGTCTTCTCCGGAGGAGCCGGCAGCACCCGCGACGATGCGGTCTCGGAGGCCGAGATCGTCAGCCGTTATGCCGACACGCTCGGCGTGCCGCGCAACCGTCTGATCCTCGAACAGCAATCGCGCAACACGCACGAGAACGCGGTGTTCTCCGCGCGGATGGTGCAGCCGAAGCCCGGCGAGCGCTGGCTTCTCGTTACCTCCGCCTGGCACATGCCGCGCTCGATGGCCTGCTTCCGCAAGGCCGGGTTCGACGTCACCGCCTATCCGGTCGATTACCGCACCAACTGGCCCCGCGACGCCTACCGTCTCGCGAGCTTCGCCTCCACCGGCCTGGGGGAGCTCGACATCGGCGTGAAGGAGTGGATCGGCATGATCGCCTACCGGCTCACCGGCTACACCGACGAGGTTTTACCGAGGCCGTAGACCGCTACCCGCGCGGCAGGCTCAGGCGATAGATCCCGCGGAAATCGTCCGGATCCGGCACGGGCTTGCCCTTCCGAAGAATCTGCACCCGGCCCGCCTTGGCCAGCCGCACGGCGACGCGCCGCACCGGCTGCATCAGGGGGCCCCAGCCGTCGGGATGCGGACCGCCGAGCGCGCGGGCGACCTCGGAGGGGCAACAGGTCTTGTCGGCCCCGCGCTCGCTCACGAGCCCCAGCATCGTCTCTTCGATCGCGGCTTCATCGGCCATGGCTGTCTTCCTCGGCGAGCAGGGCGGCGCGGATCGGCGAGGCGAACTGGCGCCGCCACATCACCCAGACCACGCTGGCGGTGGCGAGCATCAGGACCGGTGCGCTCAGGAACCAGCCGAGATAGGCCAGTGCGAACAGGAAGGCACGCTGTCCCTTCGCGAAATGCGAGCCCGCCGCGACGTTCATCGCCCCGGCCCGCTCGGCCGCGCGCCGCATCACCGACTCGGGGGCGCCCGAGCCCTTGGGCGGCACCGCGCCGATCAGGATCGCGCCGTAGTTGAACAGCCGGTAGGCCCAGGCGAATTTGAAGAAGGCGTAGACGAACACCATCGCCAGCCCGGCGACCTTGATCTCCCAGGTCTGGCGGGTCGTGCCGGTGCCGAAGGGCAGTGCCGAGAACAGGTTCAGCACGTCGTCGCCGGATCGCGAGAGGGTCAGAACCGATCCGAGCGCGATCAGCGAGGTCGAGGCGAAGAAGGCGGTGCCGTTCTGGAGCGAGGCGTTGATCGTCGTGTCCACGACGCGGTTGTCGCGGGCGATCATCTGGACCGCCCAGTTGCGCCGCTGTCGGTTCATGATCTGGCTCAGGCTCAGCCGGTCGCCCCGGCGCCGCGCCACCGCGACGCTGTAGCCGGCCCAGGCGGCTACGAAGAACACGAGCGCCGCGAAGTCGAGCGGCGAAAAGGCGTGGAGGTCCCACATGGTCAGGGCGTCGTCATCGCGATGGCGTCGGGCCGGTCCGGCTCAGCGTGCTGCCCCGGCGGCTACAGGCCGGAGGCCCGGCGGGCAAGCCCTCGCCGTGTCGATCCTCGTCGTGTCTACGAGCGGATCTCGAAACCCGTGATCGTGGCGAGTTCGGTCTCTTCGATGACGTCGATGCCGTCGACACGCGCCGCGAACGGACCGCGTCGGCACGCGGCGAGCAACGCCTCGACCGCCTCGGCCGGGCCGGAGAACTGGGCCTCGACAGTGCGGTCGGGCCGGTTTCGGACCCAGCCCGAGACGCCGTGCCGTTCCGCCTGCTTCTTCGTCCAGGCGCGGTAGGACACGCCCTGAACGCGGCCGCGGATCACGGCTCGAATGGTCCTGCTTTCGGTGCTCAAGGTCGAAGCGACTCCCGGTTTCTGCCGGAACCGGGAGCCCTCGCGCTCCCGGCTAGCGGGTGGCCATAGCGGCCGAGGCCGGCGCGGCCTCCGAGCGGCGCAGGGCCGCCTTCGGACGGTAGGTGAGATACCACGCCAGTGAGATGAAGAGCACGCCGCCGACGAAGTTTCCGAGGGTGACCGGGATCTGGTTCCAGGCCCACCACTGCTCGAACGACACCTGCGCGCCGAGCATCATGCCCGCCGGAATCACGAACATGTTCACCACCGCGTGCTCGAAGCCCTGCGCGAAGAACAGGAAGACCGGCAGCCACGCGCCGAGGATCTTGCCGAAGGTCGAGGTCGACATCATCGACATGGTCACCCCGAGACAGACCATCCAGTTGCACAGCATCGCCTTGACGAAGCAGGTGATCATGCCCGCCGTGCCGAGTTCCTCGTAGGTCAGCGTCTTGGCCTGCGCGATGTCGAGGATCTTCTTCGCAACCGGGTTGGCGTCCGCGCCGGTGTGCCAGAAATTCGTCAGCGCGATCACCAGCAGCACGGCGTAGAGCAGGCTGCCGATCAGGTTGCCGAGGAAGCTCCAGCCGAAATTGCGCATCATCGGCGCGAAGCCGACGCGGCCCTCCATGAAGGAGAGGCCGAGAATGCCGAAATTGCCGGTGCAGAGTTCGAGCCCGAGGCAGACGATCATCACGAAGCCGACGGGGAAGATGATCGCGCCCGCGAAGGCCACGCCGGTCTGCACGGCGCCGGTGATGGCGAGGCTGGTGGCAATCCCGAGGATCGCGCCGGCCATCATGCCCCGCACGAGCATGTCGCGGACCGACAGCTCGGCACGCACGACGCCGGAATCACTCATCGCCTTGGCCATCTCGGCCGGTTTTACGAAATCCATGAATACCTACCCGACTCATCGACCCTTTGGTCTGCGGTCGACGAGGCAGGTTCAGTGCCAGGAAGCGCCCCGAGCCTTGCGCCGAAAGCGGATCAGGCCGGAGCCCGGCGCTGCCAGCCGCGAATCTCCTGGAGATAGGCCCCAGGCAATTGCGCCGCCTGTCCCGCCGCGAGCACCGCTTCGAGGTAGCCCGGCCGCGGCAGCCCGCCGGCTTGGCTGCGGCCGAGATAGATCAGGGCGCGCTTCGTGCCGCCCTCGGTGACGATCGGCTGGTAGGCCTTCACGTAGAGGCCGCTCGCGACGCCCTCGTAGCGGTCGAGCGCCGGTACGTCGGAGAGCGCCAGTTCCCAGAGCACGCCCCAGACGGTGGCACCGGGAGCGCGCACCACGGAGGCCCAGCCCTCCCGCATGATGATGAAGCGATGCCGCGGCAGGCGTCCGCGACCGATCAGCCGCGAGGCCGGGCAGCGCTGGGCCATGGCGGCGGCGTCCATGTTGGCGCCGTAGGCGAAGTAGAGGGGCATGACCTCAGGCCGGACCTCCGGCGGATGGAGAAGCGGTGGTGCAGCGCTTGCGCCCGTCGCGCCCTGGATTGCTTCGGCTTCGCCTCGCAATGACGATGCGGGCGCCCCTCTCCGTCATCGCGCGCGAAGCGAAGCAATCCAGAGCGCTGCCATCACCGGATGATCCGCTCGGCTGAAGCGCTTCACTCCACTCGCGATGGCAGAGCGTCGTGCCGATCAGGCAAACTCCAGGATCACCGCGTCCACCGCGAGGCTGTCGCCTTCCTTGGCGGCGATCTTGGAGACGGTGCCGTCGCGCTCGGCGCGCAGCACGTTCTCCATCTTCATCGCCTCGACGATGGCCAGAGGCTCGCCGTTCTTCACCTCCTGGCCTTCCGTGACCATGATCTGCTTGACCAGTCCCGGCATCGGGCAGAGCAGTTGCTTGCCGGAGCCGGCATTCTCCTTGACCGGCATCAGGTCGGCGAGTTCGGCCTCGCGGCGGGTGAAGACCCGTGCTTCCGCCGCCGCGCCCGCGTGCTGCAGGAAGACGCCGTTGAGGAGCGGCCGAACCTGGATCGCCACCGGCTCGCCGGTGACCGTGCCGCTCCAGACCGGCGCGCCGGGGCGCCAGTCGCTGCGGACCGGAGCCTGCGTGCCGTCGTCGAAGGTCACGAGCAGATCGTCGCCGGCATGGTCGACGGTGACGTTGAAGCGCTGGCCGGAGAGCACCACGACGCGCTCGCGCTGGAAGGTCAGCAGGCTCGGGTCGCGCATCTGACCGGAGATGCCGCGCTTGCGGATGTTGAGCTTGTGGTCGATCGCCGCCGCCACCGCCGCGAGCCGGCGGGCGACCTGTCCCTCGGGCGCGGGGGCGGTGAAGCCCTCCGGAAACTCCTCCTTGATGAAGCCGGTGGAGAGCCGGCCCTCGCGCCAGCGCGGATGGGCCATCAGGGTGGCGAGGAAGGGGATGTTGTGGCGGATGCCGTCGATCGCGAAGGCATCGAGGGCCGTGGCCTGCGCCTCGATCGCCTCGAGGCGGTTCGGCGCCCAGGTCACGAGCTTGGCGATCATCGGATCGTAGTGGATCGCGATCTCGCCGCCCTCCTCCACGCCGGTATCGTTGCGCACGATGGCGTCGCCGAGCGGACCCTCCTCCGGCGGCTGGTAGACCGTGAGCCGGCCGATCGAGGGCAGGAAGTTGCGGGTGGGATCCTCGGCGTAGACGCGGCTCTCCACCGCCCAGCCGTTGAGCTTCACCTCGTTCTGCGCCAGCGGCAGCTTCTCTCCGGCGGCCACCCGGATCATCAGCTCGACGAGATCGAGCCCGGTGATCATCTCGGTGACCGGATGCTCCACCTGCAGGCGGGTGTTCATCTCGAGGAAGTAGAACGACTTGTCCTGGCCGGCGACGAACTCGACCGTGCCGGCGGAGTCGTAATTCACCGCCTTGGCCAGCGCGACCGCCTGCTCGCCCATCTTGCGGCGGGTCTCCTCGTCGAGGAGCGGCGACGGGGCCTCCTCGATGACCTTCTGGTTGCGGCGCTGGATCGAGCACTCGCGCTCGCCGAGATAGATCACGTTGCCGTGCTTGTCGCCGATCACCTGGATCTCGATGTGGCGCGGATCGGTGATGAACTTCTCGATGAAGACGCGGTCGTCGCCGAAGGAGGAGGAGGCCTCGGACTTCGCGCGGGCGAAGCCTTCCGCGACCTCGTCGGCGGATTCGGCGATGCGCATGCCCTTGCCGCCGCCGCCGGCCGACGCCTTGATCATCACGGGATAGCCGATTTCGTCGGCGATCTTGACCGCATGATCCGGGCTCTCGATCACGCCGAGGAAGCCCGGCACGGTCGAGACCTTGGCCGCGGCCGCGGCCTTCTTCGATTCGATCTTGTCGCCCATCGCGGCGATGGCGCCGGGATCCGGGCCGATGAAGACGATGCCGGCCTCGGCCAAGGCTTTCGGGAAGGCCTCGCGCTCGGAGAGGAAGCCGTAGCCCGGATGGACGGCCTGGGCGCCCGTCTGCTTGCAGGCGTCGATGATCTTATCGATCAGGAGATAGGACTGCGCGGCGGGCGCTGGGCCGATATGCACGGCCTCGTCGGCCATCGCCACGTGGACCGCATCGCGGTCGGCGTCCGAGTACACGGCCACCGTCTTGATGCCCATCTTTCGGGCAGTCTTGATGATACGGCAGGCGATTTCGCCCCGGTTGGCAATCAGGATCTTATCGAACATCGCAGCCGCTTCTTGAGGGAGACTGTCTCGGCCCGCCCCTCCCGAAGGCAGGCCCGAACGCATCCCGATAAAGCAGTTGCGCGGTAGGGGGAAGCTGTGCCGCACCCTCCAAAAGGCCAGCTTCGGTGAAATTCGATCGAGGAGCTACCAATTCGAATTTCAGCAGTGCTCGGTTGCTGGCCGCGACGCCGAGGTCGGGGGTGCAAGTCACCCCAAAACTGAATTCATCATGCAGCGCAGGGCAGGCGGCCGGCGCGGCACTCGACGGGCTTGGCCACCGCGCTCTTGGCCCGAAGGGCGAAGGCGATCAGGGTCTCATCGCTGGTGTCGGCCTCGCGCACGATCTCCAGGGCGATGCGGCTGCCGAGCGCGGTCGGACCCTTGCGTCCGGCGATGGAGGCGGAGAGCCACGCCGACATCTCGCGGGTGATGATGCCTGTAGGGCGCTCTCCGTAGACCGCGAAGTTCACGACCTCCGCCGTGACGAAGGCGGCGAAGCCCTCGTGGGTGTCGGCGACGGCGCGGTCCAGCGCCAGCAGCAGGTCAGCGTCTTCACGGCCCATGATGCCGTCGGGCAGGATCTCGCGGGCGAGTTCGCGAACGTCGTCCTGGGTCAGGCGGCCGGCGTCGACGATGCGGGTGCAGAACAGTTCAAGCGCAGTGTTGGTCATGGTCTGATGCCTCTCCAGCTCGTTGTCGCCGGTGTTTGTCCGTGTCTGTGCTGACAATACGGACCGACAACGCTCGAAGAGGTTAATGGCCAAATCTGAACCCGTGTTCAGGTAAACGGCTGCTCACGATTGAGCCTTTCGGAAATCTTGCTCCCGAGAAGTAAGACTCTCTTCATCGCACCACGACCTTCGTCCCCACCGGCACGCGCCCGTAGAGGTCGATCACGTCCTCGTTGAGCATACGGATGCAGCCGGAGGAGACCGCCTGCCCGATCGTCTCCGGCTCGTTGGTGCCGTGGATGCGGTAGAGCGTGTCCTTGCGATCCTGCGCGAGGTAGAGGGCGCGGGCGCCGATCGGGCTGAACGGACCGCCCTCCAGCCGAGGCGGCAGGTCGGGGTGGCGGCCGATCATTTCCGGGTCGGGTTCCAGTCCGGCCATTCGAGCTTGCGGTCGATCTCCGCGCGCCCGGTCCATGCGAGCCCCGCCCGGCCGACGGAAACCGGGTAGCGCATGGCCCTTCCGCCGGGCTGAACGAGGTAGAGCCGCCGCTCCGCCGTCTCGACGACGATGGTGCCGATCGGCTCGCGCGTCGCGAAATCGACCGTGGTGCGGGCGAGCAGCGGATCGAGGGGGGCTTTCGGTGCGAGCTTCATCCAGGCCGCGTCCCGCTCCGGCCCCGGCGGCAGCGGCGGGACGGCAGGCAAGGCGGCGACCGCTTCGACCGGCGGCGCGACCTGGGCCGTCTGTGACTGACAGGCGGCTGAGCCGGCGGCCACGGGGAGGAGCCACGCGAGGAGGAGGCGGGCGGGCAAGGGGCGCATGGCGGGTGGCTGTCGGATGGAGAAACGACCGCAGGTTGAACGCTTGTTTATGGCCAAGCTTGGGCCGGCGGGCGGCCCGAGGCGGCCCGCTGTGGAAGAAACTGATCCAAGCCGTTCTTCCGGTTTGCCCTGTTGCGTGCGGGCGGCAAGATCGACAAGTTCGAGGCAACAAGAACGGCAAACCTGGCGGGAGCCGGAAGTGCCGCATCGGCAACAACATGGTTGCCCTGCCCCCGCAGGGCGGCGCGTGACGAGGCGGGATGGCCGGCCCCCGGCATCACCGTTTCGCGCACCCGGGAGAAACGGCCCTGAGCACCCTGTACGTCACCCATCCGAGCGCCATCGAGCACGTGGTCCCGACCGGGCATCCGGAACGGCCCGCCCGCATGCAGGCGGTGGAGCGGGCCCTCGAGAATGAGCGCTTCGCGGCCCTCGTCCGTTGCCACGCACCGAAGGCAGAGGCGTCCGTCGCCGAACTCGTCCACGCCGCGGCCTTCGTCGAGACCATCGTCGCGGCCTCGCCGGACGACGGTTTCTTCCAGATCGACGGCGATACGCTGATGTCGCCGGGCACGCTCAGCACCTGCCTGCACGCGATCGGAGGATCGAACCACGCCGTCGATGCGGTGATGAAGGGCGAGTGCACCAACGCGTTCGTCGGCATGCGCCCGCCCGGCCACCACGCCGAGCGCGACCGCGCCATGGGCTTCTGCCTGTTCAACCACGCGGCGATCGCCGTGCGCCACGCCCAGAAGGCGTTCGGTGTCACCCGCGTCGCGCTGGTGGATTTCGACGTCCATCACGGCAACGGCTCGCAGGACATCTTCTGGGCCGACAAGAGCGTGATGTACGCCTCGACCCACCAGATGCCGCTGTTTCCCGGCACCGGCGGGACGGGCGAGCGGGGCGACCACGACACCATCGTCAATGCGCCGCTGAACGCTTTCGACGGCAGCGAGATCTTCCGCGAAGCGTTCGAGGCGCGCATCCTGCCGCGGCTCGACGCCTTCGCACCCGACCTGATCGTGATCTCGGCCGGATTCGACGCACACAAGCTCGATCCGCTGGCCAACATCCAGCTCGACGAGGCGGATTTCGGCTGGGCCACGCGCCGGCTGATGGAGGTCGCCGACCGCCACGCGGGCGGCCGGGTCGTCTCGATCCTGGAAGGCGGCTACAGCCTCGACGGGCTTGCCCGTTCGGTGGCCGCGCATGTGGACGCGCTGATGGGGCGGTGAGGGGCACCGCCCCGGCCTTGGAGACGCCGACACGAGTCCATCAGGTCGGCGTCTCTCGGTCCTTGTTTGACGCGCATTTCCTCGATGAACCGGTGGCCAGTTCGTCGGGATGCGCTTCCGCGGCCTATCGGTGGGTCAGGATCAGGGTGATGAGCACGGCCGCGAAGCTCACGAACATCACGCTGCCAAGGATCGCCCCGGTGATCGCGTTGGGGGATACGTAGGTTCCGGCAACGCGGCCCAGCGCCGGCACGAGGCCGTGCCGGTCGGTCTGACCGCCGGGATGCCCGCAGGACGGGCAGGCGACGGCCTTCTCGGAAATGCGGTGATCGCAGGCGGGACAGGCGACGAGGACCATACGCGCTCCTTTTCCGCAGACGGCGGCAGAGAGAGCCGCCTCAGAAAGGAACTGGGAACGGCCGCGCTTGCCCGCAAGGGGCAGCGTGGCCGCTCCTGCCCTCAGCCCTCCAGCGGCTCCTCGCTGACCAACTCGATGCCGAAGCCCGACAGGCCGACATAGGAGCGCGACGAGGAGGACAGGTTGCGGATCGAGACGACGCCGAGGTCGCGCAGGATCTGCGCGCCCAGCCCCACTTCGCGCCACTGGCGCACGCGCTGCGCCTCGGCGCCCTCGTCGGCGTAGCGGTTGAGCGGGACGCCCGCCGTGCCGTCGCGCAGGTAGACGAGGATGCCGCGGCCCTCCTTGGCGAAGCGGCGCATCACGCTCTCGATCTGCCCGCCGCCCTCGATCACGTCGGCGACGACGTTGGAGCGGTGCAGGCGCACCGGCACATTGCGGCCATCGCCGATGGCGCCGTGGACGAAGGCGAATTGCTGGATCGGCTCGAACGGCGTGACGTAGGCGTAGCCGGTCATCGCGCCGAACTCGGTCTTCACCGGGAAGGTGCCGACCCGCTCCACCAGCCGGTCGCGGGCCTGCCGGTAGGCGATGAGATCGGCCACCGAGACGCGCTTGAGGCTGTGCTGCTCGGCAAACGCGTCGATCTGCGGCCCCTTCATCACGGTGCCGTCGTCGTTGGCGAGTTCGCAGATCACGCCGACCGGCGGGAGACCCGCGAGCTTGCACAGATCGACCGCCGCTTCCGTATGGCCGGAGCGCATCAGCACGCCGCCGTCGCGGGCGATCAAGGGGAAGACGTGGCCGGGCCGCACGAAGTCGCCCGCGCCCATATTGCCGTTGGCGAGCGCGCGCACCGTGTTGCAGCGCTGCTCGGCCGAGATGCCGGTGGTGAGCCCGTGGCGCACGTCCACCGTGACGGTGAAGGCGGTGCCGAGCGGCGCGTCGTTCGAGGCCACCATCGGGTCGAGGTGCAGGCGGCGCGCCTCGTCGAGGGTGATCGGCGCGCAGACGATGCCGCAGGTGTTGCGGATGATGAACGCCATCTTCTCCGGCGTGCAGAGCGAGGCGGCGACGACGAGGTCGCCCTCGTTCTCGCGGTCGTCGTCGTCGGTGACGACCACGATCTCGCCGCGGGCGAAGGCCTCGATGGCTTCGGTGACGCTGCAATGGGGCACGGGCTTCGTCTCGTTCAGCGGTTCGAAAGGGCGGTCAGGCGCGGTCGCCGACCTGCCCGCGATGGCGGAGATGGTGATCGGCCAGCACGCACGCCATCATCGCCTCGGCGACGGGGACGGCGCGGATGCCGACGCAGGGGTCGTGGCGGCCCTTGGTGATGAGGTCGATCTCGCCGCCGTCGCGGTTCACGCTCCGGCGCGGCGTCAGGATCGAGGAGGTCGGCTTTACGGCAAAGCGCACCACGATCGGCTCGCCCGAGGAGATGCCCCCCAGGATGCCGCCGGCATGGTTGGCGAGGAAGCGCGGGCGGCCGTCATTGCCGGCGCGCATCTCGTCGGCATTGTCCTCGCCGCGAAGCGCGGCCGCCGCGAAGCCGTCGCCGATCTCGACACCCTTGACCGCGTTGATCGACATCATCGCCGCGGCCAGATCCGCATCGAGCTTGCCGTAGATCGGTGCGCCGAGGCCGGGGGGCACGCCCTCGGCGACCACCTCGATCACCGCGCCGACGGAGGAGCCGTCCTTGCGGATGCCGTCGAGATAGGTCTCGTAGAGCGCCGCCGCCTTGGGGTCCGGGCAGAAGAACGGGTTGTTGCCGACCTCGGCCCAATCCCAGTTCGCGCGGTCGATGGCGTGCGGCCCCATCTGCACCAGGGCGGCGCGGATGGTGATGCCGGGAATCACCTTGCGGGCGATGGCGCCGGCCGCGACCCGCGCGGCGGTCTCCCGGGCGGAGGAGCGACCGCCGCCGCGATAATCGCGGATGCCGTACTTGGCGTCGTAGGTGAAGTCGGCGTGGCCGGGCCGGTAGCTGTCGCGGATCTCGGAATAGTCCTTCGAGCGCTGATCGGTGTTCTCGATCATCAGCGCGATCGGCGTGCCGGTGGTGAGCTGGCGCCCGCCGGTGCGGTCGTCGCTGAACACGCCCGAGAGGATCTTCACTTGGTCGGGTTCGCGCCGCTGCGTGGTGAAGCGCGACTGGCCGGGCTTGCGCCGATCGAGTTCGGCCTGGATCTCGTCCGCCTCCAGCGCGAGGCCGGGCGGGCACCCGTCCACCACGCAGCCGAGCGCCACCCCGTGGCTCTCGCCGAAGGTGGTGACGCGGAACAGGTGGCCGAAGGTGTTGTGCGACATGGCGCGCGTGCCTTAGCGCGGGATGCCGTGAAGGGCCAGCTTTCGGCTGCAGCGTCGGCCCCGCGTCATAGCACGAGCCCGCCCCGCGCCTTCAGTGCCCGGTAGGCGGCGATGCCGGTGGCGAGGTCGGCGTGCAGACGCCGCTCGTCGGCGAGCGCTGCGAGATCGTAGGTCAGTCCGAGGATGTGGGCCGCCTCATAGCCCTCGGGCAGCTCGCCCGCACTGCCGAGGGTGATGGCCGTGAGCGGCAGGTCGGTGGCAAAATCGGCGAGGCGCTCCCGCAACCGGGCGCCGCTGGCGCGCAGATGCTCGCCCGAGCGCGGCCCGTACTCGCGGAGCGCCGCCACCGTGCCCTGGGCCAGCGAGAGATGCACCGCCTCGCGATGGGCCGGAAACAGGTAGACGAGGTAGTAGCCGCGGGTGGCGCTCGTCGTCACCGCCGGGTCGAATAGGGCGAGCCACGGCACGGCGGCCCAGTGGCTGCCGCGGCCGGGGCTGCCCTTGACCACGAACGGGCCGCCGAGGGGTGCCAGTGCCCGGCGCAGCTCGTCCGGCGCGCCTTTCCGGATTACGTGCGCGAGCGGGTGCCCGACCGGCGGGTCGGTGCGCGCGAGCGGGTATTCCTCGACGATGCGGCGCAGGGCGTAGCCGAGGCTCACGGCTCGGAGACGATCCCGCCGGTGACCGGTTCGCTGACACCCGTCGTCGTCGGATAGGTGAGCGGTAAACCTTCCAGCGCCCGCAGGGCGAGGTAGGCGAAGGCCTGCGCCTCCAGAAAATCGGAGGACCAGCCGATCGCGTCGGCGTTCAGCACTTCCGCCTCGAGGAGCCGCTCCAGCATCGCCATCAGCGTGCGGTTCTTGGCGCCCCCGCCCCCGACGATCCAGCGGGTCGGGCGCTCGCTGGCGAAGGCGAGGCTGCGGGCGACGGCGTGGGCGGTGAAGGCGGTGAGCGTCGCAGCCCCGTCCTCGATCGTGAGGTAGCCTGCGAGCCGATGTGAGAACCAGTTGCGGTCCAGCGATTTCGGCGGCGCGCGCAGGATCAGCGGGTGGCCGAGCAGGTTTTCGAGCAGCTCTTCGTCCACCGTGCCGCGGGCGGCGGTGGCGCCGTCCTCGTCGAGATCCAGGCCGGTGCGCTCCTTCATCCAGTCGTTGATCGGCCCGTTGCCGGGCCCGGTGTCGAAGGCGAGCATGGTCCCGCGCGAATCGATCAGGGTCGCGTTGGCGAGGCCGCCGATATTGAGGATGCCGAGCGGACCGGTGAAGCCTGCGGCCTCGGCCAGGGCCTTGTGGAACACCGGCACCAGCGGCGCGCCCTGGCCGCCCTGGGCCACGTCGTTGGCGCGCATGTCGGACACGACGCGGATGCCGAGGCGCCGGGCGAGCGCCGCGCCGTCGCCGATCTGCACGGTGAGGCCGAGCTTCGGCCGGTGGATCACCGTCTGGCCGTGGAAGCCGACGACGTCGATCTCCGCGGGGCTCAGGCCGTTCGCCGCCAGGAAGGCTTCGATGGCCTCGGCATGGGCGCGGGTGACGAACTCCTCCGCCTGCGGCAGGCGTCCCGGCCGGTCGTCCCGGTGGCGAACGGCTTCGGCGTCGCGGGTCGCCTCGCGCAGCAGCGTCCTCTCGTCCTCGCCGTAGCCGCGGTAGCCCGTCGGCCCGAGCGGCGCGATGAAGCCGTTGGCGGGTTTGACGATGCGGATGCTCGCGCCGTCGCTCTCGATCAGCGCCACGTCGATCCCGTCCAGCGAGGTGCCGCTCATCAGGCCGATCGCGCGCCTCATCGCCATGCCGTCCCCTCCCCCGAAATCCGGGCTCGTGCCTTTCGCCGCCTGCCCTGCTAAGAGCGCGCGCGAGCGCTTCCCCTCGCGGGATAGCATTGCGGCCGCGCCCCTGTCGCGCCGCCAAACCATCCGAGACCGATCACCATGACCGCCGAGAGCTTCGCGCCGAAATCCGACTTCATCCGGGTGCTGCAGGAGCGCGGCTATATCCATCAGGCCTCGGATCTGGCCGGCATCGACGCTCTGGCGGCGGAGGGCGGGCTGACGACCTATACCGGCTACGACTGCACGGCGGCCTCGCTCCATGTCGGCCACCTGCTCTCGATCATGATGCTGCACTGGCTGCAGAAGACCGGCGGAAAGCCCGTCGTGCTCATGGGCGGCGGCACCACCCGCGTCGGCGATCCGTCGGGCCGCGACGAGACGCGCAAAATCCTGACGCTGGAGCAGATCGAGGCCAACAAGGAAGGCATCAAGCAGACCTTCGCCCGCTTCTTGAGCTTCGGCGAGGGCCGCAACGAGGCGGTCATGGTCGACAACGCCGAGTGGCTGACGAAACTCAACTACATCGAGATGCTGCGCGACATCGGCCGGCATTTCTCGGTCAACCGCATGATGTCGATGGACAGCGTGCGGCTGCGGCTGGAGCGCGACCAGGAACTCTCGTTCCTGGAGTTCAACTACATGATCCTCCAGTCCTACGACTTCGTGGAGCTGAACCGCCGCTTCGGCACCCGCCTGCAGATGGGCGGCTCGGACCAGTGGGGCAACATCGTCAACGGCATCGATCTCGGCCGCCGCATGGGCACGCCGCAGCTCTACGCCCTGACCTGCCCGCTGCTGACCACCGCGTCGGGCGCCAAGATGGGCAAGACGGCGGCCGGCGCCGTCTGGCTCGATGCCGGGATGCTCTCGCCTTACGATTACTGGCAGTTCTGGCGGAATACCGAGGACGCGGATGTCGGGCGCTTCCTCAAGCTGTTCACCCTGCTGCCGCTTCCCGAGATCGAGCGGCTCGCCGCGCTCCAGGGCGCCGAGATCAACGAGGCCAAGACGGTCCTCGCCACCGAGGCGACCGCGCTGATGCACGGGGCGGAGGCCGCCGCCGCCGCTGCCGAGACCGCCCGCAAGACCTTCGTCGAGGGCACGCTGGCGCAGTCCCTGCCGACGATCCCCGTGCCGGCCGCGGTGCTGGAGGCGGGCCTCGGCGTGCTGACCGCCTTCGGCCCGGACTATGCCAAGCTCGTGCCGTCCACGAGCGAGGCGCGCCGCCAGATCAAGGGCGGGGGCCTGCGTGTCAACGACGTGCAGGTGAGCGACGAGAAGGCGATGCTGCGGACCGAAGACCTGACGGCCGAGGGCGTGATCAAGCTCTCGTTCGGACGCAAGAAGCACGTGCTGCTGCGGCCGGAATAACCGTTTCGTTCGAAGCGCGGCGGTGCGCTCCCGCGCTGCCGCGTCCTTGAATGTCACCGAGGCGCTGCGCCTGTCCGCCGCGATGGCCGGCGACGGTGTTCGCGCGATCGAAGCGGCCGACCGATCAGCAACGTCGCTCGGCGCTCGAGCGGGGCCTGCATCCGCCACCGCGAACGATCGTTCAGGAGCGGCCGGCGCGCATCCGCCGCCGATGATCGCTGCTGAGTGGCAAACGCGCAGACCACCGTCGCTGGGGCCGGTCGGGGAATCGCTCAGTCTTCGATCAGCCTCTCTGAGCGTGATCTGCGGATCGCGAGAAGACCGGCTAATGGCGCAAGAGATGGCAAATTCGAAGTAAATTTTCCCAGCGCACCGGTCGATGCTGACACTATTCCAGTTTCGCGAGATCGGCAGTCGGGAGCAGGCCCGCGATCATTCGCACGCGACTGTGCGTTGCGGCACAATCCTTGACTGCAAGATGAGGGTCAGGAAGTTTTTTCTCGGCATGCGCGATCCGGCAGAAAGTAACATAAGCATATTTTAATCTTTGAGGCCGCTTATCAATTCTGTGCGTAGTATCAGTCGCTCAGTCGGATCTCATGTCGATCAAGCTTCGTCTCATCAGCATCATCGCCGTACTGGGTCTCGCGGTATTAAGTTTTGCCGGCTCCAGCCTTCTCGCCGCTTGGCGCGAATGGCAGAATGCGACGCATGCTCAAAGTCTTGCCTCGCTCGACTCTCTCCTCACCCGCAGCATGCACAGTCTGCGTTACGAGCGCGGGGCCACAACCTCTGCTTTGTCTCTCGAGCCGGCCAATGCCACCGCCAATCTCGCGGACATGACCGCACGCCGCAAGGTCGTCGACGAGATGATGGCTTCCGCAAGCGCGCTGATCGGAGCGGGCCTGTCAGACGAAAGCACACTGGATCTGCGTGCCGTAAGCGAAAACTACGAGCGCTGGATGCAGGTGCGCCGGGAGGCTGACGCCGCCCTCACCAAAGCCGTGTCAGGACGCGATGGCACCCTCTCACGCAAGGTTGCTGCGCAAGCCACCGATCTGCTGCGGGCGATCGAGACGGTGATCGCGAAAACCGAAAAGCGCATTCGTGAGGTCGATACGCGCTTCTCCAACCTGCTCCGCGTTCGCGAACTCGGTTGGGCCGCGCGCAACTCTGCCGGTGATGCGACGCTGATCGTCATCGATGTGCTCGCGCAGGACAAGCTGATCGCGCCGGCGCAACTCATCGAATTCAATGCATTGGACCGGGAGACGAAGTTCATCTTCCGCATCATGCAGGGTATCGTCGAGAACATGACTGGTCGCGAGCCGCTCAAGATCGCGATGAAGACCGCACAGAGCCGCTATTTCGACGGCGTCGCGGCGGATCGTACCCGCACCATCGTGCCGGCTCTCTCGGACAAGTCGCTCGAACGGCCGGTGGTCAGCGCATACCGCACCCAGTTCAACGTCGGGCTCGATCAACTCGCCGAGGTCGTTCTGGTCTCCGTTTCGGAACTCGACGCGATGGCGAAGGCATCGGCCGAGACGGCGCAGCAGCATCTTCTCTGGCAGGGCTTTCTCTGCCTGTCGGCGCTCGTGCTGGTCGTCGGCGGCGTGATCTGGGTCGTTCGAGGGGTCGTGAATCCGCTCACCTCGATGACCGACATCATGACGCGTCTCGCGAAGGCGGATATCGGCTTCGAGATCCCGTTCCGCCAGCGGAAGGACGAGGTCGGCGCCATGGCGACGGCCGTGCAGGTCTTCAAGGACAACCTGATCCGCACCCATCAACTGGAGGAAGAAACGGTCCTGGCGCGCGCCTCGGCGGAGGAGCAGCGCAAGGCCGGCATGCGGCAGATGGCGGACGGCTTCGAGGCTGCGGTCGGCGGCATCGTCGGCATGGTCTCCGCCGCGGCCAGCGAGCTGCAGGCGACCGCCGAGAGCATGAGCGCCACCGCCGGACAGACCGCCACCCAATCCACCAGCGTGGCGGCCGCTGCCGAGCAGGCCGCGGCCAACGTCAACACCGTCGCGGCGGCCGCTGAGGAACTCGGCTCCTCGGTGGCCGAGATCAGCCGGCAGGTCTCGGGCTCGGCCGAGCTGGCGCAGGCCGCGGTGACGGAAGCCAATGCCACGGCCGGGCTCGTGCAGGATCTGGCCCAGGCGGCCAGCCGCATCGGCGACGTGGTGGCGCTGATCTCGCAGATCGCGGGTCAGACCAACCTTCTGGCCCTGAACGCCACGATCGAGGCGGCGCGGGCCGGCGAGGCGGGGCGGGGCTTCGCGGTGGTGGCCGCCGAGGTCAAGGCGCTGGCCGACCAGACCGCGCGGGCGACCGAGGAGATCTCGGCCCAGATCGGCCGGATCCAGGGCTCGACGGATCAGGCGGTGGGCGCCATCGGCGGGATCGGAACCCGGATCCGCGAGATCGCGGGGGTGGCGGCCTCGATCGCTGCGGCGGTGGAGGAGCAGGGCGCGGCGACGCAGGAGATCGTGCGCAACGTGGCTCAGGCGTCGGCGGGGACGGGCGAGGTGACGACGAACATCGCGGGTGTGGCGGGAGCGGCGGAGGAGACGGGGGTTGCGGCCGCGCAGGTCCTGTCCTCGGCCTCCGAACTGTCGCGCCAGTCCGAGCACCTCAACGCCGAGGTCGGGCGCTTCCTCGCCACCGTGCGCGCGGCCTGACGAACCGGGTCGGACTTCGAGCGACACGTCTCGGAAGGGCTCAAGCCCGAGCCGGCTGATCCCTTCCGGAGGGTGGTTTCGGACGCTGCGCGCTCCTGAGGGAATCGCGCATCGGCCCGGCCGCCATCGGGAGTTTCCGACGGGCCGTACGGGCCGGGCGCCGATCTTAGCGCTCCGGCCCGCCCTGCTGCGCACCATTGGCAAACGCGTCGCCGCTGCCGGCACCGAAGAGCTTGCGCAGGAAGCCGGGGGCGACCGCCGAGAGCGGGTTCACATTCACCGTCGGCTTGGCGATCGGGCCAGAGACGTTGAAGTTGACTGCGAACAGGCCCTCATTGCTGCCGCCCGCCAGCAGCGGCCCGAACAGCGGCACCTGCGCCACCACGTTGTTGAGCCCGTAGAGCGGCACGAAGGTGCCGTCGATCTGCGTGCGCTCCTTGGCCGTGTCGAGCCAGCCGCCCGCGGTGAAGCCCATCGCCGCGTTGGAGATCGCCGCGTCCGAGAAGCTCACCCGTGGGCCGTTGCGGGTGAAGTTCGCCCGCATCGTGTCGAAGCCGACATCGTTGGCATTCGGGGCCGCCCGCCGCCCGTCGGAGGGCGGCGGCGCCTGGGCGACGATGCTCGACAGGGCGGGTTCGTTGCGCAGGGCGAAGTCCTTGATCTGGACGACGCCGGCCTGCGGGCCGTCGTTGAGATAGACGTTGAGCGCTAGCCGCCCGCCATACATCCGCTTGTAGATGTCGAGGAAGCGCAGGGTCGCGCCGGAATCCGCCGAATCGAGGGTGAGCAGCGGAGCACCGCGCTCGCTTCGAACCACGGCGTTGAGCGGGGCGGCGCCGAAGCGGCCCTTGAACTGGGCGGAGCGCAGGTCGCCGCCCTTGAAGCTGGCCTTGAGGGTCGCGTTGGTCAGCGACTCACCGTTGAAACCGGCCACGATGCTGGCGGCGACGTCCGCCTCGATCTCCTTGCCGGGATCCTTGTTCGCCTTCCCGTCGTCGCCCGTCATCCCCTTGAGGAAGGGGCGCGCATCGATGACCGCTCCCTTGACCGCCACCCGGTAGGTCGAACCGGACCGGTCGAGGCTGACGCGCATGTCGTCGCCCGGCGACAGCTTCAGCGTCGTCAGATCAGCCCGCTCCAGGCCGCCCTCGGCGGAGAGCGCGGCGCTGCCGCGGGCAAGCGCCGGGGCGGCATCGAGGGCGATGTCGCGCAACTCCATCCCGCCGCCCGCCGCCTCCACCAGGGTGAAGCCGAGCCGCCCGGCCTTGCCCGCGGGCTTGTTCCAACCCGGAAGCAGCCCGTTGATCGAGGCCCGCGTGAGGTCCGCCTCGACGCGGGCCGGCGGCTTGCCGGCGGAGGCGGGGCGCCCGACCGGCACGACCACGCGGGCCGGAATGACGCCGCCGAGCTGCGGTGCGGTCGGCAGGCCGCGCTTGGCCCGGAAGGCGTCGTCGAGGGCGAGGCTCACCACCGCCTCGCCGGGGCTGCCGGGCTTGGGCTGCTTCAGGTCGATCGCGACGGCTGCGCCGAGCAGCCTGCCGTCGCCCTTCAGAGCGAAGCCGCTGCGGTCGTACGAGACCGTGAACCGGCCCGCTTCGAAGCGGTCCTTGCCCACCGCCCTGTCCATGCTGAACTCGGTGAGCGTCCCGGTCAGCGTCACCGGCATGTCGGCCAGATCGGGCACGTGCTTGAGGTTGATCGGGACGTCGAGCCGAAGCTCCGCCTTGCCCTTGATCGTGGACGGGTCGATCTCGGCTCCGGTGAGCCCCTTGAACATCGGGGTTTCGAGAAGTGCGGCCAGGGAATCGGCCGATCCGGACAGCCGCAGGCCGAGCTGGGCAACGATCTTGTCCGGTTGCGGATCGCGGATCAGGAAGGAGCCGTCCGAGATCGTCAGTGCCCGCGTGTCGGACAGGCGGATGTCGGCGGTTGCATTCTGGATCGTCGTGCTGCGGCCGGTGATCGTGCCGGCGACCCGGCCGTGACTCAGCGGCGGCGCCTCCTGCGAGACGCTCAGGCTCGCGTCCGAGACCGCGAAGGCGACGCTGAGCGCCTGATCCGGCATCGGGTCGCCGCGGGTCGCGGCGGCGAGTTCCGGCCCGCTCATGTCGATCTGGATGTCGACCTGATCGAGCCGTCCGCCGCGCAGCTCGTCCACGAGGTAGTTGCGCACGCCGGGGGCGATGTGCTCGGGCCAAAGCCGCAGGGCCTTGCGGCCGTCTGTGTCGCCGGCGACGATGTGCAGGGTGATGCCGTCGTCGTCGGCCCGTGTGCCGACGGTGCCGCTCAGGCGGCCGTGCAGGCCGTCGCCGGCGATCGCGATCGACTCGATATTCACGCCGCCGGCCCGGCCGGTGAGTCGGCCGGTGATCTCACCGACGCGGAAGGAGGGATCGCTGCGGGCCGCGCCGCGCAGCAGGGCATCCTTGCCGGAAAAATCCAGGGTCCAGGCATCCTCGGCCCCGGGCGGGCCGATGGCGAAGGCGCCGGTCAGGTGCGCGTCGTTGCCGCCGCCCTTGTAGTCGATCGCCGAGATGGCGAGGGCCCGCCGCCCCTCGTCCCAGGCCGCCTCGACGCGCAGTTCGTCGATGACGACCGGGTTGAAGTCCTTCTCGTCGATGAGGAGCGTGCCGCCGCCGGTCTTCACCTCGGCCTTCATCGTCTCGATGCGTCCGCCGGACAGAGCCACGTCGGCCTTGGCCGAGAGCTTGAGGTCGGTATCGACCGGCATCTTCGAATGGCCGGACAGCAGCAGCAGATCGGTCACGGGCAGGTCGTCGAGGGTGATCACGCCCGCGCGGCGCCCCTCCCCCGCCTCGTGGACGCGCCCGCCGAAGCGCCACTCGCCGTGCGGGCCGTCGATGCGCAGCTCGAACACCCGCGAATCGTCGCTGGTGCCGCGGCGGAACAGGCCGTTCACCCGCTCGAAGCTCGCCTGATGCCGGGCGTCGTCGACCAGGGTCAGGCGGCCGTTGGTGATCCGCGCCCGGTCGAGGGCGCCGATGACGCCGGCCGGATCGAGCACGACGCCGAAGATCGAGGCCACCGCCGCCGAGACCGGCGAGACGGTGCCGCGGGCGGCGTCTACGCTCGGCAGGGTATGGGGCTTGGCCGCCTCCCCTTGCGCCGGCGCCGAGGCGGCGAAGGCGATGGAGCCGTCGTCGTGGACGAGGGCCGTCATCTCGATGTCGCGGAACTCGATGGAGCGGGGCTGGACCGACAGGCGCAGCAGGCTCCACGTGTCGAGGCTGACCACCGCGAGCGGGGCGCGCACCACGAGGGCGCCTTCGGGATTGTAGATGTCGAGTCCACCGACGCGCAGCGCCAGCGACGATTCGCTATCGAGTTCGAGCGCGCTGTCGTTCAACGCCACCCGCCATCCTGGACCGAAGCGGCCCGCCACGGCCTCGGCGACCTGATGCGTGAGGCCGTCGATGCGCATCGGCCCCTGCGACAGCCGCAGGACGATGAGTCCGCCGCCGAGTCCGAGCAGGAACACGAGCAGCAGCGAGCACCAGAGCAGCGGGCGGCGCCGACGTCGCGCTTTGCGCGGCGCAGGCCTCTCGACCGTCTCCTGGAGCAGGGTCCTGGCCGTTTCCTGATCCATCACTCGTTCGCTGCTGCACCCGTCGGTTCGGGCGGAGGTCCGTTCGCCGCGGCGTCTGTCCTCAGGATTCGAGCCACTCCGGCATGGCGTCCCGGGAGGTCTGCGTGCATCAGATCAGGCACACCATCAATCAGCCGAAAGGAAGGCGAGATGCCGCTGGAGACGGGCAATGCCGCACCCCTGTTCTCGTTACCCGGGGCGGGCGGAGAGACCATCTCTCTGGAGAGCCTGCGCGGTCACAAGATCGTGCTCTATTTCTATCCCAAGGACGACACGAGCGGCTGCACTCTGGAGGCGCAGAACTTCAATGCCCGCAGCGAGGCTTTCGCTGCGGCCGGAGCAATCGTGATCGGAGTGTCGCCGGATTCCGTCAAAAGTCACGACAAGTTCCGGGCCAAACACGGTCTGACGTTTCCGCTCGCATCCGATGAGGCTAAATCGATGCTGGAGACCTACGGAGTCTGGGTCGAGAAGAGCATGTATGGCCGGAAATACATGGGTGTGGAGCGTACGACGTTACTCATCGACAGGGATGGGCAGATCGCCCGGATCTGGAACAAGGTCAAAGTGCCGGGCCATGTCGAAGAGGTTCTCGCAGCAGCCGAGGCACTCGCTTAAAGACACGTTGTCGTTGCTGAACGTCGTTGCGGAAGGACTTCAGACACGAGTTGGAAGACGTCGATCCGAAAATGGAAGTCCGGTGTATCGTCCCGGCACCCGCGACGTGACGGCGCGCTAAGCTTCTTTAACCTTAATCGTCTGACATCGGCCGCGTCACCGAACGATCGACGTGCCATGACATCGACTGCCCGGACCCGCCGCGGCGCTGGTCTCCAACTCCTCCCCCAGCGCCGCCTCGTCGTCGCCCTCAGTCTCGGACTTGCCGTCTCGACGCTCTGGGCGGCGGCCGCGAGCTACTACCTCGTCTTCCACGACGAGGTGCTGGCCCGCTTCGTCTCCCGACAGAGCGCGATGCAGTTCACCTACGAGGAACGGCTCGGCGCCCTCCAGCGCGCCCTCGATCGTTCGGCGGCCGAGAGCGTCGCGGCCCGCGGCAGCGTCGAGAACCGGCTCACGGCGCTGATCGAGCGGCAGGCCCTGATCGAGAAGCGTCAGGGACTGCTGTCCAGCTTCAGCGCGGCGGCCGCGAGCCTCGATACTCCTCCGCCCGCTCCCGTTCCGGTGGCGCAGCCGGCGCCGCGAGTCCAGAAGCCGTTCCCGACGCCGGAGCTGCGCATGAGAGGCGAGGATCGCGCCGAAGATGCCGGCCGCGGTACCGCCGCGCGCCTGTCCGGTCTGGAAGACGCGCTCCATCGCATCGCCGAAGCTCAGTCGCGCACCCTAGCCGGCATCGGGTTCCAGGCCGCGCGCAGCGCCGAGCGGTTCCGCGACCTGATCGCCCGCGCCGGTCTCTCGCCCGCTCGATTCGAGGCGCCGCCGGCGGGGGTCGGTGGCCCCCTCGTTCCGCTGAGCGCCGATGCCTTCGAGCAGGCCCTGGCCGAGGCCCGGCGCCAGATCGACGAGGAGACGCATCTGCGCCGGGTGACCGCCGCCCTCCCCTTCCGCCAGCCGCTTCCGGGTGAACTCACCTTCACCAGCAGCTTCGGCGCGCGGCTCGACCCGTTCACCCGCGGCTACGCGCTGCATACGGGGGTGGACATGCGCGTCGAGACCGGCGCCCCGGTCCAGGCCACCGCCGCCGGGCGCGTGACCGCGGCCGAATATGCCGGCGGCTACGGCAACATGGTCGAGGTCGATCACGGCCGCGGCCTCGTCACCCGCTACGCGCACCTCTCCGGCTACGCCGTCTCGGTCGGACAGCGGGTCGAGGCGGGCGCTGTGGTCGGGTTCGCGGGCTCGACCGGCCGCTCCACCGGCAGCCACCTGCACTACGAGACCCGCATCGACGGCGAGCCGGTCGATCCGCAGCGTTTCCTCAGGGCCGGGGCGCAGCTCGTCTTCGCGGACTGACCGCCGCCAGAGTATTTTCAGGGCGAGGCGCGGTCTCTCGGCGCCACGACGAAAGGGCGATCCCGACGAAGGCCGGGATCGCCAAACAATCAGTCGATGTCCGCGACCTCTTCGCCGCCGCCGAAGACGCGTTGCGCCAGCGAGGCTTCCATGAACGGGTCGAGGTCGCCGTCGAGCACCTCGTCCGGGTCGGTGGACTGCGTGCCGGTGCGCAGGTCCTTCACGAGCTGATACGGCTGAAGCACGTAGGATCGGATCTGGTGGCCCCAGCCGATATCCGTCTTGGCGGCGGCCTCGGCGTTGGCCTTCTCCTCGCGCTTCTTCAGCTCCAGCTCGTAGAGGCGGGCGCGCAGCATGTTCCAGGCGGTCGCCCGGTTCTTGTGCTGCGAGCGCTCCTGCTGGCAGGCCACGACGATGCCGGTCGGGTTGTGCGTGATGCGCACCGCCGAATCGGTCGTATTGACGTGCTGGCCGCCCGCGCCCGACGACCGGTAGGTGTCGATGCGGCAGTCGGATTCCTTGATCTCGATCTCGATCCGGTCGTCGATGACTGGGTAGACCCACACGCTGGCGAAGCTGGTGTGCCGCCGGGCGTTCGAGTCGTAGGGCGAGATCCGCACCAGCCGGTGCACGCCGGACTCGGTCTTGAGCCAACCATAGGCGTTGTGGCCCTTGATCAGAAGCGTGGCGCCCTTGATCCCGGCCTCTTCGCCGTCGGTCATCTCGACGATCTCGACCTTGAACTTCCGCCGCTCGGCCCAGCGGGCATACATGCGCTGGAGCATGTTGGCCCAGTCCTGGCTCTCGGTGCCGCCGGCGCCGGCATGGACTTCGAGATAGGTGTCGAAGCCGTCGGCCTCGCCCGAGAGCAGGGTTTCGACCTGCCGGCTCGCGGCCTCCTTCTCGACCGCCTTGATCGCGTTCTCGCCCTCGGTGATGGAGGCTTGGTCGCCCTCCATCTCCCCGAGCTCGATCAGCGTCGCTGCGTCCTCGAGATCCTGCTCGAGCTTCTTGATCGCGGTGACGGCCTCGTCGAGCTCCTGGCGCTCGCGCATGACCTTCTGCGCGGCCTCCGGATCGTTCCAGAGGTCGGGATTCTCGGACGCGGCGTTCAGCTCCGCGAGGCGTTTATCGACGGTGTCCCAGTCAAAGATGCCTCCTCAGCAGCCCTATAGACTGCTTGGCGGCATCCGAGGCCTGCTCGATCTCGGCGCGCATCTGGTGTGAAACTCGACTATCGGTGTGGCCGGGGGTGATACCGGGCGGCTCCCGCCCTGTAAACCGCTGCACCGCGATGCCGAGCCTCCGATCCCGCCGTCTCCACCTCTTCGCCGCCGTCCTGATCGTGATCGCGATGGGCATCGGCGTGCGCTACCTGCCGCTCGGCCTGCCGCGGGAGGTCGTGAAATATGCCGGCTCGGTGCTGTGGGGCGCGATGGTCTACGGGCTCGCCGCCCTCGTCCGCCCGGCCGCGCCCGTCGGCCGGCTCGCGGTCGCCGCCGGGCTCGTCGCGGTACTGGTCGAGCTGTTCCGCCTCGTCCACACGCCGGGACTCGACGCGTTCCGCCTGACGCTGGCGGGGCAGTTGCTGCTCGGGCGGATCTTTTCCGTCTGGAACGTCGTGGCCTATGCCGCCGGCATCGGACTAGCGGCCGGTCTCGATGCGGGGACGCGGCGGCTCGACGGGCGGCGGCGCATTGCCGATAAGCTGGCCATGCCGGGCGTCGCCGAGATCGATCTCAAGCCATATCGTGCGACGATCGAAAGCCGACCGGCCGATCTTTCCTGATGTGATGGTGCTCCTGAGCCGTGGCGTGGCCGGCTTTGAGCCGACCGGCCTGCCTCAGCGCCCGGAGATCGCCCGTACCAACGCCTGGTTCGGCGCAATGTAGCGCTGGAAGTAGGTCTTCCCGCGCGCCTGCGCCGCCTGGATCTGGGCGCGATCGAGCATGCCGGCCGCCTGAATCGCGTTGGCCATGGCGGACTCGTCCATGATCGAGGCGTGGGTCGCCGGATAGATCCAGGCCATGCCCTCGACCGGATCGCGGGGCACGCCCTTTCCCTCGATGTAGAGAATGCCGAGTTCGTTGCCGGCCTTGTAGTGGCCGCCCTTGGCCGCCCTCTCGTACCAGCGCGCGGCCTGCGCCGGGTCGGCGGCGACGCCCTGGCCCTTGCGATAGGCTTGGCCCAGGTTGAAGGCGGCGAGCACGCTGCCGCCCTCCGCCGCCTGCCGGTAGTAGTCGAGAGCCCGCGCCGGGTCGGCCGGAACGGCGCGGCCCTCCGCGTAGGCGACGCCGAGATTGTAGAGCGCCTGCGGGTCGCCCTTGGCCGCGCCCGCCTCGAAGGCGCGCATCGCCGCCGGGTAGTCGCCCCGCGCATAGGCCTTGATGCCCTGCGCCAGCTGGGCCGAGGCGGACGTCCCGAACAGGGCGGCGAGGACGCCGAGGATGCCTGCCAAGGCCTTCCTCCTCACTTTGCTGCCCGGTCTCACGCTCACTCCGCCGCGGCCTTGCGGCTGTCGAGGAAGGCCGCGTGCTCGGCGACCAGGGCGCCGCTCAGCGCCTTCTCGATCAGCGCCCGCGTGCCCGCCACGCCGTAGAGCGCAATGAACGAGCCGAAGCGGGGGCCCTGCGCCTCGCCGAACAGCACGTTGTAGATCGAGGCGAACCACGTCTTGGAGACGCCGGGCCGCCCGTCCGGGCTCTTGGCCTTGCCCGACAAGTCGGGGAAGTGGCGCCGGCCGACCTCGTAGACCACCGCCTGCAGCGCCTCCGGATCGGTCGAGCCCTCATGGTCCTTGAGCGTCTCGGACAGGTCGCGCAGGGCCGCGGCCTCCTCCTCGGTGGGGGCGCGGTACTGCTTCTGCGGCCGCACGAAGTCGCGATAGTACGCCAGCGCCCGGGTTACGAGGCCGGCGAGCTTCGGATGCGTCTCCGGCCCGACATTCGGGGCGTAGCGGCGGATGAAGCCCCACAAAACCGCCTCGTCCTCGGCATTGGCCACCGCCACGAGGTTGAGCAGCATGCCGAAGGAGAGCGTGGTGCCGGCTTCATCGATGGTCTCGACCGCCGGCGGCGCGCCCGCATGCAGGTGCCAGACCGGGTTGCCGAGCCGGTGCTTCGCCTCCTGACCACTGAAGCGGCCGAGGAAGTTGTCGTACTCGTCGACGTGGCGCGGGATCACGTCGAAGAACAGACGCTTGGCCTCGCGCGGCTTGTTGTACATGAACAGGGCGAGCGATTCCGGGGTCGCGTAGGTCAGCCACTCGTCGATGGTCAGGCCGTTGCCCTTCGACTTCGAGATCTTCTGGCCCTTCTCGTCGAGGAAGAGTTCGTAGTTGAACCCCTCCGGCGGCTCGGCACCGAGGGCGCGGGCGATCTGGCCCGAGAGCTTGACCGAATCGATCAGGTCCTTGCCCGCCATCTCGTAATCGACGCCGAGCGCGACCCAGCGCATCGCCCAGTCGGGCTTCCACTGCAGCTTGGCGTGGCCGCCGGTCACCGGCGTCTCGTAGGTCTCGTTCGTCGCCGGATCGCGCCAGACGATGGTGCCGGCGCTCGGCCGCACCTCGTCGATCGCCACCTGCATCACGTGGCCGGTCACCGGGTGGATCGGCAGGAAGGGCGAGTAGCTCGCCGAGCGCTCGGCCCGCAGCGACGGCAGCATGATCGCCATCACCGCGTCGTAGCGCTCCAGCACGAGGCGCAGCGCGTCGTCGAAGACGCCCGACCGGTAGCACTCGGTGGCCGAGCGGAACTCGTAGTCGAAGCCGAAGGCGTCGAGGAAGCGGCGCAGCTCCGCGTTGTTGTGCGCGCCGAAGCTGTCATGCGTGCCGAACGGGTCCGGCACCTTGGTCAGCGGCAGGTTGAGCGCGGCGCGCAGCATCTCCCGGTTCGGCACGTTGTCCGGCACCTTGCGCAGGCCGTCCATGTCGTCCGAGAAGGCGATCAGCCGGGTCGGCACCGCATCGTTGGTCAGCACGCGGAAGGCGTGGCGCACCATCGAGGTGCGGGCCACCTCGCCGAAGGTGCCGATATGCGGCAGGCCCGAGGGGCCGTAGCCGGTCTCGAACAGCACCTCGCTCTTCGGCTTCTTCTCCAGCCGCGCCACGAGCTTGCGCGCCTCCTCGAACGGCCAGGCGGCGGCGGAGGCGGCAGCCTCCAGAATGTCGGGGTCGAGGCGAAGGGGCGCGGACATCGGAAAGGGGCTTTTCGGGGTTCAAAAGGGGCGCCGCACCGGCCGATCGGGCCGGGGCGCGAGAGCGGGCAACCTATGGAGCGGGGGAGCCGGGGTCAACGCAAGGCGGCTATCCCCGACCGAGCACCAAGAGCCAGCCGACCGTGGTCGCGGTGGCGGTGAGCGTCGAGACCAGCACGGCGGCGGCCACCAAACCCTGCTCGCTCTTGTAGCGGGCGGCGAGCAGATAGGCGTTGATGCCCACCGGCATCGCCGCGAACAGCACGGCCACGCCGGCATAGGCCGGCGGCATGGTGAAGACGTGGAAGGCCAGGAGATAGACCGCCAGCGGGTGCAGCCCGAGCTTCAGGGCCGCGACGACGCTGGCGCCGGGTAGGTCGTGCAGCACCTTGTAGCGGGTGAGGCCGGCGCCGAGGGCGATCAGGGCGCAGGTCGAGGCGGTCCCGCCGAGCGAATCGACCAGCGCCTTCGGAATGCCGGAGAGCGAGAGCCCCGTCGCCTTCATCGCCATGCCGACGGCGAGCGCCAGGAAGATCGGGTTCTTGGCGAGCACCAGGGCGAGCGCCTTGAGACGCTGGCTCAAGGGCCGCTCGCCCTCCGATTCGATCAGGAAGGTCGCCGCGCCCATCATCAATGGCAGGTGAACGGCGAGCAGCATGAAGAGCGGGAAGGCACCCGATTCGCCGTAGGCCTGGAGAATCATCGGCACGCCGACGAAAACCGTGTTCGACTGGCTCGCGGCAAAGCCGTGCAGCACCGCGCCGCGCCGGTCCACACCCTCGGTGCGGCGTGCGATCAGCGAGCCGGTGGCCCAGGCGATGGCGGCCCCGCCGAAGTAGCTCGCCCAGTAGCCCCAGGCGATCTCGCCGGAGAGCCCCGGCCGCGTCAGCGTCGAGACGATCAGCGCCGGCACCGCGAGAGAGAACACGTATTCCGACAGGCCGTCGCCGACCCGTTCGGAAATGATCTTGGTGAGCGAGGCGAGCCAGCCGACGAGGACGAGGCCGAAGATCGGGATGATGAGGGTGAGCGCCGTCATCGGACGCGGGTGCCTTGTCGAACGGAAAAGGCCACCGGGCGCGATCCGCGCATCCGGTGGCCTTCCGATTCAGGGGGAAGAAGACGTTCGGGCCTCGAATCGGCCCGAAGCACTCAGGCGGCGGCGGGGGCCGCGACCTCGGCGAGCTTCTTCTCAATGTCGCGCTTGAGCAGGCGGGCGGTCTGCGACAGCTCGATCTCGCGCGCCTTGATGAGGAAGGCGTCGAGGCCGCCGCGGTGCTCGACCGAGCGCAGCGCGTGGGCGGTCACGCGCAGGCGGACGCGACGGTTGAGGGCGTCCGACTGCAGCGTGACGTTGCAGAGGTTCGGCAGGAACCGGCACTTGGTCTTCCGGTTCGAGTGGCTCACGAGGTGACCGACCTGGACGGCCTTGCCCGTGAGTTCGCAGCGACGCGACATCGTTACAGTCCTGTCAACGTTAGGCCGGGTCTCGGCGCTGAAGCGTTTCGGCAATGCCACACGGCTCTCGCGCCGAGGGCGTCGAACCCTCGCGACAATCGATACCGGCGGAGTCCTATGGAAGTGGCGAGCCTATAGGGGAGACGCGCCGGATTCGTCAAGGTCGGAGGGCGAGAAGTTCCGCGGGAGAGACCGTGGAATTACTGGATCGCCGTCCGTGCAAGCTGCCGTCCCGGCGTCGGTGAGGTGGCCTGCGCCGTCTTCGGTGCCGTGCGCCGCGCCGCCATGGCGCGCAGCTCCCGCACGTTGGCGGCGGCTTCCGCCGGGCCGAGATCCTGGGCCAGCACCTGCTCCGCCTCGTCGTAACGGCCCTTGAGGCCGAGCACCAGGGCGAGGTTCTGGCGCACGCGGGCATCCGCCTTCGGCTGTGCGACGGCGAGGCGCAGGGTCGTCTCGGCCTCGTCGAGGCGGCGGGAGAGTGCGTAGGAGAGGCCGAGATTCGACAGGACGCGCGGCTCGTTCGGCGCGATCTTGAGGGCGGCGTCGTAGAGGCCCTGTGCCCGGGCGTGATTGCCGGTCTCGTCCGCGACCGTCCCCTGGGCGGAGAGCACGCGCCAATCGGGCTGGGCCGGGCTGTGAGCGTTCTGAAGAACCTCGTTGGCCTCCTGGTAGCGGCCGGCATCGGCGAGGCTCTTGCCGTAGGCGGCGAGCACCGTCTTATCCTTCGGATTGCGCAGGGCCAGTTGCTACAGCACCGCCACCGCCTGGGACTTCTGGTCGGTCGCCCGAAGCGCCGCGGCGTAGCGCATGGCGTTGCGCGCATCGCCCGGATCGGCGTTGTAGCGCTCTGCCAAGGCCTCGACCTCGGCGCGGGGCGAGCGCTCCGAACGGCTCTTCCCGAACGGGTTGAGGCTGCCGAGTGAGCCGGTGGTCTCCGGCGAGCGGGACTGGCAGCCGGCAAGCCCGAGACCCACCAGGGCCAGGGCGAGCAGGCGCCGGGCACGGACCGTTCCAGGCTGGCTCGGGGCCCTGCCGCAGATGCCGGTCATGTCGTCCTCTCCCCCAATCCCACGGTCGGCGCTTGCGCCGTGCCGATGGCGGGGTGATAGAGCGTTAACCCTAATGGCCGGTTAAGCTTATTTTCCATGACCCCAGACCCGACATCGTCCGGAACCGCCCTCCTCGATGCGGCCGTCGGCGCAGTCCCGATCCGGTGCGTGACGGCGGACGGGTGGGCGACGATCGAGGCCGGCCTGCCGGCGCTCCAGCGCAGCTTCGCCGCCGCCACCGGATTCGCTCCGAAGGCGGGCCGGGTCGCGCTCCTGCCGGGTGAGGACGGTGGGCTCGGCCTCGTGCTGTTCGGCCTCGGCGAGGCGAAGGAAGGGCATCGCGACCGGTTTCTCACCGGCAAGCTACCGGGCGCTCTGCCCGCCGGCGACTACCGTCTCGAGCCCTGCGACGCCCTCGATGCCGTTGAGGCGGCGCTGGCTTGGCTGCTCGGCAGCTACCGGTTCGACCGCTACCGCAAGCCGGGCGACCCGCGCCCGCGCCTCGTGGCCCCGGATGGCGTCGATGCGGCGGCGCTCGGACGGATCGCGCAGGCGGTCGCGAGCGGGCGCGACCTCATCAACACTCCCGCCAACGACCTCGGGCCGGCCGAGGTGGAAGCCGCTGTGCGCGCCCTGGGCGAACGGTTTGGCGCGGCGGTTACCGTGACAGCGGGCGCCGAGCTGGGGAAGGAAGCTCCGCTCGTTCACGCGGTCGGCGCCGCCTCGCCGCGGGCGCCCCGTCTGATCGATCTGACCTGGGGCGCGCAGGATGCGCCGCGGGTGACGCTGGTCGGCAAGGGCGTCGTGTTCGACACCGGCGGCCTCGACATCAAGCCCGCCTCGAACATGCTCCTGATGAAGAAGGATATGGGTGGGGCCGCCGCGGCGCTGGCGGCGGCGGAGATGATCATGGGAGCCGGCCTGCCGGTGCGGCTGCGGCTGATCGTGCCGAGCGTCGAGAACGCCATTGCCGGCGACGCCTTCCGCCCCGGCGACGTGATCCGCTCCCGTGCCGGCCTCACGGTCGAGATCGGCAATACCGACGCAGAGGGGCGCCTGATCCTCGCCGACGCGCTGGCACTGGCCGATGCCGAGGAGCCGGACCTGATCCTCGATTTCGCCACGCTGACCGGTGCCGCCCGCGTCGCGCTCGGCCCCGACCTGCCGGCATTCTTCACCGAGGACGAGGGGCTTGCGGGCGCGGTCGCGGAGGCGGGCCTGCGCGTCAACGATCCCGTCTGGCGCCTGCCGCTGCATCCGCCCTACGCGAGCCTGCTCGAGTCGAAGGTCGCCGATCTCAACAACGCGCCGGGCGGCGGTTTCGCTGGGGCGATCACCGCGGCCCTGTTCCTGCGCCGCTTCGTGCGCCGGACCCGGGCGCACGTGCATTTCGACCTCTACGGCTGGAATCCCTCGACCAAGCCCGGACGGCCGGAGGGCGGCGAGGTGCAGACCGCCCGCCTCGCCTACGCCCTGGTGGCCGAGCGCTTCGGCCGCAAGCTCTGACGCGCTCAGGAGGCGTCCGTGTTCGGTGTCAGCGCCGCCCGGACGACGGCGACGCCTCCGGCAGGCGGCGTTCCTGAACCCGCGCCACGCTCGGCGGAAGTCCGTCCTCCGGTTTCGCCGAGCCCGGCTGGCCGGGGGCGGAGACGTCGCGCGAGCCGCCGTGCTCGAACGCCCAGCCCGCATTCACGCCGGCATAGAAGCCGGTGAAGTCCTCCGCCGCGGCCGGTGCCGAGCATAGGAGGAGCAGGCCGAGCGCGCTCATGGTCCGACGCATCGCGTTCTCATCATGATCTCAGCCGACCGGAGCCGGCTCGCGCAGCAATGGCGCCAAACGAAAACGGCGGCCGTGAGGCCGCCGTTTCCATCAATCCGTCAGGCGTCGATCAGTAATCGACGGTGATGCTGGAGGCCTCGCGGCCCTTCTGGCCCTCGACCACGCCGAGCGTGACCTGCTGGCCCTCGGCCAGGGAGTCCAGGCCGGCGCGGGAGAGCGCCGAGCGGTGGACGAATACGTCCTTGCCGCCGTCGTTCACCGAGACGAAGCCGAAGCCCTTGGCCGGATCGTACCACTTCACGGTGCCGGTCATCTCGACCGACGGACCGGAGGCGAAGCGTCCGCCGCCGCCACCGCCGAACCGATCACGGCCGCCGCCGGCGAAGCGATCACCGCCGCCGAAACGGTCGCCACCACCGAAGCGGTCGCCGCCGCCGCCGAAGCGCGGGCCCTCGCGACGGGGCGGAGCCGCCTCGGCCGTGGAGGTGTCGACGCTGGTCACCGCGGTGACCTGCGGACCCTTCTGCCCCTGGGCAGTCTGGACCGTCAGGCGTGTGCCGGGCAGGAGATCGTCGTGGCCGGCGGCCTCGACCGCGCGGATGTGGAGGAAGGCGTCGCCGGAACCGTCGCCCAGCTCCACGAAGCCGAAGCCCTTCTCCTTGTTGAACCACTTCACCGTGGCGTCACGCTCCGGACCCGACGGGGCCGCGGGCGCACGGGCCGGTCCGCGGTCGAAGCCGCCGCCACCGCCACCGCCGCCGTACCCGCCACCGAAGCGGTTACCACCGCCGCCGCCGCCGCCGAAGCGGTCACCGCCGCCGGGGGGCAGTTCGTCCGGCCAACGCGGCTCGGCACCACCCTCATCGAAGCCGCGCTTCTGCGGCCCCCTGAAATCACGACCACGTCCCATTGAAAGCTCGCAAAAACCGTCCGCCCGCCAAGTCTCGAATACCGCGTGCGCGCTATCTCGAGACAGCCGACGCGCCGCACTATCATCCCCCCGGCTGCGGCTACCGGGAGCGATGCCTCAGGTCTGACGCAATCCCGTCCATACCGCAAGGATCTTCTAACCGATCCGTGCTTCAGGCTCCGCATTTTCGCGGTGAAACTGCTTACGTACCCCTTTTGGGAAGGCGCGAGTGCCGATCCGGGTTGCACGCAAGGGAAGTAGTTGAGAACGATTCTCGAGCGTGATTCTCGCAGTTCGGGGATGCTTTAGGGAAACGCAAACCCGACCGCGACTAAGACTCGCCGTGAAACGCTCGGATCCGAACCGGGCGCCGGCCGCCGATGATCGCAACTCCGACCTTCCCGGATCTCTCCGCCCTCGTCGTGGACGAGAGCCTCTACATCCGCCGCATCGTGCGCGACATGCTGATGCGCGTCGGCATCAAGCGCGTGCTGGAGGCGCCCGACGGCGCGGAGGCGCTCGGCGTGCTCGCCGAGAGCAAGCCGGACCTCACCATCATCGACTGGGATCTGGCGATCCTCTCGGGCGAGGAGTTCATCCGGCTCGCCCGCACGCCCGCCACCTCGCCCTCGCCGACGGTGCCGATCATCCTGATGCTGGCCCAGCCGCGCCGCAACGTCGTCGACCGGGCGATCGCCCTGGGCGTCAACGAGATCATCGCCAAGCCCTTCTCGCCCAAGACGCTGTGGTCGCGGCTCGACGAGGTGATCAACCGGCCGCGGCCGTTCTCGCAGGTGAAGAGCCTCCTGCGTCCCCTCCCCCGCGCCAACGGCCTGTCGAAGATGGGCGCGATCTGACCGGACGCGGGCGGGTCAGCTTCGGCGCAAGCGCCGTCGATGGACGATCCCGACCCGGTCCGCCGGAGGGGTGTCGAGGTCGAAGCCCGACAATTCGCCGATACCGCCGGCCTCGTCGAGGCCGCGTTCGGTCACCGCGATCCGGAAGCCGTCCGCATGGGGCGTGACCGTGTAGAGATAGTAGGAGGCGCGCCGATTCGTGAGCAGCGTGCGCGCCGAGGCCGAGGGCGCGCCCACTACCGGCACGGGGCGCCCGTCCGGCCCGGTGATCCGGGCCACGGTACCGACATGGTTGTGCCCGTGCAGGATCAGATCCGCTCCCGCCCGTCCGATCATCGCCGCGAAGTCGGCCGCGTCCTTCAGCTCCCGTCCCGAGGCCGCGCCGCCCGGATGGGGCGGGTGATGAATCATCACCACCCGGCAAGGCCGGTCCGGCGCCGCCGCGAGATCGCGCAGCAGGCGCTCGGCCGCCTCGATCTGGGGCGCGCCGAGGCGCCCGCTGGCCACGAAGGGCTTGGTCGGGATCGCCGAGGACAGGCCGACCAGAGCGAGCGGCCCGCGCCGCCGCAGGAAGGGAAACAGACGGGTCTGCCCGTCATCGGCCTTCGTCCAGCCGCCGCAGGCGGCGAGCAGCCCCTCGAGTGAACCGCGGACATAGGCGTCGTGGTTGCCGGGCACGAAGCTGACCCGCTCGGACGGCCCCAGCGCCTCAAGGAAGAGACGGGCGCTCTCCCACTCGTCCGGAAGGCCGAGATTGCACAGGTCGCCGGTGCAGGCGACGTGATCGGCCCCCTGGTCGTGCAGGTCGGCAATGAGGGCGCCGAGCAGGTCCATATCGTGATGGCGCCCGCGGCCCCGGTGCCAGTTTACGTAGCCGGCCGCCCGCTTGCTGAGAAGCTGGCGCAGGCGCGGCCGCGGCAGCGGCCCGACATGGGGGTCGGTGAGATGGGCGAGACGGAACATGCGCCGTCCCGCATCGCGGCAACGCGCGCCGACGTCAATATCGGGAACTCTGCCGCACCGGACGATCGCCGATGCGGCTCCGGCATCGTATAGCGTATGTTAAAATAGTGGCGTGTCTCCGTTGCGTCGATCCCAGGGTCGGAGGTAGACAGCCACCGTTCCGGTCGCCTCGGCACGACAGGCGGGCCGGCCTGAGATCGAGCGAAGCGGGACAGGGCGGTCCGAACTCATGGGCCTGATCAAGACCATCGGCCGCAAGCCCGGGGTGCAGCGGGTGCTCGCCACCGTCGCCTCCAGCTACCTTCGGCTAGTCCGGCGCACCAACCGCTTCACCGTGGAGCCCGCCGACGCCTATGCCCGGCTCGACGCCTACGGTCCGTTCATCGCGGCGATGTGGCACGGCCAGCACATCATGATTTCGTTCATGCGCCGGCCGCAGGACCGGGTCGCCACGATCATCTCGCGCTCGCCGGACGGCAACATCAACACCATGGCCCTGACGCGGATGGGCGTTCGGGTGATGCGCGCCTCCGGCGCCCGCGGGCGTGCCGTCAAGGACGCCCGCGCCAAGGGCGGCGCCGAGGGCCTGCGGGCGATGGTGAAGGCGCTGAAGGGCGGCGAGACGGTCGCCTTCTCCGCCGATGTGCCCAAGGTCTCGCGTGTGTGCGATGCCGGGATCATCATGCTGGCGCGCTTCTCCGGCGCCCCCATCGTTCCGGTGGCGGTTGTGACGAGCCGGCACATCCGCTTCAATTCCTGGGACCGGGCCTGCCTCGGTCTGCCCTTCGGCCGCGGCGCCATGGTGTTCGGCGAGCCGACCTACGTGCCCCGCGAGGTGACGCCGGACGAGGTCGATGCCCTGCGCCAGCGGGTCCAGGCCGAGTTGAACCGCGTCCACGACCGGGCCTACACCCTCGTCGGCCGGCCGGACCGGGTCGGCGGCGCGCCCGCCGCCGCGCCGCAGGGCATCCCGGCGTGAGGAGGGTGCCGAAGCTCCCCGTCACGCTGCGCGCCTACCGCTACGGGCTCTATCTCGGCGAGCCGGCCGTGGCCGGCCTGCTGGCGTGGCGCTCGCGCCGGGGCAAGGAGGATCCGGGGAGGCTCCCGGAGCGGCGCGGCCTCCCCGGACGGGCGCGGCCGGTCGGCCATCTCGTGTGGATGCACGGCGCCAGCATCGGCGAGGCGCTCTCCCTCGTCGGGCTGGTCGAAGGCATGATCGCCCGCGGCTGCTCGGTCCTCGTCACCACCGGCACGCGCAGCGCGGCCGATCTCCTGAGCAAGCGCCTGCCCGCGGGCGCCGTGCATCAGTACATGCCGCTCGATGCGCCGCGCTGGATCGAGCGCTTCCTCGCGCATTGGCGACCGGACCTCGCCATCGTCGCCGAGTCCGAGATCTGGCCCAACACCATCATCTCGCTTCACCGCCGCGGCATCCCGCTCGTGCTCGTCAACGGCCGGATGTCGGAGCGCTCGTTCAAGGCCTGGACGCGCTCACCCGACACCGCCCGGGCCCTGCTGGCCCGTATCGCCGTCTGCCTCGTGCAGACCCGAGAGGACGGTGAGCGCTTCGCCCGGCTCGGCGCGCCGCGCATCAACGTGGTCGGCAATCTCAAATACGATTCCGCCGTGCCGCCGGCCGATTCGCAGCAGCTCGCCTATCTCGGCGACATGATCGGGGACCGGCCGGTCTGGGTCGCGGCCAGCACCCATGCCGGCGAGGACGAGATCATCGCCCGCATCCATGCCGGCCTGAAGGCGCGCTTCCCGCGCCTGCTAACGGTGATCGTGCCGCGCCATCCCCGCCGGGGCGAGGAGGTGGCCCGCATCGCCGCCGAGGCCGGCCTGCGCGTAAGCCGGCGGTCCAAGGGCGGGCGCCCGCTGCCCTCCATCGACCTCTACGTCGCCGACACGCTCGGCGAGCTCGGCCTGTTCTACCGGCTCTGCCCGCTCGTCTTCCTCGGCGGTTCGCTGGTGCCGCACGGAGGCCAGAACCCGATTGAGCCGGTGCGTCTGGACAGCGCCATCCTGCACGGGCCCCATGTTCACAACTTCCATGAGCCCTACGGCGCGCTCGATGCCGGCGCGGGAGCGCGCAGGGTCGCCGACGAGGCGGAACTCCTGATGGCCGTCGGCGATCTGGTCGCCGATCCGCGGGCGCTGGCGGCGATGTGGGCCAAGGGCCAGGCGGCGCTCGTGCCGCTCGAGGGCGCGGTGGGGCGCACCTTCGCCGTGCTCGAGCCCTACGTCGCGCAGATGAAGCTCTCGGCGCGCGAGCGCGACTGAGGCCGCGATGCGCCCGCCCGGTTTCTGGTCCCGGCCCCCCACGCATCCCCTCGCCCGGCTCCTGGCGCCCGCCGGCCGGCTGTACGGCGGCCTGACCGCCAACCGGATGGACCGGGCCGGTGCGATGCCGCCCTGCCCCGTCCTGTGCGTCGGCAACTTCACCCTCGGCGGTGCCGGCAAGACGCCGTCGGCGCTGGCCCTGGCCCGCCTCCTGCGCGAACTCGGCCGAGCGCCGGCCTTCCTCAGCCGCGGCTATGGTGGCCGGCTCGCCGGGCCAGTGATCGTGGATCCCGCACGGCACGCAGCGGCCGAGGTCGGCGACGAACCGCTGCTGCTGGCGCGGGCCGGCATCACGGTGGTCGCCCGCGACCGCCCCGCCGGCGCCCGCCTCTGCGCCGAGGCCGGTGCCGACGTGATCGTCATGGATGACGGCTTGCAGAATCCGAGTCTGACCAAGACGCTCTCGCTCGCGGTGGTCGATGGCGGGGCCGGCATCGGCAACGGCTTGCCCTTCCCCGCCGGGCCGCTGAGGGCGCCGCTCGCTCGCCAGTGGCCGCATGTCGGAGGCCTCGTGCTGGTCGGCAGCGGCGCGCCCGGCGCGGCTCTGGCGGCCGAGGCGGACCGCCGGGGCCTGCCGGTCCATCGCGCCCACCTCGTGTCCGAGGAAGGTCCGGATTGGGCCGGATGCCGCGTCATCGCCTTCGCCGGGATCGGACGCCCGGAAAAGTTCTTCGAGACGCTGCGGAGCCTGGGTGCCGAGATCGTGGCCGAGCGGGCCTTTCCCGATCATCATCCCTTCCGGCCGGACGAACTCGCGGCGCTCTCGGCGCTCGCCGCACGCGAGGGCGCCGAACTCGTCACGACGGAGAAGGATGCGGTTCGCCTTCCCGCAGAGGCACGCGCCGCGGTGCGGGTGCTGCGGGTTGCCCTCGCCTTCGCCGACGAAGCGCGGCTTCGCCGGCAGCTGGAAGCGGCGTTCCCGCGCGCCTGACCCGCGCAGGTCGTTCGGGGCCGGCGGACGAGCCGCCGCGCCTCTACCGGGCGGCGCCAATCTCCTTCAGGCGCTGCATCGCCGCCTCGGGGGTCGCGTAGGCCTCCTGGCGGTCGACGTTCCAGTAGCGCAGGGCATCGAGCGGGATCGGCTCGCCGGTCACCGCACAGCGCACGTAGGTGCCGGGCTTGATCACCCGCATGGTGCCGTCGCCGAACTCGACCTTGGCTTCGCCGCCGGCCGATCCCCGATCGTAGCGTCCGAGCATTGTATGGGCTCCCGGTGCCGCGCCCGCGCGCGCTCGGACTGCCTTAGAAGCCCGGCACGGCCCTGTCGATGGGCCCACCCCTCGACAGGGCACCCGGCCTCGGGCCAAACGAAACACGCTTCACGTCGCTTCGGGATTGTCCGTGACCGAGCCTGACATCGATGCCCTGTTCGAAGCCGCCGCAGCGGTGCGGGATCGGGCCCACGCGCCCTATTCGGGCTTTCATGTCGGCGCCGCATTGCTGGACGAGGCCGGGCGCATCCATGCCGGCTGCAACGTCGAGAACGCCGCCTACCCGGTCGGCACCTGCGCCGAGGCCGGCGCCATCGCCGGGATGGTCGCGGCCGGCGGACGCCGGATTCGCGCGATCCTCGTGCTCGCCGACAGTGCCTCCCCGGTCACGCCCTGCGGTGCCTGCCGCCAACGCATCCGCGAATTCGCCGGCCCCGGTACGCCGATCCTTTTGGGCGGTCCCGATGGACTGCGCGCCCGCTACACCCTCGACCACCTGCTGCCCGCCTCCTTCGGCCCGGAGCATCTCGTCCATGGCGCCTGAGGATGCGGCGATCGCTCATTTGCGGGCCGAGGGCTTTTTCGGTCCCTGTGACCTGGCGGTCGTCACGGGGACCGGCCTCGGCGCCCTCGTCGAGGCGGTGGAGGATCGCCGCAGCCTCGCCTATGAGGCGATTCCCGGCTTTCCCGCGCCCGGCGTCACCGGCCACGGTGGGCACCTGCATCGCGGTCGCCTCGCGGGGCGGCCGGTTCTCGTCTTCGAGGGGCGCGTTCACGCCTACGAGCGTGGCGATGCCGGGGCCATGCGCGTCCCGCTCACGGCGGCGCGGGCACTCGGCGCCGGGAGGCTCCTGCTCACCAACGCCGCCGGTTCGCTGAGGCCGGAGGTCGGACCCGGCCGCCTCGTGATGCTGGACGACCATATCAACCTGTCGGGCCTCAATCCGCTGATCGGCGAGGCGAGCGATGCCCGCTTCGTGCCGATGACCGGTGCCTACGATCCCGATTTGCGCGCCGCTCTCGGCGCGGCGGCGGAGGCGATCGGGCTTCCGTTGTCGACGGGCATCTATGCGTGGTTCTCGGGTCCGAGCTTCGAGACTCCCGCCGAGGTGCGCATGGCCGGCATTCTCGGCGCCGACCTCGTCGGCATGTCCACCGTGCCCGAGACGATCCTCGCCCGGTTTCTCGGGCTTCGTGTCGCCGCGATCTCGGTGGTGACCAACCTCGCGGCGGGAATCGCGGGCGGCGACCCGCACCATGCCGAGACCAAGGCCGTCGCCGCGCGGGCGGGGACCGACCTTGCCCGGCTCGCCACCGCCTTCGTCGGCCGCCTACCCGAAGCGTGAGGAACGCGGATGAGTGCTTCCCTATCCCCGCAGGACGCGGCCGCCGTGGCCCGGCGCGCCCTGCCGCTGCTCGATCTCACGGATCTGAGCGATGCCGCCACGGCCGCCGCGGCCGACGACCTCTGCGGGAAGGCCCGCGCGAGCGGGGTCGTCGCCGTCTGTGTCTGGCCCGATTTCGTTGCGGGATGCGCCCGGGCGCTTCGCGACAGCGGGGTGCGGGTCGCCACCGTGATCAACTTTCCGCAGGGCGGTGACGACGTCGCGCGCAGCGTCGCGGACACCCGCGCCACCCTGGCCGACGGCGCCGATGAGATCGACCTCGTCCTGCCCTATCGCGCGCTGATGCGCGGTGAGGAAGAGGGCGCGCGGGCGATGGTCGCGGCCGTGCGCGAGGCCTGCGCCGGCAGGCTCCTCAAGGTGATCCTCGAGACGGGCGAACTCGAAAGTCCGGCGCTGATCGCGCGGGCGAGCCGCCTGTCGCTCGAAGCCGGCGCCGACTTCATCAAGACCTCCACCGGCAAGACGCCGGTCTCCGCCACGCTGCCGGCCGCCGAGATCATGCTGAACACGATCCGCGCGTGCACCGAGCATCCGGCGGGACTCAAGGTCTCCGGCGGCCTGCGCCGGGTCGAGGATGCGGGCGCCTATCTCGCGCTTGCCGACCGGGCCATGGGACCGGATTGGGTGAGTCCGAGCACCTTCCGGATCGGGGCGAGTGCGCTCCATGCCGAACTCGTGCGCGCCTTGGAGGCCGCACCATGAGGATTCCCCAAGAAATCATTCGCGACAAGCGCGACGGGCGAACTCTGTCGGAGGCCGACATTGCCGGCTTCATCGAGGGCCTGACGCAGGATCGGGTCACCGAGGGGCAGGCGGCAGCGTTCGCCATGGCGGTGTTCTTCCGCGGTCTCTGCCTCGACGAGCGCGTGGCGCTGACCCGTGCCATGACCCAGTCGGGCACCGTGCTCGCGTGGGATCTGCCCGGACCGGTCCTCGACAAGCACTCCACCGGCGGCGTCGGCGATACCGTGAGCCTTCCCCTGGCGGCCATGGTCGCGGCCTGCGGCGGCTTCGTGCCGATGATCTCCGGGCGCGGCCTCGGCCATACCGGCGGCACGCTGGACAAGCTTGCGAGCATTCCCGGCTACGACGTGGCGCCGGGCCTCGATCGGTTCCGGCGGGTCACGGCCGAAGTCGGCTGCGCCATCATCGGCCAGACCGCCGACCTCGCGCCCGCCGATCGGCGCCTCTATGCGATCCGCGACGTCACCGGGACGGTCGAGTCCCTCGACCTCATCACCGCCTCGATCCTCTCGAAGAAGCTTGCGGCCGGGCTCCAGGGCCTCGTCATGGACGTGAAGACCGGCTCCGGCGCCTTCATGGCGCAACGCGCCGAGGCGCGGGCGCTTGCGGAGAGCATCGTCACGGTGGCCAACGCGGCGGGGCTCCGCACCCGCGCCCTCGTGACCGATATGGACGCGCCCCTGGCCTCGAGTGCCGGAAACGCGGTCGAGGTGGCCTACGCCGTCGATTACCTCACCGGCCGCGCCCGCGAGCCGCGTTTCCACGCGGTGACCCTGGCGCTCGCCGCCGAGATGCTGGTGATCGGCGGACTCGCCGCGGATGTCGGTGAGGCGGACGGGCGGCTGACGGCGGCCCTCGAGTCCGGCCGCGCCTGCGAGGTGTTTGCGCGGATGGTGACGGCGCTCGGCGGACCGGGCGATCTCGTGGAGGCACCCGATCGCTACCTGAAGCGGGCACCGGTCGTACGGCCGGTGACGGCGCCGGGATCGGGCGTGGTGGAGCGCGTCGAGACCCGCGCCATCGGCCTGGCGGCGATCGGCCTCGGCGGCGGCCGAACCCGGCCGCAAGACGCCATCGATTCGAGCGTCGGGTTCACCGGCCTGGTTCGGCCCGGCGATCGGTTGGAGAAGGGCGATCCGATCGGCATGGTCCATGCGGCGGACGAGGCGAGCGCCGCGCGGGCCGAGTCGGCCCTGCGGAGCGCCTATCGGATCGGTATGGTCTCACCGGATGCGTGCGAGCCCGTGATGGAACGGCTCGGCTGAATACCTCCGGCGTCTCGCGAAGCGCGAGAGAAGGCGCTCCGCAACGAGAAGGGGCCGGACGAGGCTGTCCGCCTCATCCGGCCCCGGTCGATAAGCCCGTTCGCCTACCAGTGATGATGATGGCCCCCGTGGCGGCGATGCCCCCAATGGCCGTGGTGATGGTGGCGGTGGCCCCAGCCATGGTGGTGGTGACCCCAGTGGCGGCGATGGTGACCCCAGTGCCCGTGATGATGGTGGCGATGCCCCCAATGGCCGTGGTGATGGCGGCGGTGGCCGAAATGATGATGGTGCCACTGCACCGTCTCGACCGTCGCCTCCGATGCCAGGGCCGTCGCCGGAGCCGGCGCCAGCGGGGCGGTGTTGGCGACTGTGACGCCACCGAAAAGCCCCCCGGCCATCAGCGCGAGTGCGGCGAGCGCGAAGCGAGAGCGACGGGGTGAGGATGGTTCCGACATCATGTGACCTCCGTTCATCGGGCCGTCCTGGCGGCCTTGTGAGCGAAGCTAGAAGCCACCGGATGAACGGGTACTGAGCGGACCGCGTACATTGAGAAACAAGGGCGCGGGATCGGCGAGAAGAGCCAATCGCCGTCGGTCCTCGTTCCGCCGACAAGCTGCGTGGGTCAGCCGTGACCGACATCCGCAACTTCATCGGGATCAACGAGCGTCCCCAAAACGAAGTTCGGCCGGTGCGGATCGCCTTCGAAACGTCAGGCGATGCTGCCCTTCGCCTCGGGGCGCCGGTAGACCCACACGCGGGCCGGAGGCAGGTTGAGCCAGACCTTGTTGGAGCGGCTCGCGGTGTAGCTGCCCGCCTCGCACTTGGCCGGGATCGGCGGCACGACGGCGTAGGTGAACTGCACGAAGGGCGCACCCGGATGCATCAGGTCGTGGGCGCCCTGGAGAAGGTCGAGGCGCTGCTCGAGCGGCTTGGTGAACAGAGGCAGGCTCGAGATGGTCGCGGCGCAGGGACCGTCGAGCTTGTCGCGCAGCGTCTCGCGGATCCGGTAGGCATCGCCGCCGATCACGGTCACGCCGGGGAAGCGTCGGCGCAGCAGCGTGCAGAAATCGGGATTGAACTCGACGAGGACGAGCCGCTCCGGATCGAAGCCGCGGCGAATCAGGGCCTCGGTCACCGGACCCGTGCCCGGTCCAAGCTCGATCACCGGGCCAGAGACGTTCGGGTCGGCATAGGCGGCCATGGTGCGCGCCAGCATCCGGCCCGACGGTGTCACCGCGCCGGTGACCAGCGGGCGCTCGAACCAGGAGCGCAGGAAGCGCGCCTCGTCCTCCAGGGGATCCTTGCGCTCGCGGATGACGCGTGAGGCGGCGACGGCTCGGGCACTGGAACGGCGAAGCGGCGGCACGTCCGAAGGTCCTCGGCTCATCATGGTTGCGACAGGCTAGACGACGAAAACCCGCGGGCAGTCAAGCTTCGCTGCACGGCGTCGGGTGCATGACCGCAGCGATGAGCCGCGGTCATAACCGGTGAAGTCGCGGGTTTGATCCCGCGAGCCCGGAGCGGATCACGCCCGCGTCGAGCCGCTCACGAAGAAGTCACGGACCTTGGAGAAGAACCCGGCGCTCTCCGGGTGGTTCTCGTCCGAGGCACTCTGGTCAAACTCCTGGAGCAGCTCGCGCTGACGTTTCGTCAGGTTCTGCGGCGTCTCCACCGAGACCTGGATGTAGAGGTCGCCGACCTCACGCGAGCGCAGCACCGGCATGCCCTTGCCCTTGATGCGGAACTGCTTGGCGGTCTGCGTGCCGGCCGGGATGCGAACCTGCGTCTGCGAGCCGTCGATCACCGGCACGGTGATCTCGCCCGAGAGCGCCGCCGTCACCATCGAGATCGGCACGCGGCAGAACAGATCGGCTCCGTCGCGCTGGAAGAACGGGTGCGGCTTGATCGAGAGGAAGACGTAGAGGTCGCCCGACGGCCCGCCGCGCAGGCCGCTCTCGCCCTCGCCCGCGAGCCGGATGCGCAGGCCGTCATCGACGCCCGCCGGCACGTTGATCGAGAGCGTCCGCTCGCGGTTGACCCGGCCGGCGCCGGAGCAGGAGGGACAGGGGTCGTCCACCACCTCGCCGCGGCCGTGGCAGTTCGGGCAGGTCCGCTCGATGGCGAAGAACCCCTGCGCCGCACGAACCCGGCCGTAGCCGCCGCAGGTCGAGCAGGTGCGCGGCTTCGAGCCGGCCTTGGCCCCTGTGCCGGAGCAGGTCTCGCAGGCGATCGAGGTCGGGATGCGGATCGTCTCGGTCTTGCCGGAAAACGCCTCTTCGAGACTGATCTCGAGATTGTAGCGCAGGTCCGCTCCGCGCTCGCGGCCCGGAGCACCGCCGCGTCCGCGCCCGCCGCCCGGAGCGCCGCGGCCATCCCCGAAGAAATTCTCGAAGATGTCCGACATGAAGTCGCCGAACTCGTTGCCGAATCCGGGTCCGCCCGCGCCGCCCTGGCTGAAGGCGGCGTGGCCGAACCGGTCGTAGGCCGCGCGCTTCTGGCCGTCGGAGAGGCATTGATAGGCCTCGTTGACTTCCTTGAACTTGATCTCGGCTTCCTTGTCGCCGGGATTGCGGTCCGGGTGATGCACCATGGCCAGCTTGCGGAAGGCGACCTTCAGCTCGCTCTCCGAGGCCGTCTTCGCGACGCCCAAGACCTCGTAATAGTCCCGTTTCGACATTCCCGGCCCCTGGAGCCTCTCGTTCGCGCCGGCTGCCGGCTCGCTTGCCAGCTCTTTCGCCGGGCTTCGGCCGCGCTGCGATCCGTCTCCCGACTCGGACGGGACAGACCGGATCGACCTTCGCTTCTCGCGGACGTTCGGCAAGGTTGATCCCCGAGCCTTGCCCGAGGATCAAGCCGTTCGCGCCGCTGACAGTGAAAAAATGATCGGGAGCGGCGCTGGCGCACCGCTCCCGAGCCGCTCGGACTTACGCGCGCTTCTTGCGCTCGTTCTCGTCCACTTCCTGGAAGTCGGCGTCGATGACGTCGTCCTTCTTCTCCGCCGAGGCTGCGGCGCCGTCGGCGCCGGGCGCACCCTCGGCCTGGGAGGCGGCGTACATCGCCTCGCCGAGCTTCATCGAGGCCTGCATCAGGTCGTTGGTCTTGGCCTTGATGCCCTCGGCATCGTCACCTTCCAGCGCGGTGCGCAGCGCCGCGATGGCGGACTCGATGGCGCCCTTGTCGGCGGCCGAGACCTTGTCGCCATACTCCGCGACCGACTTCTCGGTGGCGTGGATCAGGCTCTCGCCCTGGTTCTTCACCTCGACCAGCTCACGGCGCTTCTTGTCCGCCTCGGCATTGGCCTCGGCGTCCTTGACCATCTTCTCGATGTCGGCGTCCGACAGACCGCCCGAGGCCTGGATGCGGATCTGGTGCTCCTTGTTCGTCGCCTTGTCCTTCGCCGTCACGTTGACGATGCCGTTGGCGTCGATGTCGAAGGTCACCTCGATCTGCGGCATGCCGCGGGGCGCCGGCGGGATGCCGACGAGGTCGAACTGGCCGAGCAGCTTGTTGTCGGCCGCCATCTCGCGCTCACCCTGGAAGACCCGGATGGTGACCGCGTTCTGGTTGTCTTCCGCCGTCGAGAAGACCTGGGACTTCTTGGTCGGGATCGTGGTGTTGCGGTCGATCAGGCGCGTGAACACGCCGCCCAGCGTCTCGATGCCGAGCGAGAGCGGGGTCACGTCGAGCAGCAGCACGTCCTTCACGTCGCCCTGAAGCACGCCCGCCTGGACCGCGGCGCCGATGGCGACGACCTCGTCCGGGTTGACGCCCTTGTGGGGCTCCTTGCCGAAGAAGGCCTTCACGACCTCCTGCACCTTGGGCATGCGGGTCTGGCCGCCGACGAGCACGACTTCGTCAATCTCGGAGGCCGAGACGCCGGCATCCTTGAGCGCCTTGCGGCAGGGCTCGATCGTGCGCTGCACGAGGTCATCGACAAGCGACTCGAACTTCGCCCGGCTGAGCTTCAGCGCGAGGTGCTTCGGGCCGGTGGCGTCGGCGGTGATGTAGGGCAGGTTGATCTCGGTCTGGGTCGCCGAGGACAGCTCGATCTTCGCCTTCTCGGCGGCCTCCTTGAGACGCTGGAGGGCGAGCTTATCCTTGGTCAGGTCGATGCCCTGCTCCTTCTTGAACTCGGCGGTCAGGTACTCGACCACGCGGTTGTCGAAGTCCTCGCCGCCGAGGAAGGTGTCGCCGTTCGTCGACTTCACCTCGAACACGCCGTCGCCGATTTCGAGAATCGACACGTCGAAGGTGCCGCCGCCGAGGTCGTAGACCGCGATGGTGCCGGACTTCTTCTTGTCGAGGCCGTAGGCGAGCGCGGCCGCCGTCGGCTCGTTGATGATGCGCAGCACCTCAAGGCCGGCGATCTTGCCGGCGTCCTTGGTCGCTTGGCGCTGGGCGTCGTTGAAGTAGGCCGGGACCGTGATGACGGCCTGCGTCACCGGCTGGCCGAGATGGGACTCGGCGGTCTCCTTCATTTTCTGAAGGGTGAAGGCGGAGATCTGCGAGGGCGAGTACTTCTTGCCGTCGGCCTCGACCCAGGCGTCGCCGTTGTCGCCCTTGGCGATCTTGTAGGGCACGAGGCCCTTGTCCTTCTGCGTCAGCGGATCGTCGTAGGTCCGGCCGATCAGACGCTTGATCGCGAAGAAGGTACGTTCCGGATTGGTCACGGCCTGCCGCTTGGCGGGCTGGCCGACGAGGCGCTCCCCGTCGTCGGTGAACGCGACGATGGACGGTGTGGTGCGGGCGCCTTCCGCATTCTCGATGACCCGCGGCTGCGTGCCTTCCATGACGGCCACGCAGGAATTGGTGGTGCCGAGGTCGATACCGATTACTTTACCCATGGTGGGATCCCTCTGTTGGATTTTTCAAGCAGACCGCCGAGCCCCGAAGCAGCTCGACCCATGGCGGTACAAAACATCAGGTTTGAGAACGGGATGGATCCGAAGCGCATCGCCCTTGCGGGTTGTGCTTCCCAGGCCTCGTCCCGTGTCCCGCCGCATATAAGAAGACGGCTACGCCGCCGCAAGAACGCGCGCCGGATGCATGAGCGAAGGCTACCATCCTCCACTGCGCCAAGGCGATTTTCCGGATCGGACGCGCGGCGACAGGCTTGTTTGTTGCCAGGCTGCCACGTCCGCGCCACGGGTGGCGTGGTATGACCATGGGACATGGCCCGTGAAGTGGCTTCAAACCGGGAGGCCGACGGCCTGATGTTCCTGCCCGTCTCCGAGAGAATGTCCGCGCGGAAGGTCCGGAGGACGGATCGCCCGGCTCGTGCCGCGATCGCGGCGCTGCTCGCGCTCGCCGGGGCGGCTTTTGCCCCGTCCACCCCGGCGCGGGCGCAGAACTTCTTCGAGGAGCTGTTCGGCATCGGTCGCGCCGCCCGTCCTCCGCAGCCCCCGCGCAACGTGCCCGTCCAGCCCGCGCCGCCGCCCGCGGAGCCGGGGGCTCTCGCGCCCGGCGAAGGCGCCGAGACGCGACCGAGCGTCCCGGCTCCGCCGCGCCAGCCGGTCGTGCTGCGGGTGCCCTCCGAGGACAACGTCGCCGGGCAGGACCTGCTGCTCAATGGGCTGAATGGGTCCCTGAGGATCGAGCGGAGCGGGTCGGCCTACACCGCCCAGATGACGCTGCCGGGCACCAAGATCTCGCAGCCGACCGAGAGCTGCACGGTCAAGCTCAACGGTGGCAAGCCGGTGCCGCTGAGTGCGGAGGGACGCGCGCAGGGCGTCTCGCGCTTCTCGACCGGCAGCGCCGAGTGCCCGCTGCGCTTCGAGATCCTCGACGGCAGCGTGCTCGCCACGCCGCTCGGATCGGGCCCTGCCTGCACCTTCACCGCTGCGGATTGCGAGACGACCCCGGCGGGCCTGTGGGGGCCCGGCGCGGCGAGCCTGATCCCGCAGGCGGGCGAGTTCGACACCGCCCGCGGCGTAGCCGACAAGGCCGTGCGCGACAACTACAAGATCATGACCCAGCGGTCGCGGGGCAGCGACGTCCGGCCGATCGTGCAGGAGCAGGCGGCCTTCTCCTCCGACCGCGAGCAGGCCTGCCGGACCTATGCCCGCGAGGGAGCGCACGGCTACTGCCACCTGCGATTCACCGAGGCACGGGCGATCGCCCTGGCAACGCGGCTCGGCGCCAACACGGCCACGCCGACCGCCGCCAACACGCCGCCGCGACCGCGCCGCAGCCGCGCCCCAGTCGAGGGCATGAACCCGGATGCGCCCGGCGCGGAGCCTTTCGCCGATCAGTGAAGTTGCCTGAGGATCGCTCAGCGAGCGCGGGCGTCCTGCTGCGGGCCGGAGTCAGCGTCGCACGGGCGGAACCCGGCGTTTCGCGCATGTGTTGCGCCGAGGTTCACGCAAAGCGAGCCCGGCCATGCCCGACGAGAAGATCGAAGCCTATACCGACCCGGCCGGCGGATGGGGCTCGGCCCGGTCCCTCGTCGATATTCTGACCCGCGAGGAAATCCCGGCTTCCGGCGCGGCGATGCTGATGAAGCAGAACAAGCCGGGCGGCTACATGTGCGTGTCCTGCGCATGGTCGAAGCCGGCCAAGCCGTCGACCTTCGAGTATTGCGAGAACGGCGCCAAGGCGACTGCCTGGGAGCAGACCCGCAAGCGGATCGGCCCGGACTTCTTCGAGCGCTACTCGGTCACCGAGCTTCTGACCTGGCCCGATTACGACCTCGAGGAGAAGGGCCGCATCACCCATCCGCTGCGCTACGACCCGCAGCGCGACCGCTACCTTCCCGTCTCCTGGGAGGCCGCCTTCGAGGAGATTGGCCGCGAGCTGAAGGCGCTGCGGGAGGCCGATCCGAAGGCGGCGGTGTTCTACTCCTCGGGCCGGGCCTCGCTGGAGACGAGCTACATGTACGCGCTGTTCGCGCGGATGTACGGCAACAACAACCTGCCCGACTCCTCCAACATGTGCCACGAATCGACCTCGAAGGCGCTGCCGCAATCGATCGGCGTGCCGGTCGGGACGACGGTGCTGGAGGATTTCGAGGCGACCGACCTGATCCTGTTCTTCGGCCAGAATGTCGGCTCGAACTCGCCGCGGATGCTCCACCCGCTGCAGGATGCCCGGCGCCGGGGCGTTCCGATCATCACCTTCAACCCGCTGCGGGAGCGGGGGCTGGAGCGCTTCACCAACCCGCAATCGCCGATCGAGATGCTGACGCATTCCTCGACGCAGATCTCGACCCAGTACCATCAGGTGAAGGCGGGCGGCGACATCGCCGCGATCGCCGGAATCTGCAAGGCGCTGTTCGCCATGGACCGGCAGGCGCAGGACGAGGGGCGCCCGCGCATCCTCGACATCGATTTCATCGCTGAGCACACCCACGGCTTCGACAAATTCGAAAAGTTCTGCGACCGGCTCGAATGGCCGGCGCTGGAAGCCAAATCCGGCCTGAAGCGCGAGGGGATGGAGGCGGCGGCCGCCGTCTATGCCCGCGCGCGGGCGGTGATCGGCATCTACGGCATGGGGCTCACCCAGCACCGCCGCGGCACCGAGACGGTGCAGATGTTCGTCAACCTGCTGCTCCTGCGCGGCAATATCGGCCGCCCCGGTGCCGGCATCTGCCCCGTGCGCGGCCATTCCAACGTCCAGGGCCAGCGCACCGTCGGCATCGCCGACGAGCCCTCGCTGGTGCCGCTCGACAAGCTCAAGGCGATGTACGGCTTCGAGCCGCCGACCGAGAAGGGGATGAACACGATCGAGACCTGCGAGGGGGTCCTCTCCGGCAAGGTGAAGGCCTTCGTCGGGCTCGGCGGCAACTTCGTGCGCGCGATCCCCGACACGCAGCGGATGGAGGAGGCGTGGCGCGGGCTGCGGCTCACCGTGCAGGTCTCGACCAAGCTCAACCGCTCGCACCTCGTCCACGGCGCGGTCGCCTACATCCTGCCGTGCCTCGGTCGGATCGAGATCGACGAGCAGGCGAGCGGGCCACAGGCGGTGTCGATGGAGGATTCGACCTCCTGCTTCCACGGCTCGCGGGGCGTGGCGTCGCCGATCAGCGACCACGTGCGCTCCGAGCCCTGGATCGTGGCACAGCTCGCCAAGGCGACGCTTCCGCCCAACCCGAAGGTCGATTGGGACGCCTGGGTCGGCGATTACGCCCGCGTGCGCGACGCCATTGAGGCGACGTACCCTGAAAAATTCAAGGACTTCAACGCGCGCCTGTTCGAGCCCGGCGGCCTGCACAAGCCGCTCGCCGCCCGTGAGCGCAAGTGGGAGACCCCGACCGGCAAGGCCAACTTCGTCGTGCCGCCGGATGGGCTCGACATGGACCCGGACATGAAGAGCGACCGGCGCGACGTGCTCGACCTCATCACCCTGCGCTCGAACGACCAGTTCAACACCACGGTCTACGGCTATCACGACCGCTTCCGCGGGGTGAAAGGCACCCGGCAGGTGCTGTTCATGAACGAGAACGACATCGAGCGCCTGCAGCTCGCCGACGGCGAGACCGTCGACGTCGTGACCGAGGCCGCCGACGAGTTCGCCCGCGAGGTGAAGGGCCTGAGGATCGTCAAGTACGACATCCCCGAGGGCAACTGCGCCGGCTACTACCCGGAGCTGAACGTGCTGATCCCGCTCTGGCACCACGACGCGCAGGCCAAGGTGCCGGCAGCGAAGGCGATTCCGGTGCGCATCGCCAAGGCGGCGGAACTGGCCTCGACGGACTGAGCGGGGCACCGCCCGTCTCCGGCGGGTCGGCGCCGCGCTCACGATTGAGCGGATTGTACGGTGTGCAAAACATCACTTGTACACTGTGCAAACTCGGCGCACTCATGAGGGCGTGACGAAGCGGTCACGCCATCGGAGTGATGCCATGTTGACGCTGTTGCGAACCCTTGCCCGCGGCGCCGCCGCGCAGGCCTGCGAGGAGGCTCACGACCGCCACGCTCTCCTCGTGCTCGATCAGCAGATCCGCGAGACTGCCGCCGATCTGGAGCGCGGCCGGCGCACGCTGGCGGCGGCCATGGCCGGGGATGCCGCCGAGGCGCGACGCTTGGCCGAGGTCGAGGCGCGCGCCGCCGATCTGGAGATCCGCGCCGTGGCGGCCCTCGCTGGGGGCCGCGAGGATCTGGCCCGCGACGCGGCGGAGGCGATCGCGAGCCTCGAGGCTGAGCGGGATGCCCTGCGCGCCGCGCGGGCGACCTTCGCCGCGGAGGTGGCGCGGCTGCGCGCCGTGCTCGCCGATGCGGCCCGCCGTCAGGCGGCGCTGGAGCGCGGGCGGCGGGTCGCGGCCGCCGCCGAGGCCGTCCGCCGACTGCGCCCGGCGGCGAGCGTGGGTGAGCGCGCGAACCTGCGGCAGGCCGAGGCGACGCTGGCCCGCCTTCAGCGCGTCCAGGCCGAGGCGGCGGCGACCGACGAGGCGCTGGCCGCGATCGAGACGCCGGAGGAGAGCATTGCCGAACGCCTCGAACGCGAGGGCTTCGGACCGCGTACGCGCTCCTCCTCCGACGACGTCCTCGCCCGGCTGCGCCGCCGCGCCGAGGCCGATGGGTCCGCCTCCGCCTGATCCGTTGCCCGCCTCCCCTCCTTCCGAAGGATCTGCACCATGCCCCAAGAGACTGCGCAGCATACCGGCGCCTGGGTCGTCTTCACCCAAGCCTCCTTCGTCGCCTCCGCCGTGCTCGTCGGCTTCGGCATCCTGTTCATGCCCCTCGACCTTTGGATGAAGGGCTACCTCGCCATGGGCACGGTGATGCTCATCCAGTCCTGCATCACGGCGACCAAGACGCTCCGCGACGTCCATGAGGCGCGCCGCATGGTCAACCGCATCGAGGATGCCCGAACCGAGCGCCTGCTGATGTCGGTGGGCAAGGAGTGACGAAAGACGCAGGTCGGCAGAGACTCGACGCGCGCCCGCGACGGTCCATATTCCGTGACATGGACAGTTCGGACGGAGCTCACGCGCGACGGCAGGCGATCATCGATCGTCTGCTCAGCGACGCCCTGCGCCCGGCCGGCGGGATCGTGCTGCCGAGCCACGACGCCCTGCCGGCCGATATCCGCATGACCGTCGATCGCCTGCTCGCCAAGGCGGACGCGGAGCGCCGCCGCTCGCTGACCTACGACGACCTCGAAGAGGCGCTGCCGCCGCGCGACGTGACCGCGGACGATCTGGAGGCGATCTTCTGGGTGCTGGCCGAGTATGGGATCGAGCTGGACGAGGGCGAGTAGGGTGTCCCTCCCGTTTCACGCGAGGTCTTAGCAGTCCGTCGATCATGACGGGGCCGATCACGCCGCGCGTAGACCGATCGCCGAGATGCCTCAATAGTCGGGGGCCTGGGCTGGATCGCCCACGATGTTCTCAGAGGGTTCCACCGAGGCGACGAGCCGCCGGGATGGATCTCCGGAGAGCCGTTCCGGCTGGCAGCCTTTGCAGATCGAGCGCGTGGCGCGCTCTGCATGATCGTCGAGCCGCTTGTAGAGCGCCGCCATTCGCGCTTGTGTGCCGGCACGCTCGGCTTCGCCGGGGACATGCGCCCGTTCTTCCGGTGGAGATTGCTCGCAGAGCCCCTGCGTCGAAGCCGCCGTCGGCTGCCGGATCGGCTTGCCGGGCTGCGCCTCGGCTCCTCCAGTCCAGAGAAGTGCAGCGGATGCCGCCAAGGCCAGAATTATCTTCATTCTGATGCTGCGGAACGAGAGATAGACTGATATTCTATACTACAATAAAAAACGGGCCGTTAACCACGGCTCTCTCATCATTGTTTGTCCGGCAACCCTGACGCCAATCGAGTGTGCGCTCGGCCTCGCAGCGCCGAAGTCGATCACCCACTGCGATCAAGGAGAGCGCCACCCTGCAATTGATAGCGGGCCGCATCAGTCATCGCACGTCGAGTGCACGTGCCGAGGGCGGGAACGATCAGGGCAATATTGACGAACGCGCCCGAGCGGACCAACCTCCACGAGCATCTCCGAAGGCTTCGGCGCTCACGCATGCACGAGACGTTGGTCGAGCGATGGCATCGGGAGAACTTGGCGGACCGTGAGTCGCCATCGGTCTTGCATCAGTGCGTGACGGGCGCGGTCAGAGGCGGCCTGCTCGGGATCGGCCTGCTCGCGGCGCTCTACCTGGTCGGTTGGATCGGCCTGCTCTGACACGCGACGTCATCGCAGGCCGATGCCGGGCCTCGCCGCACGGATGGGGTCGAGACAGGACCCTGAGGGACGTTCGATTCCGGACCGTTTCCTGTTCGGATGCGGCGGTGCGGCGGGAGCCGGATCAGCCCTCCGCCCCCTGAAGCAGCCGTGCCGCCGCGGCGCGAGCCTCGTCGGTGACCGTGGCGCCGGCGAGCATCCGCGCGATCTCCTCTCGGCGCGCATCCGCCGCAAGGCCGACCACACGGGTGGTTACCCGATCACCACCCTTCTCCGCGCCCTTGGCCGTCTTCCCCTTCACGCTGTCCTTGGCGATGCGGAAATGCGTCGAGGCGCGGGCGGCGACCTGCGGGGCGTGCGTCACCGCCACGACCTGTACCTGCTCCGAGAGCCGGCCGAGCCGCGCGCCGATGGCATCGGCCACCGCGCCGCCGAGGCCGGTATCGATCTCGTCGAAGATCAGCGTCGGCGCCGAGCCCTTGCCGGCCAGCACCACCTTGAGCGCCAGCATGAAGCGGGAGAGCTCGCCTCCCGAGGCGACCTTCATCATCGGGCCCGCGCGAGTGCCCGGATTGGTCTGCGCCCAGAACTCGACCCGCTCGGTGCCCGCCGCGTCGCGGGAGGCCTCGTCCACGGTGATCTGCGTGATGAAGCGGGCGCCTTCCAGCTTCAGCGGCGGAAGCTCGGCCTGCACCGCCGCGTCCAGCGCTTTCGCGGCCTTGCGTCGCCCGTCGCCGAGTTTCTTCGCCGCCTGGGCATAGGCGGCTTCCGCAGCCTCCAACTCGGCCTCGAGCCCCGCGAGCGCCTGCTCGCCGGCATCGAGAGCGGCCACGTCCGCATCGTAGCGGCCGCGCAGATCGGCGAGGTCGTCGGCGGGGACCGCGTATTTCCGCGAGGCGGCGCGCAGGGCAAACAGGCGCTCCTCGACCCGCTCCAGCTCGCGCGGGTCGAACTCGGCGGCGAGCACCGCCGCGTCGAGGGCGGCCCGTGCCTCGTCCAGGGCCACGAGTGCGGCGTCGAGCGCCGCGATGCTCGGATCGACCAGGGTCGGCACCGTCGCGCTGCGCCGTTCCAGCCGGCGAACGGCGGAGGAGAGGTGCGGCACCAGCGAGCCGGAGCCGCCGACGAGATCGAGGGCCTCGTTCAACTCGCGGGCGACCTTCTCGCCCTGCTGCATCACCGTGCGGCGCTCGGCCAGCATCGCCTCCTCGCCCGCCTGGGGGTCGAGATTGCCGAGCTCCTCCACCGCGTGCCGGAGGAAGTCGGCTTCCTTCTGCGCCGCCTCGACCCGCGCGCGCTGCTCGGACAGGTTCGAACGGGCGGCGCGCACGCGTTTGGCCGCAGCGGCAACTTGGTTGAGCGGGCCCTGCAAGCCGCCGAACGCGTCGAGGATGGTGCGGTGCGTTGTAGGATCGGCAAGCGCCCGGTCGTCGTGCTGGCCGTGGATCTCGACGAGCGCGGTGCCGATCGACCGCATGGTCTGCACGCCCACCGGCTGGTCGTTGACGAAGGCGCGCGTGCGCCCGTCGGCAAACTGCATGCGGCGCAGGATCAGGTCGCCGTCGGTGTCGATCTCGGCCGCCGCAGCGACGGCCCGGGCGGGGTGGTCGCTGGGCACGTCGAACACGGCGGTGACGCCGCCCTGCGCCTCGCCCTGCCGCACGAGACCGCCGTCGCCACGCCCGCCCAGCGCCAGGGCGAAGGCATCGAGCAGGATCGACTTGCCCGCACCGGTCTCGCCCGTGAGGACGGTGAGCCCGGCGGAGAAGGTCAATTCGAGCTTGTCGATCAGAACGATGTCGCGGATTGCGAGCTGGACGAGCATGAAGCGGCGCCAGAGCCCCTTATTGGATTGTCCGCGGGTTTAGCCGTAAGCGGAGAGGACTTCATCCGGAAAGTGCTGCGGGACCCATGACGACGATCGGCCGCGCGAGAGTCGCGACCTGGCCGCTTCGCTCACCGGGTCGGACGTGTCTGGGAGCTGGTGCATGCGTGTCGTTGCGGTGAGTCGAGTGCTCGATGAGGTCGATATCATCGAGGCATTTGTTCGGCATGCCTCCGCCTTCGTCGATCATCACATCATTCTCGACAACGGCAGCCGGGACGGGACCATCGAGATCATCGGAAGGCTCGCCGAAGAGGGGCTTCCACTCACGGTCTACCAGTCACCGTCGATCTGCTTCTCCGACCGGGACATGAACAACTGGCTCTACAACGAGGCGGTTGAGCGGCACGATGCGGATTGGGTGGCTTGTCTCGACAGCGACGAGTTCTACGACGAGCGTCAGCTGCCGGGCGGCCTTCGCAATCATCTCCAGGAGCTGGAGAACTCCGGCGCGAATGTCGTCGCGGTCCGGATTCCGTGGGCGCATTACAACTACACGACCCGCGATGACGCGACCGAGAACCTCGTCCCGCGCCGCATCACGCACCGCACCGAGGTCGCCGCCGACGGCAAGGTGATCGTGAGCTGGCGGCTGGCGAAGGAGAAAGGTCTCGTGCTGGAGGGGCAGCACGACGTGTACCTGCCGGAAGGAAGCCAAGGCAGGGTCGTCACCGAGCAGCGGCTCTGGATCGCGCATTTCTCCGAGCGCAACGCCGCGCAGTACGTCACGAAGGTCGTGCGCGGATGGGCGAAAATCCTGACCGCTGGCGAGGCGTGCATGAACCGGGGCTTCTCGGCCCATTACCGCGGGCCGTTCGAGCTGCTCCGAGACCGTCCCGAGACGTTGCTGCGGTCGGAGAGCTTCCTCGAGCGGAAGAACGAGGACCGTAGCGTTGTCCACGACCCGATGGACTATCGCGGCGGCCCCCTTCGCTACACCCCGAAGAACGATCCCGAGATGCAGTCAGTCCGGGCGCTCGTCGGGTTCCTGTCGGATGTGTGCAGCCGCTACGGCGAGCTGACTGATGCCCTGCCCGTGGCACGGGCGTATTCCGAGCGGATCGAGAGGCGGATCGACCGGCTCATCTGAGGCCCTCTCCTCCGCCACACCGAGCCCCGACCCGTTGGAAATGGGCGGAAACGGATGCGTTGTGGGTGCGAGGGGCGGCCGCGCGCGGAGGACCGACGCGACGGTGCTCAAACGAAGACAGCGTCCCCGATCGCGGATCGGGGACGCTGCTCGAACGCTTTGCCCGTGTTGCGCCCGGGCGCGCCGCTGCTACTCCGCGGCGGCGGTCCGCCCGATCACGCCGCGATAGATCTTGCTGATCCAGGAGGACTTCTCCTCCCGCGGCTCCAGACCGCCGGTCTGCAGGAGCTTGTAGGCATCCTGGTACCAGGGGCTGTCGGGGAAATTGTGGCCGAGCACGGCCGCGGCGGTCTGTGCCTCGGCGGTGATGCCGAGCGCCATGTAGGCCTCGACCAAGCGCTCCAGCGCCTCCTCGGCGTGGCGGGTCGTCTGGTACTTGCTGACCACGTCGCGGAAGCGGTTGATCGCCGCCGGGAAGGCGCGCTTCTCAAGATAGAAGCGGCCGACTTCCATCTCCTTGCCGGCGAGCTGGTCGCGGGTGATCTGGATCTTGGCCTTGGCGTCGGCGGCGTATTCCGAGGTCGGGTACTTCTGCACCAGCTCCTGGAGGGCGACGAGGGCGCGCTCGGAGCGCTCCTGATCGCGGGTCACGTCCGGGATCTGCTTATACTGCGACATCGCCATCAGGTACTGGGCGTAGGCCGCATCCTTGCTCGCCGGATGGCGCTGCAGGTAGCGCTTGGAGGCTGTGATGGCGTCGTCGTACTTCGCGCCCTCGTAGTTCGCGTAGGCCGTCATCAGCAGGCCTTTCCGCGACCAGTCGGAATAGGTGTACTGCTTGTCGAGCTGATCGAAGCTCTTGGCGGCGTTCTCGTAATCCTTGTCCTCCATCTTCGCCAAGCCCTCGCTGTAGAGCTTGTCCGCCGGCGTGTCCGGAACGGCCTCGGGCTTGTACTTCTCGGCGAAGAGATTGGTCGGGTCGAGGGCGTCGCAGCCGCCGAGTCCGAGGCCGAGGCTGAGGAGCACGGCCGCCATCGCGCCACGGGTCGGGAAGGTCAGAGGCATCGCGGTCAAATTCCCTGTCAGGTCCGGCCGCTTCGGGGCGACACGCGACCTACGCGCAGGCTTTCACGGGTGGAGGCCGATTCGGGCGTCAAAACGGCAGGGCGGCGGGAACCGTTAACGTATTCCGCCGGAAGCGTGGATCGCGGACCGATGTGGCGCGGCGGTTACAGTTCCGCGGCGAAGGCGGCGATGCCAAGGCCGAACTCGGCGCGGGCCGGTTCGCGGCGCGTGCCCTGGCCCTCGACGATGGCGTAGTTCGCGCGGTCGGCGAACAGGGCCTCAAGGATGCCGACATTCATGCGGTGGCCGCCGCAATAGGAGCGGTAGGCGCCCTGGATCGGCAGCCCGGCCAGCGCGAGATCGCCGACCGCGTCGAGGAACTTGTGGCGGACGAACTCGTCCGCGAAGCGCAGGCCTTCCGGGTTGACGACGGCGGTCTCGCCGACGGCGACGGTGTTGTCGAGGGAGGCGCCGAGCGCAAAGCCCGCTTTCCAGTAGCGCTCCACGTCCTTCATCATGCCGAAGGTGCGGGCGGGGGCGATCTCGCGGCGGTAGGCGGCCGGGGTCAGGTCCATCGCCTTGCGCGAGCGGCCGATCACCGGGGATTGGAAGTCGATCTCCACGTCGAGGCGGAAGCCGCGGTCGATCGGGCGGAGTTCGGCGAAGGCGCGGCCGGCCTCGATGCGGACGGGCTGGAGCACCTTGATCCAGCGGCGCGCCGCGCCGCAGGTGGTGAGGCCGACGCTGTCGATGGCAGCGACGAAGGGGCGGGCGCTGCCGTCGAGGATCGGCATCTCGGGGCCGTCGATCTCGATCAGCGCGTTGTCGACGCCGAGGCCGTAGAGGGCCGACATCAGGTGTTCGATGGTGGCGACGGCGCCGGTCTCGACGTCACCGATGACGGTGCACAGCTCGGTGGCGGAGACGCAGGCGAAGTGGGCCTTGATGAGCCGATCGTTGCCGGTGGTGGTGCCCGTCCGGAGGAAGGCGATACCGTGGTTGGCTTTGGCGGGGTGGATCGTGATCTCTGCCGGATTTCCGGAGTGGACTCCGATTCCGGTGAGGGTCACGGACGTTTTGAGCGTTGTTTGTTGGTTCGTCCGCATACCTTAGCCCTCGGCCAGGATCCTTCCCGCGCATGCCCGGTTCGGGGCGCGGTGTGGGAAAGTCCGTCCGCTGCTTGAAGCCTCTGCGAGCGCTGCCGGTCGGTCGACCATCCGCGCCTTCTGTCGTTCCGGCATGGTGTATAGCTGTGGCAAACAGGGCGGCCAAATCACGGATTCTTACGATCTGTTACAGCCACGGTTTCGCCACGATCTTTGAAAAGCATTTTGTGTTCAATGTCTTAACAAGCAGCTAAACCCGGGATCTTGCGATCCCGGGTCTGTTGCCGAAACACCTCACCGAGGGCCGATGGAGGTGTGGTTGCCCCCATCAATCCACAGCCGATGCGCCTCTCCGGTCGTTGATCAGTTCGCCTGGCGGCGGAGGAAGGCGGGAATCTCGAGCTGGTCGTCTTCCATCATCCGCGGCGGCAGGGCGCGGCCCTGCGGGTCGAGGTTGCCCTGGGCGGGGCGGTATTGCGGCGCTTGGGGCGCCGGGGCCCGCACGGCCGGCTCGATGCGCGGCGCGGCGACCGGGGCCGGCGCGGCGGCGCGGGCCGGCTGCGCCGGGGCCGGCTCGGCCTCCTCGCGGCGGCCGCCGAAGCCGACGGTGGCGAGCCGGCGCAGCAGGGTCATGCGCTTGGAGTCCTGGCTCGGCTCCGGCTGGGGCTCCTCGCCGCGGCTCTTGAGAATCTGCGCCTGGGTGTGGGGCGGCAGGTCCGAGATCTGCGGCATGCGCGGCGCACGGGCAAGCTGCGGGGCCGGCGGCACGTAGGGGCCGCTGGCGACCGGCGCCGGCTCGTGGGGCTGGACCCGGGCCGGCGGCTCGTAGGCCGGGACGGCGGCGCGGGCCGGCGCCTGCGTCAACACCACGTCGTGGTGATGCATCGCCGGGGCGGGCTCGGCGCGCATCGGCTCGGGCGCGACCGGCTCGGACAGCATCGCCCGCGGCCCGGCATTCGGGGCGAGCAGCGGCTCGGGGGCCGACATGCGGGGCGCCGGCTGATGCGCCGCCTGCTGCTGCACCGGCTGGTGCGTGGAGGCCGGGCTCAGCGCGGCGGAGGCGCGGGCGCGGGCCTCGGAGCGCAGGCGCTCGGCGACCTCGGCGATCCGCTGCTCGGTCTGGGCGATCTCCGGGTTGTTCGGGGAATCGGCCGAGATCAGCGCCGGCTCGATGCCGGTGGCGACCACCGAGACGCGGATGATGCCGTCGAGGCTCTCGTCGAAGGTCGCGCCGAGGATGATGTTGGCGTCGGAATCGACCTCCTCGCGGATGCGGGTGGCGGCCTCGTCGAGCTCGTAGAGCGTGAGGTCGGAGCCGCCGGTGATCGAGATCAGCAGGCCGCGGGCGCCCTTCATCGACACGTCGTCGAGGAGCGGGTTGGCGATGGCCGCTTCCGCCGCGCGGTTGGCGCGGTTCTCGCCCGACGCCTCGCCGGTGCCCATCATCGCCTTGCCCATGCCGCGCATGATCGCGCGCACGTCGGCGAAGTCGAGGTTGATCAGACCTTCCTTGACCATCAGGTCGGTGATGCAGGCGACACCCGAGTAGAGCACCTGGTCGGCCATGGCGAAGGCGTCGGCGAAGGTGGTCTTCTCGTTGGCGACCCGGAACAGGTTCTGGTTCGGGATGACGATCAGGGTGTCGACCGCCGCCTGAAGCTCCTGGATGCCGGCCTCGGCCGTGCGCATCCGGCGCATGCCCTCGAACTGAAACGGCTTCGTCACAACGCCGACCGTCAGGATGCCCATGTCACGCGCCGCGCGGGCGATGACCGGGGCCGCGCCGGTGCCGGTGCCGCCGCCCATGCCGGCGGTGATGAAGGCCATGTGCGCGCCCGAGAGCTGGTCGCGGATCTCGTCGATGACTTCCTCGGCCGCCGCCGAGCCGACTTCCGGATGCGAGCCGGCGCCGAGCCCTTGCGTCACGCCGATGCCCATCTGGATCACCCGCTCGGCCTTCGAGGAGGTGAGCGCCTGGGCATCGGTGTTGGCCACGACGAACTCGCAGCCGAGCAGACCCGACTCGATCATGTTGTTGACGGCATTGCCGCCCGCGCCGCCGACGCCGAACACGGTGATGCGGGGCTTGAGTTCCCGGATGTCCGGAGCCTGAAGAGAGATGGCCATGTGGTCGAACCCTTCGTGACTTTCGATTGCCTGAACGACGTCTTGCGACGCCTGCCCTGTTTTGCTTGTCCCGCGCTGGCCTCGCGGCGGCGCGGGGTCGTCTTCAGAAACTTTCCCGGATCCAGCGACCGACCCGCGAGAAGTAGCCGTCCGTTCCCGTGCCGGCGAAGGCGCCCTGCCCCCGCGGCTCGAAATGCTCCGCATGCGCCACCTGCGGGTAGACCAGCAGGCCGACCGAGGCCGAGAAGGCGGGCCCCTTGGCGGCTTCCGGCAGGCCGCGGATGCCGAGCGGGCGCCCGATCCGGACCTGTCCCTGGAGGATGCGTCGGGCCGTCTCCGGCAGGCCGACGAGCTGGCTGGCGCCGCCCGTGAGGACCACCCGGCGTCCGGCCTGGGCGCCGAAACCGGCCCCACGCAGGCGGTCGCGCACGAGTTCGAGCACCTCCTCGACCCGCGGCTTGACGATGCGCACGAGCTGCGAGCGGGGCACGTGGCCGGGTGCCTCGCCCTCGTCCTCGCCGACGCCGTGCACGGCGATCATGTCCCGCTCGTCGGAGGCCGTGGCGATGGCCGAGCCGTAGAGCGTCTTCAGTCGCTCGGCGACGTTGACGCGGGTCGAGAGACCGCGGGCGATGTCCATGGTGACGTGGTGGCCGCCGACCGCGACCGCGTCGCAATGGACGAGGTGCCCGCCCATGAACACGCCGACGCTGGTGGTGCCGCCGCCCATGTCGACGACGGCGCAGCCGAGTTCGGCCTCGTCGTCCACCAGCGCCGAGAGGCCGGCGGCGTAGGGCGTGGCGATCACCGCGTCGACGCCGAGATGACAGTGCTCGACCGCCAGCATCAGATTGCGGGCGGCGGCGGCCTCCGCGGTGACGACGTGGAGATCGACGCCGAGGGCGCTGCCGATCATGCCCGACGGGTCGATCACCGCGCCCTGGCCGTCCAGCGCGTAGCCGGTCGGCAGGGCGTGAAGCACGGCCCGGCCGGGGCTGACGCCGTGGGCGCTCGCGGTTTCCAGCACGCGCTCGACATCGGCGCCGGTGACGGTGCCGGAGCGGACGTTCACCCGCGCCTCGAAATGCTGCGAGGCGATGCGCCCGCCGGAGATGTTGACGATGACCGACTGGACCTCGGCCTTGGCCATCCGCTCGGCGGCGTGGACCGCCTGCCGGATCGCGCCCTCGGCCGCCTCCAGATCGACGATGGCGCCGCCCTTGAGGCCGAGCGAGCGCTGGTGGCCGATGCCGATGATGCGGGCCAGGTGCGTGCGCCCGCGCAGGGTCGACATCGCCTCGGCCGGCTGCAGCTCGGCGATGAGGCAGACGACCTTGCTGGTGCCGATGTCGAGCACCGACATCGTCGCGCTCCGGCGGGCGGAGAGCGGCTTCAGGCGCGGCGTGAGGCCGTGGTGAGTCTGCATCGGACGCTACTCGACGGATACGCGAGAGGACACGGAGGAGAGATCGTTCGAGAGGGCGGCGCTCATGTCGCGGTCCCCTTCTTCGGCTTCTTGCGGCTCTCGGCCCGGGCGGCCGCGGCCTCCTCGGTCAGGCGCACCACGACGCGGTCGGCCATGCGCAGGTCGACCGCGATGATGTCCTTCTCCAGAATCCTGCTGTCCCGCTCCAGGCGGACGAGACGGGCCAGCGCCTCGGCGGGATCGGCTTCGGGCAGGCGGATGTCGACGCCGTCGAGCTTGAGCGTCCAGCGACGGCCGGAGACGTAGGTGCCGGCGCGGATGCGCGAGCCCAACGGCCCGGCGGCCTCGATCAGGTCGAGATATTCCTTGAGGCGCTCATTGGCGCCCGCACCCACGACGAGGGGCAGGTTGACGTAGCGCTCGTCGCGCAGGTCGTCGATCACCTTGCCGTCGGCGGCGATCACCTGGATCTCGCCGTTCTGCTGCCACAGGGCGGCGGGCTCCCGCTCGACCTGGTTGATGACGATCTCGTTCGGGTACAGCTTGCGCACGGAGGCGCTGGCGATCAGCTTCTCGGCGAGCAGGCGATCGCGCACCCCATCGACGTCGAGGAACGGCACCGAGGAGCGCCAGTCGATGCCGGCGGTGCTCAGCACCTCGCGCTCGTACATCCGCGACAGGCCGGTGATGGTCACCCGCTCGACGCCGAAACCGGCGATTCGGGCGAGGATGTCGAGCGGACGGCCGTTCTCGGCGACGAAGGCGTCAAAGCGCCCGCTCATGACGAAGCCGGTCAGCGCGACGGTGCCGGCGAGGCCCGCGACTAGCGCGGTGCCCGCGAGCCGCGGCACGCGCGCCTCGATCGGCACCGCCGGCCGCAGCCGGCGCGCCGACGAGAACCGCCTGAGGATTCTCGGGAGCCTCAGGCCCGCGAGGAATCCGCCGCTGCCGGGCGTGCCGGCGGCGTTCAGCGGTTGAGAGAAGCGTCCTCCACCATCCATCGGACGAGTTCACCGAAACTCAGGCCTGCATGGGCCGCGATCTCCGGCACAAGGCTCGTCTGGGTCATCCCTGGCTGCGTGTTGACCTCGAGGACGACGAGGGCGCCGGTTCCCCCCGGCGTGTCGTCGTAACGAAGGTCGGCACGGCTGACGCCACGACATCCCAGTGCTTGATGCGCCGTTAACGCCAACTCTTGGACACGCTGGTAAATATTTAGTTTAAGATCGGCGGGGAGGACGTGGATCGACCCCCCGCCGGCGTACTTCGCATCGAAGTCGTACCACTCCCCCGAGATGGGCTTGATCTCGGTCACGCCGAGTGCCCGGTCGCCCAGCACGGCGCAGGTCAGCTCGCGGCCGGCAACGTAAGTCTCCGCAAGGACTTCCTCGCCGTAGACCCATTCGTCGGAGGCCAGGATCTGGGGCGGGTGGGAGCGCCCGTCCCGCACGATGATGACCCCCATGGAGGAGCCCTCGGCGATCGGCTTCACGACATAGGGAGGGGTTAACGGGTGTGACTTCGCCGCATCATGACGGTTAACGACCCGGCCCTCCGGAACGCTGACTCCGGCCGCGCGCATGACCGTTTTGGCACGCTCCTTGTGCATGGCGAGCGCCGAGGCCAGCACGCCGGAATGGGTGTAGGGGATCTTCAGGATCTCCAGGAGGCCCTGGATCGTGCCATCCTCGCCGGCCGGGCCGTGCAGCGCGTTGAGCGCCGCATCGGGCTTCAGCTCGGTCAGCACCGATGCGATGTCGGGCCCGACATCGACGCGGGTGACGCGGTACCCCTCCCCTTCCAGCGCCGCGGCGCAGGCATTGCCGGAGCGGAGCGAGATCTCCCGCTCGGAGGACCAGCCGCCCATCAGGACGGCGACGTGCTTGGACATCGGCTATGGGCCTTTCAGGGCTGGCTCGGCGCCTCGGGCGCCCGATTGTGGGGTGGTAGCAGGCAATTCAGGCATCCTCGCCGAGGAGACGGCTGCCGCGCATCGCGATGCCGTCCTCGACGGTGATGCCGTGCCGCCGCAGCCCGGCGAAGAAGCGCGCGAAATCCGGGCGGCGGAAGGTGATGCGGCCGGGGCCGCCATCCGGCGAGACCGCGTCGAACAGCACGATCGAGGGTTCAGGCGACGCCTCCGTGTAGTCGAGGCAGAGCCAGAGGTCGGAGCCGTGGCTGCTGATCGGGATCATGCGGTCGATCCCGGGCAGGGCGGCGCGCCAGGATTCCTCCTCGTCACCGAGTTCTGGGCCGAAATCGATTCCGTCGGCGATCGCGCCGAGGGTCTCCAGCCGCTCCAGGGGGCTGAGGCCGAAGCCGGGCAGCACCGTGTGCCAGATCTCCTCGCCCTCTCGCACGGCCGCATCGCCCTCGAATTCCATGGGTGCATCGGGCCTGTCCGTGGCGAGGACAAAGTCCGTCGCTCCGCCGTTCCGCCGCCGATAGAGCGCCCTGAGCGTCTCCGGCAGCCTCACGCCGAGGCGGGCTTCCGCCGCGCCGATCGCCGCCTCGGCGTCCGTCGCCCAGTCCGCGGCTGGCGCATCCGCCTCGAAGAACGTGGCGTGGTTCGGGGCGTCAGAGTCGATGACGAGGCGGGGCTCGGATTGAGGGACGGTATCCCGCAAGGCAACGAATCGTTCGGTCAGGTGGGCATGCGCCGCCTCGCAGCGACGCCGCAGGGCCAGGTAGACTTCCTCCGACAGGTGGGCGCCGGGCTTTGCGCCGTCCCAGCCGCGATTGAGCCCGTCGCGCAGGCGCAGGATGTCGCCGCCTGTGCGGGCCTGATCGGCTCCGGCGGCGATCGCGTCGACGAGCCTGCCGAGCTCGGCTGCCAGGGCCGTGGGGTCGGTCGTAGCCATGAGCGATCCTTCCTCCGATCTCGGTGGGTGCGCTCCCTCAGGCGGGCGAGATCTCGACGCCGATCCGCTTGATCTCCCAGTGCAGCTCGATTCCCGAATGTTCGCGCACCCGGCGGCGCACTTCCTCGCCGAGCCCCTCGATGTCGGCGGCGGTGGCGCCGCCGCGGTTGATCAGGAAGTTGCAGTGCATCTCCGAGACCTGGGCTCCACCCCGGATCAGCCCGCGGCAGCCGGCGGCGTCGATGAGCTGCCAGGCCTTGCCGCCCTCGGGGTTCTTGAAGGTCGAGCCGCCGGTGCGCTCGCGGATCGGCTGCGCCGCTTCGCGGGCGGCGGTGACCCGCTCCATCTCCGCCTCGATGTCCTCCCGGTTTCCGGGACGGCCGCGGAAGGTCGCGCCCGTGAAGATCACGTCCTCGGGCGCCGAGGCGTGGCGGTAGCGAAAGCCCATCTCGGCATGGGTGAAGCTGCGGACCTCGCCCTTGCGGTCGATGCCGCGGGCTTGGATCAGCACGTCGGTGGTCTCGCCGCCGTGCGCCCCGGCATTCATCCGAAGCGCGCCGCCGACCGAACCGGGAATGCCGCGGAAGAAGGCGAGCCCGTCGAGGCTGGCCTCCGCCGCCGCCTTGGCGAGGCGCATGTCCGGCACGGCGGTGCCGGCGCGGAGGGTCTCGCCGTCGATCTCGACCGAGCCGAACGCCTTGCCGCCGAGCCGGATCGTCACGCCGGGAATGCCGCCGTCGCGCACGATCAGGTTCGAGCCGAGCCCGATCACGGTGACCGGCACGGACGGATCGAGGGCGGCGAGAAAGACGGACAGGTCCTCCTCGTCGGCCGGGCTGAACAGCACCTGCGCCGGCCCGCCGACGCGGAACCACGTGAGGTCGGCGAGCGACTGGTTTTCGAGCAGGCGACCGCGGAGGTTCGGCGCGGCGGCGCGGATTTTTTCAATCAGATCGGGAAAGGCGGTCATCCAGGGTCTCCCCCTCTCCCCGCACGCGGGGAGAGGGCTTCGGCGACCTCGTCGTCGCCGAAGCGAGGCGGCAGCCGATGGTGAGGGGGCGAATCCGGAGGAGGCTCGCGCGTCGAGGCCCCCTCACCTTCGCCCTGCGGGCTCGTCGCGCCGACGACCCAAGTCGGGCTTGCCCGATTTGGGCAACCTAGATCGGAACTCGGGTAAACCCGAGGTCCGAGGTCGTCGCGACCCTCGCCCCGCGTGCGGGGAGAGGGGGGAAGCGCGGCAAGGATCGTGTCTAATACGCCGATGACGTTGTTCGAAACCTCCGCGTTCCAGAATCGAAGAACGCGATAGCCTTGCTCGATTAGCCAGGCATCTCGAACCGCGTCGTAACCGCTCTCCGCATGCTGGCTGCCGTCGAGTTCGATGATCAGCCTCGCCTCGCGGCAGCAGAAATCCGCCACGTAGGGGCCGACGCTCTCCTGTCGCACAAACTTGAACCCGGCGAGACGACGGTCGCGCAAACGATACCAGAGGCGGCGCTCGGCCTCCGTCTGCTCATGCCGCAGCCGCTTTCGAAACTGCCTCCGCTCGTCGTCCGCGGAGCGCACGCCTCACCCCTTCAAAGCCGCCAGTTCCCCCGGAAGCGCGTAGGCCCACTGGGTGATCGTGCCGGCGCCGAGGCACACGACGTAATCGTTCGGCTCCGCGCGGCCGGATACCAGCCGGGCGAGATCCTCGGGCCGCTCCAGGGCGACGGCGTCGCGGTGGCCGCGGGCCTTGAGGCCGGCGATCAGCGAGTCGCGGTCGATACCCTCGATCGGCGCCTCACCCGCGGCGTAGACCGGCGCGACGATGACCGTGTCGGCATCGTTGAAGCAGGTGCAGAAATCCTCGAACAGCGACTGGAGCCGGGTGTAGCGGTGCGGCTGCACCACCGCGATCACCTTGCCGTCGGTCGAGGACCGGGCCGCGCGCAGCACCGCGGCGATCTCCACCGGGTGGTGGCCGTAATCGTCGAAGATCGCCGCGCCGTTCCACTCGCCGGTGCGGGTGAAGCGGCGCTTGACGCCGCCGAAGCCGGCCAGCGCCTTGCGGATCGCGTCCTCGGAGACGCCGAGTTCGTGGGCGACGGCCAGCGCGGCGGTGGCGTTGAGCGCGTTGTGGCGGCCGGGCATCGGCAGGACGAGATCCTGCATCTCCAGGCGAAAACCCGGGCGGCGGTCGCGGATCATCACCCGGAAGCGGCTCTGTCCACCCTTCAGGTCGATGTCCAGCAGGCGCACGTCGGCCTGCGGGTTCTCGCCGTAGGTGATGATGCGCCGATCCTCGATATGGCCGACCAGATCCTGGACGATCGGGTGGTCGATGCACATCACCGCGAAGCCGTAGAACGGGATGTTGTCGATGAAGCGCCGGAAGGCGTCCTTGATCGCGTCGAACGAGCCGAAATGGTCGAGATGCTCGGGGTCGATATTGGTGACGATGGCCACATCCGCCGGCAGTTTGAGGAAGGTGCCGTCGGATTCGTCGGCCTCCACCACCATCCAGTCGCCGGCGCCCATGCGGGCATTGGTGCCGTAGGCGTTGATGATGCCGCCGTTGATCACCGTCGGGTCGAGGTTGCCGGCATCGAGCAGCGTCGCGACGAGCGAGGTCGTCGTGGTCTTGCCGTGGGTGCCGGCCACCGCGACGCAGGACTTGAAGCGCATCAGCTCGGCGAGCATCTCGGCCCGGCGCACCACCGGCAGGCGGCGCTCGCGCGCCTCGATCAGCTCCGGATTGTCGCGGCGGATCGCGGTCGAGACGACGACGAGGGCCGCGTTCTCGACGTTCTCGGCGCGATGGCCGACGAAAGTGCGGATGCCGTTCTCGGACAGACGCCGGACATTGGCGTTGTCGTTCGCGTCCGAGCCCTGCACCGTGTAGCCGAGATTGGCCATCACCTCGGCGATGCCGGACATGCCGATGCCGCCGATGCCGATGAAGTGGATGGGGCCGAGCTTTTCGGGCAGCTTCATATCGAAAACCTTTTGAGTCCGGGGCTCTGACGAGTCTCGGCTGTCTCGTATCGAACCCCGACGATCCTGAATCGCCGAAGCCCACCCCGCGCCTGCGGGGCGGCGGTCGTCCGCCGGGCGCGGCAAGCCTTTCGGACTTGCCGCCTTTATGAAGTCGCGGTCGCGGTCTCGACGACGAGGGCGGCGAGGCGGTCGGCCGCGTCGAGGATGCGGGCGGTTTTGGCCGCAGCGGCGGCCTGGGTCAATTTCCGCGGCGCCTCGAACAGGTCCACCAGCTCGGCAGCGAGCCGATCGGGGGTGAAGGCGCTCTGCGGGATCGACAGAGCGGCGCCGATCTGCGCCAGGGTCGCGGCGTTGGCCGCCTGATCCTGATCCAGTGCGCCGGGCAGCGGAACGAGGATAGCGGGCCGGCCGATGGCGGCGAGTTCCGAGACCGTCGAGGCGCCGGAGCGCGCCACCACGAGGTGCGCGGCGGCCATGCGGCCGGGCAGATCCTTGAAGAAGGGCGCCGCCTCGATGCCGCCGAGCCCCATGGCGAGGTAGCGGTTCTGCGTGGCGGTGAGATCCTCGGGACGGGCCTGCTGCACGAGGTGGAGCCGGCCACGCAGGTCCTGCGGCAGCCGCTCGATCGCAGCCGGCACGACCTCGCTCATGACGCGAGCGCCCTGGCTGCCGCCGAAGACCAGGAGGCGCAGCGGTGCCTCCGCGTCGAGGGCCGGATAGGGCGTCTCGGCCACCGCCAGCACCGCGGGGCGGATCGGGTTGCCGGTATGGACGCGGCGCGCCGTCGCCTTCTCGGGGACGCCGCGAACCTCCTTGAAGCCGGTGGCGATGACCCGCGCGCCCTTGGCGAGGAAGCCGTTGGCCCGACCCATCACCGCATTCTGCTCGTGCAGGATGGTGGGCACCCGGAGCAATTGCGCAGCCAGCATCGGCGGCACGGTCGGGTAGCCGCCGAAGCCGACGACGGCGGCTGGATTCAGGCGACGCACCGCGCGGGCGGCCTGTCCGAACCCCCGCCCGAGCGTCACCACGGCGCCGGCCCGGCGCAGCATCGAGCGGCCCGACGGCGTAGCGGACGCGATGGTGACGATCTCCTCCGCCGGGAAGTCGCCGGCGATCGAGTCGACGCGGGCATCGGTGGCGAGCGCCACGCGGATGCCGCGCGCCTTCAGGGCGTAGGCGAGGCTCTGGGCCGGGAATAGGTGGCCGCCGGTGCCGCCGGCACAGACGAGAACGAGGGGCGTGAAAACGGTCATGACGGTTGTCCTCGATGCTGTCGCCTCGAGGACGGTCCGCCGCAGGGGCGGCGGCGCGCATTCGCGCCGGCCGGTGGCATCCGGCAGACGGATTCCATGATGATTGCCGCCGGGATCACTGCATCAGTCCCGGAACGGCCGAGGGCATGGTGCCCGGCGGACGCTGGTTGACCGTGGTGGTGCGCGGACGCTTGCGGGTGAGCGCCACGAGGAAGCCCATTCCCAGTGCCAGCGAGATCAGCGAGGAGCCGCCATAGGAGACGAATGGCAGGGTCATGCCCTTGGCCGGCATGAGCTGCGTGTTCACCGCCATGTTGATGCAGGCCTGGAGGCCGAAGAGCGTGGTCAGACCGGTGATGGCGAGCCTCGTGAAGGTATCGTCGGTGCGGCGCGCGAGCTTCAGCCCGCGGATGACGATGTAGGCGAAGAGCGCGACGAGGCCCAGGCAGACCAGCACGCCGAATTCCTCGCCGGTCACCGAGAAGATGAAGTCGGTATGCGCGTCGGGCAGGTGGCGCTTGGCCACGCCCTCGCCGGGGCCGGTGCCGAACCAGCCGCCGGAATTGAACGATTCCCTCGACCAGACCTCCTGGAAGCTGTCGCCCGATTCCGGGTCCATGAAGCGATTGATGCGCTCGCGGACGTGGTGAAGGAAGGTGTAGGCGGTGAACACGCCGATCATGCCGGCAAAGCCGAGGCCCGCCACCCAGAACCAGTGCAGGCCGGCGACGAAGAACAGGGTGCACCACACCATCGTGATCAGCATGGTCTGGCCGAAATCGGGCTGGAGGATCAGCGGCACGATGGTGAGCGGCAGGAGCAGGAAGGCGAGGGTGACGCCGGGCATGTCGCGTCGGTTGGCGCCTTCCGAGAAGGCCCAGGCGGTGACGACGACGAAGGCGGGCTTCACGAATTCCGACGGCTGGAGGCCGAAGGATCCGAACTGGATCCAGCGGTGCGCGCCCTTGATCTCGGGGCCGAACTTGCCGGCGAGGATGCAGAGCACCACGCCGAGCATCCACGTCACCAGCGCGAAGCGCCGGATATGGCGCACCGAGAGGAACGAGACGGCGATGATGAGCAGGATCGTCGGGGCGAGGTACATCGCCTGACGGTTCAGAAAGTAGAAGGTCGGCAGGCCGATGCGCTCGGCCACCGGCGGACCGCCGCCCATCAGGAAGACGAGGCCGGCCACCATCAGGCAGCCGAGGCCCGCGAGGAGGCCGCGATCGACCGTCCACCACCAATCCGCGAGGGGACTGCGTTCGGCGCGCGACATCATGGCGAGGGCTCGTCTCCAGCCGGCCGGTCCCGCGACAGGACGCGGGCGGTCCGCCGTGATCGTGGAACGTAAGGGTTAATGGGGGGTTGCCGCGACGGATCAGAACTGCGTCGAGTCGCTCCGACCGCCCGTCAGCCATGCACGGCAAAGGATGGCTGCGGCTTTGCGTGCCTCGTGCACCCATGATACTGGCCCCTGCCAACCCGATCCCGCTGGCCGGACGTTTCCGGCCCGGCGCAACACCCGTCTCCGGAGTTGGTTTCCATGGCCCGTATCAGCGCTGACACGATCATCGAGGGCCTCACCTTCGACGACGTGCTGCTGCGCCCCGCCGCCTCCTCGGTGATGCCCACCGAGGTCGACGTCGCGACCCGTCTCACCCGCACGATCCGGCTCAACCTGCCGATCATCGCGTCGGCGATGGACACCGTCACCGAGGCGCCGATGGCGATCGCCATGGCGCAGAATGGCGGTCTCGGCGTGATCCACCGCAACCTCGAGCCGGCCGAGCAGGCCGAGCAGGTCCGCCTCGTCAAGAAGTACGAATCGGGCATGGTGCTCAACCCGATCACCATCCACCCCGACGAGACGCTGGCCGACGCCTTCGAGGTGATGAAGAAGAATCGGATCTCCGGCATCCCGGTGGTCGAGCGCGGTCCCAACGGCTCCCGCGGCAAGCTCGTCGGCATCCTGACGAACCGCGACGTGCGCTTCGCCACCAATATCGGCCAGCCGGTGGCCGAGCTGATGACCCGCGACCGGCTCATTACCGTGCGCGAGGGCGTGACGCAGGACGAGGCCAAGCGGCTGCTGCATCAGTTCCGCATCGAGAAGCTGCTCGTCGTCGACGACCATTACCGCTGCATCGGCCTGATCACGGTCAAGGACATCGAGAAGCAGGTCGCCTACCCGAGCGCCGTGAAGGACGAGCAGGGCCGGCTGCGGGTCGCGGCCGCGACGACCACGGGTGATTCCGGTTTCGAGCGGGCCGAGCGTCTGATCGATGCCGGCTGCGACGTGATCGTGGTCGACACCGCCCACGGTCATTCCCGCAAGGTGCTCGACAGCGTCGCGCGGGTGAAGCAGCTCTCCAACGCCGTGCAGATCATCGCCGGCAACGTCGCCACGGCGGAAGGCGCCCGCGCCCTGATCGACGCCGGCGCCGATGCGATCAAGGTCGGCATTGGCCCGGGCTCGATCTGCACGACCCGCATCGTCGCGGGTGTCGGCGTCCCGCAGCTCACGGCGCTGATGGAGGCGGTCGAGGCGGCGCAAGGCGCCGACGTGCCGGTGATCGCCGACGGCGGCATCAAGTTCTCGGGCGATCTCGCCAAGGCGATCGCCGCGGGCGCCTCCGTGGCGATGCTCGGCTCGCTTCTGGCGGGCACCGACGAAGCGCCGGGCGAGGTCTTTCTGTATCAAGGCCGCTCGTACAAGAGCTACCGCGGCATGGGCTCGGTCGGCGCCATGGCCCGCGGCTCCGCCGACCGCTACTTCCAGGCCGAGGTCAGCGACACCCACAAACTCGTCCCGGAGGGCATTGAGGGGCAGGTGCCCTACAAGGGCCCGGTCGCGGCGGTGCTGCACCAGCTCGCCGGTGGCCTGCGGGCGGCGATGGGCTATGTCGGCGCGGCGACCGTGCCGGAGTTCCAGGAGCGGGCGCAGTTCGTGCGCATCACCAATGCGGGCCTGCGCGAGAGCCACGTCCACGACGTGACGATCACCCGCGAGAGCCCGAACTACCCGAGCCGGGCCTGAGGCGGCCGCGAGGCTCCTCCCTGGGGAGCCTCGCGGGATCGGCGTCAGAGCCAGATCATACTGCCCAGCAGGATCAGGCATTCCAGAAGGATCAGCACGCAGAGCGTGGCGTTAACGGCGCGCTCACGCACCGTGGCCAAGACCGTTGAGGGGTACCGCATCGTCGGCCTCCGCGAGGCGACAAGCGTAGACGAATATTGATTTCCAGAACTTAGTGATTATCAATTTTATCCTAGAAAAATCTCGCTCGCATTTGAAAAAATCTCCGCGCCCTGGGGGGCTGCGGAGAACAAGTATCGGGAGGAACGCGTCTGGTGAAGATCTGTCACAGTCGCTCTATGACATGTCGATGATCTCGCCCAACGCCAAGGAAGCTTTCCACCGATGAGCGCTGGCGCTCAATGATTTGAATCAAGCCGCGCGGCGGCCGTCACGCCGATTTCGCGCCTCTCAAGCTGACGGATCCGGCCTCCGCTCGAGCGCAGCGCCGGCTTGCCGCTACGGTCCCCATTCGGATCGAGTGGATACCGCAACGGTCGGCATGTTCCCGATCGGCTACGGCTTCGTCACCGGCGCGCCGGGTGCGGCCTCCGCTTGACGGTCGATCGCGCTCGCGAACTCGTCCGGGCTAAGTGTGATGAACCTGCGCAGCGCTTCTTGAAATTCCGCCTCCTTGTCGGCGGTCGGGCAGGTGAAGCCGCGGGACCTCGTGACCTGCGCCCGCATCGCCGCCTCGTAGGGCGCCATCTCAGGGCGGAGCGCGGCCATCTTCGCTTCGACCGCTTCACGCTGCGCATCGGTCGCACCCGCACCGCACGTCCTCAACACGCCCTGCAGAGCCAGCCCCACCGTGTAGGCCGCCATGCGCGCCCGCGGCGGAAGCGGGGGCTCCGCCGCCACGCTCGGCTCGCTCGACGGCCCTGCTGCGCAGAGCCGCAGGGCGGCGACGGCCGCCGCGAGATCGGGGACAGCGAGCGGCATGTCGCCGTCGGCGAAGCGAAGAGCCAGCGCCCGCGCGCCGAGCAGGTCCGGCACGATCGTCTCCGGCAGCGCCGTGCGTAGGATCTGTCCGTCACCGGTCCAGATCAGCGTTGTCGCGGCCGGTCTTCCGTCGAGGAGCAACGGCACGGAAAATCGCGCGCCCGCCGGAAAATCCCAGTTCCGGTCGGCGACCGCCAGGGTGAGGCCGCCCCGGTCGAGGGAGACGATCACCAAGCCGGCGATCTCACCCTGTGCGTCCTTCTCGGTTCGGGTCATCCGGCAGGCGGGCGCAGCCGCCGCGCCCGTGCGGCGCTCGACCGTCCAACCGCCGACGGTCTCGAACGGCGCACGGTCTGCGGCCGCGAGGGGGCCGCCGAGGAGCGTCGCCAGCATCGCTGCCGTGACGGGTGAGAGGCGCACGCGACATCTCCGCGGGGGGGCAGCCGGTCCGTGCTGCCCGCGGAATGCGGGATGGCCAGCCGGCTGACGAAGCCTAGCCGCAGCGGGCCGGCGCAACCAGCCACGAAGACAGCATCCCTCACAGGGTTCTGCGAGGTAGCGAGGAGAGAAGAATTCCCCTTGCCCCGCGGATCGGACGTCCCGCGGGGTGGTCCTGGCCGAGAGTTCGGGCGCGCGAAGCCTTGCGTCCGATCCGGGATTGCTTCGGGCCGGTGGAACGAGGCTTCGCCAAGGCGCCGCGCGGACGCGCCGATCCGATGTCCGCTTCGAACCAGCGGGTGCCGGATCGGAACGCGTCAGAGCTGCGATCCGGTCGCCCCTTCCGGCGCCTTTCGCGGCCCGGAATTCTTTTCCAGGGCGGTGACGAGGTCTTCCGGGCTCAGCTCGATGAACTTGCGCAGGACGTCCTGGAATCCCGCCTGGTCGTCCGCCACCGGGCAGGACTCACCGTTGCGCTTCAGTTCGTTGCGCAATTGCGCGTCGAGCGGCGCCATCTCGGGCTGAAGCGCGGCCATTTTCGTATCCACGGCAGCGCGCTGCTTGCCGGTCGAGGGCACGTCGCATTCCCTCAGCACGCGCTGCACCGACAGGCCGATCACGTAGGCGGCGATGCGCTGCTGAGACGGCGCGGAGGGCTGGGTCGGCGTGGCCTGGAGCGCGGGGCTGCCGGGCGGGGTCGGCCGCGGTCCGGCGACGGCGGCCGGCGTGGCATCGCAGCGCCTCAGGGATTCATAGCCGGCCGCGAAATCCGGGATCTTGAAATCCGCATCGCTGTCCTCGAAGCGCAGAATCACCGTTTTGGCTGCGAGCAGGTCCGGCACGACGCTGTCGGGCAATTGGGTGCGCAGGGTCTTCCCGTCGCCGATCCAGGTCGTCTTCACCTTGATCGGCTTCTTGTCGAGGAAGAGCGGAACCTTGATCGACTCCTCCTTCTCGAAATCCCAGCCCTGATAGACCAGCACGAGTGCGACGGAGGAGCCCTGCAGGGCGAAGACCACCGCATTGGCGGCGTTGTTGTCGTCCTTGTCCTCGTAGGCATGCGTCATCAGACAGGGATTGGCGCTGGTATCGCCGACCGTCCGCTCGACTTCCCAACCCTTCACGACTTCGAAGGGCTGGCGTTCGACCGCCGACGCAGCCTGTGAGCCGAACAAGGGAAGACAGCCCGCGGCCAGAACGGCCAGGATCGATCGGGTGCGCATGGACGAAATCCGCTGAAAGCCAGCAATCGCCGGTGCGGAATGCAGGGGCCGTCTGGTGAGACAAGCTTAACCGCAGCGCGATCGCGACTCCAGTTCTGTTCAGTGCGCCCGTCGGTCCATCGCGAAAGCTGATGACCGGATCGCTAAGCCGGCGGGGTGCGGGGCGCCGGGCTTCGCTGTATGTGGGAGGCCAGCGAAAGGGGAAGGACGATGCGGATTCTCGTGGTCGGGGCCGGCGCGACCGGCGGCTATTTCGGGGCGCGGCTCGCGGAAGTCGGGCGGGACGTGACCTTCCTCGTGCGCCCGGCGCGTGCCGAGCGGCTGGCGACGAACGGCCTGCGGGTGCTCAGCCCGGTGGGCGATCTGCACATCGCGAGCCCGCAGACGGTGACGGCCGACCGGCTCGCCGGCGCCGGTCCGTTCGACCTCGTTCTCCTCTCCGCCAAGGCCTACGACCTCGATGCGGCGGTGGCGGATGTCGCGCCCGCCGTCGGAGCCGGCACGGCGGTGCTGCCGATCCTCAACGGCCTGCGCCATCTCGATGTGCTGGACCGGGCCTTCGGCGCCGACAAGGTGCTGGGAGGCAGCTGCGCCATCGTCGCGACGCTGACCGGGGACGGCGCGATCCGGCAGATGACCGACCTGCACAGCCTGACCTACGGTGAGCGCGACGGCACGCGCTCCGAGCGGATCGGGCGCATCGAGGCGCAGATGGAGGGCGTGCGGTTCCAGCCGCGCGCCAGCGACAGGATTCTTCTGGAGATGTGGGAGAAGTGGGTCTTCCTCGCGACGCTGGCCGGATCGACGACCCTGATGCGGGCGGCACTCGGCGACATCGTCGCGGCGCCCGGCGGCCGGGCCTTCATCGAGGCGCTGCACGACGAATGCCAGGCGGTGGCCGGCGCCAACGGCAACGCCGCCCGTGAGAAGGTCTTCGCCGGGGCCCGCAAGATGCTGACGGCGGAGGGCTCGGCGATGACCGCCTCGATGCTGCGCGACATCGAAGGGGGTGCCCGCATCGAAGCCGATCACATCATCGGCGACCTGATCGAGCGCGGGCGAGCCCGGGGCGTGGAGACGCCGGCACTCGAACGCGTGCTGACGCACCTCAAGGCCTACGAGCACCGGCGTGCCCGCGAGGCGGCCTGAGCCGCCCCGCTGACCCGCCGTCTCAGTAGCGGCCGGAACGCAGCGGCGGCGGGTTGCCGTATTCGAGCTGCGTCTTGGCGTCGGGGCGGGGCGCCGGCGGCGGCACCGGATCGAGGGCGGGCGCCGCCGGGGCGGTGGAACAGGCGGCGAGCGTGAGTGCAAGCAGGCCGGCGCAGACGACCGGGTTCAGAATCGGCTTCAGGGACGGCATCCGAGGGTCCTTTCCTCACATGTCCTTGACGGACGGGGCCATCGTGCCGTTCTGGACGGCCAAAGAGCCGGAAGCTCGGCCGTAACGTGTCGGGCCGCAGGTCCAAGCGTGGCCGCACGGTGGCAAGTTTAACGAAACGTTTCCGGAGCCGATCCTGACCCCCTCCGCCCGACTCTCCGCCGCCATCGAGATCCTGGACGACATCGCCGGGCGCCGCCGCCCCGCCGCCGACGCCCTCAAGGATTGGGGCCTCGCCCACCGCTTCGCCGGCTCCGGCGACCGCGCCGCGATCGCGAGCCTCGTCTATGATGGGTTGCGCCGCCGGGCCTCCGCCACCTGGATCATGGGCGGGGAGACCGGCCGCGCCATCCTCATCGGCATGCTGCGCCTGCAGCGCGGGCTGGCCGAGCCGAGCATCGCCTCGCTGTTCGACGGCGCGCGCTTCGCCCCCCCTCCCCTGACCGAGGACGAGCGGAAGCGGCTGGCGGAGGGAAGCCTCGCCGAGGCCCCGCCCGAGGTCGCCGGCGATGCGCCGGCCTTCGTGCTGCCGTCGTTGACGGACCTGTTCGGTGACGCGCTGCTGCCCGAATTGCGGGCGCTCGGGCGGCGGGCGCCGCTCGACATCCGCGCCAACAGCCTGAAGCTGAGTCGCGACGCCGCGCTCGAGGCGCTCGCGGATCTCTCGCCCGAGGCGACGCCGCTCTCGCCGCTCGGGCTGCGCATCCCCCTAGGCGAAGATGGACGCGGGCCCGCGCTGCACGTCGATCCCCTCTTTCTGGAGGGCGGGTTCGAGATCCAGGACGAGGGTTCCCAGATCGCCAGCCTGCTCGCGGCGGCGAAGCCGGGCGAGACGATCGTCGATCTCTGCGCTGGCGGAGGCGGCAAGTCGCTGGCGCTCGCCGCGATCACCGGCAATGCCGCGCGGCTCATCGCCACCGATGCCGATCCGCGCCGGCTCGCCCCGATCCACGAGCGCCTGCGCCGCTCAGGCGCGCAGGTCGAGGTGCGCACCCCGCGCACCGGCAAGGCGCGCGCCGACGTTCTGGCCGATCTCGACGGCACGGTCGATCGAGTGCTGGTCGATGCGCCCTGCACGGGCACGGGCACATGGCGCCGAAACCCCGACGCCAAGTGGCGGCTGCGGCCGGGCAGTCTCGCCGGCCGGATCGCCGAACAGGCCGAGGTGCTCGACCGCGCGGCCCGTCTCCTGCGGCCCGGCGGACACCTCGTCTACGTCACCTGCTCCCTCCTGCCCGAGGAGAACGACGCCGCCGTGGAGGGCCTGCTCCGCCGTGGAGGCGGCGCGATCGAGGCGGTCGCGACCGATCTCGCCTCCGTCCCCGGCCTCGATGCCAAGGTCCGCCGGACGGTGCGCGGCATCCAGATGAGCCCGGCGCTGACCGGGACCGACGGCTTCTATGTCGCGACGATGACACGCAAAAGCTGATCCGGAGCCGGATCGGTCGCGCGCCTTCGCCGTTGTCCCGGGGAGCCGCGTGCGGGACACGCGGGGGCTGCCGTCACGGACGAGATTCCTGCGCGGTGCCGCGGCGGGAGTTTCGATGACGGCGAGGCCGCAACCATGACGCTTCACCGGCGCGCCCTCCTCGCGGGGACGGCGACGGTTCTCGCCGGGGCCGGCGCGCGGGCGCAGCAGCCCGACGCGCGCCCGGCCCTCCGGCTTCCGTTGCGTCCGCAGACCGGCGACGTCGTCCAGCCTCTGCCGAAATCCGCGCCCGGCTCGGACCTCGAAGTCATCGACCTTTGGCCGGACCTGCCGCCCGGCGGCGGCGGGCCGTACCGCTCGGAATACCGGTTCGACGAAACCCTGACCGGCGTCATCACCGCGGTGGCGCGCCCCTGCCTTCTCGTCATACGACCCGAGCGCCCGAACGGGGCCGGCGTTCTGATCGCGGCGGGCGGCGGCTATCTGCGCATCGACATCGGCAACGAGGGGCTGCCGGTCGGGCAATGGCTGGCGCGCGCCGGGATCACCGCCTTCGTGCTGGTCTACCGGCTTCCGAGCGAGGAATGGCGCGACGGCCCGGACGCGCCGCGCCAGGATGCGCAGCGCGCCATGCGCCTCATTCGCTGGAAGGCGGAAGAGTACGGCCTCGACCCAGACCGGGTCGGCGTGCTCGGCTTCTCCGCCGGCGGCCATCTGATGGGCGTGACCGCGACCGACGCCGAGCAGGATCTCTACGACGACCTCGACGACGCGGACGGTCTCAGCGCCCGCCCCTCCTTCGCCGGATTGATCTATCCGATCATCACCATGCGGGCGCCGTTCGACCGGACCATGTCGAGCCGTCGGGTGCTCGTCGGCGACGATCCGCCCGACGCGCGGCGGCGGGCGTACTCGGTGGAGGTTCAGGTCAACGCGCGCACGCCGCCGGTCTTCATGGTCCAGGCCTCCGACGACCGGATCGCCGTCACCGACCATCCCCTACTGATGTACGCGGCCCTTCGGGCGGCGCAGGTGCCGGCGGAGATGCACCTGTTCGAGCGCGGCGGCCACGGCTTCGGGCTCGGCGTGCCGGGAAGCCCGGCGGCGGCATGGCCCGCCCTGTTCATGGCCTGGATGCGGGGCCACGGCCTGTTGAAGTCATAAAAAACGGCCCCCGTCTCCGGGGGCCGCTCGCATTCTCCGATCGGGTGGCCCGGATCAGAAGCAGCGGCGCTCGCGGGTGATCACCACCCGGCCGAACCGGCCGCGGCGCTTGGTGACGACGGTCTTGCAGCGCGGGCCGCGGATGACGCGGCGGCTGTATTGGGCCTGCTGGAAGAGGCCGTCCGTGAGCGGAGCGGCACCGGAAAGAGGAAGGGCCTGGGCCGGCGCGGCAGCGCCGAAACCTGCGATCGTGACGGCGATTCCGAAGAGGGCAGCTCTCATGGTCGGATGGCTCCTGTCCGTTTCGAGGGGTGTGCCGTGTCGCCCCGAAATCGTGAACGTGAGATTAACGGCCGCGACCTGAGGGCCGCCGCATGTGCCCCCCGACACCGCGCGCGTTGCGCCGTCCCGAGGCCTCGTCTAACCGGTATCGCAGAAGGCCCGAGGCAGCATGACCATCGACACGTCCCACCACGACAAGATCCTGATCGTCGATTTCGGCTCCCAGGTGACGCAGCTCATCGCCCGCCGTGTGCGTGAGGAGGGCGTCTATTGCGAGATCGTGCCGTTCACGAAAGCCGATGCCGCCTTCGACGAGCATCGGCCCAAGGGCGTGATCCTGTCGGGTGGACCGGAATCGGTGACGACGGATCTCTCGCCGCGCGCCCCGCAGAAGATCTTCGAAGCCGGCGTGCCGGTCTTCGGCATCTGCTACGGCCAGCAGACCATGGCCGCCCAGCTCGGCGGCGAGGTCGAGGGCGGTCATCATGCCGAGTTCGGCCGGGCCGAGGTCGAGATCCTGTCCGACTCGCCGCTGTTCAAGGGCGTCTGGCATGTCGGCGAGAAGTATCCGGTCTGGATGAGCCACGGTGACCGCGTCACCAAGCTGCCGGACGGGTTCACCACCATCGCGCTCTCGCGAAACGCTCCTTTCGCCGCCGTAGCCGACGAGGCTCGCCACTACTATGCGGTGCAGTTCCACCCGGAGGTCCACCACACGCCCCACGGCGCCCTGCTGATCCGCAACTTCGTGCGCGACATCGCCGGCTGCTCCGGCGACTGGACCATGGGCACCTACCGCGAGGAGGCGATCGCCAAGATCCGCGAGCAGGTCGGCAAGGAAAAGGTCATCTGCGGCCTGTCTGGCGGCGTCGATTCCTCGGTCGCGGCGGTGCTGATCCACGAGGCGATCGGCGATCAGCTCACCTGCGTCTTCGTCGATCACGGCCTGATGCGCCTCGGCGAGGGCGAGGAGGTGGTCCGCCTGTTCCGCGACCACTACAACATCCCCCTCGTCCACGTTGAGGCGCAGGACCTGTTCATCGGCGCGCTCGAAGGCGTCGACGACCCGGAGGTCAAGCGCAAGACGATCGGCCGCCTGTTCATCGACGTGTTCGAGGCCGAGGCCAAGAAGATCGGCGGCGCCGCCTTCCTCGCCCAGGGCACGCTCTATCCGGACGTGATCGAGAGCGTCTCGTTCTCCGGCGGCCCATCGGTGACGATCAAGAGCCACCACAATGTCGGCGGCCTGCCCGAGCGCATGAACATGCGCCTCGTCGAGCCCCTGCGCGAGCTGTTCAAGGACGAGGTGCGGCTGCTGGGCCGTGAGCTCGGCCTGCCCGAGGCCTTCGTCGGCCGCCACCCCTTCCCCGGTCCCGGCCTCGCCATCCGCTGCCCCGGCATGATCACCCGCGAGAAGCTGGAGGCCCTTCGCAAGGCCGATGCGATCTATCTCGACGAGATCCGGCAGGCCGGCCTGTACGACACGATCTGGCAGGCCTTCGCGGTGATCCTGCCGGTCAAGACCGTCGGCGTGATGGGCGACGGGCGCACCTACGACCATGTCTGTGCGCTCCGCGCCGTCACCTCGGTCGACGGCATGACCGCCGACTTCTACCCGTTCGACATGGCCTTCCTCGGCCGCGTCGCCACGCGGATCATCAACGAGGTGAAGGGCATCAACCGGGTGACCTACGACATCACCTCGAAGCCGCCCGGCACGATCGAGTGGGAGTGAGGCGCATCCGGGCAGGATTGCGGGCCGGGTGATGGCGCCGGCCGGCGCAGCCGCGGTCGCGGCGCTCCTGCGCGAGGCCCTGACCGATCCCGACACGGCCTGGAGCCTCGGCAGCTTCGGCGCGCTGGCCGAGTTCATGCGCGCGCCGGGGGAGGCGGTGCGCCCCCTGCCCGACGCGCGCCTGGGGTTCGCCACCGCACGCGGTGCGATTGCCCTGACACCAACCGCCGATCTCAGGCCCGTCGCCTACGAGACCGGCTTTTCCGGCGGCTACAATCACGCCGTGGCGCTCTGCTTGCCGGCCTCCGCCTGCGCCATGGGCGGACGGACGACCGTGACCGAACTCGGCCCCGACCGGGAGGCGGCCCGCGCGGAGGATCGCGCGGCGATCCTGTTCGATCTCGGGCTCGGATTGCGCGCCGCCGACGCCTGCTTGCGCGCGCATGACCCGGAGGTCATCGCCTGCCTGCGCGCGGGCGCCGGAAAGCCCCTCTTCGCGGCGGACAACCCGATCGGTCCCCGGCTCGTGGCGATGTGCCCGCACCGTGTGTTCCGTGCGCGGATCGGGCGGATCGAGGTCTACGCGCCGATCCCCGGCCCGGGCGAGATGAGCCCGGAAGGACCGTGCACCCGCGTTCTGCCGCAGCTCCTGCGGGCCGGGCGTACCCATGCGGCGACGGCTCCGATCCCCGACGGCTTCGTGCCCTGCGGTGGGCTTCACCCGCCCCACCCCTACAAGGACGCCACGGGTCGCCGGATCGCGTTCGATCCGGCCCGTCACGCGTCCTTCCAGGCCCTGCTTGAACGCTGGGGCGACCCGGAACTGCTGGCCGTCAAACGGGGAATGGCGCCTTCCCGGCCCGTCTCGCCCAGGCACGCCCGATCGGCCCTGCGGGTCGCGGCGCTTCAGGCGCAACTGCTTGGAAGCCGGGCGGAGTACTCCACCGGCCTCGATCCATTGCCCGCGGCGGATGCGTGACATCGCTGGCAGGTGCGAAGCCTGCCCCTGCCTCTCTCAGAACGACAGCCTCATTCCCGCCACGAAGGTCCGCGGTGCGCCCGCGAAGATCGAGCCCGTGGTGCCGGCCAGCACGGCACGGCCGTTCTGCGCACCCGTCGCGGCATTGATCGTGTTGGCCAGCGGGTTGGCCGAGCCGACATAGGCCGCATCGAGGACGTTGCGCAGCTCGCCGTAGAGATCGATGCGCCGCGCATATCCGTTCGCCAGCGCGGCCGAATAGTGGATGTTGAGGTTGAGAATCGCGAAGCCCGGCGCCTTCAGGAGATTGGCGTTGTCGACGAAGTAGCCATCCTGCGCCACCATTTCGGCGAAGCCGCCGAGCCCGGCGAGCGTCCCGGCCGGCACGTCGTAGCCGACCCGCGCGAGGATCTGATGGGCAGGCACGCCGGGGATGCGGTGGCCCGTCCGGTCGAAGCGCGCGGTGAGGCTGCCGGCGCTGATCTGCTCGACGTAGTCGGTGTAGACCTGATCATCGTAGGTATAGGCCAGCACGCCCCGCCATCCCGGAGCGAAGGTCCATTCCGCCCCGACCTCGATGCCGCGATGCTCGGAGGCCGGCGCGTTGAAGGTGTAGTTCAGCAGGCCCGCGCCCGGTGACTGCGTGACGAACTCGTTGTGGAAGAACTCGTAGAAGCCTGTGACGCTGAGCCGCAGACCCTCGAAGGGGATGGCGTCGATGCCGAGATCGAATCCGAGATTTTCCTGCGTCTTCAGGTCGGCGTTGTTGCCCGGAAGTCCGGTCGCGTTCACGAACAGGCTCGAGAAGGAGGGCGTGGCGTAGCCCGTGGCCACGCGTCCGCGTAGCGCCCAATCCGGGTCCGGCCGGTAGACCAGGGCGAGTTCCGGCGCGACGTTGAGGAAGCGGCGGTCGGCCGTGGCCAGGGTCGATGTCGTGCCGAGGGCGTTCGTCGCGAAGGTGCGATTGCGCCCGGTGATGCTCGAGTCCTCGGCGCTCAGTCCGGCGACCGCCGTCCATTGCGGCGCGAGTTCGACTTCGAGTCGGGCCCGTCCCCCGAGATTCGATTGCACCGCGTCCTGAAGTCCGATGAGCGCGCCGAGGCGGGCTCCCCCATAGGGCGCCCGGTTGAAGGCCGAGGCGGTGATGTCCACCGCACTGTAGGCGAGCGCGACGTAGCCGACGGACGGCAGGCCGAACAGCTCGCCGCGCCGGGTCAGATCGGTCTGCACGAAGTACGAGGGCAGGCTGCCCCGGCCGGCGGTGGTGTAGAACGGTTGATTGTAGTTGCGCTCGTCGAAGCCGACCTGCAGCCGCCACGTGGTCTGGGCGTCGATGTCGTGCTCCCAGCGCCCGGCGATGATCGTGCGTCGGTCGTTGCGGCGGAACGCGCCCTCCGTCGCCGTCACCGGCACGCGCGGGCCGAAGGCGCCGTTCGCAAACAGGCCGAAGGTGGTGCAGCCGGGGGCTGCCGTCGCCGCCGCGCCGCAGCCGCGCTGGTAGGGATTGATGCCGAACTGGTCGAGCGAGGCGCGGGCCGGGACGTTGGCCGTGACCTCGTTGTTGATGACCTTGAGGGTGAAGCGGTTGTCGGGGGTCGGCGTGTGGCTCGCCAGCAGGTTGACCGTCTGCGTGTCGTAGGAGCTGTTGTTCTGGTAGCCGTTGGCCCGCACGTCGCTGGCGAACAGGCTGATCTCGAACGGGCCGCTCACGCCGCCGACGGTGAAGAAGTGGCTGAGATAGCCGAAGCTGCCGGCATCGACGCCGATCTCGTAGCCGTCGATCTCCCGTCCGGTACGGGTGCGGAAGGCCAGCGCCCCGCCGGTGGCGTAGTTGCCGAACAAGGCCGATTGCGGCCCGCGGAACACGTCGATGCGCGCATAGGCGCGAGGATCGACCAGATCGAAGCGGGAGGCGCCGTCGGGCTGGGTGACGGGGAAGCCGTCCTCCAGCACCACCATGTTGCGGGTCACGCCGGTGGCGCGGGCGTTGTTGCCGCGGATCGAGATCACCACGTCGCGGCCGCCATTGCCCTGGCGCAGCGTGACGCCGGGACTGTCGAGCAGCACCGTGCCGATGGAGGTGGCGGGGCGGTTGGCGATGGTTCCCTCGCGGCCCACCGCGGTGACGACCTGACCGACCGGACGCTCGATGACGAGGGGGGCCGCGCCCGGCGGGCCGGCAACGCCGAGGCCGGCGGTGCCGGGACCCTCCGCCACCTGCCCCTTCGGTGCGCCCTCGCCGGTGACGGCGAGTTCTTCGAGGGTCACGGAATCGGCTGCGCGCTGCGCCGCGGCGGGGCCGGCCACGATGAGGGGCGTTGCGGCGAGGAGCCGAGCTGCACGGCGCGCGGCAGCGAGGCCGGCGGTGCCCGACGAGAACGATGGCATGGAATCGACGTCCGTCTCCGAGGGATCGAGGGGATCGGCTCAGACGGTGGGCGGACCTCGCGGGCTGATGCCCTGATCGGGCGGGGCGCGGGCGTGGATCGACTCGGCGGATCGCCGGGTAAGCGGTGCGGCGCGCGGCGGCCACGCGGCGAGGGAAATGGCCACCCGTGACGGCGGCAGGAGGTTCGCGGCCTGGACCTGTATGCAGCAGGCGCGATGACCGCAGGCCTGGCTCTCGTCCCCGGCGGGCTCGCCGGTCACGGCGTGCTCGGCGCACAGGAGGCCATCGATGCGAGGCTCGGCGGGCGCGAGGACCGTCAGGAAAGCCTGGAACACGAGCGCGTAGAGCGCGATCATCCCGATGATCGCACGGCCGGACACGGATCGGTGCGGGCGCTCACGCATGGCCACGCTTCTAGGAGGCGTTGGCGCGCCCGGTCAACGCGGCGGCGCCCGCGAGTCCGCGACGGCGCCCGGGACCGGTGGACAGCCGGCCACCGGTCACAAGCGAGGAGGTCAGGCCGGCAGGCCCGCGGGTTCGAACAGGAAGTCGTCCACGGAGGGGATCGTCACCGCGAGGCCTGTTCCGTAACCGGCCTTCGACAGGCGCCACGGCCGCTCGGAGCGGGCGCGGATCGCTTCGGATGGGCGCAGGCGACGCAGCGAGCCGTCCTCGCCCATCTCCTCGATGGTCAGAAAGCCGTAGACCTGGAGGCGCGAGGCGATCAGCTTGGTTTCGCGGTCGCCCGCCGGCACCCGCAGGCTGCCCGTCGCGTAGACCGCGTCCATCAGGCTGCGCTGGTCGGCCCGCGAGCGGCTCCGCGGTGCCTCGACGGCTCCGAACTCGGTGGCGATGGCTCCCTGCCGCGCGGCGGCCGGCCGGCGGAAGGGGATGACGTTGTCCGTTCCCGGAACGCTACGCATACACACAGCACCTTCGTATCGCGAAAAGCTCCCCGACCGGTGCGCTCTCACGGCGCCGTCCCGGCCGATGCGAAGCTTTCGACGATCCCGATTAATGCCTGCTTAGCCATGCCCGCCCGCGGCGGGCGGAAGGCGTCCCGAAACGGGCCGCCTCCCTCGGTTCGGGCTCCGCGCCTCAGCGCAGCGCGACCTTGAACTCGCCTTCGGTCTTGGCGCGGATCTCGTCCTCGGTGACGCCGTCGGCGAGCTCGACCAGGGTCATCCCGCCATCGCCCTTCTTGTCGATGGTGAAGACGCCGAGATCGGTGATCACCATGTCGACCACCTGCGTGCCGGTGAGCGGCAGGTCGCAGGCCTTCAGCAGTTTCGGGCTCTCGGAGCCGTCCTTGCCCTTGGCGACGTGCTCCATCACCACGACGACCTTCTTGACGCCGGCGACGAGATCCATCGCTCCGCCCATCCCCTTCACCATCTTGCCGGGGATCATCCAGTTGGCGAGGTCGCCGTTCTGCGCCACCTGCATCGCGCCGAGGATCGACAGGTCGATGTGGCCGCCGCGGATCATCCCGAAGGAATCGGCCGAGGAGAAGTAGCTCGTGGTCGGCAGCGCTGTGATGGTCTGCTTGCCGGCATTGATGAGGTCGGGATCCTCCTCGCCCTCGTAGGGAAACGGCCCCATGCCGAGCATGCCGTTCTCGGATTGCAGCTGAACCGACATGCCCTCGGGGATGTAGTTCGACACCAGGGTCGGAATGCCGATGCCGAGATTCACGTAGAAGCCGTCCTCCAGCTCCTGCGCAGCGCGTTCCGCCATCTGTTCACGGGTCCAGGCCATCTTCTCGTTCTCCCCTGCCCTGCTCAGATCTGGCCGCCGCCGGCCGCCGCCGCTTCCGGCTCCTTGCGCTTGCGCACGGTGCGCTGCTCGATCCGCTTCTCGCGCGCCGGCACATGGATGATGCGGCCGATGAAGATGCCCGGCGTGTGGATGTGGTCGGGGTCGATCTCGCCGGGCTCGATGAGATGCTCGACCTGGGCGACGGTCACCTCCGCCGCGGTGGCCATCATCGGATTGAAGTTCCGCGCGGTCTTCCGGTAGACGAGATTGCCCTCGGTATCGCCCTTCCAGGCGTGGACGATGGCGAGATCCGCGAACAGCCCGCGTTCCATCACGTAGCTCTCGCCGTCGAACTCGCGCACCTCCTTGCCCTCGGCGACCTTGGTGCCGACGCCGGTCTTGGTGAAGAAGGCCGGGATGCCGGCGCCCCCGGCGCGGATGCGCTCGGCCAGCGTGCCCTGCGGGTTGAACTCGATCTCGAGCTCGCCGCCGAGATACTGGCGGGCGAATTCCTTGTTCTCGCCGACGTAGGACGAGATCATCTTCTTGACCTGACGGGTGTCGAGCAGCTTGCCCAGTCCCACGCCGTCGATGCCGGCATTGTTGGAGATGACGGTCAGATCCTTGACGCCCGAGGCCTGGATCGCGTCGATCAGCTCGTCCGGAATGCCGCACAGGCCGAAGCCGCCGGCCATGATCGTCATACCGTCGCGCAGGAGGCCGGCGAGCGCCGCCTTCGGATCCGGGTAGACCTTCTTCATCGACAGCGTCCCTTCCTCGTCTTCCGCCGTAGCGGGCGTGGCCAAGCTTCGGGCCTTATGATTCGGTTGTCGGCCGCAGTCCCGATCGATGGCGATTGGGTGTGCAACGCAGGACCGTCTTCGTCAAACCGCCGACGCATTTGTGCGCGATGCAAAAATCCTTCGCCGTAACCGCCCGTCGCTTTGGAGGGTCCGCGTTCGATCCCTCTCCACAGGATGCGATCCGCGCCATCCACCGCAATGCGGGTCGGTCGCCCTTCGGTTGCAAGACACAAGGACCGGAACCGGCTAAGCAGTCGGATCGCACGGCTCGTCAGGCTGACGCGGTCCGGCCAGATCCGATCCGCATCGCCCGTCCACGGAGTGCAATGTCGCTGCGCCGCACCCTTTCCGCCCTCGGACTCGGGCTTCTCGCCACGGCGCTGGTGGCCGCCTGCCTGCCGTGGTCGATCGAGGCGCCCAACGTGGCCCGCTTCGTGAGCCGTGCTCTGCAGCAGAGCTGGGGCGTGACCCTCGCGGCCCGGGGGCGCACCGAGGTGGTGCTGCTTCCCCTGCCGCGGATCGTGTTCCGGGATATCCGCCTCAACGAGGGTGATGCGGCCGGGCCGGTTCTGGCGTCCGGCGGTAACCTCTCGCTTCAACTCGGCCCCGCTGCGCTGCTCCTGGGACGGGTCGAGGTCGACTCCCTGACCCTCGACGGCGCCGAGGTGATGCTGCCGCAGAACGCGCGCGACACCCGATGGTCCGGTGCGACCGACCGTCTGACCCACAGCATCGCCGGCGAAGACGGGGACCGGCCGCGTCGGATCATCCTCGCGCGCTGCTCGGTCACGGGCCCCGATCCGCGGGACGGCACGCTGCGGACCGCTCGCGACGTCGATCTCACGATCTCCTGGCCGGCCTGGAGCGAGAGCCTCGCTATGACCGGAGGGTTTCGCTGGAGCGACGGCAGCACCCGGATCACGCTCGCGGGTCTGCGCCCTTACACGCTGCTGTCCGGGGGGGAGAGCCCGTTCTCCGTTGCCGTGACGTGGCCGACCGGCTCTTTGAACGCCGAGGGCAGGGGCAGTGTGCGCGACGGTCTGCGGGCGTCCGGTACCGGCAGCCTTCAGACCCGCTCCCTCCACCAGACGCTCGCGCTCACCGGCGGCGGCCTTGCCCTGTCACCTTTCGTCCAAGACTTCTCGGTGGAGGGCAGCTTCGAGGGCGGCTCGGGCCAGGTCCAGTTTCCCACCGTCACCGTCCGCAGCGACGGCAACACCCTCGAGGGGGCCGGCTCGGCCACCTTCGGCACGGGGCGCACCGTCGTGCAAGCCACGCTGGCGGCCGAGAACCTGAACCTCTCCCCGCTGTTCGCCGGCGTTATGCGGCTGACGGGCTTCGACCATTCGGACGACGCGGCGGGGCCCACGCAATCTCTCGATCTACGGCCCTTCACCGGGGGCGATCTCGATCTGAGGATCTCGGCCGGCAACGCCCGGATCGGCCCGGTCCAGCTGACGGACCTCGCCTCCAGCGTTCTCGTCCGCGAGGGCGGTGTCGAGGCCTCCCTCGGACGGGCCAGCCTGCGTGGCGGCATCGTCAAGGGACGGATCTCCTTCGCGGCCGACGAGGGCGACGCGGCACTGACCCGCGTCAAGGCCCAGGGCAGCTTCGACCGGCTCGATCTCGGCGCCCTGCTGGACGATCTCGGGCAATCCCGCTGGATGCTCGGCGCAACGCGGGGGAGCCTCGCCCTGGAAGCCGCCGGCCATGACGCCGGGGCGCTGGCGCGATCCGTTTCGGGCCGGGTCGCCCTGGAGAGCGAGGACGGCGCCCTGTCCGGGCTCGACCTCGCCGATGTGATCCATCGCGGAGGGACAGTGGCGCCGGGTGCGCTGGCGCGGCGCAACGGCCGCACGCCGTTCGAGCGCGCCGCCGTGACGCTGCTGTTCGCCGACGGCGTCGGTGAGATCGTCGAGGGTCGCCTCGCCTCCCGGACTCTCGGGGCCTCCCTGAACGGGCGGATCGCCCTGGCCGACCGCCGCTTTCAGGCTCGAGCCGAGATCCAGCCGCGGTCGAATGCCGCCCCCGACGGAGCGCCGCCCGCGGCCACGCTGTTCGAGATCGCCGGCCCCTGGAATGCGGTCAGCGTCCGTGCGAGTGCGGACCCGCATGCGGGAGGCCATGCGGGAGGCGATGATGCATCCCGGCGCGCCACCCCCGATCTCGTCCGGCGCCCGGGAGCGGACCTGCCGCTCGGTATTCGCGCCTACGCACCGGCGAACGCCTCCGCGGGGCCGTGACGGCACCCCGGGCCGAACGGGTTCCGGTGTCTCGGCGATCCCCGAGCCTCGAAGCCCGCCGCGGCGCATCTTCAGGCTGATCGGTGGAATTGGATCGACCGGCTATGCCGGGTCCGGTCGATCGCTTCGGAATGGTGGATTCGGGCTTGGCGCCCAGGCGCTTGCCCGGCGATCCGCTCCGAGGAGCGAGCAGCTCGCCGTATTGCTCGGACGGATGGAACCTGACCCGCTGCCCTTGGAACAGCGTCAGGAGTTGCCGTTCACCGCGCCGGTCGCGGAGGTTCCGCTCGAACCATTGCCGCCCTTGGCCTTTTCAAAGGCGCGGCGGACGAGATCGGTGCCGACCTCCAGCGCCGCGTCGAGCGCCCGCTGCGACAGCGTTCCGGCCTCGACTGTTTCGCCGGCATAGAGCGGCTGTTCGAGCGCGACGGCGTCGCCGCGGGTGACGCGCAGCCGGCCGACCTCGCGACCCTGCTCGACCGGCGCGACGAGCGGTCCCTGATAGACGACCTTGGCCGTCACGCGGTCGGACGTGCCGCGGGGAAGCAGCAGGCGCACCGGCTTCTTGGCGACCACCGGAACCGACCCCTTCTCGCCGCCGAACACGGAAAGATCCGCCACCGTCTCGTTCGCCGCGAAGACCTGCCGCGGCTCGAACGCGCGGAAGCCCCATTCCATCATCTTGCGGGCTTCCGCCGCGCGGTCGCGGGCGGTCTTCAGGCCCGACACGACCATGATCAGCCGCTGGCCGTTCTGAACCGCCGAACCCGTGAGCGCGTAGCCAGATTCTTCGAGATAGCCGGTCTTGAGGCCGTCGGCGCCGATGTCGAGGGTCAGGAGCGGGTTGCGGTTCTGCTGCTTGATCTTGTTCCAGGTGAATTCGCGCTCGGAGTAGATCTTGTAGAATTCGGGATAGGTATCGATGAGGTACTGCGCGATCCGCGCCATGTCGCGGGCGGTCACCTTCTGGTCGGGTGCCGAGTAGCCGGTCGCGTTGCGGAAGGTCGAGCGCGTCAGTCCGATCTCCTTCGCGCGCTGGTTCATCATCCCGGCGAAGGCTTCCTCGGTGCCGGCCATGTTCTCGGCGATGGTGATCGCCGCGTCGTTGCCCGACTGCACGATCAGGCCGCGCAGGAGGTCGGACAGCTTGATGCGGCTGTTTACCTGCGCGAACATCGACGAGCCGCCGCCCCCTGCCCCGCCGCGGCGCCACGCGTCCTCGGTCACCGTGAATTCGGTGTCCATCGAGAGGCGTCCCTCCTTGATGGCGCGGAACACGAGCTCCGCCGTCATCAGCTTGGCCATGCTGGCCGGAGAGAACGGCTCGTCGGCTGCCTTCTCGAACAGCACCGAGCCGGATTCGGCGTCGATCAGGATCGCGTGGAGGGCCGCGGTCTGGAAGCTCTGGGCGCGCGCGGGCGCCGGAGGAAGGCAGGCGCTGAAGACCGCAGCCAGCATCCCCGCGAGCGCCCAGCGCGCCGCTCGGAACCGAATCTCACCCATTTTCGCCTCTCCCGCGAACCCGCTTCCGCCCGTCCCCGCCAAGCGTGACCTTAGCCCGGATACAATCCGATTTCGAAGGCAAAGTTCGTTTTCGCACCGCGTCATGACGGCACCGATGATCGGCGTGCGCGCTTGTGGAAAACAAGGTCAAATCCCATATCAAGTCCATGGAATATCGAGATTTTCACCCCGAAAGGACGTCCCGCGTCCGGGGCCGGCGACCGGCCTCTCCTGCGCCGGCTGCGCCCCCCGTCGGCGAGGCCCGGGACGCGTGGCGGACGTTGCCCCTCGAGGGAACGTTCGAGGTGGTCTACGAGGATGCCCGCGGCGCCTGGACGACCCGCACCCTCGATGCGCGCGAGCTCAAGCTTGGGCCAGGCCGCACGTTGCTCGGCGGGACCGACCGGGCGCACGGTCTCTATCGCGGCCTGCGCGCCGACCGCATCCGGCGGCTGACCGAACCCGCCTCCGGTACGCGCATTGAAACCGGCATTCTCGATTGGCTGCTCGCACGCGCGCAGGCGCAGCGGCAGGCGCAGCGGAAGGTCCGAAGCCCGCGCAGCCCTCGTCGGACCGCGTGAACGGGCGAAGTTTTCGCGCTTCCATGCAAACGCGTGGGGACAAGGGGCCTCACGTCGTCTCGCGATAGCGCACGACCTTCGGTATAGCCGGTATATGGAACTGATCACCGCAACGCAGGCTCTGTCCGACGCCTGTGCCCGGCTCGCCGCGCAGCCCTTCGTCACCGTCGATACGGAGTTCATGCGCGAGACGACCTATTATCCGAAGCTCTGCCTGATTCAGATGGCGGGTCCGGACGGCTTCGCCTGCCTCGTCGATCCGCTCGCCAAAGATCTCGACCTCAAGCCGTTCTTCGAACTGATGGCCGACGAGAGCACCGTGAAGGTGTTCCATTCGGCCCGGCAGGATCTGGAGATCATCTGGCTGCTCGGCGGGCTTCTGCCGCATCCGTTCTTCGACACCCAGGTCGCGGCCATGGTCTGCGGCTACGGCGACTCGGTCTCCTACGAGCAACTCGTCAATGACGTCGCCAAGGCGCGGATCGACAAGTCGTCCCGCTTCACCGACTGGTCGCGGCGTCCGCTTTCCGAGGCGCAACTTGCCTATGCCCTGTCGGACGTCACTCACCTCGTGACGATCTACCAGGTGCTCGCCGCCGAACTGGTGCGCACCGACCGCGGCCTCTGGCTCGACGAGGAGATGGCGGTCCTGACCTCTCCCGAGACCTATCAGGCCGAACCCGCCCAGGCCTGGCGCCGGCTCGCGGGCCGGATGCGCAAGCCGCGCGAGATCGCGGTGCTGATGGAGGTCGCCGGTTGGCGCGAGGCGGAGGCGCAGAGCCGCAACGTGCCCCGCGGACGCATCCTCAAGGACGAGGCGGTGATCGATATCGCGACCGCTGCCCCGCGCAGCGTCGAGGCGTTGGGGCGGTTGCGCACCATTCCCGCGGGCTTCGAGCGGTCGCGCACCGGTGCCGAGATCCTGGCCGCGGTCGAGCGGGGCTTCGCCCGCGATTCATCGCAGATCGCCATGCCAGAGCGCAGCCGGTCGCGCGGCGGCGGCAGTGGCGCCCTGGTCGATCTCCTCAAGGTGCTGCTCAAGGCGGTGGCCGAGGCGGAGGGCGTGGCGCCCAAGATCATCGCCACCGTGGACGATCTCGAGGCTCTGGCCGATGACGACGCGGCGGACGTGGCCGTGCTGCAGGGCTGGCGCCGCAGCCTGTTCGGCGACAAGGCCCTCGCCCTCAAGCATGGGCGGATGGCGCTCTCGGTAGAGCGCGGCCGGGTGACCGTGCGCGAATTGCCCTAGCGCGTTGTGCTGGATAACGGATCCAGCACGACGCGCCAGGGATCTGTTTTTGCATCATCTTTTTCCGAAAGCCGCAAACCACCTTTCGGGATGATGCTTTAGCCGCTCCCGCCCGCTTCGAACCGGATGCGGCTTCGCAGCCGCTCCGGGTGCTGATCGGACTATTATCAGTCGCCGCCGGGCGTTGGACGTTCATGCCGACCTAAGGCTTTCGCGCGTCGGCGATACGGTGATAGCGCCACTCACCCGGCTCGGACGCGTTCGACGACGGACGTGCAGCGCAGCCCTTGTCGCCGAGGATCGGCCCGCAATCGTATCGCGGCTGCGCCTGACGTGCGCGAAGCCCGTCGAAGCGCCACCCGAATACACCGTCGCTTACGCGACCCGCAGGCGCCGCTGATCCTTCGCCCTTGAACTGCGCTGTCCGCCCGGAGCGAAGCTCGGACGCGGTCCCGCCGCCGTTGCGGAGCCGTCCGAACTCGGCTGACATGGCCGCAATGCTTCTTGAGCGGGGTTTCCTTCCCGGCCCACCTTGCGTCGCGGCGCCTTCGCTCATCCGTTGCCGGATGCGAGAGAAGAAGGGGGGAGAAGCGCGCGTCTGTCATCGCCGCATCTTGGCGACGCCGCCGGAGTGACGTAGTTCGGGATTAAATGGCAATAGTTTTTGCCTCTCGTTCCCGGTCGCTGCCGCCAGCCTTATGTTCGAGCCGAACGAAGTTCTCCAGGTTCTGAGCGGCCGCGGTGCCGTGTCCGCGGAGGGGATCGAGCCGGTCAAAGTCCGCTACAAGCTCATTGTCGAGCGGCGTGACGGCGTCGTTCGCGCCCATGGAAGCGTGACGGGGCGCCACAACGCCCTGTATCCGCTCTGGCTCACGCCGGATGCGACGCTTCATCTGAAGGATGCGCGTCTTCTGGCCGTGTCCCTGACCGATCTCGTGGGCGATACCGCCGAGTTCGAGAGCACCGAACCGGTTGCGCGGCGCTGAGACAGGCCGGAGAGTGCTATCGCCTCTCCTGCCATGTCTTTCCTGAACGATGATGCTCGCCCCGACGCCCCCGATCCGAGAGGACGGCGCCCGCTTCGCGCTCGCTGTTCGGCCGCCCTATGATTGGGCGCATCTCGAGCGCTTCTTCGCCGATCACGCGAGCCCCGGCGTCGAGATCGTGACGCCCGGCCGCTACGCCCGCAGCTTCGTCCTTGACGGGCGGCGCGGCACGCTCTCGGTGACGCCCGAAGCGGACAGCCTGTCTGTGCGCATCCGCAGCCGCGGTTCGAACGAGACCCACAGCGCCGTTCTGGCGCGGGTGCGGGCGATGTTCGATCTCGACATCGATCCGCGGTTGATCGCCGACGGCCTCGGCCGCGATCCGCTCACCGTTGCCCTCGTGACGCGCCGGCCGGGATTACGGATGCCGGGGGCTTTCGACGGATTCGAGTTGGCGGTCCGGGCGATCCTCGGGCAGCAGGTTTCGGTGGCCGCGGCCACGCGCCTCGCCGGCCGGCTGGTGGCCGCCTTCGGCACGCCGCTCGCCCCGGAGGAGTGTGATGCCGAGCCGGGCCTGACCCACCTGTTCCCGACGCCGGAGCAGCTGCTGGACGCCGAGATTTCGCGCGTGCTCAACATGCCCCGCGCCCGCGGCCGGGCGATCCAGGGTCTCGCCGCGGCGATGCTGGGGACACCTGATCTGTTCGCCAAGACCGGCGATCTCGACGGTACCGTCGCCCGGCTGAAGGCCCTACCCGGCATCGGCGAATGGACGGCGCACTACGTTGCCATGCGCGCGATGGCGCAGCCCGACGCTTTCCCGGCGGGTGATGTCGGGCTGATGCGCGCCCTCGACACCGGCGCCGGCCGGCCGAACCGTGCCGCGCTCCTCGCGCGGGCCGCGTCCTGGCGGCCCTGGCGCGCCTACGCGGCTATCCATCTCTGGGCCGAGGATGCCGCGCGGAGGATGACGTGACGATCCGTGATCCCATCGCCGCCGACGAGGCCGGCTGGCGCCGCCTCTGGGCCGGCTATCTCGCCTTCTACGGTGAGGACCTTCCGGAGGCGATCACCGCCGCGACGTGGCGGCGGATCCTCGATCCCGCCTCGCCGGTCTTCGCGCGTCTCGCGGAGCGGGACGGGACGCTCATCGGCATGACGGTCAGCGTCCTCCACGAAGGGACGTGGACGGCGGCGCCGATCTGCTACCTGGAGGATCTCTTCGTCGCACCCGAGGCGCGCGGCGCCGGGACCGGCCGGGCGCTGATCACCGATCTGATCGCCCTGGGGAAGGCGCGGGGCTGGTCGCGGCTCTACTGGCACACGAAGAGCGGGAATCTGCAGGCCCGGAAGCTCTACGATCGCTTCGTCGCCGCCGACGACTTCTGCCGCTATCGCCTCGTCCTGTGACCGTTAACGTCTCGTTTACCATGGCCGCATCACGGTCGGGTTCAGAGGAGAGAGCCATGAACCGACGAGTCGGCCGTAGTTTCGATGTCCTCAGCGAGGCGCAGCTCCGGGCGGGTCGCACCGCTGCCCGCCGGGTCGTTCCGGAAGCCCTGACGCCGCAGGCCGGGCCGCGGCCGATCGCCCAGCTTCTCGACACGATCCAGCAGGTCGCCGAAGCGGCGACCGGTGAGCGCAGCTTTCTTCACGTCGGTACGACGGTGTCGCGGACGGGTTGAGGGACGGCGGGTCTAGCGCATCGTGCCGGATATCGGATCCGGCACGATGCGCTAGGCTATTGTTTTTGCATAATCTTTTTCCGAAAGCCGAAAACCACCTTTCGGGATGATGCTCTATCATGCGGCGGGCGTCGCGCCGCCGAGCTCGATCAGCACGATTTCCGGCGGCACCCCGAACCGGACGCCCACCCCGCTGACGCCGAGGCCGCCGGAGATGATCAGGTGGCGCCCATCCTCGACCACGTGGCCGTAGGCGAAGCGCTGCCCGTAGCGGGAGGGCAGCACCGGCGAGTAGCCCAGCACGCGGATCTGGCCGCCATGGGTGTGGCCCGACAGCGTGAGCGAGACGCGGGCGGGCACCTTCACGAAAATGTCGGGCTCGTGGGCCATCAGGATCACGGGCGCGGCGTCGGATACCTGCGCGAGCGTGGCCGGGAGGTCAGCGAGGCTGCGCCGACTGCCGATCGGAACGAACGGCTCCTGGTCCGCGAGACCGGCGACCCAGAAGGGGCGGCCGTTCTGGATGAGCTGCACCGCATCGTTCTCCAGAACCGGGATGCCGCGGGCTTCGAGCAGGCGTCGGATTTCGACCGGTCCCTTGCCAGCCCGCATGGCCTCGACGTCGTCCCACCAATCATGGTTGCCGAGGACGGCATAGGTGCCGAGCGGCGCGTGAAGACCCTCGGCGAGACGCGCGAAATCGGAGAGCGGCACGCGGTGCCACGTCACCTTCCGCCCCGCCGGATAATCGCCGAGCAGGAGGATCAGGTCGGGCTTGAGCGCGTTCGTCGCCGCGACGATCTCGGCGACGCGGTCGAGCGGCATGTAAGGCTCGCAGACATGGATGTCGGCGAGCACGGCGATGCGAAGGCGGAGGTCAGGGGCCCAACCCGGCGGCGTCAGGCTGTAGCGCGTCAGCGCGAGCCGGAAGCGCGGCTCGACGACGAAGGCGTAGGCGCCGCCGGAGCCCAACGTCAGTGCCGAAGCGCCGAGTCCGCCGAGAACCTGCCTGCGGTTCGGGAGGATGAGCATGCCGCCGGAGCCGGCGGTGCAGCGGCTCAAGCCTCAGTCGACGGGCTCGTCCTCGTGTACGAAGCGGAAGGCGTTCCGGGCTTCCGCCTTGGCGCGCGCGGCCTTGATGGCGCTGCTGCTGACGTGGACGGCGGCGGCCAGCGCCGGGAGGGCAACGGGGCGGAAGTTCTCGCGATCCCCGGCCACGGTCACCGGGGCGCTGTGGCCCGGCTCTGCCGCGAAGGTCGGGGTTCGGCTGGGGGCGTACATGGTTCCTGTCCTGTTTGCGCGTCTGGACGGCCGGTGCCCGGCCGCGGCGGCTGATCTCTCACCTCGCTCGTGAGCGAGGACGACCGTTACACACCCGCCTCATGGCAAGATTGCGAAGATGCGGTGTCCGCTTTGATCGGTCCGCCGACATGAACGAAAGCTTAAGACTTCCGGCGCGCCGGAAATTCGAGCAAGGCGATAAATCGGGCAGGGCGTACCGTGGCTTTCCGGCCACGCGATAGTGCATTGCAACGGAGACCATCTTGCAATGCGCTCGGGAGATTTATGCCGGAAGAGCCTGCGACTTGATCTGACGTTCGGCGCGAGCGTCTCAGGTTGCTGCCGCCGGCTGTAAGCCCTCATGGGCGATCCAGGCCGCCGTGCGGTCGAGCGCGCGGGTCAGGCGCTCGAACAGGGTGTTGATCTCATCCGGCTCGATCACCAGCGGCGGGCAGACGGCGATGCGGTCGCCGGCCAGGAAGCGCACGATCAACCCCTCGTCCTGGGCGAAGGCGACGCAGCAGGCCGCCACCGCCGCCTTCGGCTCGAATTGGCGTTTCGACGCCTTGTCCGCGACGATCTCGATACCGCCGATCAGCCCCATGCCCCGAGCCTCGCCGACGAGCGGATGGTCGGCCAGCCGCGAGAGCGCCGCCTGGAAATGCGGGGCCCGCTCGGCTGCCCGCTCTACGATGCGGTCGCGCCGGTAGATGTGGAGAGCGCGGTTGGCGACCGCGCAGGCGACCGGATGGCCGGAATAGGTGGTGCCGTGGCCGAAGCCGCCTAGCTTGACGCTTTCGTCGAGCATCGCCCGGTAGAGCGGCTCGTCGATGCTGATGCCACCGAGCGGCAGATAGCCGGAGGTCAGGGCTTTCGCGAAGGACAGCGTGTGCGGACGCATGCCGAGCGCCTCGCCGCCGAACCATGTGCCGAGGCGGCCGAAGCCGCAGATCACCTCGTCGGCGACGAGGCGCACGTCGTACCGGTCGAGCACCGCCTGGATCGCCGGGAAGTAGCCGGCGGGCGGGACGATGGCGCCGCCCGCCCCCATCACCGGCTCGGCGAAGAAAGCGGCCACCGTGTCGGGATCCTCGGCGAGGATCTGCGCCTCGAGTTCCGCCGCGAGCCGCTGCGAATACGCCTCCTCGCTCTCGCCGGGTTCCGCGCCCCGGTAGTGGTGCGGGCAGGCCGTGTGCAGGAAGCCGTCGATCGGCAGATCCCAGTCGGCGTGGTTCGCGGGAAGGCCGGTGAGCGAGGCGGTCGCGACCGTGACGCCGTGATAGCCCTTCCTCCGGGCGATGATCTTCTTCTTGCGCGGCCGCCCGAGGGCGTTGTTCATGTACCAGACGAGCTTGACCTGAGCGTCGTTGGCTTCCGAGCCCGAGGAGGTGAAGAAGATCTTCGAGGTCGGAACCGGCATCAGCTCCTTAAGGGTCTCGGCCAGCTCGATCGCCGGATCGTGGCTGCGGCCCGAGAACAGGTGCGCGAAGGGCAGCCTTCCCATCTGCTCGGCGGCCGCCTCGACCAATTCCTCGTTGCCGTAGCCGAGGGCCGTGCACCACAGCCCGGCCATGCCTTCGAGGTAGGGACGGCCGTCGGTGTCGTAGACCCAGACGCCGTGGCCCCGCTCCAGAACCAGCGGGCCGGTCTCCCGAAAGGTCGAGAGATTGGTGTAGGGATGGATCAGGGTCTCGACGTCGCGGGCGGCGATGTTCGACAGCATGATGCGGCAGCCGGAAGACTTCGCCGACAGGATGCGCCGGCAGCACCGCCACACTAACGGCCGCAATCTCCCTCAGGAAGGCGCCGTCCGCCTCACTTGAGACGCAACGACCGCTCGCGATGCTCGATCCGGCCACCATCGTCGCCACGCCCGCCCCAGGTCGGGCCTGCGGTCCCTGCACGCTCTGCTGCAAGGTCTATGACGTGCCTGCGGTCGAGAGTCCTGCGGGGCGTTGGTGCCGGCATGTCCGCGTCGGCGGCGGATGCGGCATCCATGCGGAACGCCCCGACCATTGCCGGGCCTTCCACTGCCTCTGGATGACGGAGGCCTGGATCGGGCCCGAATGGCGGCCGGATCGCTCGAAAATGGTGCTGAGTCTCGACCCCGTCACGCGGTTCATGAACGTGCAGGTCGATCCGGGGCAGGCCGGAGCCTGGAAGCGCGCGCCCTACCATGATCAGCTGCGGCGCTGGGCGGCGGCCTCGCTGCCGCTGCGGCGCTACGTCCTGGTGCATGTCAACGCGCTGACGACGGTCGTACTGCCCGATCGGGACGTGCCCCTCGGCACCTTCGCGCCGGGCGATCGGCTCGTCGCCCGCGAGCGGATGGGGCCGGCGGGATTGACCGCCGACGTCGAGAAGACCTCCCAGCCGGTCTGACGTGTCATCGGCCGACGGCCATTCAGGTCATGCAGCGGCCCGGAACCATGCGGCGCGCCTCGGGTCCGACGAGCGAGCTGAGCGGAGCCTCGCAGCCCTCCTTCGTCATGCGGCGGGGCTTGGCCGGGAGTTCCTCCTGGGCCGAGCGGGTCGGGACCGTTTCCGTGCGCGAGGACGGGCGCGGCGCAGTCGCCACGTGGATCGGGCTGAGAGCCGTCGAGTAGGGACGCATGCCCGGCAGCGGTGTGGCGGAAGCCTCGTAGGCGACGCGCGGGGCGGTCGGAGCCCCCATCGCATCGGCTTCCTGCCGGACCACCGGCAGCAGCAGCAGCGTCATGATCGCAGCGGGAACACTCACACCGAGGACAAGGCCGGTCCGAAGCATCTTTGCGATCTCCGATGGGAGCTTGACAGGTTGTCATCACAACGCTGTTTTCGGATCTCCGGTTCCTTCACTGTCCCGCTTCGGATCAAATCAGTATTCTGACCATGATCGGTCATCTCTTTCGCGGGCCGCGGACGGCGGACGCGGCGCGGCGATCGTGGCAAAAAAGCACCTGTGGACGAAAATGAGCGTTTCGGTGTGGCTTCCGGAACTCAGCTCCCCGACAATCGTTGAAGAAGCACCCGGCCACCTGGTCCTCCCCGCATTCCCCTTGTGCATCGGCCGGAACCTCTTCACGGGTCGGACAATCGTCCGGCCCGTTTTTTATGTCCGCTCTCCAGAGTGTCCGGCGCCCGGTCGCCGCCCTCGTGCAGGCGGGCGAGGCTCTTGAAGCAACGCGGCTGCGATGTCGGTCCGGATGCCCGACTGCCATTCTTCGGCCTTCGTCGAGACCGGATACGTGTGACGTGGGGGGGCTCGATGCGTGTCGCACCGCTCCTGGATGCCGGGGCGGCATCGGGAAGCGATCGGACGCGTCGCACACCCGTCCGTGAAGCTTATCGATGCGCCCGATCCAAGAGAAAGGGCGCCGGCTTCACGACCGGCGCCCCCTCTTCTTTTCCGCTGAGAACCGTCGGTTCAGGCGTTGTGCGCCTCGCGACGGCGTGCGCTCTGCTGGAAGAACAGCGCTTGGCTGATAACGGCCGACACGTTGGCGGGCTGGAACGGTTTGGCGATGAGGAACGCCGGCTCCGGCCGCTCGCCGGTCAGGAAGCGCTCGGGATAGGCGGTGATGAAGATCACCGGCACTTCGAAGGTCTTGAGCAGGTCGTTGACCGCGTCCAGGCCCGAAGAGCCGTCGGCGAGCTGGATGTCGGCGAGGATCAGCCCGGGGCGCTTGCTCTCGGAAGCGATCTTGACCGCCTCGCTCCGGGTGCGCGCCACGCCGATCACGTTGTGGCCGAGGCCCTCCACCAGGGCTTCGAGATCCATGGCGATGAGCGGCTCGTCCTCGATGATCAGGATCTCGGTCGCCATGTCGGCGGCGAGTTCGCGGCCCGCCTCGTCGACAAGATCGCGCACCTTGTTCACGTCCACATCCAGGATCACGCCGGCATCTTCCTCGGAGAAGCCTTCGAGGCAGGAGAGCAGGAAGGCCTGCCGGGGCAGCGGGGTGATCTGGCCGAGCCGAACCTCGGCCGGCAGGTCGTGCTGCACCTGATCGCTGTGACCGTTGACGGAGAGCGAGTTCCAGATCCGCGTGAAGACGCGGAAGAGGTCGGCCTTGACGTTCGTGCTGCGACCCAGGGTTTCAGGCTCGTTCACCAGCGTCTCGAGCGTGGCCGCGACATAGGCGTCGCCCGCCACCTGACTGCCCGTGAGCGCGCGCGCATAACGGCGCAGGTACGGCAGATGCTGCACGACCAGTTGTGCTGTCGACATGAGTTCCCCTGAGCCTCTTCGCTCTTCGTTTATCGATGCGCCCCTAACGCGGGGCATCGACGTCCGTTCCTGGCCCATGCGGAACCCTGGCCGCATGGCCGCGTTGCTGCTGCAGCCATGACTCATGTCAAGCTGCAAGACAATCGCGGCAGATGTGGCGCCAAGGGGATCTTGAAAGCATGAACGAGGACGAGCCGGCCGGCGCGTTCCCACCCGGGGACCGGCCCACTCGATTGCGTGGCGAAAATGGTTTGAATGACCAGACGCAGAGGCGCATCGGCAACCATCTGCGAGCTCTCTACGATTCCGTCGTCCAGCAGCCGATTCCAGACCGCTTCCGCGATTTGATCGCCCGTCTCGAAGACGACGGACCGAAATCGGACGAACCGGCTGGCTCCTGATGTCGCCCCGCCCGATCGTTGAATGCCTTTCTGAATCTCGAGCCGCCTCCGCGACCGGGGCGGCTCGATCATCAGGCGATGGCTACAGGGTCGGTGAGCGACCGCGCATCAGGCCGATCACGGCCGAGATGGCGAACAGGACGATCGCCACGAAAAACACGAGTTTGGCGGCCTCCATGGCCGTGCCGGCGATGCCGCCGAAGCCCAGCAGGGCCGCGACCAGGGCAACCACCAGGAACGTTACAGCCCAACCGAGCATGTCGAACTTCCTTCCAACAACTGGCGCGGCACGTGCCGCCGCCTCTTGGAAGCAATAACGCCAAGTTTTCGCCGCGAGTTCCTTTTGCGGCCCCGGTGGCGTGAAGAGATTATTACGATCCGCGTGCGAGCGTCGCAGTCTGTCGGAACCGACTGGCGAATCCGGCCGTTCGTCACCATCTCTCGGCAAGACGACGACCAGACTCGATGATGTGAAGGAGGCCTCTGGCGTGCCCGCACAGAAAAAGCCCTTAGTTCCCGGTATCGCTCAGGCGAAAGCCGCCCTGGAGGCCGCCGCCCGGCTCGTGTCGACGCTCGCGCCGCAGCCGGTTCTGCAGCCCATTCCGGTTCGTGTGAAATCCGCCCGCCGCCGTTGAGCCGGGCCGACATCGGTTTAACCTGTTTTCGATCGCTTTGAGGCGGTCGCAGCAAGCGCCGTCCCTCGGACGGCGCTTTTTTCTTGCCAGCGTTTCCGACGTCGCCTTTCCACCGCTTTTCGCTCGAAGACCCGATTGTTCGGTCGCGGGCGGATGGGCCGACCCAAACCCCTCAGTAATTCGGAACGCGAAAAGCCTTTTCGTCGCTCGAGCGCGAGGCGGTCATCCGTTTCTGCGTGGTCTTCCGAAATTGTCACCGCCGGGATCGGCGGCCTAGCTGTCGGCCGGACGATAGATTCGACCGGTCTCGCTTCGTCGGCAGTCCGGATCGCAGGCGGCGGGGGCGGCGAGGATGGGATTCGGCAAGCGCAAGCCCGGAGCATGGGCGGCGAGACGCACCGTACGCCCATCCGCGGCACCGCGCCGACGCCTCGTCACGACCGCTGTTCTCGGCCTGCTGATCGGTCTCTGCGCGACGAGCGCGGCGACCGGGGTGCGGGCGTCCGAGGGCGGCCTCCTACACGGTCTGTTCCAGACGATCTTCGGTGGCGGAAGCGCCGCTCCGGCGCCGGTCGCGAGCCCGGCGCCGAAGGCGCCCCGTCGCTACGCCTCACTCCCCGATACGCGCCGCCCTGCCGGACATCGCTTGGTTCAGCGGACGCCGCGTCTCGATGCGCGGCCGGTAAGGTCCGGCCGGCGGGAGAGGGCCGTCACTCCGGTCTCCTTCGCGAGCGCTGCCGTTGTGGCCGGGACGCGGACCGTGTGCGTGCGGCGCTGCGACGGATACGTGTTCCCCCTTGGTCGCCTGCATGCTCGGGCGGACCTTCCCGTTCACGCCGCGGCCTGCGCCGCCGCCTGCCCGAGCGCGCCGACGGACCTGTTCACCCTGGCGCCAGGGCGGAGCGAGCTCGAACACGCCGTCGGCCTCGACGGCCGTCCGTACCTGCGCATCGCCTCGGCCAACCTCTATCGCCGCACGCGTGTGGAGAATTGCTCTTGCCAGCCGCCGGGTATCGCGGGACCGTCGATGCCCCTGGTCGACGACCGCACACTTCGCGCCGGCGACGTCATCGCTTCGGAAGAGGGAGCCGACCTCGTCGCCGGCCTTTCCCGAGCGGGGCCGCGGCTCGTCGATTATCGGGCGGCGGCGTTGAGCCCGCGCGGTCGCGGTCTTATCGAGGAGCGGGTCGGGGCCATGCGCCGCGACGCGGCGAGCGCGGCGTTTCAGGAGGTGCTTCGGGCCCAGAGGTCTGGCGCCCGGCGCCTGCGCGTCGCCGAAGCGCAGAACATGAAGCTGCGGATCGACATGGCCGCCACGGACTTCGCGCCCGTCGTCGCGAGCGGCGGTGGTTTCACACAGATCCGCGTCGTCACGCCCTCGCCGTTCGGGCGATGATCCCCCGTCCCTCGGGGGCATGAGTTGGCGAAAACGCCGAGCTGTCGTAGGCGGGCGGCACCATCGCCGTTTGAAGCCGTCGCCATGAGTGAACCGTCCAAGGACGCGCAGGCCCCCTCCCCCAGCTTCGAGAGCGCCCTGCCGTTGCCCGAGCGGACCGAGACGATGAGTGCCCTCGTGCGGCGGCGGATCTGCCCCAATGGCGGTCCGTTCACCGCGAGCGGGACCTGCAGCTATCTGGTGGGACGCGGCCAGGTCGCGGTGATCGATCCGGGACCGGCCGATGCCGGGCATATCGAGGGGCTTCTGGCCTCGCTCGAGGGTGAGCGCATCGAGGCCATCGTCGTCACCCATACCCACCGCGATCATTCCCCGGGCGCCCGCCTCCTGCAGGCGCGCACGGGCGCGCCGATCGTCGGCTGCGGCCCGCACCGGGCCGCCCGGGTACTGGCCGAGAATGAGTTGCCCGCCCTCGATGCCAGCGCCGACCGCGCGCACCGGCCCGACCGCGAATTACGGGATGGCGAGAGCCTGACCGGCGAGGGATGGACGCTGACCGCGGTGGCGACCCCTGGCCACACCATGAACCATCTCGCCTTCGCCCTGCCCGAGGAGAACGTGCTGTTCTCCGGCGATCACGTGATGGCGTGGTCGACCTCGATCGTCGCGCCGCCCGACGGCTCGATGCGGGCCTACATGGAGTCGCTCGAACGTCTGCGCGAGCGCAACGAGACGCTGTACTGGCCGGGCCATGGCGGGCCCGTGCGCGATCCGCGGCGCTTCGTGCGCGGGCTCGCCGCCCACCGCCGTCAGCGCGAGGCGGCGATCCGCGCCCGGCTGGCCGCGGGCGACCACGACATCGCGGCCATCGTCCGCACGGTCTATCAGGGGCTGGCGCCGCATCTGCGCGGTGCGGCGGCGCTGTCCGTCTTCGCCCATCTCGAGGATCTGGTGGAGCGCGGCCTCGCCGTCACCGAGGGGCCGCCCCTGCTCGGCGGAACGTTCCGGCCCGCTTGAGCACGCTACTTCAGGGCGATGGCGAGGTTGGCGACTTCGTCCAGGTAGGAGCGGATCCGATCGGCATTGTCGCCGAAATCGCGGTCGCCGATCCGCGAGGCTGAGCGCACGTCGATGCGGGCACCGTCGGCCCGCGGATGCACCCGCACCGTGATGTCGGCGGGCAAGTTCAGGATCCGGGTATGGGCCACCGCCTCGATGCGGCCGTTGCCGATCCGCCCGCCGGGCCGGACCGCCTCGATGATCTGCCACTTGCGGTTCACTGCCGCCTTGCGGGCCAGCTCGAACGCTTCATCGGCCTCCACGTCGAGGGTCAGCGGCGCGATCTGAGGATAGGCCGCCCGCTGCGCTTCCCGGATCGCCGGCCCCGGCTCCGGGGGGGAGCGGCCGTCGCGGGCGGCGAAGGCGAGGCGTGAGCGCGAGAAGGCAGGCGGCCGTTCGGTGTCCGTCGACACATCGGTAAGCGCCGGCAGGCGCACACCCTTGAGCGCGGCGTAGGCCGGATAGGCCAGGACGAGGCTCGCCAGAAGCAGGCCCCCAACGGCAGCGCCGAGGCCGCCCGCGCCTTCTCGCCAGACTCGCACCATGGCGAACAGAGCGAGCGCCACGGCGACCAGGGAGAGGGCGATCCCGCTTCCGAGCACGGCAAGGGCCGGGGCCGGCTCGGCCGAGGGGCTGCGCACGATCAGAACCGCCATGGCCGTGACGATCAGGGAGAACAGGGCGAGCGTCCGCGCGTAGCGGCCCGCCCGCGTCACCGGTTCATCGAGAAGCTGACGACGCATGGTCCCGGAAGCGGATGGTGGAATGTAAGGGGTGGATAAGCTGCCGGGCAGTCTACAGGTTGGGGGACAGCCGCGCCACTCGGCTGCCCGGCGCACTCCCCTCTGCTACAAGCTGGACGGACATGTCCGAGCGTCAAGTCCGTCCCGCCTCAAGCGCCGAACCCGTCGATCCATTGCGGGTGTGGTTCCGCTTTATCCGCCTCAGCCGGCGCGTCACGGCCGCCGTCGCCGGTGAGCTGCGCGAGATCGGTCTGTCGATCCCGCAATTCGACGTGCTGTCGACGCTCAGCGAGCGTGAGGGTCTGACCCAGCAGGAATTGGCCGCCCGGCTTTATGTGACGAAAGGCAATGTATCGGGTCTGATCGATCGCCTCGTCGAGGCCGGATTGGTCGAGCGTCGCGCGATCCCCGGCGATCGCCGCTCCCACGCGCTCCATCTCACGGGGGCCGGTTCCGAGATCGCGGCCCGCGGGATCGCTGCCCAGGCCGCCTACGTCGCGCGAACCTTGGGCCGGCTCGATGAGGCGGACCTCCGAGCCTTCGAGGAACTCGTCGTCAAATGGCGCGAACTGGCGCGCGCCGAGGCCACGACCTGAAGGCCGGCCGAAAAAGAAACAGACGCCCAAGGCGCCCGTAGTAAGAGATATAATTCTGTATTGCCAAAGGGTCGGGCGGTCGAACGCGATCGACGCGCCCGGAACCGCCTCGACCGGTTTACGCTTCGCCGGTGCGACCCGTCGATTGACCGCCCTTGCGGCCAGCGGACGAGGCCAGCTCACGATCTTGCGAGAAAGACCGCTTCTCGGCCGGAACCGAACGACCGCCCTTACTGGCGATTTCGCGCTGCCGTTCGATATTCATGGAAGCGAAACCTCGCTTCGAGGTGGAATTACCAGATGCCATCAGCGCCTCCTCAGGCTAACTCTTCACACCCTCCTCAACCGTCATCCCTTTCGATTGTTCCTTGGCCGTATCGGCGGTCAAGGTGTGGGAAACACCTGTTCCGTCCAAACGTTAGCTCCACTCACACCAGCGCGTCGCGCGGAGTTGTGAACAGGTCTCCACAGGCCGGTCCACACCCATGAGGAGCCGGGATGACGAACCGATATATGGTGAAGCGTTCGCTTGTGGCCAAGTCTGGCGCCGTTGCCAGAGCCAACGGACTTCCCGAACCGAACACCGCGCCGTTGCCGGCGATGCCGGCGCCAGAGGATAGCCGGACGCCGACAACCGATCAGGAGCCTCTCGATTCGCCGCAGCCGAATTGCAGCGCGAAGCGCAGCCCGCCGAGTTCCGGCGAGCTCGGCTTGTCGACCCGCCGAGATTCGTAAAACGGCACTATCATGCCGATGCCGTTTGGGCCGGCAGCGTTTCGCGGATGCGGCGGCGCCGTTGCAACTCCTTCGTCGCGTGCCGCGGTCTCGCCGGCACGGTCGCTTTGACACGATCCGCCCATGCGTCTACCCGCGGGCCTTTCCGCCCGCCGCCCTGGAGGCGCATCGGAGTGTGTCCATGACCCTCGACACCGAGGTGATGTCGCTGCGGCAGGTGCCGCTGTTCCGTGAGGTCGAGCCGTCTCGCCTCAAGCTTCTCGCCTTCACCAGCGAGCGGGTGCATTTCGAGGCGGGCCAAGCCTTCTTCGCGCGCGGCGAAACGGCGGATGCCGCCTACCTGATCCTCGAAGGCGCTGCCGCCGTGTCCATCGACGGCCCGTTCGGCCCCGTGCGTCTCGCCCTGCTGGGCCCCAACGCTCTCGTGGGAGAGATGGGTATCCTGGCCGATCAGCCGCGCTCGGCGACCGTGACCGCCGACACGGCGACGACGGCTCTGCGGATCGACCGCGACGTGTTCATCGAGCTGCTCGCGCAATTTCCGCAGATCGGCATCGCCGTCATGCGCGAACTCGCGCTGCGCCTGGAGCAGACCAATCAGCGGCTGGCAGAGCAGGTCGGCAACGCCTGACCAGCGGACCGCATCAGCGATTGATCGCCCGTCCTCATCGTCGAACACCGCTCGTTCAGGGGCGCGCGAGCAGCGGAAACGCCGAGCTGCGGAGCCGGTCGGTGGCTTACGGCGTCGGATACGTGATGAACTCGATGAGCGAGCCATCGGGATCGCGGAAGTAGACGCTGACGCCCTGCCCGGCCGCTCCGTTCCGCTCCACCGGACCCAACTCCACCGGCACGGCGTGGGCGGCGAGATGCGTCATCGCATCCTCGATCGAGCCGGACCATCGAAAGCACAGATCGCTGCCGCCGGGCATCACGGGGTGGCGGGCGCGTGGCGTCCCGATCTGGCCCGGACCATGGACGTTGAGCTGGACGCCGCCGAAGCGAAACACCACGCCCTTGCCGAAGGGGATCACCTCGGCCCGCAGCACGTCGCGATAGAATGCCGTCGCGCGCTCCCAATCGGAGACGTGGATGACGCAGTGATCGAGATGGACAGCCGGCGCCAGCGCCGCGACATCGACGCCCGCTTCTCCCACGAGTTGTGTCTCGGTCTCGGGCATCCGCCCCCTCCTGCTCACGCGATCTTGCGCGGCAGATAACGCGCTCCGTCCCCGGGACGAGGCGGGTTCAAGGCAACGTTCCTCGCTCGATGCGGCCCCGAAGTCACACCCGATCGGTCCCGGGGCGGGTAGTCATGGCGGATGATGTGCAACGCTAACCCGCCGTCAGCGGCGGTGACAGGAGCCGCTATGGCATCTCCCAAGACCGCCGGCACGGCCGCCTCCATGACGGTCCGGACGTCGACCCGTCGCGTGATGCTCGCCGCTCTCTGCCTCGTCCCGCTCGCGGCCTGCCAATCGTCGAAGCCGGGACCGATGGCCGGCGGCGACGATGACGCGGCCTGGTACATCGGCACGATGCCCGACAAGCCGTTCGACGTGCCGCTGGTCGACCGGTCGCGGATCGATCCGAAGTATCGCCGCCAGGAGGTCGCCTATAGCGGCCCGGAGGCACCGGGCACGATCGTCGTCGACATCGACAAGCGTCAGCTGGCTCTGGTTCAGGAGGGCGGCACGGCGCTGCAATACGGTGTCGGGGTCGGCAAGGCCGGCTTCTCCTGGAAGGGCGACGCGCGGGTCGGCCGCAAGGGTGTGTGGCCGGACTGGAGCCCGACCACGACGATGGTCTCGCTGAATCCGAGCATCGAGCGTTCGCGCAAGGGTGGTATCGACAACCCGCTCGGAGCGCGCGCGCTGTACCTCTATAACGGCAATCGCGACACTCTGTTTCGCATCCACGGCACCAACGAGCCCTGGAGCATCGGCGAGCAGATGTCCTCCGGCTGCGTGCGCATGCTCAACGAAGATATCGTCGATCTCTACGAGCGCGTCCCCGTCGGCGCCCGCGTGGTGGTGAAGCGCAGCGGGAAGTACCGCGCCTGATCCGGCCGACGGCAGGGAACCTTCTGCATTCGTCGCGCGTCCTCATCCTGCGGCCAAGCTTGGCCGCAGGAGCGCTCCCGAACCTTCGTCCATGACCATCACCATCTCGCATCTTCAGCCGATCATCGCGATCCTGGCCGGCGTGCTGATCCTGATCGCGCCGCGGCTGCTGAACTACATCGTCGCGATCTACCTGATCGCGGTCGGGCTCATCGGCCTCGGCGTCCTGCGCCACTTCTCCTGACAGGAAGCGGCGAGATACGATCGACGGAGAGGACGGTGAAGGTCGTCCAGCGACGGGCCGACATCTGGTCCTCGCGGTGCGTCGCCCCTGTCTCGTGCTGCTCCGCGCCGGAGACCACTCCCCTTTTGCGCCCCGCGCACTACGCTCTGACAGAGCCATCACATCGTCACTCCTCGTTACGGAGTGGCATGAAGCTTATCCTTGCACTGCGACAGGAGATGCGCCACGCCCGCGTGAGCGGCGCTCAGGTCGCCATATCCGTCCAGCGGAGAGACTGATGACGAAATGGGTCTATTCCTTCGGTGACGGCAAGGCCGAGGGCGAGGCGTCGATGCGCAACCTCCTCGGCGGCAAGGGGGCCAACCTCGCCGAGATGTCGAACCTCGGCCTTCCGGTGCCCCCCGGCTTCACCATCACCACGGAAGTCTGCACCTACTACTACGAGCACGGCGAGACCTATCCGGCGGAACTCAAGGACGCCGTGAATGCGGCGCTCGACACCGTCGGCCGGCTCACCGGCCGCCGCTTCGGCGATGCCGACAAGCCGCTGCTGGTCTCGGTCCGCTCCGGCGCCCGCGCTTCGATGCCGGGCATGATGGACACGGTGCTCAATCTCGGTCTGAACGACACCACCGTCGAGGCCCTGGCCAAGGACGCCGACGACGAGCGCTTCGCCTACGATTCCTACCGCCGCTTCATCACGATGTACTCGAACGTCGTCCTTGGCGTGGAGCACCATGCCTTCGAGGAGGCTCTGGAGCACTACAAGGAACAGAAGGGCCTCAACCTCGACACCGATCTGAAGGCCGACGACTGGAAGCACCTCATCGGCGTCTACAAGAAGATCGTCCGTGACGAGCACGGCTCGGACTTCCCGCAGAAGCCCGAGGACCAGCTCTGGGGCGCCATCGGCGCGGTGTTCGATTCCTGGATGATCCCGCGGGCCAAGAAGTACCGCGAGCTGAACAACATCCCCGAGAGCTGGGGCACGGCGGTCAACGTCCAGGCCATGGTGTTCGGCAATATGGGCGACACCTCGGCCACCGGCGTCGCCTTCACCCGCAACCCCTCCACCGGCGAGAGCGCGCTCTACGGCGAGTTCCTCATCAACGCCCAGGGCGAGGACGTGGTCGCGGGCATCCGCACGCCGCAGGACATCACCGAGAAGGCCCGCATCGAGGCCAAGTCCGACAAGCCGTCGATGGAAAAGGCAATGCCCGAGAGCTTCGCCGAGCTGACGCGGATCTACGGGATCCTCGAAAAGCACTACCGCGACATGCAGGACATGGAGTTCACCATCGAGCGCGGTAAGCTCTGGATGCTCCAGACCCGCAACGGCAAGCGCACCGCCAAGGCGGCCCTGCGCATCGCCGTCGAGCTCGCCGGTGAGGGTCTGATCTCGAAGGAAGAGGCGATCAAGCGCATCGAGCCCGGCGCCCTCGACCAGCTCCTGCACCCGACCATCGACCCGAATGCCGAGCGCAAGGTGATCGCCACCGGCCTGCCGGCCTCGCCGGGCGCGGCGGTCGGCGAGATCGTGTTCAACTCGGAAGCTGCGGAAGCCGCCAAGAAGGCCGAGCGCCGCTGCATCCTCGTGCGCATCGAGACCTCGCCGGAGGACATCCACGGCATGCACGCCGCCGAGGGCATCCTCACCACCCGCGGCGGCATGACCAGCCACGCGGCGGTGGTCGCCCGCGGCATGGGCAAGCCCTGCGTCTCCGGCGTCGGCTCGATCCGGATCGACTACAAGGCGCAGACGCTCACCGTCGGCGGCGTGACGCTCAAGGCGGGCGATGTCATCACCATCGACGGCTCGACCGGCCAAGTGATCCAGGGCGAGGTCAAGATGCTCCAGCCCGAGCTGTCGGGCGACTTCGCCGCCCTGATGGAGTGGGCCGACGCGGTGCGGACCATGAAGGTGCGCACCAACGCCGACACCCCGGCCGATGCCCGCGCCGCGCGCAAGTTCGGCGCGGAGGGCATCGGCCTGTGCCGGACCGAGCACATGTTCTTCGAGGGCGACCGCATCGTGGCGGTGCGCGAGATGATCCTCTCAGATGATGCCGAGGGCCGTCGCGGCGCGCTCGCCAAGATCCTCCCCTATCAGCGCCAGGACTTCGTCGAGCTGTTCACGATCATGTCGGGCCTGCCCGTCACGATCCGCCTGCTCGATCCGCCGCTGCACGAGTTCCTGCCGCACACGGACGAGGAGATCCGCGAGGTCCAGTCGGCCACTGGCATCCCGGAGGACAAGATCCGCAACCGCATCCGCGAACTCTCCGAGCACAACCCGATGCTCGGCTTCCGCGGCTGCCGGCTCGCCATCGCTTTCCCCGAGATCGCCGAGATGCAGGCCCGCGCGATCTTCGAGGCCGCGGTGCAGGCCGCCAAGGATACCGGCGCGCCGGTGACCCCGGAGGTGATGGTGCCGCTGGTCTTCACCCGGATGGAGTTCGACATCGTCAAGGCCCGCATCGACGCCATGGCCAAGGCCGTGACGGAGGAGACCGGGGCCGAGCTCGAATATCAGGTCGGTACGATGATCGAGCTGCCGCGCGCGGCGCTCAAGGCCGGTGAGATCGCCGAGACCGCGGAGTTCTTCTCCTTCGGCACCAACGATCTCACCCAGACCGCGCTCGGCATCTCCCGCGACGACGCCGCGACCTTCCTCGGGCCCTACACCCAGAAGGGCATCCTCTCGGTCGATCCGTTCGTGTCGATTGATCAGGAGGGCGTGGGCGAGCTGGTGAAGATCGGCGCCGAGCGCGGCCGCGCGACCCGGGACGGGCTCAAGCTCGGCATCTGCGGCGAGCACGGCGGCGACCCGGCCTCGATCGGCTTCTGCCAGGAAGTCGGCCTCGACTACGTCTCCTGCTCGCCCTTCCGCGTGCCGATCGCCCGCCTCGCGGCGGCGCAGGCGGCGCTCGGCAAGGACGCCTGAGAGCAATGGTCGACGACCCCGCGGGCTCCGGCCCGCGGGGGCCACGTCACGGTCGGGCAAGCTTCGCAATAATTTTGCGGACAGCCCCCTGAACCCGTGTCGCCCGGGCACGTTACCTGCTAGCGGAAGACCCAGCGCGGCGAGCGTCGATTGGTCTTCCGGCCAGGGCACCCGCGGGACTTCCAGCCATGTCGCATCCCGACTCCCCCACGGCCCTCCTCGATCATCGCGCCATCGTTCCCGGTCACCGGGCGATGCAGGCCGCCTATCTCTGGATCCTCGCGACGCTCGCCACCGCCACCGGTGTGATCGGGCTGATCTACCTCGAGGCCGATCGCAACGAGCGCGAGGCCGGCCGGGCGATCATCGCCTCGCAGAACGGGAGCGGCTATGTCGCCGTCCTCGTGAATGGTCTCGCTCAACGCCACGGCCGACCGACGCCTTAACCGTCCGGCAACCACGTTCGCGATTAAACTCCCCTCCTTGAGGAACGGTCGCTCCCGCTTGGCTTAAGCTGGTGCTTCCGGCCGCTCGTGAGTGTGGAGTGTCGGCGTTGCGTACGAGGCGCGTGCGAGGCCTGGGGCTCGGCCCCCGCTGGATCGTCTCGGCCGTGGTGCCGTGGATGCTGGCAAGCGGCCTGCTGGTTTCCTTCACTGCCACCGCAGGAACCGACGCCACGCTCGGGCCCGAACGGCTTCTAACGCGCGATGTCGCAGTGACCGGCGCGCTGGCGAGTTCGACGGCGTGGAGCCCGGACGTCATCGAGGCCGGCCTCGTCGCGCCAGGCGCGCCTCATGAAGCCGAACCGGGCGAGGATGGTCTCCCTCCTCTCGCCGACTCCGACGGCGCCACCCCCGCCACGCCCCGCGCCGTGGCCCTTTCCTCGGTCACGCCGGCTCCCGCCGACGCGACGCCGATCGAAGTTGCCGCCTCGAATCTCGCCCTGCCAGGCTTCTCGGCCCGCCTCGACCGCAACCCGTCGGTGCTCGACCCGCAGATCTCGACGCCGGAAGGCAAGTCGCACTACGCCGACCTGATCAATCCGGATGCAATGGACCGCGAGCAGCGCTGCCTCGCCGAGGCCGTCTATTTCGAGGCCCGCAGCGAGCCCGAGGAGGGGCAGGCCGCCGTCGCGCAGGTCGTCCTGAATCGCGTCAAGAGCGGGCTCTACCCGTCCTCGGTCTGCGGTGTCGTCTACCAGAACCGCCATCGCTTCATGGGCTGCCAGTTCTCGTTCGCCTGCGAGGGCAAGTCGCTGCGCATCACCGACGCCGAATCCTGGCGCAGTGCGACTCGCGTCGCCAGCGCCGTGATCGAGGGCCGCACCTATGTCAGCGAGGTCGGCGGCGCGACCCACTACCATGCCGACTACGTCCGCCCCGGCTGGTCGCGCCGGCTCAAGCGCAAGGACATGATCGGCCGGCACATCTTCTATCAGCTCAAGCCCAATCAGACGTGAGGTCTGAGTCACGGTGTGGAAGGTCGGCGCGCCCGATCATTTCGCCTGCTTGAGGTAGTTCGCTCCGCCGATCACCAGAAGCTTGTCCGTGTCCCGGTCCGGTGCGAACAGGCTGAGCGACTCCGTCCCGCCCGCCTCGTCGCTCAGCGTGATCCGGAAACCTGAGACCGCGTAGCGCCCGCTTTGGAGAGGGCGGCGGCTGTGCCCCGCCACGGTGGTGCCGCCGTCGATCGACCCGCCGGTGGAGGAGAAGCCCGTGCTGCTCTCCCGAGTGAAGCGCCCGTCCGGGCTCAGGGTCAGCGTGCGCGTGCCGCCGACCGCCCCTGTCGGACCGCTCGATCCGAAGGTGTGGCTCCAGGTGCCGGAGAAGCGATGCCCTTCAGCGAAGGGCGGCATCGTCGCGTAGGTCTTATCGCCGATCCGGATGCCGTCCTTGGTGCGGGCGAAGGCCTCGCTTGAACGCTTCGCGAGGCCAAACGAGTTCTCGACCTCGACACGGTCGATGCGGTTGGCCGAGAGCCAGCCGCCTTTCAGCGCATAGGTGCCGCAGGTCGTCACCTCGGCGCGGCAATGGCCCGCGATATCGCCGTCGCGCGGCAGTTCGGTGGTGTAGAGCCCGCCCTTGTCGAACAGCAGAGTCGCCTGGTCGGCGATGAAATCCATGCCGCCGAAGGCATTGGGCATCAGCCGCGTCTCGGTGCGCGCATAAAGCCCGTCCATTCCTCCCTCACCGGGTTTCGGCGCGAGAACGAGGCCGCGGTCATCCTTCGACGGGCGGTAGGCTCGCACCAGCGCCTGGAACGCCTCGCGGACCGGCTTTTCGCTCTCGCGCTCGAGCTGGAGCGTGAGCAGCATCAGGTAATGCTCGCTGCCCCCGGCAGCGATCCCGACGAACCAGGCGTTCATCCGCAGCCCGTCGCTCGACCGGCAGCAGCGCTGCTCGATGCGGATGGGGTGTCCGTCGAGGGTTTCGCCCGCCTTCGCCGTGAGCGGCTTTCCCTCGCTCGGAACCTGCTTGATTCCGCGCACGAACTGCGTGAACGCCGTGTCGAAGGCACCGGAGGCAGGCTTCGGCTTGGCGACCAGAAGGATCGCCAGGCCCTTGCGCCCGCGCGGGCCCGACGGCTCGTAGACGCGCTGGAACAGGAGGCCGTCGCTCATCTCGCGCCGCGTCCAGTCCTCGAAGGCGGCGGGCAGGTCGAAGCGGGCGACGCCGAGCGCCGTCTCGGCGGGTCGGGCCGGCTGCGCAGTCGCGATCAGGACCGCGAGCGCGGCCCAGACGCCGCCCGCCCCCCGGCGCGAGGGGTAACCCGTCACGTCACGACGCTCGGCTCCGCCCGGCCGGTGAGCCGTTCGATGTCGGCCAGTTCCCGCGCCACCGCGACCACGGGGGCGAGAACCTCGGACACCGGCAGTTCCAGCCGGTCCGGGTCCGCCTCGTAGCGCTCGATATAGACCCGAAGCGTCGCCCCGGCGGTTCCGGTCCCCGAGAGCCGGTAGACGATGCGCGCATCCTCCGCGAAGGTGATCCGGACGCCCTGCGCTTCCGTCACCGACCCGTCCACCGGATCGACGTAGCGGAAATCGTCCGCCGCCTTCACGGTCAGGCCGCCGATCTCAGTCCCCGGCAGCGAGGCGAGCCGGGCCCGCAGGCCGTCCATCAGGCGGTTGGCGGCGGCGGAATCGATCTCCTCGTAATCGTGGCGGGTGTAGTAGTCGCGCCCGTACTCGGCCCAGTGCGCCCGTACGAGTTCCTGCGCCGGCCGACCGGTCGCGGCCAGGATGTTGAGCCAGAGCAGCACCGCCCACAGACCGTCCTTCTCGCGCACGTGGTTCGAGCCGGTGCCGGCACTCTCCTCGCCGCACAGGGTGATGCGGCCGGCATCGAGCAGGTTGCCGAAGAACTTCCAGCCGGTCGGGGTCTCGAACGCCTCGATCTCGAGGGCGGCGGCGACGCGATCGACCGCGCGGCTCGTCGGCATCGAGCGGGCGACGCCCGCGAGCCCCCCGGCATAGCCCGGCGCGCGATGGGCGTGCGCGGCGAGGATCGCGAGGCTGTCGCTCGGCGTGACGAACAGGCCGGGCGCCACGATCATGTTGCGGTCGCCGTCGCCGTCGGAGGCCGCGCCGAAATCCGGCGCGTCGGGACCGTGCATCAGGTCGAACAGCTCGTGGGCATGGACCGGATTCGGGTCGGGATGGTGCCCGCCGAAATCGGGTTTGGGCTCGCCGTTGACGACGGTGCCGGGCGAAGCGCCCAGGGCGCCTTCCAGGATCGCCTTGGCGTAGGGGCCGGTCACCGCCGAGAGGGCATCGAAGCGCATCCGGAAGCCGGAGGCGAACATCTTCGACAGCGCCTCGAAGTCGAACAGCGTACGCATCAGCTCGGCGTAGTCGGCGACCGGGTCGATCACTTCCACCGTCATCCCATCGATCTCGGTGGCGCCGATCCGGCCGAGGTCGAGATCGGGCGCATCGGAGATGCGGTAGTCGCCGATGGCCTTGGTGCGCTCGAAGATCGCGGCGGTGACGCTTTCCGGCGCCGGACCGCCATTGCTGCCGTTGAACTTGATGCCGAAATCGCCTTCCGGCCCGCCAGGATTGTGGCTCGCCGAGAGGACGATGCCGCCGACGGCCCCGTGCTTGCGGATGACGCAGGAGGCGGCCGGCGTCGACAGAAGGCCGTTCTGCCCGACCAGCACCCGCCCGAAGCCGTTGGCGGCGGCGATCTTGAGGGCGATCTGGACCACCTGCTCGTTGAAGAAGCGTCCGTCGCCGCCGATCACCAGGGTCGCGCCCTTGCGATCAGGGATGCAGTCGATGATCGCCTGGACGAAGTTCTGGACGTAGTGCGGCTGCCGGAAAACGGGCACTTTCTTGCGCAGGCCCGAGGTGCCGGGCTTCTGGTCCGGATAGGGACTGGTGGGAACCCGCTTCGCGGCCATGGTTCGCTCGATTCTCGCCAAGGATAAGGTTCGCACGTCGTAGTGCGCTGTGTCGGTTCGAGTAGGCCGGACTCGCGGATTTCGCCAGGGTCCGGCGGTGCCGTCACACCTCCGGGCCGAGACGGACGGTGAGAACCGATGGGTTCTGCCTCAGCCGCTCGGCGATCGCCGCGACGCTGGTCTGCGACAGCCGGACGAAGGCGATGGTGACATCCTCCACCCCCTCTTCCTCGCCCGGGCGCACCACGAACTGGCGCACCCGCGAGGCGCGCTCGCCGGTTACGTCCTGCAGGGTGTCGATCGACAGGCTGCCGGCTTTGACGGTGAGGTGGAGCGCGCGGCTGTGCAGCCGGTCGCGCCACCGCTCCTCGATCGGCTTCACCCCCGCGAGGATGCCGACGACAAGCACTGTGGCGGCGATCGCCGCGACGTAGAGGCCGCCACCGACGGCAAGCCCGATCGCCGCCACCGCCCACAGGCTCGCGGCGGTGGTGAGGCCCTTCACGGTCTCACCGCGCAGGAGGATCGTGCCCGCACCCAGGAAGCCGATGCCGGAGACGACCTGCGCGGCCACGCGCGAGGGATCGAGCACCACGTCCTTCTGCCCCAGCACGTCCGAGAAGCCGAAGGCCGAGACGATCATGAAAAGGCACGCGCCGACGCAGACCAGCATGTGCGTGCGCAGGCCCGCGGCCCAGAGCAGCCGCTCCCGCTCGAAGCCGATCACGCTGCCCATGGCGCCGGCGAGCACGAGGCGCGCCACCATCTCTCCGTTGCCGAGCATCGCTCCTCCCGCGCCCGTTCTTGCGGCCGAGATTGCGCCCGCTTCTCCCGTCGCGCAACGATGTCCCGCCCTGACGCCCCAACTTGACGCCCCGCCGGGCGCGGGTCCAATGCGGCGCGGATCCCAAATCCGTCAGCCGTTCGTGGGACGTCGATGCCGCCGCTTCTCGCCCTCCCCTTTCCGGCCATCGATCCGGTGGCGGTCTCGATCGGCCCCGTCGAGATCAAGTGGTACGCCCTGTCCTACATCGCCGGGCTCGTCGGCGGCTGGTTCTACGCGCGCCGCCTAGTCGCGGCGGATTCGCTCTGGGGCGTGGTCAAGCGCCCGACGCTCACCGACATCGACGATCTGATCGTCTGGGTCGCGCTCGGCGTCGTGCTCGGCGGGCGGATCGGCTACGTGCTGTTCTACAACCTGCCGCTCTACATGGAGCACCCGCTGGAGATCCTGGCGATCCGCAACGGCGGCATGTCGTTCCACGGCGGGTTCCTGGGCGCGATCCTGGCTCTGCTGCTCTTCGCTCGTGCGCGCGGCCTCAACGGCTACACCATGCTCGACATCGCCGCGGTGGTGGTGCCGGTCGGCCTGTTCTTCGGACGCATCGCCAATTTCGTGAACGGCGAGCTCTGGGGCCGCGCCGCGCCCGATTTCCCCTACGCCGTGGTCTTTCCCAGCGGGGGTGACGTGCCGCGCTACCCGAGCCAGCTGTTCGAGGCCGCCACGGAAGGCTTGCTGCTGTTCATCGTCATGGCGCTCGCCGTGCGCCGGTTCGGTTTCCGCAAGCCGGGCCTTCTCGGGGGCATCTTCGTACTGGGCTACGCGCTGGCGCGAACCTTCTGCGAATTCTTCCGCGAGCCGGACCGGCAGCTCGGCTTCCTGTTCGGTCAGGACGTCAATGCGCTCGGCGGCGGCGTGACCATGGGGATGCTGCTCTGCGTGCCGATGGCGCTGGTTGGCCTCGTCTACATCGTGCTTGCCGCCCGCGGGGTGACGCGTCCGCGACAGGCAGGTCCGGAGATCCAGGCCGAAGCGGGACAGATCTGAGCGTGACCGCCGAGGCGACGCCGCTCCTGCAAATCCTGGTGCGGGAGATCCGGGCGGACGGGCCGATCGGCCTCGACCGATACATGGCGCTCTGCCTCGGACATCCGCAGCACGGCTACTACGCCACGCGCGATCCCCTCGGCCGGAGCGGCGACTTCGTCACCGCGCCGGAGATCAGTCAGATGTTCGGCGAGTTGATCGGGGCGTGGGCGGCGGCCGTGTTGTCGATGATGGCGACACCGGGCGATCGGCCCTGCCTCGTCGAACTCGGCCCGGGCCGCGGCACGCTGATGGCCGACGCCCTGCGGGCCCTGCGCGCGGCGGGCGCCGACTTCGATCTTCACCTCGTCGAAACCAGCCCGGTGCTGCGCCGGATTCAGGCGGATCGGCTCGCCGGTATCGCGCCGACCTTCCACGATTCCGTGGCGAGCCTGCCGGATGCACCGCTCCTCGTGATCGCCAACGAGTTCTTCGATGCCCTGCCGGCCCGCCAGTTCGTGCGGACGGAGCGTGGATGGTGCGAGCGCCGGGTCGGCCTGACGGCCGAAGGCGACGCCCTCGCCTTCGGACTCGACCCTGAACCCGATCCGCGTCTCACGGCGCCGGGGCCGGTGGGCGCGGTGCTGACCCTGCCGAGCCAGGGGCTGGCGGTCATGCGCGATCTCGGCCGCCGCCTCGCCGCGAAGGGGGGCGCCCTTCTCGCCATCGATTACGGCGGCGATCAGCCGGGCTTCGGCGACACCTTCCAGGCGGTAGCGGGCCATCGCTACGCCGATCCACTGAACCAGCCCGGCGAGGCGGACCTGACGCTGCACGTCGATTTCGGCGCGCTCGCCCGCGCGGCCCGCGCGGAGGGCTTGGCCGTGCTCGGACCGACGACGCAGCACGACTTCCTGCTCGGGCTCGGCCTCGCGGCCCGCGCCGAGCGGCTGAAGGCCCGCGCCACGCCGGATCAGGCGCGGGCGATCGAGGCCGCCGCCGAGCGCCTGACCGATCCGGATCCGCGCGGCATGGGCGCCTTGTTCAAGGTGCTCTGCGCCTGCCACCCCGCCCTTCCGCCGCTGCCGGCGCTCCCACCCCCTGCCTGAGCCATCCAGTCGAGAGTCCGCGAGACCATGTTCATCGAAGCGCCCGAGCTGAGCTCGCACTCTTATATACGGCACGCCTTCTTCACCCGGAGGGGCGGCGTCTCCGAGGGCCTTTACGCGTCGCTGAACGGCGGGATCGGCTCCAGCGACGAGCCGGCGCGGGTTGAAGAGAACCGGGCGCGGATGTGCGCGCAGCTCGGACTGCCGAGCGGCAACCTCGTCAGCCTCTACCAAGTGCACTCGGCCGAGGTGGTGACCGTCGAGGCACCCTTCCCCCTGGCCGAACGCCCGAAGGCCGACGCCATGGTGACCCGCGTGCCCGGCTTGGCGCTCGGCATCGCGACGGCCGATTGCGGCCCGATCCTGTTCGCCGATCCGGAAAACCGCGTCGTCGGCGCGGCCCATGCGGGCTGGAAGGGTGCACTCGGTGGTGTCATCGCCGCCACGGTGGCCGCCATGGAGGCGCTCGGCGCCGAGCGCGAGCGCATCGTCGCCGTGCTCGGACCGACGATCTCGCAAGCCTCCTACGAAGTCGGCTCCGAGTTCGTTGAGCGTTTTCGTGCAGACGTGCCCGGAAGCGAGAAGTTTTTCGCCGAAGGGCGGCCCGGACATGCCCAGTTCGATCTGCCGGCTTTCATTCTCAAAAGACTGGCGGAAGCCGGCATCGGAGAGGCCGCTTCTGTGAACTTGTGCACCTATGCGGATCCGGAGCGATTCTACAGCTTTCGGCGCACGACGCACCGCAACGAACCGGATTACGGCCGACTGATATCGGCGATTGCACTCACCCCGTGACTATATTCTTACGGTACTCACAAAAGTCGTTGTATCCGTGCAACGCCCGCCGCAAGGGTGCCCACGGCCAGGCTTTTGTGCGCTGAAGCACTCGCATGTCGCGCCGCATCCATCGTAAGCCTTGCGGCGTCGCGGAACGCCGTGGTTGCATCCCTGCGACAATCTGTCCGGAACCATCACCAAAAAAAGCTCGGCCGTAAGTGAACCTTGGCCGTTCGGTGGCGTTTCCCGGTTGGAACGACGGCAGACCAAGACCACTGCCACAAAGGGGCCGCCTTCGGGACGGTCGGCGTGGTCAAGCCGCAACAGCATCTTCCGGGATGCTGGCATAGATACGGGGCACCGTGCCGCCTCGCTTCCCTGGAAGCACCGGCACAGTCAGAGAGGACCAGAGTAATGAAATCCTTCCTTCGCGCCGGTACGGCCATCGCCGGCATCGCCTTCGCCGGTTCGGCTCTCGCCGCCGACCTGCCGCGCCGCGCCGCGCCGCCGCCGGTGTTCCAGCCGGTGCCGGTCTTCACCTGGACGGGCTTCTACGCCGGTTTCAACGCGGGTTACGGCTTCGGCACCGGTGACGACAACAACGTTCCGACCGTGATCGGCGTCGGCCCCGCCAGCGGCCTCGTCGGCGCCGGCACCGCTGCCATCGCCTTCAACAACCGTCGCAGCGACGAAGGCTTCGTCGGCGGTGGTCAGATCGGCTACAACTACCAGTTCACCCCGGGCTCCGGTGTCGTGATCGGTATCGAGGCCGACGCTCAGTACGTCGACTTCGGCCGTGACCGGAACCGCTTCTCGGTCGCTCCGGGCTCCTCGCCGTTCCTGGCCGGCAGCCAGATCTTCAACCCGAACGGTCTGTCGGGCCTCGACTTCTTCGGCACCGTCCGCGGTCGCCTCGGCTACGCCTTCGACCGCACCCTCGTGTACGGCACCGGCGGCTTCGCCTACGGCTCCGGCGGCGGCTCCGACTTCGGCCTGCCGAACGGCTCCTCCGACGACTTCAAGACCGGCTGGGCCGCCGGTGGTGGTATCGAGTACGCTCTCCCGACCGACTCGTTCCTGAACTTCTTCAAGTCTTCGGCCGTCACGCTGAAGGTCGAAGGTCTCTACGTGAACCTCGACCGCGGCAACCGCCTGAACGGCGCCTTCGGTGCCACCCCGGCCGGCAACCTGGTCTTCACGAACAGCCCGGGCGTCGTGCTCGCCTCCGGCAGCCTCGCCCGTCAGCGCGAGACCGAGTTCGCCGTCGTCCGCGCCGGCCTGAACTACAAGTTCGGCTCGTACTAAGATCCGAAGCCTCGGCGGTCCCTCACCGGATCGCCGGACTTCCTCGGAAAAGCCCGGCCTCGTGCCGGGCTTTTTCTTTGTCCTGTGCTGGAGCGCACCGGTTCGCGCGCCCGGCCGATGCGGACAATCGACGCCGGCCCCCTGACAAAAGCTCGACCGGTCCCCATCTCCTAGCCGCCGTGCGGTGACGAGGCCGTCGGCGCCTTCAGGAGGACGTCTCCATGAACAGCGAAGAACGCGACATCATCAACGGCATCTTCCAGCGCCTCGAGCAGGCCTCCGGACAGCCCAGGGACGCTGATGCCGAACGTTTCATCGCCGAGAAGCTGCGCAGCCAGCCCTATGCTCCCTACGCGATGGCTCAGCTGATCTACGTGCAGGAGGAGGCGATCAAGAGCCTCAACCAGCAGCTCGAGCAGGCCCGCACCCAGGCACAGTCCCAGCCCTCCGGCGGCGGCGGCTTCCTGTCGAGCATCTTCGGCGGCGGTCAGCGCTCCGAGCCGCAGCGTCCGGCCGGTCAGGCCTGGGGCCAGCAGGGCGGGTATGGTCAGCAGGGTGGCTACGGTGGTCCGCAGGGCGGGCCTCAGCCCGGCTACGGCCAGCAGCCGGGTTACGGCGGTCCTCCGCAGGGCGGACCCTGGGGCGGTCAGGCCCAGCAGCCGGCCCGCGGCGGCGGCTTCCTCGCCACGGCGCTTCCGATGGCGGCCGGTGCGGCGGGCGGCATGCTGCTCGGCAGCGCCCTCTCCAATGCCTTCGCGGGCGGACATTCCTCGCTCGGCAGCGCTCAGGCTGCGGGCCTGAGCGGCGGTGACGCGGGTGGCGGCATGTTCGGCGGCGGCGGCGACCAGGATCTCGGTTCGGCGCTCGGCGGCGGTGACGGCGGCTTCCAGGACGCCTCGTTCGGCGGTGGCGGCGACGATTTCGGCGGCGACCTCGGCGATGGCGGGGATGACGACTGGGCCTGATCGGGCCTGATCGAGTAGAGAAAAAGAGCCTGGTGCCGGTCCCCCGGCACCGGGCTTTCTCTTGGGTCGGATGGGTCAGATCACTTCGACGCGGGTCCCGACCGGCGTGCGCTCGTAGAGGTCGATCACGTCCTCGTTCATCATCCGGATGCAGCCCGAAGACACGTTCTGCCCGATCGTGTGCGGCTCGTTGGTGCCGTGGATGCGGTAGAGCGAGGTGCCGAGATACATCGCCCGGGCGCCGAGCGGGTTCTCCGGCCCGCCCACCATGTGCCGCGGCAGGTCGGGACGGCGGCGCAGCATCTCGGCGGGCGGCGTCCAGTCGGGCCATTCCCGCTTGGCGGTGATCGTCTTCGCGCCGGTCCAGACGAAGCCCGGGCGCCCGACGCCGATGCCGTATCGGATCGCCTGTCCGCCCGTCTGGATCAGGTAGAGATACTTCGCGTTGGTGTCGATCACGATCTGACCGGCCCGGCCGGGCCCGTCATAGGCGATGACCTGGCGAGCGTAGCGCGGGTCGATCGCCCTGGCGACGGCGCTCTCCTCGGCGGCCGGCCCGGTCGGCAGCGCCGCGAAACGCGCGCGCGGCTGCGGTGCAATGGCGGCTTGGCGCGGCTCGCCGAGCGCACCGTAGCCGTCGACGGCGGGGCGCCGGGTCGGGCCGTGCGCGTCGCCGGTCATCAGAAATTCGATGAAGCCGCCGCCGTAGCGGCCCGGCCCCGTCTGCGCCATGGCCGGCCCGCACGCTCCGGCAATGGCGAGCGCTGCCAGCGCCACGCTCCATTTCGCCCGCATCCCACACTCCCGCCCTGCACACGCGATGCGGAAAGCTTTTCGGTATTTGCCCTGCGGGCGATGAATGAACGTGGTGAATCACCCGCTCCGGCGGGCGGGCCCCCGCAAACCGCGAGTCGTCGTCAACGGGCGGTAAATGACTCCGATCGCCTGAAAACTTTCAGCAAATCGAAACCACTGCGCCGGATTGTGTCGGACGAGATCCGTCCCCGAAGGCCCGTCCGACCGATGATCACCAAGCGCTACCGCATCGAGGAAAGCCTGGGCTTGCCCGTTCCGGCGGCCGGCATCTCTGCGGCCGCTCCGGAGGCGCTGCCGAATCCGCGCCTCGAAGAGATCCTCACCGCGATCAACGACCTGCGCCGCATCACCCAGGCGAGCGCCGGCGAGACCATCGAGGCCTGCCGCCGCGAACTCGGCGAGGCATTCGCCATGCGCCACGAACTCGAAGTGATGAAGGAGGCGATCACCCGCACAAAGTCGGAGATCGCCAGCCTTCACCGCTCCGAGAGCACCGGCAAGGGCATGCGGCGCGTCGCGGGCGAGCTCGACGCGGTGGTCGAGTCGACCGAGCAGGCCACCTCGACGATTCTTGGCAGCATCGAGAAGATCGAAACCAATGCCAACATGATGCGCGGCATGCGGCTGACGAAGGCCGCGCAGGAGAATGTCGACGGCATTCTCGACCACGTCATCGCCGCCTACGAAGCCTGCAACTTCCAGGATCTCACCGGCCAGCGCATCAGCAAGATCGTCAGCGTGCTCAAGTTCGTCGAGGAGCATCTCGACCGCGTGATCGAGGCCTGGAGCAGCCTTGAGGGCTTCCGCGATCTGCTCGCCGTCGAGACCGCCGCGGTCGACGAGAACGACGAGAGCTCGCTTCTCAACGGGCCGAAGCTTCAGGACGATCCCGGCCACGTCGATCAGTCGGACATCGACGCCCTGTTCGATTAACGGCCCGCGGCGCCGCGGCTCTTCCAACCGGAATCGCCGCGGCCTACATCGGGGCCATGAACCGCGCGACCCGATCCGCCTTCGACGACGTCCCGCCCGACGGGTTCGACGAGGACGAGAACGAGGCGCCCTCCCTCGACGAGGCGCCCGAGATCGACTTCGATTTCGAGGCCGGGGCCGTCAAGGCCGGCACCGAGATCATCCGCCGCTTCTGGACGACCCTGCCGACCTCGCCGGGCGTCTACCGGATGTTCGACCACAAGGGCGACGTCCTCTACGTCGGCAAGGCCAAGAATTTGAAGGCCCGCGTCGGCTCCTATGCCCGCGGCCAGGCCCATTCCAACCGCATCGCCCGCATGATCGCGCAGACGGCGGCGATGGAATTCGTCACCACGGCGACCGAGACGGAAGCGCTGCTGCTGGAGGCCAACCTCATCAAGCAGTTGAAGCCGCGCTTCAACGTGCTGATGCGCGACGACAAGTCATTCCCCTACATCCTGCTGACCAGCGACGGGCCTGCGCCTCAGATCGTCAAGCACCGCGGCGCCCGCCGCCGCAAGGGCAACTATTACGGCCCCTTCGCCAATGTCTGGGCGGTCAACCGCACGGTCAACGCGCTCCAGCGCGCCTTCCTGATGCGGACTTGCTCCGACAGCTACTACGAGAACCGTACCCGGCCCTGCCTGCTCTACCAGATCAAGCGCTGCTCCGGCCCCTGCACCGGCGAGATCGCCCTGGAGGATTACAACGGGCTCGCCGACAGCGCCCGCGCCTTCCTCTCCGGCAAGTCCAACGCCGTGAAGGACCGGATGCGCGAGGAGATGGAGCGCGCCTCCGAGGCGCTGGAGTTCGAGCGCGCGGCGCGCTTCCGCGACCGGATCGCCGCGCTCTCAGCGATCCAGGGCACGCAAGGGGTGAACACGCAAGGGGTCGAGGAGGCCGACGTCTTCGCCCTCGACGAGCAGGCGGGTCAGTTCTGCATCGAGGTGTTCTTCTTCCGCAACTTCCAGAACTGGGGCAACCGCGCCTACTTCCCCAAGGCCGACCGCTCCATGAGCGCCGACGAGGTGCTCGCCTCGTTCATCTCGCAGTTCTACGACGACAAGCCCGCGCCGCGCCTCGTGCTGGTGAGTCACACGATCGAGGATGCCGAACTCGTGGCCGCGGCCCTGTCGAGCCGGGTCGAGCACCGGGTCGAGATCCATCGGCCGCAGCGGGGCGAGCGCAAGAACCTCGTCGATTACGCCCAGCGCAACGCCAAGGAGGCCCTGGGCCGCCGCCTCGCCGACACCGCCTCGCAGGGCAAGCTGCTGACCGCGCTGGGACAGGCTTTCGGCCTCGACAAGCCGCCGCGCCGCGTCGAGGTCTACGACAACTCGCACATCTCCGGTACGGCCGCCGTCGGCGGCATGATCGTCGCCGGCCCGACCGGTTTCATGAAGACGCATTACCGCACCTTCAACATCAAGTCGGAGGAGCTGACCCCCGGCGACGATTTCGGGATGATGCGCGAGGTGCTGACCCGCCGCTTCAAGCGGCTGGCCAAGGAGGCGCCGCGCACGCCGCGGGAGGCGGAGGTCGGTGAGCCGCAGGCCGCGGCGGAGTGCCAGGCCGTGCCGGCCGCGACCGAGACGGTGATCGATGATCCCGACGCCTTCCCGGCTTGGCCCGACCTCGTGCTGATCGATGGCGGCGCCGGGCAGCTCGAGGCCGCCCGCGCCTCGCTCGCCGAGATCGGCGTGATCGACGTGCCGCTCGTCGGCGTCGCCAAGGGGCGGGACCGGGATGCCGGCCGCGAGACCTTCTTCGTGCCCGGCCGGACCCCGTTCAAGCTGCCGCCGCGCGATCCCGTTCTCTACTTCGTGCAGCGCCTGCGCGACGAGGCGCACCGCTTCGCCATCGGCACCCACCGGGCCCGGCGCAAGCGCGAGATGACCAGGAACCCGCTGGACGAGATCGCCGGCATCGGCCCCACTCGCAAGCGCGCGCTGCTGCACCATTTCGGCACCGTGAAGGCCATCCAGCGGGCCGCCTTGGAGGATCTCGCCAAGGCGCCGGGCGTGAACGCCGCCACCGCGCGGGCGGTCTACGATTTCTTCCACGCCAACGCTTGAGCCGAGCCCGTGTCGACAGAGCCTGCGCCCGACGCGATCCCGACGCGGTTGACGCCCCACGCGGCCCGTGATTTCACCCCGGCGATGAACGCCGTCCTCCCCCGACGCCGGTCGCAGGCCTGGACGCTCGCGAACTGCCTCACCTACGGCCGCCTCGTCGCGGTGCCGGTCGTCGTCGTCCTGCTGTTCTGGCCCGACGAGATCGCCGCGCGCTGGGCCGCCTTCGGCGTGTTCGTGGTGGCCGCGATCACCGACTATCTCGACGGCTACGTGGCGCGGGCCTGGGCGCAGAGTTCCGCGCTCGGGCGGATGCTCGATCCGATCGCCGACAAGCTCCTCGTCGCGGCGCTCCTGCTGATGCTGGCTGCCGACCGCACCATCGCCGGCGTGTCGCTCTGGGCGGCCATCGTCATCCTCTGCCGCGAGGTGCTGGTCTCCGGCCTGCGCGAGTATCTGGCGGAACTGAAGGTCGGCCTGCCGGTCAGCCGGATCGCCAAGTGGAAGACGACGGTGCAGCTCGTCGCCCTCGGCGTGCTCGTGGCCGGCCCGGCCGGCGAGAGCGTCATTCCCGGCAGCCTCACGGCCGGGATCGTCCTGCTCTGGCTCGCCGCTGCCCTGACGCTCTATACCGGCTGGGACTACATGAGGGCCGGGATCCGGCACGTGATCGACGATCCGCGCTGACGCGTCCGTCCTTGCTTCGGCTGCGCCCCGCGAGGACGGCTATGGAAGTGAGTGTGTGATGAAGCTCGTCTATTTCGCCTGGGTGCGCGAGCGCGTCGGCAAGCCCGACGAGACCGTGAGCCTGCCCGAGGGTGTCGCCACCGTGGCCGACCTGATCGGCTGGCTGAAGACGCGCGGCGAGGAATACGCCTATGCCTTCGAGAACGAAGGCGTGGTGCGCACGGCGATCGACCGGGTCCACGCCAAGCCCGGCAGCGCCATCGCCGGGGCTCGGGAGATCGCGTTCTTCCCCCCGATGACGGGCGGCTGAAGCCTCAGCTCAGCGCCTCGCGAAACGCGCTGAGGTTCGCGCGCATCATCTCCAGATAGCCCGCGGCCGGGCCGCCCGGCGCGCTCAGCGCGTCGGAATAGATCCGGCCGCCGACCTTGGCGCCGCTCTCTCGGGCGATCTGTTGCATGAGCCGCGGGTCGGCGATCGATTCCACGAACACCGCGGGCACCTTGTCCCGGCGGATCTGGCGGATGATGCGGGCGACGTCCCGCGGACCGGCCTCGCTGTCCGTCGAGATGCCCTGCGGCGCCAGGAAGCGCATGCCGTAGGCGGCGCTGAAATAGCCGAAGGAATCGTGGGTGGTGATGATGCGCCGCCGCTCTTCCGGGATCGCGGCCAGAGCGGTGCGAATCTCCGCATCGAGCGCGTCGAGCTTCTGCGTGTAGGCGGCCGCGTTGGCAGCGTAGAGGTCGGCATGCGCCGGATCGGCGGCGCTGAGGCCGTCGCGGATATTGGCGACATAGAGCTTCACGTTCGCCACGTTCTGCCACGCATGCGGGTCTGCGTGGTCCCCCTCCCCGTGATCATGTCCATGGTCGTCGTGGTCATGGCTGCCGGCGATGGTCTTCACGCCCTTGGAGGCCACGACCACCGGCGCCTTGGTGCCGGACGCCTTGATCAGCCTCTCCAGCCAACCCTCGAAGCCGAGGCCGTTGACGACGACGAGGTCGGCCTCCGCCACCCGCCGGGCGTCGCCCGGCGCCGGGGAATAGCCGTGCGCGTCCGCATCCGGCCCGACGAGGCTCGTCACGGCGACCCGGTCGCCTCCGACCTGCGCCACGAGGTCGGCCAGGATCGAGAAGGTCGCGACCGCCTTCAGCCGCGCCTCCTGCGCCGCGGCAATCGTCGGCGCGAGGCCGGCGATCAGCAGAATCGCGGCCGCGAACCCGCGCCCCATGAACCGTCTCATCCCGAAACTCCTCCGTTCGGCCGCGGTAATAATGTAACATTATCACATCGCCAAGATGGTTATCCGAACATGGACAAGCTTTCATGTTGCAGACACACGCCGGAGACGACCGGACACACGCCAGAGACGAAACGGACGCATCGTCGCCGGATCGGGGCAGACGCCCCTGTCTGACGGAGATGTCCCATGATCAGGAAACGCGCGACGGGTCTCGCGATGGCGGGGCTGGCGCTGTTCGGCGCGGCCAGCATCGGCGCCGTGGCGGTCCATGCCGGCGAGCGCGGTGGGCCTTTCGCGGACGGACCGCACGGCCATCGGCACGGGCGCTGGTCGGCGCTCTCGGCCGAGGATCGGGCGGCCTTCGCCGATGCCCGCATCGCCGGTCTGCATGCCGGGCTGAAGCTGAACCCGGAGCAGGAGAAGCTCTGGCCACCGGTCGAGGCGGCCATGCGCGATCTCTTCAAGCAGCGGGCCGCCCAGCGCGAGGCCCGGCGCGAGCGCGGCCGGATGGTCGATGACGCGCCCGGTGCACTTCGCGCCATGGCCGACGCGGCGACCGCCCGGGGCGAGGCCCTGCGCAAGCTCGCCGATGCCAGCACGCCGCTCTTCGCGACGCTCGATGACGGCCAGAAGCGCCGCGCCATGCTCCTCGCCCGGCCGATGCGCCCGTTCGGTGGGCCGCACAAGGCCTGGCATCGCCACGGCCCCGGCGGACCGGGCGGTCGGGACGGCGGCGACGAGTAGCATCGGGTCCGCCGCTTGATCCGCGAGCCGCGCGGCGGCAAACACCGCGGGCCCCGGCGTTCCGGCCGGGGTCAGCACAGACACGGTACAACATGGCGCGCCGGCCGCTCCTGACGGGCGACACCCTCCCCCTGCTCGGGCGGCTCTGGCGCGAATGGCTCTCGCCCCACCGTGCGACGCTGGCGGTGGTGCTCGTGCTCATCACCATCGTTGGCGCGGCGACCGGGCTCTATCCCGCCCTGATCAAGGCTGCCTTCGATGCCTTCGATCACAAGGACATGGGAGCGCTGGCCTACGGGCCGCTCATCGTCATTGCCGTCACCTCGGCCCGCGGCTTCGCCCTGTTCGGCCAGACCGTGCTCACCAACCGGGTCGTCACCCGGGTCGAGGCCGACATGCAGGCCGCGCTCTACGCCCATCTGATCGATGCCGACCTCGCCCAGCTTGGCCGCGAGAGTCCGGCGGCCTTCACCCAGCGCTTCACCACCGATTTCGCCTTCATCAAGGAGGCGCTGACCCGCATCTCGACGGTTCTGCTGCGCGACGTCGCCATGCTGACCGCCCTGGTGATCGCGCTGATCTGGATGGATCCGCTGCTGACGCTCGCCGCCGCGGTCACGGCGCCGCTCGTGGCCGGCCCGGTCAACCGCATCGGCAAGCGGCTGCGGCAGGTCTCCACCACGACGCAGGAGCAGATGGGCGCGACCGCCAGCCTCATCACCGAGAGCCTGCAGGGCGCCCGCGTCGCCAAGACCTATGCCCTCGAAGGTTACCTCAAAGGTCGTGCCGCGGAGGCGCTGGACGAGGTGCGCCGGCTCAAGATGAAGGCGGCCAATGCCCGCGGCCGGCTCGACCCGCTGATGGAGATCGGCGGCGGCCTCGCGGTGGCCGGCGTGCTGGTGCTGGTCGGCCAGCGGGTGATGTCGGGCGACCGCACCGTCGGCGACTTCACCGGCTACGTCGCCGCCCTGCTGCTCGCCGCGCAGCCGGCGCGGGCGCTCGGCACCCTCAACGCGATCCTGCAGGAGGCGGCCGCCGCGCTCTCCCGCTACTTTGCCCTGATGGACGAGCCGCCGACGATCCGCGAGGCGCCCTCTGCCCGACCGCTGACGGTGACGCAGGGTGAGATCCGCTTCGAGGCCGTGCATTTCCGCTACCGCGCCGACGCGCCGGCGCTGGAGGGGGTCGACCTCGTGGTGCCGGCCGGCTCGACCACGGCGCTGGTCGGACGCTCGGGCTCGGGCAAATCGTCTCTGCTCAACCTCGTGCCGCGCCTTCAGGACGTGACGTCGGGCCGTGTCCTCATCGACGGTACCGACATCCGCGACGTCACGATCCCATCGCTGCGGGCGGCGATCGCGGTGGTGTCGCAGGAGGTCGTGCTGTTCGACGACACCGTTGCGGCCAATATCGGCTTCGGCCGCCCCGGCGCGTCGCAGGACGAGATCGAGGCGGCGGCGAAGGCCGCGGCGGCGCACGGCTTCATCTCGCGGCTGAGCGAGGGCTATTCCTTCCGGGTCGGGCCGGGCGGCGGGCGGCTCTCGGGGGGTGAGCGCCAGCGCATCTCCCTGGCCCGCGCCTTCCTCAAGAATGCGCCGATCCTGCTCCTCGACGAGGCGACCTCCGCCCTCGACTCGGAATCCGAACACCTCGTGCAGGAGGCGCTCGAACGGCTGATGCGGGGGCGCACCACGCTGGTCATCGCCCACCGCCTCTCGACCGTGCGCGAGGCCGACCGCATCGCCGTGCTCGAGGCGGGCCGGGTGATCGAACGCGGCCGGCACGATGAACTGGTCGCGGCGGGGGGCACCTATGCGCGACTGCACCGGCTGCAATTGTCCGACGACACCGGTGCCGCCAAGCCCGAGGCCGCCTCCGCCTAACGGTCCGGAGGCCGTGAGAACGTTCCCGGACTTCGCGCGTCTACGCTGAGCAGGAGGGCGAGGAATGGCGGCCGATCGGTTCGGGACGACGCGGGCGGGCGAAGCCGTCCTCCGACACACCCTCAGCCGTGACGACTTGCGGGTGCAGGTGATCGATTACGGCGCGGTCGTTACGGCTATCGAAGTGCCGGACCGGGAGGGCCGCCGCGCCAACGTCGTCCTCGCCCTCGACACCCTGAAGGGCTACGAGACCGTGAGCCCGCATTTCGGGGCGATCGCCGGCCGATACGCCAACCGTATCGCAAGGGGCCGCTTCACCCTCGACGGGACGACCTACGCGCTGCCGATCAACGAGCCGCCCAACACCATGCATGGTGGCCTCAAAGGCTTCGCCAAGCGTCTCTGGCAGGTGGCGGAGGTGGGCGAGACGCATCTCACGCTGAGGCGGCGCAGCCCCGATGGCGAGGAGGGCTTTCCGGGCACGCTCGACGTGGAGGTCGTCTACAGCCTGCCCGAACCCGGCACGTTGCGCATCGACTATCGTGCCGTAACGGACCGTCCGACCGTCCTGAACCTCACCAATCACAGCTACTTCAATCTCGCCGGCGAGGGCGCGGGCGACGTGATGGATCACGTCGTGCAGGTATTCTCGGATGCCTACGCGCCCACGGACGCGACCCAGATCCCGACGGGCATTCTCGCCCCGATCGCCGGCACGCCGTTCGACTTCCGCGAGCCCACGCCGCTCGGGGCGCGCATCCGGCAGGGCCACGAGCAGCTCGTCCTGGCCGGCGGCTACGATCACACCTTCGCCCTGCGCGGATCCGCCGGCATGCTGCGCCCGGCGGCTTCCTGCCTCTGCCCGGCGCGTGGGCGGCGGCTCGATGTTGCCACGACCCAGCCGGCCCTGCAGCTCTACAGCGGCAACAATCTCGACGGCTCGCTCGTCGGTCCCTCGGGGCACACCTACCGTTCCGGGGATGGTGTCTGCTTCGAGACGCAAGGCTTCCCCGACGCACCGAACCACCCGAACTTTCCAAGCACCGTCCTGCGGCCGGAGGAGACGTTCACGTCGAGCACCACCTTCCGCTTCTCGGTGATCTGAGGCGCGGGCACGGCCGCTTGACTTTCATCTCGTTTCGTCTGAAATTTCTGTCATGACAGAAATTTCAGACCAGTCGCAAAAGCTCGCCCCGGCAGTGGAGCGCTTCATTCTGCACTGGGGCGATCTCGGCGGACAGTGGGGCGTGAACCGCTCCGTCGCGCAGATCCACGCCCTGCTCTACCTCTCCGACAAGCCGCTCGCGGCGGAGGACATCGCCGGCACCCTCGGCATTGCCCGCTCCAACGTGTCGAACTCGCTGAAGGAGCTCGCGGCCTGGAACCTGATCCGGCGGGTGCCGGTGATGGGCGAGCGGCGCGACTTCTTCGTCGCCGAGACCGACCTGTGGGAGATGGTCACCCGCATCGCCGCCGGCCGCAAGGAGCGGGAGATCGACCCTGCCCTCAAGGCGCTGCGCGAATGCGTGGCCGAAGCCGAGGGGGACCCACGGGTCGGGGCCGTGGCGTCGCGGCGCCTCAAGGCGATGCTCGACTTCACCCAGACGCTCGACGGCTGGTACGCGCAGATGCTGAACGTGCCTCACAACACCCTGGCCAAGCTGATCCGACTCGGTGGCCGGATCGTCCGCTACCTGCCCGTGAAGTCCGAGACCTGACCTGCCACGCCCCGGCGGAATCGCCGCCCGGACGAATGGCATGGGAGGATGTTTGAGGAGGCTTCTCCATGCGCAATGCCGCGGAACGGGCTGCCCCGGCCCAAGCTCCGGTCCGCCCGGCCGAACTGTTCGACCTGCGCTTTCGCGCCCTCGTCCCGGAGGCGGATTGGGCGCGGCTGCCGCCGGCGGTGCGCCGTCGCTTCACCAAGCGGCTCGGCGCGGGCGAGAGTGCGGTCTATGCCGGCCGAGTCGTCGAGACGCATCTCACCGTGCTCGGCTGGCTGCTGGCACAGGGCCTGCGCCTCGTTGGTGCGCCGCTGCCCACCGCTCGCATCGCCAATGTTCCGAGCGTGGTCGCCGTCACCCAGGACCGCGGCGGCAGCGGACAGATCTGGACGCGGCTCTACGCCCGCAGCGCCGGCTTTCCCCAGGCGATCCACTCGGCCAAGCGTTTCCGGGGCCCGACCGGCCTCGAGGAGCGGGTCGGCGCCGGGCTCGGGATGAGCCTGCGGGTTCTGGTGGAGGATCGGGCGCTCGTCTTCCGCAGTGAGCGCTACTTCATCGACCTGCCGGGCTTCCGACTGATGCTGCCGCGCTGGCTCACGCCGGGGATCCTGACCGTCAGCCACTGCGCGACCGGCACCCGCAGTTTCCGCTTCGTGCTGGAAATCCGCCACGCTTGGCTCGGTCGTCTGCTGCGCCAAGAGGCGGAGTTCACTGATCAGGTCGAAGCGTGCGACGAGATCAGCGACGTCCCGGCCCCGTGAGGCTCAGACAACGAGGCGGGCGCCGGTCGGACGGTCGACGCCCCAGATCTTCTCGAGATTGTAGAAGCCGCGCACCTCGGGTCGGAAGATGTGGACGAGGATGTCGCCCGCATCGATCAGCACCCAGTCGCAGGCCGGCATACCCTCGACTCGGGCATTGCCGAATCCCTTCGCCTTCATCTCCTGAATGATCTTGTCGGCGATCGAGCCGACATGGCGCTGAGAGCGGCCGGATGCGATGATCATCGTGTCGGCGAGCGACGTCTTGCCCGCGAGGTCGATCTCGACGGTTTCCTCGGCCTTCATCTCGTCGAGGCATCCGAGGGCCAGGGCCTTCAGGGCGTCGGAGGAGGCGGTCTCGGTGTCGGAGCCGGCGGCTCCCGGCTGAAGGTGTGCGGACAGGGTCTCGGTTCCCGGCAATCGGTTTGTGGCGACGCCGCCACCGCCTGAAATTGGCGGCTTTCGTCCCGCTTTTCAAGCGGGCCGAACGCCCTAGGCACCCGTCCGCAACGCCGTCGAGGACAGTTCCGAGCGCGGACCGTGCAGGAAGGACCAAGCCGGCGGGCGCCGGGCCGCGAGCGTCACCGCCTCGGTCTCCGGAATCCGCGCCGAAGCGAAGGCCTGCGCCGCCCGTGCCGCCGGTGCCGCCAGGGTGTGACCGGGCCGGTCGATCACCGCGACCGGCATCAGCGTCAGGATCTCCTCGAAGCGGCGCCAGCGATGAAGCGAGCCGAGGGAATCTGCCCCCATGATCCACACGAAGCGCAGGGTCGGCCGGCGGCGGACGAGCCAGCGCAGGGTCTCGACGGTGTAGCGGCTGCCGATTTCCGCCTCGAAGCCGGTGACGGCGATGCGCGGGTCGGCAGCGAGCGCCCGCGCCTGCGCCACCCGCTCCTCCAGCGGCGCGAGCAGGCCACGGTCCTTCAGCGGGTTGCCGGGCGTGACGAGCCACCAGACCCGGTCGAGCCGCAGCCGCCGCAGGGCGGTGCGGCTGACATGCAGGTGACCCGCATGCGCCGGGTTGAACGAACCGCCGTAGAGGCCGATCCGCAGGCCGGGTGCGGCCGGCGGGAGTCCGAGTGCGCGCAGAGGAGCCGCCGTTAGCGCGTCAGGGCCGGGTCTGGCCGCTGCCGTGGACCCGGTACTTGAAGGTGGTGAGCTGCTCGACGCCGACCGGACCGCGGGCATGCATCCGGCCGGTGGCGATGCCGATCTCGGCGCCGAAGCCGAACTCGCCGCCGTCGGCGAACTGCGTCGAGGCGTTATGGGTCACGATTGCCGAATCGACCTCGTTGAGGAAGCGGGCGGCCGCCTCGGCGTCGTCGGTGATGATCGCGTCGGTGTGGTGCGAGCCGTTGGCCTCGATATGGGCGATGGCCGCGTCGAGCCCGTCGACCACCTTCGCCGAGATGATCGCGTCGAGATACTCGGTGCGCCAATCCGCTTCGTCGGCGGGCGTCACCCGCGGATCGACCCCTTGCGTCTCCGCGTCGCCGCGCACGGCGCAGCCGGATTCGAGCAGCGCCTCGACCAGCGGCTTGAGGTGGGTTTTGGCCACCGCCGCATCGACCAGCAGCGTCTCGGCGGCGCCGCAGATGCCGGTCCGGCGCATCTTGCTGTTGAGGAGCACCGTGCGGGCCATGCCGAGATCGGCGCCCTCGGCCACGTAGACATGGCAGATGCCGTCGAGATGGGCGAAGACCGGCACCTTGGCCTCGGCCTGGACCCGCTCGACGAGGCTGCGCCCGCCGCGGGGCACGATGACGTCGACGCAGCCGCCGAGGCCCGTCAGCATCAGCCCGACCGCCGCCCGGTCGCGGGTCGGCACGAGCTGGATCGCGTCCGCCGGCAGGCCGGTGCGGGCGAGACCCTCGCTCATCGCCGCGGCGATGGCGGTGGCGGTGCGGTGCGAATCCGAGCCCGCGCGCAGGATCGCGGCATTGCCGGCCTTGAGGCAGAGCGCGCCGGCATCCGCCGTCACATTGGGGCGGCTCTCGAAGATGACGCCGACGACGCCGAGCGGCACCGAGATGCGCTCGATCAGCAGACCGTTCGGCCGCTCGAAGGCGGCGAGCTGGCGTCCGACCGGATCGGGCAGGCCGGCGACCTTCTCCACCGCCTCGGCGATGGCCGCGACGCGGCCCTCGTCCAGGGTCAGCCGATCGATGATCGCCTTGGTCTGGCCCGCGGCCTGTGCCGCGGCAACGTCCCGCGCGTTCTCGCGCAGGATCGCCGGGGCGCTGGCGCGGATCTGCTCGGCGATGGCGCGCAGCGCCAGATCCTTGGTCTGCGCCGACGCGAGTGCCATCGCCCGGCCAGCGGCGCGCGCGCGCCGGCCGATCCCGGCCATCAGCGTTTCGAGGTCGTCGGCGTCCGCAAAATCGGACTTGAGGTTCAGGACAGGCACGTTCCCGCTTCCCGTCTGGCGCCGATCGAGCGGCGCGTTTGAGCATTTGAGTGCATATGCACCCTCCAGCGCCCCTTTGCACATCGCCCTGGGGTTGAACAAGCGTCGATGTTAACTTGTCTGACCCGAACGGGGCGCCTCAGGTTCCGATCATCGCGAGATCGTCGCGGTGGATCATCTCCGTGCGTCCGGCCTGAACCGACGCGGCGGCGATCTCGCGGCTGGAGCGGCCGATGATCGCGGCGGCGTCGGCACTGTCGTAGGCGACCAGGCCCCGGCCGAGGATGCGTCCCTCGGGGCCGCGGATCAGCACGGTATCACCCTTGGCGAAGCTGCCCTCGATGGCCACCACGCCCACCGGCAGCAGGCTCGCCCCGCCTTGGAGCGCACGGGCGGCGCCGGCATCGACGACGAGGGTGCCGGAGGCTTCCAGCGACCCGGCGATCCAGGTCTTGCGCGCGGCGGTCGGGGTCGAGCCCGACAGGAACCACGTGCAGCGCCCGCCCTCGCGCACAACGCGCAGCGGGTTCTTTCCGCGCCCATCGGCGATGACCATGTGGGTGCCGCCGCTCGCGGCAATCTTGGCGGCCTCGACCTTGGTGCGCATGCCGCCGCGGGACAGCTCCGAGGCGGGGCCGCCGGCCATCGCCTCGATCTCCGGTGTCACCCGCTCCACCACCGGAAGGTGGCGCGCCTGCGGATCGGTATGGGGCGGGGCGGTGTAGAGGCCGTCGATATCGGAGAACAGCACCAGGACGTCGGCGCCGATCATCGTGGCGACGCGCGCGGCCAGCCGGTCGTTGTCGCCGTAGCGGATCTCGGCGGTGGCGACCGTGTCGTTCTCGTTGACGACCGGCACCGCGCGCACCTCCAGCAGCTTCTGCACGGTGGCACGGGCATTGAGGTAGCGGCGGCGCTCCTCGGTGTCCTTCGGCGTCACCAGCACCTGACCTGCGACGATGTCGTGATGTCCGAGGGCCTCGGTCCAGTACCGGGCCAGCGCGATCTGTCCGACGGCCGCCGAGGCTTGGCTCTCCTCGAGGCGCAACGCGCCGGGAGGCAGTCCCAGCACCGTGCGCCCGAGGGCGATGGCACCGGAGGAGACGACCACCACATCGACGCCGCGGCCGTGCAGGTCGGCGATGTCCTCTGCGAGCGCGGCGAGCCACGCGTGGCGCAGGCGCCCGCGCGCACGATCGACGAGGAGGGCCGAGCCCACCTTGACGACGACGCGGCGGAAATCTTCGAGAGCGGGAGGACGGACCTGGGTCATGCGACAGTCGTGACGGGAGCGCGGCGGACAGGAAGACGAAGCCGCCTCCTGTGCATGAACCGTCCGTCCTTGGCCAGCACCTCGGCGCGTGCGGGGCACCGCCCCGCCTCCGAGGCATGCAATCTGCGCGTGCCGGCCTCGCAACTGGATCAAGCGCGATGAACGGCGGTTCCGCTCTTATCGCCCGCATTTGATTGGCGTTCCCGAAAAATCGTGCGCATGCACGAACGGGCCGCCTCGCGGCGGACTCGGATCTCCTGGGGTGCCAAGTTGTCCGACCGTGCCCTCCTCGGTCGCAGCGTCCTGATCGCCGAGGACGACTACTTCTGGGCCGACGAGCTTCGATGCGGCGCGCGCAGCGCCGGAGCGAATGTCCTCGGCCCCTTCGCGACGGTCGGGGACGCCTTGAAGCTCGTGGAATCGGCGGCGGTCGTGGACGGCGCGATCCTCAACATCGATCTCAGGGGCGAGCACGCCTATGCCGTCGCCGACCGGCTGATCGAGCAGGCTGTGCCCGTCCTGATCGTGACCGGATACGACGAGGCCGCACTGCCCGTTCGTTACGCGGGCGTGCGACGGCTCGAGAAGCCGGTCGGCATCGAGGCGGTGATAATGGCGATGCGCTCGCTTCTGACTCGTTCTTGACCGGCCGGCGTCAGGCGATGATGGCGGGTCGCGCGATCAGTGCATCTCGCGCAGGAGCCGCTCCGCAACGACCTTGACCGGCGGACGGCGGCTGATCAGCACCGCGAAGCGCGACTGCTCCGGATCCGACTCCACCTGGGTGCGCGCCCAGGCGACGAGGAACTTGAGATACTCGGCCCCGAGAAGGCGCGTGACCGCCGGGTCCGCCCACCAGCGTCCGACATCGAGGCCGTCGGCGACGACCGGGTAGGGAATCAGCGTCTCGCCGTCGCGAAGGGCGTGCCGCAGCTCCACGAGCGTGCGAGGCATGTGGTAGCTCGACGTCACGACCGCGACGGTCTCGAAGCGGTGGCGCCGCATCCAGCGCCGGGTCTCGATGGCGTTGCCGATGGTGTTGCGCGCCCGGTAATCGAGATCGACGCAGCAGGTGATCCACTGCTCCTGGGCCGGGTTGAGACGAACGATCTCGTCGCGGGTCGTGCGCTCGTTGACCCCGGAGATCAGGAGCCGCCGGCCGTGGCCGGCCGCGAGGAGATCGATGGCGTCGCCGACCCGCTGCGAGCCTCCGGTCATGGCGACGATGCCGTCGACGCCGTCCAGGCTCGGCCGCTCGGCCTGCTCGACCACCGCGACGAAGGCGAGGAACCCGCCCGCCAGCGCCAGCAGGCCGAGAACCGCGAGGCCGACGACAGCCTGGAACAGACGCAGGCCGCGGGTGGGACGCGCGCGTTCGTCAGTCATCCGGGCGGCAAAGGTCGGCGTCGCTCCACGGTCCGACATCACGGCCCAGGGCCATCCGAGCGCCTCGTATGCGGGATCGCAGGAGGAGCGGATCGGGAGCCGGCCGGGGCCGGCCGCCTGTCGGCGTGGCGCTCGCGGAAACATCTCGGACGGAACTGGGGCTCATGACGGTGTCGTAGCCGGGACTCTCGGTTCCGAATGGTTGTCGAAAGGTTAACAGGTTCACGCCAACCGAACCCTATCGGAGGAAGCGGCGCACCGTGAACCGCGACACGGCCGCGGTGACGAGGGAGGCGATCACGCCGATCAGCACGATGATCGCGTAACCCTGCCAGCCGATCTGGAAGGTGCCGAACAGTGCCTCGATCTCCTCGCCAGCCGGCCCCGAGCGCCACATCCGGGCCGCGAGGCCGGCGAGGGCGCAGGTCACCAGCGCGGCGCCCGCACCGAGCACCCCGCCCCTCAAGCCCAAGCGGAAGAAGCGGCTCTGGAACGCCTTGGCGATGTAGTCGTCGTCGGCGCCCACGAAATGCAGCACCTCCACCACCTCCCGGTTGCCCGCCATGGCGCCGCGGGTCGCGAAGACCACGGCCAGACCGGTGGCGAACAGCACCAGAAGGACGACGCCGATACCGATGCCGGCGAAGGTGTTGGCCATGGTCGAGAGACGCTGGAGCCACAGGGCATGATCGTCGAGGCTCGCCACCCCCGGCAGCGCCGTGGTGAGCGCGCTGCGCAGGGCGGGAAGGTCGGCGGGGCGATCGCCCGCGAGCGTCAGCGCGATCAGGCGCGGAACCGGCAGATCCGACAGGTCGAGGCCGCTCCCGAGCCAGGGCTCCAGCAGCCGCTCGGATTCCGCCTTCGAGAAGATGCGCGCACCGGCGATACCGGGGGCGGCCCGCGCGAGGCTTTCCGCCTGCCGCACGTCCGCCTCGATGTCGCGCCCGGCGCTCGGACGGACCTGCACCGTGACTTCCTGCGCGACGCTGCCCTGCCACTGGCCGGCGCTCGAAACGGCGATTTCCGCGGCGCCGGCGCAGAGGGCGGCGAGGAACGTGAGGATGGCGATGACCGCCGCCAGCGCCCGGCTCGCGGCGGAGTCGGTGGGCACCAGGGGTGCGTTGCGGCGCAGATTGGCCGGAAGCGCCGGCTCGGGGGGCGACGCCGTCCGGGCCGGGCCCGCGTCGTTGCGGGCGTGAGCGCGTACCTCGCTCATGGCCCCTCCACCCGCAGGCGGCCCTCGGCCAGCACCATGCGGCGCGCCTCGACGAGATCCATCAATCCGTAATCGTGGGTGGCGATCACCACTGAGGTGCCGAGCCGGTTCAACTCCATGAACAGCCGCAGCAGGCGCCGGGCGAGGCTCGGATCGACGTTGCCGGTGGGCTCGTCGGCCAGAAGCAGCTCCGGCCGTGCGATCAGCGCCCGCGCGATCGCCGCGCGCTGCTTCTCGCCGCCCGACAGCAGCGGCGGCAGGACGTGCATTCGCTCACCCAGGCCGACCCAGCGCAGCAGCTCGACGACCTCCGCCCGGTAGCTCGCCTCCGCCCGCTCCTGGACCCGCAGGGGCAGCGCCACGTTCTCGTAGGTGGTGAGATGATCGAGCAGGCGGAAATCCTGGAACACCACGCCCATGCGGCGGCGCAAGCCCGTGAGCGCGTCGTTCGAGATGCCGCTCACCTCCTTGCCGAAGATTGAGACGAGGCCGCGGGTCGGACGCACCGAAAGCAGGATCAGGCGCAGCAGCGTGGTTTTGCCAGCGCCCGAGGGCCCGGTGAGGAACTGGAACGAGTGCGGCGCGATCTCGAAGCTGACATCCGATAGCACCTCCGGCCCGAGGCCGTAGCGCATGCCGACGCTCTCGAACCGGACGACGGGCTCCTCCGCGCCGGACAGGAGGCTGCCCGTTTTCATCCCAGCCGACAAGGCCCGCTCACTCCACGCTTTGCGCCCGACACAGGATCCCTGTGCCGTACTCGACTTCACGTCCGGTTAACCACACTCGGGGACAACGTTTGTGTCCTTTTCGTGCGCGCGGCAACCCGCTGCCGGGACCTGAAACCGACGCGGCCCCCATCGCCATGCTGATCGTCTGCCCGGCCTGCGCCAGCGAGTATCGCATCGATGCCGAACGCGTCGGTACCAGCGGCCGCTCGGTGCGCTGCGCGGCCTGTCGCGAGACGTGGTTCATCTCGGCCGACGAGGTCGTCGCCGCGATGTTCGACGAGATGTCGGTGGAGGAAGAATCCGTTCCTCCTCCCCCGCCAATGCCGGAACCGGCGGGTGCCGGCGAGGCCGACGCGCCCGTTGACGGCTCCGCGCGGCGCTCCCGTCCGGCGGCTGCGAAGGAGGGCCGGCGCGGCAAGCCGAAGCCCAAGGCCGGGCGGCTCTCGCCGGCGCTCGCCGCCAGCCTCTTCCTCGCTGCCGCCCTGCCACTCGTGCTTCTCGGCCGGGCCAGCGTCGTGCGGGCGATGCCGCAGACCGCCGGGCTGTTCGCGCGCGTCGGCCTTCCGGTGAATCTGCGCGGCATCGATCTGGCCGACGTCGCCGCCTTCCAGGTGCCGGCCGAGGGGAGCAACCCCGCGCGGCTCGTCGTCGAAGGCGATCTCGTTGCCGTCGCCCGAGAGCGCGTCGTCGTACCGCCGATCGAAGTCGAGGTGCGCGACGCCGAGGGACAGCCGCTCTACCGCTGGAGTGTAGCGGGTCCGCGCTCCGCACTGGAGCCCGGCGAGCGGGCGCGATTCAAGGCGAGCCTGTCGGCTCCGCCCGAGAAGGGGCGGCAGATCGAGGTACGCTTCTCGGACGCTGCCCCCGCGGAAACGGGCGGCGGCGAGAGCCGCTGAGGGCTATCGGCACGATCAATCGTCGTCCGGTGAGTGTCCGCGATACAGGGCCTCGAAGTCCCGGCCGCCGTAGAAGACGTTGACGATGCGCACACGGTCCGCCTCGACCCGATAGGCGATGACGGCCGCGCGCTCGAACGGCACGGTGCGCAGACCGGGTGCGAGATCGTCGCGCGGTCGCCCGCCATGCGGCGCATCGCCGATACGGTCACACCGTTCGAGGATTCGATCCGGAAGCGACCCGCTACCTCGGGGTTACGGCTGGCCTCGTAGACCGAGCGGTAGATCTGCAGCAGATCGGCGTCGGCCTCGGGCCGGTAGGTGACCTTAAGGCGCTTCATCCCGATGCGCCGTCATGGACTCGGCATGCAGCGCCGGGACACGTGCCCGCACGTCCTCTCCGGAGAGATCCGGGCGCGGATCGTCCAGAGAGTGGCGGATGCGGGCGCGAATGAGGTTCAGGCGCTCGGCATCCTCCTGGCGCTGGCGCTGCCAGAGACGCACCGCGTCGCGCAGGACCTCGCTGGTCGAGGCATACTCGCCCGCGGCGACGCTCTCGCGCACCGCCCGGAGTTGCTCGGGCGTCATGGTGACGCTGATCTTCTCGGCCAACGGCATCGAGTACTCCTCAGCGACTCCTGTGCGGAGAGTAGCATAAAATCCGACTGGAAGCGTTGGGCTGTCGTGTGTGTCCCGGCGATCCATCAACGGGTGTTCCGGCTCCGGCTGCGCGCAGCGCTGGCGGAGGCGCCCGCCCATGGTATGGTGGGGGACGGGGCGGCTAAGGGCGGCCCGTGCCGTTGCAGATCCAGCGAAGCCAACAAGAGCCCCAAGAGCCAATGAGCACCGCATCGAAACGCGTCCGCGTCCTGTTCGACGAGGCAGCGATCGCCAAGCGCAACGAAGAGCTGGCCGCCGAGATCGTCGCGGCCAAGCCCGAGAATCTGCTCGTCGTCGCGGTGCTCAAGGGCAGCTTCATGTTCGCTGCCGACCTGCTGCGCGCGCTCCACCGCGCCGGGCTCTCTCCGCAGGTCGAGTTCGTTCATCTGTCGAGCTACCGCACCTCGACCGTCTCCTCGGGGCAGGTCGAGATCCTGCGCGACGTCCAGAGCGAGGTGCGCGGACGCGACGTGCTCCTGATCGACGATATCCTCGAATCCGGCCGCACCGTCGTTTTCGCCAAGGATCTGCTGATGGCCCGTGGTGCCAAGCGCGTGCTCACCGCCGTGCTCTTGGAGAAGCCGGGCAAGCGCGCCGTCACGATCGACGCGGATTTCGTCGGCTTCACCTGCCCGGACGTGTTCGTGGTCGGCTACGGCATGGATGCCGCCCACGCCTTCCGCCAACTCCCCTTCGTCGGCCTCGTCGATTACGACAGCAGCGATGCGGACCTGTTCGGCGGTACCTGAGCGGAAATCCCGGTCCGGCAAATTCCTGATAAATTCGCGACACTTGCCGGAATTCAGCCGCCGATGGAACTCTGTCGGCGCGTGAGGCTTGACAGGCTACGCTTCCGCGCGGTCACTCGGGCGCAACGATCCAGATCGAAGGAATGGTGAGGACGCCCGACCATGGCGCGCATCCTGCTCGTGGATGACGAGGATACGGTTCGCGGCTTCCTCAAGCGCGGGCTCGAACTCGACGGTCACACCGTCGTCACGGCCATCGACGGCAGCGACGGTCTCGACCGTCTCTCCGAGGCCGGCGGCGGCTTCGACCTGATGCTGACCGATATCCGCATGCCGCTGATGGACGGCATCGCGCTCTCGCTGGCGGCCAAGCGCGACTATCCCGATCTGACGATCCTGCTGATGACCGGCTTCGCCGACCAGCGCGAGCGTGCCCGCGGCCTCGATGCGATCGTCACCGATGTGCTGACCAAGCCGTTTTCCCTGGCCGATCTGCGCTCGACGGTGACGCGGGCGCTGGCGGCGTAGGAAGGCCTCGCCACGGCTGCCGCTCAGCGCGATCCCGAGCCCGCCGCGTTCGATCCGGCCTGATCCGCGCCGCTTCTCTACGCGTTTGCCGACTATCTCGCCGCCTCGATTCCCTCTACGCCGAGAGCGGAAGGCCGAAGAACATCGTTTATTTCCAAGCCTTTATCGCAAATCGCGTCACGAAACCTGCCGGGTGTCGCCCAAGGCGAGCCGCCTGGGCTTATCGCACCGCAATATTGATGTATGGCGGGCGCTCAACGACGCGAGGCGCAGGCGAAACCATGCCGGGCACGGACAGCTTCACCCTCCAGGATCAGGTCAACATCGTCCTCGCCGAGAACATCGCCCCCTCGGCGGTGGAGGTCCTCGCGCGGGCGGGCATTCGCGACGTGCGGCGTCTGCCGCGCTCGGTCGGCTCGGCGGATGCCGCCGCGCTCGCCGACGTGCATGTCCTCGGCATCCGGTCGCGCACGCAGGTGACGATCGGCCTGCTCGACGCCGCCCCGGCCCTCGTCGCGGTCGGCTGCTTCAGCGTGGGCACCAACCAGGTCGATCTCGACGCCGCCCGGGCGCGCGGCATCCCGGTCTTCAACGCCCCATTCTCCAACACCCGCAGCGTCGCCGAACTGACCATCGGCGAGATCGTGATGCTGCTGCGCCGCATCACGCCGCGCTCTGCCGCGGCGCATGAAGGCGGTTGGGACAAGTCGGCGGAGAATTCCTACGAGGTCCGCGGCAAGACACTCGGCATCGTCGGCTACGGCAATATCGGCGCGCAGCTCTCGAACCTCGCCGAGGCCATGGGCATGCGGGTGATCTTCTTCGATCTCACCGACAAGCTGCGCCACGGCAACACTGAGCCCGCCGAGAGCCTCGACGAACTGCTCGCCGCCAGCGACGTGGTGAGCCTGCACGTGCCGGAAACCCCGCTCACCCAGGGGTTCATGAACGCCGAGCGCATCGGCCGGATGAAGCCCGGCGCCTACCTCATCAACAACAGCCGCGGCACCGTAGTCGATCTCGACGCGCTGGCCGTCGCCCTCAAGGAGGGCCGCCTGCGTGGTGCAGCGGTCGACGTGTTCCCCGTCGAGCCGCGCTCCAACGACGAGCGCTTCGTCTCGCCGCTCCAGGGCATCCCGAACGTCATCCTCACCCCGCATATCGGCGGCTCCACCGAGGAGGCGCAGGACCGCATCGGTTCGGAGGTCGCGCGCAAGCTCGTGGACTATTTCGAGACCGGCTCGACGCTGGGCGCGGTGAACTTCCCGCAGGTGCAGATCCCGCCGCGCGTCGGCGGCGTGCGCTTCCTTCACGTGCACCGGAACGTCCCCGGCGTGCTCGGCCACATCAATCAGGCGTTTGCCCGCCGCGACGTCAACATCGCGTCCCAGTACCTTCAGACCGAGGGGGAGTTGGGCTACGTGGTGGTGGAGGCCGACGCCGCTCCCGCCGACCGGGCCAGCATCCTGACTGAGCTCAACGCGATCGAGGGCACGGTGCGCACCCGCCTGATCCAGGCCCGGATCGCCTGAAGGATCCTTTGCAAGCCATGAGCGCGACCGGCCTGCCGTCCGACCTTCTCGCCCGGCTCGAAGCCCAGCTGGGACCGGGCGGCCTCCTGACGGACGAGGCTGATTGCGCGCCCTTCGGCATCGACTGGCGCCGCCTGTTTCCCGGCCGGCCCGCCGCCGTCGCGCGGCCGTCGAGCACGGAGCAGGTTGGTTCCGTGGTCAGGCTGTGCCGCGAGGCCGGCATCGCCCTGGTGCCGCAGGGCGGCCATACCGGGCTGGCTGGCGGGGCTACGCCCGACGCATCGGGCCGCCAGATCGTGCTTTCGCTGGCGCGGATGAATGCGGTGCGCGCGGTCGATCCGGTCGGACTCACCATGGAGGTCGAGGCGGGCTGCGTGGTGCAGGCGGCGCAAGCCGCGGCGGAGGCCGCCGGGCGGCTGTTTCCGGTGAGCTACGGCGCGGAAGGCTCGGCCATGGTCGGCGGCATGATCGCCACCAATGCCGGCGGCATCAACGTGCTGCGCTACGGCATGACCCGAAGCCTCGTGCTCGGTCTCGAGGTCGTGCTCGCCGACGGCAGCATCGTCGATGGCCTGCGCTCGCTGCGCAAGGACAATGCGGGCTACGACTGGAAGCAGCTCTTCATCGGCAGCGAGGGTACGCTCGGCATCGTCACGGCGGCGGTGCTCCGCCTCGTGCCGCGGCCGCGCTACACCGAAACCGCCCTGCTGGCGGTGCCGGACCCGGAGGCGGCTTTGCGCATCCTGTCCGCCGCGCAGGACGGCCTCGGCGATACGATCCAGGCCTTCGAGCTGATCTCGCGCTGCTCCTTCGATCTCTTGGAGCGCTATGCCGGCCTGACGGGCCCGCTGCCCCCCTCCCCCTGGTGCGTCTTGCTCGAGGCGGGGTCGAGCCTTGCGGGTCTGCGGGACGCGGTCGAGGGGACGCTCGGCGAGGCTCTGGAGCGGGGCGATGCCGTGGACGGCGTGCTTGCCGAATCGAAGGCGCAGGCCGCCGGCCTATGGTCCCTGCGCGAGCGCATCACCGAGTGCGAGGCGCATCAGGGCAAGTCGGTCAAGCACGACGTCTCTGTGCCGATCCCGGCGATCCCCGCCTTCCTGGAGGCCGCCGACCGGGCGCTCGCCGAGGGGGCACCCGGCACCGTTCCGAACGTGTTCGGGCACATGGGCGACGGCAACCTGCACTACAACGTGTTGGTCGGGCCGGAGCATGACGGCGCCGCGATCAACCGCCTCGTGCACGACGTGGTCGACCGCTTCGCGGGCAGCATCTCCGCCGAGCACGGCATCGGCCAGTACCGCGTGGAAGAGCTGGCGCGCCGCCGCCGGCCCGAAGAGATGGCTCTGGCCTATCGTCTGAAGCGCGCGCTCGATCCCGAGGGCTTGCTCAACCCAGGCAAGGTTCTGCGGGTCTGAACCCGTTTCAAGGACGGATCTCCGACCTTTTCGATCGGACGATCGCGTCTTCCGACGAACGGTCGGGCGCGCCCCGAGCCTCAGTTCATCTGCCAGATCGTGCCATTGAGCAGGCAGGCGAAGGCGACCCAGGCGGCGTAGGGCACAAGTAGCCACGCCGCGGCGCGGTCGAAGCGCCAGGACAGGCGAATCGTCCACAGGATCATGATCAGCATCGCCAGCGCGACGATCAGCGCGAGGCCGAGCTGGTGGGCGGCGAAGAAGACCGGCGTCCAGGCGGCGTTGAGGATGAGCTGGGCGGCAAACGCCGCGAGCGCCAGCCACCACGCCTTCCGCGCCGGCCCCGGCACCGGGCGGGCGCCGAGCAGGCGCCAGAGCGAGATCGCGATCAGCGTGTAGAGAAGCGTCCAGGCCAGCGGGAACACCCAGTTCGGCGGGTTGAAGGCCGGCTTGCGGATCGTCGTGTACCACTCCTCGATGTTCGAGCCGGTGGACAGCGTGCCCACCGCCGTCACCAGCGCGACCGGGAGGATCGCGGCGGCGAGCCGCGGGATCGGCGGCAGGGCCGGCCGTTCGGGAATGTCCAGGGCGCTCATGCGCTGCGCTACGCTCCGTCGCTCGTTTCACCGCCTTGCCCGGTCCGGCGGATTCGCTCAAGTCGGCATCCGAACGGATCTTGAGCGAGGAAACCGATGAGCCGGTCCAACGCGCCTCACGGCCAATCCGATGCAGCCGCACCGCACGGGGCCTCGCCCGAACTCTCGCCCGAGGCATGGAGCCCGCGCACGCTCGCCGCGCAGGCGCTCGGCCGGATCGAGCCGGTGACGCGGGCGGTGGTGCCGCCGCTCCATCTGTCGACCACCTATCTGCGTGATCCCGACAACGCCTACCGCTCCGGCTTTTCCTACGCCCGTCCCGACAACGCGACGACGCGGGAGGCGGAGGACGTCATCGCGGCCCTCGAACGGGCGGAGGCCGGCGCGATGCTGTTCGGCTCCGGCATGGCGGCGGCGGCGGCGGTGTTCTGCGCCCTGGAGCGCGGCGAACACGTGATCGCGCCGCAGGTCATGTACTGGGGCCTGCGCCGCTGGTTGCGGCAGGAGGCGCCGCGCCTCGACCTCGCCGTCGATTTCGTCGCGATGGAGGATCCGGAGGCGGTGCGCGCCGCGATCCGGCCCGGCAAGACCCGGCTCGTCTGGATCGAGACGCCGGGCAACCCGCTCTGCACGGTCACCGACATCGCTCGCGTCGCCGAGATCGCCCGCGCCGCCGGAGCCCGCGTCGCGGTCGATTCCACCGCGGCGAGCCCGATCCTGACCCGGCCGCTGACGCTCGGGGCCGACATCGTGATGCACTCGGCCACCAAGATCCTGAACGGCCATTCCGACGTGGTGGCGGGCGTCCTGGCCGGCGCGCGGCAGGATGCGTTCTGGGACCGCCTCACGGCGATCCGCGGTGGCTGGGGCGCGATCCTCGGGCCGTTCGAGGCCTATCTGCTGATGCGGGGCCTGCGCACGCTGCCGCTGCGCGCCGCCGCCCAGAGCGCGGGAGCGCTGCGCCTCGCCGAGCGCCTGTCGCGGCACCCGCGGGTGAGCGCCGTGCTCTATCCAGGCCTGCCCGACCATCCGGGCCACGCGGTGGCCGCGCGCCAGATGGAGGGCGGATTCGGCTACATGCTGTCGATCCGCGTGGCCGGCGGCGAGGCGGCGGCGATCGAGACGGCTGCCCGCGTGAAGCTCTGGAAGCGGGCGACCTCGCTCGGCGGCGTGGAGAGCCTGATCGAGCACCGCGCCTCGGTGGAGGGGCCGGGAACCCCCTGCCCGCCCGACCTGCTGCGCCTCTCCACCGGGATCGAGGACCCGGACGACCTGTTCCGCGACCTCGACGCGGCCCTGGCGGGCGCGCACGGGGAGAGCGATCACCGGAGCGCCTGACGCCTTCAGATTTTTTGTGGATAGAGTGTGCGCGGTTACGGGCGCCGCGCGTTGTCGGGTCGAAAAGCCTCGAACCCGCGACGCGACCCGCCATGCTCAACCGCACGCTCCTTCTGCCCGCGTTCGCGCTCTGCCTCGCCGCCGGCGCGGCCCGGGCCGCCGACGGGCCGCCCAAACTCGACGTCGAGGCGACCTGCAAGTCGGCGGAGCGGGTTCAGAAGACCCTCAGCGACAACCCCAGCAAGGATGCCTGCCTCAATTCCGAGCGCGGCGCCGAGGCGGATCTGAGGAAGCGCTGGAGCCAGTTTCCGACCTCCGCCAAGTCGCAGTGTACGCAGCAATTCGAGGCCGGCGGCTTCCCGTCCTATGTGGAGTTGCTGACCTGCCTTGAACTCGCCAGCGGCACGGTACCGACGCAGCCGTCCTCGGACCAGCCCGCCACCTCCGATGTCGGCGGGGCGTCGGGCGGCGGGCGAAAGACCGGGAGCAGCCTCACCCGCGAGCCGGCGCCGACTCAGCGCACCAACCCGATCGAAGTGCTGGAGGGCAAGTAGCGGGCCGGCCCGGCGGGCCGGGGCTCAGCGCAGCGTCGGCGCACCGGCCTCGTCGATGGCGACGGACAGCCACGGCGAGGGCGCGCCGGCGATCGCCGCCGGCTCGGTGCCGGCCGTGCGGCCGTGGTGCAGTTCGAGCAGTTCAGGCGCGGGGCGCGTGTCGTCCTCGGTCAGGAACAGGCCGCGCGCCTTCGAGCCGAGGCCGAGGCGGGTGCTGCTGGTGAGCACGCTCTGAACCGGGCTCGTCAGCAGGGCGAAGGCGATCGGGGCCATCCAGAGGGCGAGCCAGGGGCTGCCGAAGGCGAGCAGCACCGCCAGCGCGCCGCCCGCGGCCACCGCGTCGCTCTGCAGGCGGAAAGCCTCGCCCCACGGCACGCTGCGGTCGTCGCGGGATTGCGCGTCCCAGCGCACCACCCGGCCGAACAGGGTCGTGACCACGGCGCCGGCCGCGAACAGCGCCATCACCGGCCAGAGCAGAACCCAGATCGCCTGTTCGAGCGCCGCGCTGACGATGAGCGAGCGGGTGCCGCCGAAATCCGCCCGGCGCCGGGGCGAGGCGAGGACGTAACCGAGGCTCAAGAGCTTCGGCAGCGCCATGGTCGCGATCACGAGCGCGGCCAGTGCCCAGGCGGCGGCATTGTCGCCATCAAGGCCGTAGCCGATCAGTCCGAGCTCGCCGGAGCGCACCGCCTGCCACGTGCCGAGCGCCAGGAAGGCGATCCAGAGCGGGTAGACGCAGTAGCCGAGGATGCCGACGCCGAGATGCCAGCGGCTCGCGCCCGGCAGGCCCTTCCACGGCAGCACGCGGATATGCTGAAGGTTGCCCTGGCACCAGCGCCGCTCACGCCCGAGCAGATCGATGAGGTTGGTCGGCATCTCCTCCCACGTGCCGCCCATCTCCGGCAGCAGGCGCACCTCCCAGCCGGCCCGGCGCAGCAGCGCCCCCTCGACGATGTCATGACAGAGGATCTCGCCCCCGAGCGGCGGCTTGCCCGAGAGCACGGGCAGTTCGGCATTGTTGGCGAAGGCTTCGATGCGCAGGATCGCGTTGTGGCCCCAGTAGGAGCCGTCCGGACCCTGCCACGTCTCCAGGCAGCGCAGGGAGAGCGGCGCGTAGAGGCGCACGGCGAATTGCTGGATCCGCGCGAACAGGGTGTCCCGGCCGGCGGCGTAGGAGACCGTCTGGATCAGGCCGGTGCGCGGGTTCTCCTCCATCAGCCGGGCGAGCCGGCGCATGGCGGCGCCGGTCATCAGGCTGTCGGCGTCGAGCACGATCATGAAGTCGTATTCATGCCCGTAGGTCCGGCAGAACTCAGCGATGTTGCCGGCTTTGCGGCCCGTGTTCTCGGTCCGACGGCGGTAGCGGATGCGGGGCATGCCGCGGCCCTCGCGCCGGCTCCACGCCTCGATGCGGGCGAATTCGTGCTCCTCGACGGCGCTGATCGCGCCCTCGCGCGTGTCGGAAAGGACGAAGATGTCGATGTCCGAGCCGTCGCCGCCCTCGCGCTGGAGCGAGCGGGCCATGACCCGGATCGCCGAGAACACCGCGATCGGATCCTCGGCGTGGATCGCCACCACCGCGGCCGTGCGGCTGAGGCCCGTGGGGCGGGTGGAGATCGTCGCGGCGCGCCGCTCCAGCGGCGAGAGGGCGCGGTCGCCCATCAGCGCGGCGATCAGTCCGTAGAGATACTGCCAGGCGGTGAAGGACTGCCACGCCATCAGCACCACGAAGAGGCCGAGCACCGTGCGGCCGAGCCACGTCTCCGGCAGGCCGTAGGCGGCGATCGCCAGGGCGGCGATGGCGGCGGCGGTGGCGAGCGTCGGGCCGGCAAGGGCAAGGCGGCGCAACCGGAACGACGTCGGCCGCGGTGCGGGGCCCACACCCCTCGGGTGGGTTTCACCCCCGGCCCCCGTCTCGACGGAGCGTTCCGCCTGCGGCAAGTCTGGGCTGGACATGATCGACGTCGACACTCGCGGGAGGGATGGACGGATGGCTGGACCGTCGGACGCTGAGAACGAGGCGCCCGAGGCGAACGGCGTTTCGCGGCGCGCCCTCGTGCGGGGCGCTGTTCGTGGTGCTCTTGCCGGTTCGGCCGGCTTGAGCGTTTCTGGCCTTTTCGACCTGAATACAGCCAGAACGATGGCTCAAACCACGGAAAGCGCCTCCTCGCCGGGCAGCTCCGAGCTGCGCCCGATCACGTTCGAGGCGTTGGCACAGCGGGCCGAGCGGCTGGCGGCCGAGCCCTACCGCCTGCCCGGCAGCGATCTGCCGCAGGAGCTGGCCGCCCTCGACTACGACGCCTTCCAGGCGATCCACTTCCGGCCCGAGGCGACGGTCCCGCTCGGGTCCCGCTTCTCGCTGCAGCCGTTTCACCGCGGCAACCTGCACGCCAAACGGGTGGAGATCTTCCTGCAGTCGCCGGACCGGGTGCGTCCCTTTGCCTACGACCCGGATCTGTTCGACCTCGGGCCCGCGCTGAAGGGCCGCCGTTACCCGGCCTCACTCGGATATGCCGGCTTCCGTATCGCCCACGGCTTCGACACGCGCCGGCCGCAGGCCCACGAGGAGTTTCTGGTCTTCCTCGGCGCCTCCTATTTCCGCATCCGCGGCCGGGATCAGGTCTACGGCCTCTCGGCCCGGGGCATCGCGGTGAATACCGGACTGCCGCAGGGAGAGGAGTTTCCGGATTTCACCAGCTTCTGGATCGAGGAGCCGGGCGGCGCTTCGGCGTCGATCACGATCCTCGCGCTCCTCGACGGTCCGAGCCTTGCGGGCGCCTACCGCTTCGTCGTCACGCCGGGGGTGGTCTCGACGGTCGCCGTGGAGACCGCCCTTTTTCCGCGCCGCGCCATCGAGGCGCTCGGGATCGCGCCGCTCACCAGCATGTTCCTGTTCGGCGAGAACGGGCCGGGCGTGCGCGGTGCCGAGCCCTCCGACGACTTCCGCCCGCAGGTCCACGACTCGGATGGGCTCGCGGTGCAGTCGCCCGGGGACCGTCTGTGGCGGCCGCTCGTCAATGGCCGGGCCGCGCCGCAGATCTCGTCGTTTCGCGCCCGTCCGCTCGAAGGCTTCGGATTGCTGCAGCGGGAGCGCCGCTTCCCCGCCTATCTCGACGTGCAGGCGCGCCACGAGGACCGGCCGGGCCTGTGGGTGACGCCCGCCAGTGACGGCTTCGGTGTCGGCGCGGTGCGGCTGTTCGAGATCCCTTCGCGCACCGAGGCGACCGACAACATCGTCGCCGCCTTCGTGCCGGAGGTGCCCGTCGAGGCCGGCAGGCCGCTTCGGCTCACCTACGGCCTCGCCACGGTCGGCGCCGAACCGTCATCGGCCATGGCCCCGACCCTCGCCCGCGTCGTCTCGACCCGCGTCGGATCGGCCGAGCGCCTGCGCCCGACTAACCCGCCCTCGCCGCAGCGACGCCTCTACGTCATCGATTTCGAGGGACCGGGCCTGCCCGATGACCCGAGGGCGGACATCAAGGTGTCGCTCTCGGCGAGTGCGGGCACCCTGGTCGAACCCTATGCCGAGCGGGTGCCGCAGACTGGTGGCTGGCGGCTCTACGCTGAGTTTCGCCCGCCGAATCCGTGGCCGGCGGGGGATACGGTGCTGCGCGCGCGCCTCTCCCATGCCGGGCGGGTCATCACCGAGACGTGGAACGCCGTGGCCTGAGGCCGGTGAACTGGGCGGTCTGCCGGCCGTTATCGGGGCAACGTCACGTCCGAACCCGGAGCCAGGGATGCGTCCCCACATGTCCAGCGTCCCGCGATCCGCGCTGGCCGCCCTTGTCCTGCAATTCGCGCTCGCCCCGGCTCCGGTTCTCGCCGAAGCGGCGCCGGCCCCTTCGGCCGCGCCGCGCTTCATCGAGCAGCCCGAGACCGGCACGATGCGCGGTTCCAAGGTGATCGGCGTCAGCGTCGTCGGGGCGGATCACGTCCGCGTCGGCAAGATCGAGGATGTGCTCGTGGATGGGAGCGGTCGCATCCAGGCGGTGGTGATCGGCGTCGGCGGCTTCCTCGGTGTCGGCGAGAAATACGTCGCCGTGTCGTTCGATCAGCTGGCCTGGAACTTCGACGACGTCTCGCTCACCTCCGGCGCAAGCTCGGTGGTCACGGCCGACGACGCTCCGGGCGGGAAGGCCGCCGACAAGGCGAGCCCGGAAAAGATGCCGGGTTCGCAGGTTTCCCCCGACGTGCTGGGCGCCGTGCAGAACCAGCACAGTGGCCGCGTCACCGAGGCGACCGGCTCGGTCGAGCCGCAGAAGCCGGATGCGAAGTCCGCGACGGTGCTCGCCGGCCATGATCTGATCCACGCCGAGCTCCGCCTGACCAGGGCGCAGCTCAACGATGCGCCGGCCTTCCGGTTCGAGAGGGCGAAGCGCTGACCGTCCGCGTATCGGAGCGGCCGTAGACCGGAGTTCACATCGAATGAGATACGCCGCCCTCACCCTTATCCTGTGGCTGTCCGGCCTCCAGGCGTCGCTCGCTCAGGCGACGAATCCGGCGCCCCCGATCTCCGAAACCGGCCCTTCGGGCTCCAGTTCGGCGCCGGCGACGGCGGCGGCGACGGACTTCAACTGGGTCTGGGCCAGCGTGCTGATCGCGCTCGCGGTGCTGGCCCTGTGGATGTTTGCCCGCAGGCGCCAGTCCGGACCGCCGCGGTAGCGACGTCGCTCCACCGATCTCGGAATCCCTCGACCCGTTCCTTCGAAGGCGGCGCGAAGCATCACCCTCGAAGGAGCTTCCCGTGACCGCGCCTGCGCCGGACGATCCTCCGCCGCTGTGCGGCAGCTCAGGATGAGGACGTCGACGGGAGAGCGAGAGGCGCCACAGTCGTTAGAGCATCATCCCGAAAGGTGGTTTGCGGCTTTCGGGAAAAGATGATGCAAAAACAAAAGCCTAGCGCATCGTGCTGGATCCGATATTCAGCACGATGCGCTAGCCCTTCCGTTAGCCCTTCTTCGCGCTCGGGAAGAACAGCTGCTCGCCGTTGATCTTGTAATCGGCGATGGCTTTCTGGCCCTCGGGCGAGACCAGCCAGTCGATGAAGGCCTGGCCCTCCTTCACCTTCACGGTCGGGTGCTTGTCCGGGTTCACCAGCATCACGCCGTAGGGGTTGAACAGGCGGGGATCACCCTCGACCAGAATGGTCAGGTCGCCCCTGTTCTTGAACGAGAGCCACGTGCCGCGGTCGGCCAGGATGTAGGCGCCGAGCGACGAGGCGGTGTTGAGCGCCGGGCCCATGCCCTGGCCGACGTCGCGGTACCAATCGCCGCGCACCGCCGCGAGATCGACGCCGGCCTCCTTCCAGCTCCGCAACTCGGCGCTGTGCGTGCCCGAGCGGTCGCCGCGCGAGACGAAGGGCGCCTTGGCCGCCGCGACCTTCCGGAAGGCTTCCTCGACCCCCTTGCCGCGGATGCCCGCCGGGTCGTCCTTCGGGCCGATCAGCACGAAGTCGTTGTACATCACGTCCTGCCGGCCCTTGGCGAAGCCCTCGGCGACGAACTTGTCCTCGGCCGGCCGGTCGTGGACGAGCACGACGTCGGCATCGCCCCGCCGCGCCGCGTCCAGGGCTTGGCCGGTGCCCAGTGCCACGACCTTCACCTCAATGCCGGTCTTCTGCTTGAACAGCGGCAGGATATGCTTGAACAGGCCTGACTGCTCGGTCGAGGTCGTGGAGGCGACGACGATCGAGGCCGGCTCGGCCGAGACCGGCGAGACGGCGCCGAGGGCGGCGAGGAGCGAGAGGGTCAGGAAGCCGCGGCGAAGGAAGTCCAAGGCAGTTCTCCGGTGAGGTAGGCCCGCGCCTCAGCGGTGCGGGGTGAGAAGAGGACGGATCGGGTCGGGCCCCGCTCGACGGCGCGGCCGCTCGCCAGCACGATGGTCTCATCGGCGAGCCGGGCGACCTGCCCGAGATTGTGCGAGACGAGGAGCACGGCGGTGCCGGCCCGCGCCATCTCGAGGATCAGGCTCTCGATGGTCTCGGTCGCGGCCGGATCGAGGCTCGCGGTCGGCTCGTCGAGGAGCAGGAGGTCGGGCCGCGTCGCCCAGGCGCGGGCGAGCACGAGGCGCTGCTGCTCGCCGCCCGAGAAGCGCGTCGCCGCATCGTCCGCCCGCTCCGACAGGCCGACGCGGGCGAGCGCCGCCTGGATCCGCTCGGCGCGCTCGCGGCGGGAGAGCTTCAGCGGAATCAGCCCGAGGGCGAGGTTGGCGGCGGCGCTGGCACGGACCAGGGCCGGACGCTGGAAGACGAAGGCGCGCCGGGCGCGCGCGAGGCGCACGATGCCGGAATCGGGCTGCAGCAGTCCGTCGATCACCCGCAGCGTCACGCTCTTGCCGGCCCCGTTGGCGCCGATCAGGGCGGTGATGCCGGAAGCGGCGACGTCGAAGCTCAGTCGATCGAGGATCGGCCGCCCGCCGAGCGTCAGGCTCACCTCTTCGAGATGGACGGCGGGGTCCGCGCTCATCCGTAGGCCTTCACGGCATGGCCGCGCAGGAGCGCGGCGGCGGCGTTCACGGCGAGTACCAGACTCATCAGCACGGCGCCGAGGGCCAGGGCGAGGCTGAGGTCGCCCTTCTGCGTTTCGAGCGAGATCGCCGTCGTCATCGTGCGGGTATGCCCGTCGATGTTGCCGCCGACGACGAGCACCGCGCCGATCTCCGAGATCGCTCGGCCGAAGGCGGCGAGTGCCGCGGTGAACAGCGAGAAGCGGGCATCGTAGATCAGCACCCCGGCGCGCCGCGGCGCGCCGAGACGCAGGGATCGCAACTGCTCGCCGAGATGCGCCTCGGCGTCGGCGATGACCTGACGCGTGAGAGCCGCCACCAGGGGCGTTGCCAGCACGGCCTGCGCCGCCACCATGGCGGTGGGGGTGAAGAGCAGCCCGAACGACCCGAGCGGGCCGGAGCGCGACAGAGCAAGATAGAGGATCAGTCCGACGATCACCGGCGGCAGACCCATGAAGGTGTTGAGCAGTCCGACCAGGGCGTCGCGGCCCGGAAAGCGCGCGACGGCGATCAGCGCCCCGAGCGGAACGCCGAGCAAGAGGCCGATGCCGACGGCCGTGAGGCTGACGCGCAGCGACAGCCACGCGATCGCCAGGACATCCCGGTCGAGCGTCCACAGGCGGGAGAACGTCTCCTGAAGGGTTTGGCTCAAGCGGCGGGCTCGCGGGGCTGCGCGGGACAGGCGGGGATGATACGCCGAGAGGCGCAAGATCAATAGGAAAGGCCTTGCATATGTCCTTCGAGGGTGGGTCCCCTCCGTTGCCCGCTTCATCGGAGCCGGCCCGGCTCGGCGTGCGTCTCCATGTCGAGGGCCGCTGCGAGGGCACGGCCGCCTTCGCGCTGCGCGGCGCCCACGCGCTCCTCGATGCGCTCGGCCGATCGGGATCGCTGCAGGGGGCCGCCGAGCAGCTCTCGGTCTCCTACCGCTCCGCCTGGGGACAACTCGACGCGCTCGAACAGGCGCTCGGACGGCCGGTCGTCGTGAAGACCAAGGGACACGGCAGCGATCTCACCTCCTTCGGCACGGCGCTGCTCGCACTGCTCACGGCCTCGCAGACCCGCCTCGCGCCGGCGCTCGCGGCGGAGGAACTGGCGCTCACGGACGGCCTGCGCCGTCTGCTCGATCCGGCGGAGGCCCGCCTCCGTTTGGCCGCGAGCCATGATCCCCTGCTGCTGGAAGTCATCGAGACACGGCGGGACGTCGACCTGATGGTCGCCGGCAGCCTCGACGCCCTGGCGCGGCTGCGGGATGGCACCGTCGATGCGGCGGGCTTCCATTACGGGTCGGACGGCTCACCCCCGCCGCCGTTCGACACCGTCTTCGCGAGCCGCGATCTGAGGGTCGTCCCGCTGTTTCGCCGGGAACAGGGCCTGATGTTGGCGGCCGGCAACCCGCTCAAGCTGGAAACCATCGCCGACGTTGCGGCTCGGCAGGCCCGCTTCGTCAACCGTCAGCGCGGCGCCGGCACCCGGATCTGGTTCGAGCGGCTCTGCGCGGAGGCCGGCCTCGCGCCGGAGGCCATCGTCGGTCATCACACGGAGGAGTTCACCCATCAGGCGGTGGCGGCGCTGATCGCCACGGGCGCGGCCGATGTCGGCATGGGCACGCGCGCCGTCGCCGAGCGCTTCTCCCTCGATTACCGCCCGCTGGGCTGGGAGATCTACTTCATCGCGATCGGCGCGAGGGTCGGCGTCGAACGGCTCGACGCCTTCCGCCGAGACCTGTCCGACCGTGCCGGACAAGCCTCGGGCTATGCGCCACCCGCGTGATCGAGTCGGTCCTTCGACGTCATCGCTTCGCTGACGCGCGCGATGATCCGGTGACCGCGATCCGAAGCGTTCCGCCGGAGACGGTATGATCCTGTGCGGCGGCGCATTCTCGCGCCGGGCAACCGGATCGTCCGATCACCACAGCAGCGCGTGCGGGTAATAGGCCAGTGTGTCGCCGGGCACGGTGCCGGTCGCGTCGTCAGGCATCTCGACGAGGCCGTCGCTCTCGGTGAGCGAGGTCAGGACGCCCGCGCCGTCGCGCGGGAATTTATGCGCCTCCAGACCGCCATCGGCCGCCCGAGCGAGGCTGACGCGGACGAATTCGCGCCGTCCTGCTTTCTTGCGGTAGGCGAAGCCCGCTCTCACCGGCCAGGGCAGCGGCGGCTCGTAGAGCGCGCCGCCGAGACGGGCCAGGAGCGGACGGACCACGAAGAGCAGCGTGACGTAGACCGCGACCGGATTGCCTGGCAGGCCGATGAACGGTGTGCCCGCCACCAGTCCCGCCGCGACCGGGCGGCCGGGCTTGATCGCGAGGCGCCAGAGCATCAGCCGCCCTTGCGCCTCGACGGCGGCCTTCACGTGGTCCTCCTCTCCGGTCGAGACGCCGCCGGAGGTCAGGATCAGGTCGTGGTCCCGCGCCGCCGCCGCGAGGTGGCCCGGTAGGGTCGCCGGGTCGTCGCGCAGGATCCCGAGATCGTCCACGATGACTCCGAGCCGTGACAGCAGCGTCGCGAGCAGCATCCGGTTCGAGTCGTGAATCGCGCCGGGGCGCAGGGGAGCGCCGGGCTCGGTCAGCTCGTCGCCGGTGGAGAACAGGGCCACGCGCAGCCGCCGCCGCACGGCGATCCGCCCGTGACCGGTGGCGGCGGCGAGCGCGAGATCCTGCGGGCGCAGGCGTCGCCCGGCAGGGATCGCGAGGCCGCCCTGGCCGAGATCCTCGCCGGCCGGCCGCGCATTCGCCCCGCGCTTCAGACCCGCGGGAAGGGTGAGGCGGTCGCCCTCGCGGCGCACGTCCTCCTGCATGAACACGGTGTCGGCGCCCGGCGGCATCGGTGCCCCGGTGAAGATGCGGATCGCCGTCCCTTCCGGCAGCGCCCCGGCGGCGGCACCGGCCGCCAGCCGTCCACTCACCGGCAGGACCGTCTCGCCCTCCGCAACGAGGTCGGCGAAGCGCACGGCGTAGCCGTCGACCGCGGTGTTGGCGAAGGGCGGCAGATCGTGCGCTGCGAAGACATCCTCCGCCGCGATGCGTCCGTCGGCGAGCCCGAGCGGCACCGTCTCGGTGCCGGCGATTACGGGGAAGCGCTCGGCGATCGAGGCCACCGCCTCCTCGATCCGCATCAGCTTGCCCCCGAAGGCAAAGCAATCGTCGGTGAGCTGTGCCATCGCTCAGGATCTTCCGCTCAGGATCGTTCCAGCCGGGCGAGCACCGTTTTAAGGGCCTCGGCGCGTTCGAGGACGAGGCCGGCGATGGCCTCGACATCGTCGAGCCCGACCACCGGCACGCCGGCTTGCGGGAAGGGCACGTCGCTGGCAATGCCGACGATGTGCGCGTCGTCCCCGTGCAGCGGCGGACGGCCGTTGGCCGCGCGGAACACTTCGAGTTTCGGATGTGCCTCGCGCTTGAAACCCTCGACCAGGGCGAGCCCGCTCGGCGTCAGCCGTCGCAGCAATTCGGGCAGCGTAGCTTCCGCGCCCTCCTCGACCTCGCGGATCTGCGCCCAGCGCCGGGCCGAGGAGACGATGACCTCACTCGCGCCGGCTCGCCGATGGACGAAGGAATCCTTTCCCGGATGATCGATGTCGAAGGCGTGGTGGGCGTGTTTCAGTGTCGCGACCCGCACGCCGCGCGCGACGAGCACGGGGATGAGGCGTGCGAGCAGCGTCGTCTTGCCCGCCCCGCTCCATCCGGCGAGGCCGATGACGCGCAGGTCGCTCATGGGTCGCCTCCACCGGGTTCGAATCCGAGTTCGGTCAGGGCCGCGTCGGCCTCACGGGTGCCGAGCAGCGCCAGGAAGGCGGCGAGTGCGGGCTTCTCGCGCTCCGCCTCGCGGTAGGCGAAATCGTAATGCTCCTGCGCCAGCGGCAGGAAGCCGAGGCCGTAGGCCTCCGCGACACTCGAAATCGCCACGCCCCAATCGGCCCGCCCTTGCGCCACCGCGGCCGCGACGGCGTTGTGCGAGCGCGGCTGATTCCAGAAGCCCGCGGGCCGGGTGGCGCCGATCAGCCCGTCCACGAGGAGGCGCGTGCCGGAGCCGGCATTGCGGTTGACCATGACCGCATCCGGATCAGCGAGGGCGGCGCTCACCGCCTCGGCGGCGCTGCGGCCCTCGAAGCGGGCATCCCCACCCCGGAAGACCACGCCCTGCAGACGGCGCCAGCCCGGGGCCAGCGCCATGCCGGGTTCGAGGAAGGGCGCGTTGTAGCGGCCGGTCTCGGGGTCGAGCAGGTGCATGGCGGCGAGGTCGCACTCGCCGCGTCGCAGGGCAGCGAGCCCCCCCGCCGATCCGACCCAGACGGTGCGGGCGCGAAACCCCTGCTCGGCAAGCAGCCCGACCACGCGGTCGAGGCCGACGCAGTGGCTGCCGATGACGGTGAGATCCGGTGGCCGCACGCCGGCGCCGAGGCGCACCACCGAGACCATCTCGCCCGCCTCCATCCCGGAGCGTGCGGCGGGCACGGCGAAGAAGCCGTCGGCCTGGGAGAAGGCGGTGACGGAGCCCGATCCTTTCGGCAGCGGAAGGGCCACGGCGCCGTCTGCTCCCTGCGCGAGCGAAGCCATCACGAATTCGGTACGGCCGAGTTCGGAGGTCAGGCGCTGCGGCAGGCGCGCCCGGACGGCCTCCTCCTCCCGCGGCGGCAGGCCCGCGAGCGCGCGCACCAGCGGCACCACGAACTCATGGAAGGTGAACATCGCCGAGGTCGGAAAGCCCGGCAGCACCACCACCGCCTTGCCCTCGGCGACGGCGAGGCAGAGCGGCTTGCCGGGTTTCAAGGCCACGCCGTGGACGAGGATCCCGGGGCTGCCCAGCCGCGACAGGACGCGGTGGGAGACGTCGCCCGCCCCCTTCGACGTGCCGCCGGAGAGCACCACGAGATCGCCGCGCGCCAGGGCGTCGCGCAGCGCCCCTTCGAGGGCCGCCTCGTCGTCGCGGACGATGCCGAGCGGCACCGGCTCGCCGCCGTTCTCCGCGACGGAGGCCGCGACGATGGCGCCGTTGGAGTCGTAGATCGCACCCGGCCGCAAGTCCTTGCCCGGCGCCACCAGTTCGTCACCCGTGGAGAGCACCGCCACCCGTGGCCGGCGCACGACGGCGATCTCGTCCAACCCGCAGGCGGCGAGCATCCCGATCTCGCGGGCGGTCACCACCGTGCCCTTGCGCAGAACCGTCTCGCCGAATGCCATGTCGGCGCCGGCATAGCCGACGAACTGCCCCGGCCGGACCGGAGCCGTCACGTCGACGGCGAGGGCGTCTTCGAGGAATTCGGTCTGCTCGACCATCACAACGGCGTCGGCGCCGCGTGGAACGACGCCGCCGGTGGCGATCGGCGTCGCGGTTCCGGCGGCGACGGTCCGCGTCGGGGCGACGCCGCAGGCCAGGATCTCGCGGTTGAGTGTGAGGCGGCGGGGCCGCGCGGTGTTGGCGCCCTCCGTGTCAGCGGCGCGCAGGGCGAAGCCGTCTACCAGGGCGCGATCGAAGGGCGGCACGTCGATGGGCGAGGCGACGTCCCGCGCGAGCACTCGGCCGAGGGATTCCGCCAACGGCAGGGTTTCGGCAGGGAGCGCCGTGTGGGGTATCGCCGCACAAAAGGCATCGAGTGCCTCCTCCCGGCTCATCACCGTCAGAAACTGTTCCTGCCGGGCCGCCGCGGCGAGACGCCGGGCGAACTCCCTCTCGCGCTCCGCGCTCACAGCGGCACCACCTCGACCTCGCTGCCGGCGGGATAGCCCTCCCGCTCCGGCGGCACCAGCACGGCCCCTTCCGCCTCGATCAACCGCCGCAACGGCAGTTCGGCCCCACCGAGCGGCTCGATTTCCGAGCCGTGGCATCGGACGAACACGATCTCGGCGAGACCGACCGTGGAGGTGATCTTGCGCCGGAGCGCGCCGGTTCGAGGAGCCGGCTCGGCGGTGCCGGCGAAGGCGGCAATGAGGGGACGGCCGAGCGCCAGGAAGGCGGCGAGCGCGGCGTCAGGACGCCCAGGCAGGAGCAGCACAGGCCGTCCTCCCGCCTCGCCGATCGCCGCCGTCTCGCCGGGCCGGAGGGCGAGGCCGTGCGCGAGCAGGCGGCCGGCTTCGGCCAGCCCTTCCGCGCTGCGGTCGTTGGGGCCGAAGCCGGAGCCGCCGAGAATGAACGTCGCGGCGGCCCGGTCGTCCCCTTCGTCCGTGAGGGCTCGGGCGATCGCAACAGGATCATCGGGCACCGTGACCGTCTCGGCGGTGCCGCCCAAGCGCGTGATCAGGGCCGCGAGCATCGGCGAGAGCACCTCAGGATCGGACATGCCCGTCGCGACGAGTCGGATCCGGACGGCGCGGATCGCGACTTCGCGAAAACCCGCAGCGGCCAGTGCGAGGAGATGATGCGGCGCGATCCTCTCGCCCGCCGCCAGAAGGACGTCGCCCTCGGCCAGGTCTTCCCCCGCCGCGCGGGTACCCTCGCCCGCGCCGATCTCGGCGACGGCGTTGCGGCCCTCCAGCCCCTCGGCGGGCAGCACCGCGTCGGTGCCGGCGGGCATCGGATTGCCGGCCTCGACTCGCACAGGCGGATGCAGCAGCAAAATCGGCGCGTAGGGCGACGCGCCGCCGACATCGGCAGCCGACACGGCAAAACCGTCGTGAAGGGCGGTGAGATCGGGCGGCACGGGGCGGGGGGCGGTGACCGCTGCCGCGGCGATCCGGCCGCAGGCCTCAGTCAAGGGGACGGTTCGCGGCGTCACCGGCGCCGCACGGTTGCGCAGCCATGCGAGCGCCTCGGCCAGCGGCATCAGGGCGGCGGAGGGCGCACGCATCGCTCAGCCGGCCGCGCACGCAGACGATGCGGTGCGCTGAACGGCGACGATGTGCGGGCTGCCATCCTGTCTCATCGTCGTGAGCGATGCGCCATCGCTCGTCGCGGATCAAGGTTCGGCGTCGCGCGGGCTCGCAGCCTGAGACAGAAACTCTCACCCGCGCGGGCGGACACGGCCCCGGCCTCTCGCCTATGGTCCGTCGCGACCGGGTGGAGTGGGATGACGATGCGGGTGAGGCGGATTCTCGGGACGGTCGCCGCCCTGCTGCTCGCGCTGCCGGCGATGGCGCAGATGCGCGGTCACGGCGGGCCGGTGCGGGCGCTGGCGATCACCGGCGACGGCCGCCTGGCGGTGTCCGGCGGTTTCGACCAGGCGGCGATCATCTGGGGGCTCGACACGGGTGCCGCGCTGAGCGTCCTGCGTTTCCACGACGGTGCGGTGAACGCGGTGGCCGCCCTGCCCGACGGTCGTTTCGCCAGTGCCTCGGAGGATGGGCGCATCGCCCTGTGGCGGCTTGGACAAGCCGAGCCGGAACGGATCCTCGAAGGGCATGCCGGCCCGGTCGCCGCCCTCGCCGTGTCGCCGGACGGCTCGGTGCTCGCCTCCGCCGCCTGGGACGGCACCGCGCGGATCTGGCCGCTCGCCGGCGGTCCGGCCCGTGTTCTCGAAGGACACAAGGGCAACGTCAACGCGATCGCCTTCCTGCCCGATGGAGGGCTCGTCACGGCCGGAGCCGATGCGAGCGTCCGGATCTGGACCAGCGACGGCGGAACGGCCGCGACCACGACCCTGCCGAGCGCGCTCAGCGCCCTGGCCGTCACCGGCGACGGCGAGATCGCCGTCGCCGGCGCGGATGCAACGGTGCGGTTTCTCGGACGCGACGGGAGCGGACGCGGACAGGTCGAACTCGGCCCGGCGCCGGTGATCGCGCTCGCGCCCTCTCCCGATGGCACCCGGATTGCCGCAGCCAGCGCCGGCGGGACCGTCGCGATGATCGACCGGGCCAGCAGGACGGTCCTGTTCAACCTCGTCGGACCGGGCCTGCCGGTCTGGTCGGTGGCGTGGCGGCCGGACAGGAGCGAACTCGTCACCGGCGGCGGCGACCGCCTCGTGCGGCGCTGGAAGGCCGGCAGCGGCGAGCCGATCGGCCCGCTCGCCATGCCCCGCCCGGCGGATGCGCTGGCGGCCTTCCACGGCGAGCGCGGCGCGGAGGTGTTTCGCGCCTGCGTCGCCTGCCATACCCTGACACCGGACGAAGCCCCCCGCGCCGGCCCCACGCTCGCCGGGATCTTCGGCCGGCGCATCGCCGCGGTTCCGGGCTACCGTTACTCGGAGGCGCTGAAGGGCATGGACATCGTCTGGACGCCCGAGACGGTCGCCCGCCTGTTCGAGGTTGGACCGGCGCGCTACACGCCGGGCACGCGGATGCCCGAGCAGACGATCAACAGCGCCGAGGACCGCGACGCGCTGATGCGCTTCCTCGCCAAGGCGACGGATCCGCATCCGACCACACCGAACTGAGCCGCGCTCGCCCTCGGATTCGAGAGGGATCAGCCGTGGCAGGTGCAGCCGGCATGGTCGCAGCCGGCATGATCCGGATGGCCGTCGGCGCACTCGTCGCAGCAGAAAGCCTTGTCGTCCCGCGTCACCGCCTTGGACAGGGAGACGACGCAGACGCAGTCCGGGCAGGCGCACTTCACCATCTCGACATCGACGCTGGCCATCGCGGGCATCCTTCGGTGGGGAAGATCCTTTTGCGCCAGCGAAGGGCGGCGCAGGATCATCCTCCTCCGGCCGCCGTCACGACGCAACCCACACGCGCGCACGGCTTTGGCGAATAGGTGTGGGGCATCGCATCGAACGCGACGCGGCCGGCCGCGCGGCGATCCCGTGACGGCCGTCAGGCCGTCGCTTCGAGAAGCTGCGACACCCGGGCCGCGAGTTCGGCGGAGGCGAAGGGCTTCGTCATCACCGGCAGATCGTCCGGGATCTGCACGGCCTCCGCGTGGCCGGTCAGCAGCAGCACGGGCACGCCGGCGAAGCGTTGACGGATCGTGGTGGCGAGCTCGACGCCGGTCATGCCCGGCATGGCGAGATCCGCCACGACGAGGTCGAAGCTGTGGCCCTGCTCCATCAGCGCGAGCGCGCTCCGGCCGTCGGACGCTTCCGTCTCGGAGTAGCCGAAATCATTGAGGAAGGAGGCAGTAACATGCCGGACCTCGGGGTCGTCGTCGACCACGAGGATGCGCGCCGGGCTCGCCGCCGTCGCCACCGTAGGGACGACTTCGGTTTCGGTACCCTCGGCCGTGCCGTCGGCGCGCGGCAGGGCGAGCTCGATTCGGGTACCCTGCCCGACCTCGCTGGTGATGCGCAGGCGCCCGCCCGCCTGCTGGGCGAGGCCGAACACCATGGCGAGGCCGAGCCCCGTTCCCTGCCCCACCGCCTTGGTGGTGAAGAACGGTTCGCAGACCCGCTCCAGGATCTCGGGCGGAATGCCGGTGCCTTCGTCGGCGACCGTGACGACGGCGTAGGTGCCCGGTTTCAGGTCGGGATCGTCGTGAATCTCGGCGCGGCGCGTCGAGATCGTGACGGTGCCGCCCTCGGGCATGGCATCGCGGGCGTTGATGCAGAGGTTGAGCACCGCCAGTTCGAGCTGGTCCGGATCGACCATGGCGAAGGGCATGTCGGGCTCGAGGTCCCGCACGACCCGCACGAGGCTGCCGAGGCTCGAACCGAACAGCGCGCTCATCCCCTCGATCAGCGCGTTCGGATCGACGGGCCGGGCATGGGCGTCGTTGGAGCGGCTGAAGCTCAGGAGGCGCTTGGTCAGGGCAGAGCCGCGCTGCGCCGCACCGGTGGCATTGTCCACGAGGCGCTTGACCCGTGGCTGATCGGCGATCTTCGGGCCCACCAGTTCCAGGCTGCCAAGGATCGCCGTGAGCAGGTTGTTGAAGTCGTGGGCGATGCCGCCGGCCAGCGTGCCGAGGGCCTGCATCTTGTCGGATTGGCGCAGGCGCGCCTCCAGGCTCTTCTGCTCGGTGACGTCCCGCTCGATCGTCGCGAGATGCGTGATCTCGCCGGCGCCCCCACGGATCGGCACGCGGATGACGTGCGACCAGCGCTCGGCGCCCAGAGCGCCGCGGGCGATCACCGTCGAGCCCGCCTCCCCGGCCGCGATCGCGCGCCGGTCCACGGCCTCCGCCTCGCGGGTCTCGGCCGTGTCGGCGACCTCGACCTCGGTGCGGCCGAGGCATGCCTCGACCGTGCTGCCGACGAGGCCGGCCTTGCGCGCGTTGAGGCGGACGAACCGGCCTCGAGCGTCCTTGAAGGAGATCGCCTCCTCGGCGTGATCGAGGAGGCCGCGCAGCAGGGCGCGCTCGGTGGCAAGGTCGCGGCCCAGGCGGTGGCGCTCGTAGGCATTGCGCACCGTGGCGCGCAGGAGCGTCGGGTCCCAGGGCTTGGCGACGTAGCCGATGATGCCGCCGCGATTGAGCGCCGCGATCACCGCCGAGATATCGGCGTAGCCGGTGAGCAGGATCGCCTGCGCCTCGTGGAAGCCTCTTGCCTGGGCGAGGAGGGCGTCGCCGGTCATGCCGGGCATGCGCTGGTCGGAGACCACGACGGCGATGTCGGGCTCGGCGCGCAGGATGTCGAGCGCTTCCTCGGGCTTGGCCGAGGTGAGCACCCGGTACTCGTCCTCGAACAGATCCTCCAGAGCGATCAGGATGTCCGGCTCGTCATCGACGGCCAGGATCGTGCCTTTGCTCATACCGGTGCCGGTTGCCTCGGAATGCCGATGACGAAGCTCGCGCCGCCGCCCGGCGCCGTCTCCACGGTCAGCGAGCCGCTATGCGCCTGAACGACGCTGTACGCAATCGCCAAGCCGAGTCCGGTCCCCGATCCGACGGGCTTCGTCGTGAAGAACGGCTCGAAGATCTTTTCGCGTAGATCCTCGGGAATACCCGGTCCCGTGTCGCTGATACGGATCATGTCGGTCTCCGCATCCGAATAGGTCGAGACCGTGATGGTGCCCTCGCCGTGGATCGCGTCCGCCGCATTGCCCAGGATGTTCATCACGACCTGATTGAGCAGCGCCGGCGTGCACGAAATCTCCGCGCGGCCGGAGAAATCGCGCTCCACGTGGATACGCGTGCCGAGCTTGTGCTGGATCAGCGCCAGCACCGTCTCGATCGCCTCGGGCACGTTGACGAGGCCGCGCTCGCCTTCGTCGAGCCGCGAGAACTTGCGCAGGTTGAGAACGAGCTCCTGAATGCGGGTGAGGCCGAGCCGCATCGAGCCGACCCGGTCGCGCGCCTTCGTCAGGGCGCGCCGTCCCTCCGGCGCCTCCGGCGGCTGGAGTTCGCCGAGAAGGCGTTCCACCGTGCCCTGATGCGCCAGGATGAAGGCGAGCGGATTGTTGATTTCGTGGGCAATGCCGGCGACGAGCTCGCCGAGCGAGGCCATCTTGGCGGCCTGGACGAGCTTGGCCTGAGCCTCCGTCAGCTTGCGGTTGGCATCCTCCAGATCGCGGTTGGCCTGCTCAAGCGCGTCGGCGAGGGCGGCGCGGGCGGCGGCCGCCTCGGCCTCGGCGCGGGCGCGCTCGACCGCCCGCTCGCGGTCGCCGAACTCGCCGGAGATGCGGCGGTTATCCTCCTCCAGCAGGCGGCGGCGGACGAGGCCGCGCACCCGCATCGCCAGCACCTCGCCGTCGGCCTTCGACACCACGTCGTCGGCGCCCGCGGCGAAGGCGGCGACGAGCAGGCTCTTGTCCGGCTTGTCCCCGGCCATGCCGACGAGGGGAAAGGCGTTGCCGCCTCCCTCCGGCGCCATCATGCGGCGCTCGGCGATCTCGGTGCACAGAGCGATGCCGTCATAGGCGCTGCCGACGAGGTCGAGGGTCACGCAGTCGAACCCGGCTCCGGGCTCGTCCAGGGCGGCGAGCGCCGCCGAGCGGTCGGCCGCGGCGACGACGGTATGACCCTCCTGGGTCAGCAGGCCGGTGAAGAAGGCCCGGTACGTGGCGCTGCCGTCGACGACGAGCACCCGGCCCCGGCGGAAGGCGGCACCCGATGGCCCTTCCGTCGCGCTGCTCTTGCGCTCGCGCAGGAGGGCGCGGATGCGCAGCACGAGCAGGTCGCGGTCGGCCGATTTCTCGACATAGGCGTCGGCCCCGCTCTCGAAGCCGTGGCGCTCGCCGTTGCGGGCGCTCGTGAGCATCACAACCGGCAGCGCGCGCGTGCGCAGCGACAGACGCATCTGCCGGGTAAACTCGTCGCCGTTCATGCCGGGCAGGTGGTGGTCGGCGACGACGAGATCGGGAAGATCGGTGTTGAGCAGATCGAGCGCGGCTTCCGCGGTGGCGCAGCGTTGTACGGCAAAGCCCTGCGCCTCGAGCTGCAGGCGCAGTTCGAGCGCCTGGGTCTCGGAATCCTCCACCAGCAGCAGCCGGTGACCCGGCGGTGTGGCGGGTGATGCCTGTGAGGGCGCTGCGCGCGCGGTCATGACGGCTTCCTCTGCGCGAGCCGCACCAGATGGGGCGCCACTTGATCGACGGGCAGGACGCGGGAGGCCGCGTTGAGGCGTACCGCCGCGGCGGGCATGCCGTAGACGACGGCGCTGCTCTCGTGCTCGGCCACCGTGGCCGCACCGGCCTTGCGCATATCGAGCAGTCCTTGCGCGCCGTCCTCGCCCATGCCGGTGAGGAGTACGCCGATGCCCTGGGCGCCGGCCTGCCGGGCGACGGAGCGGAACAGCACGGTCGCCGCCGGGCGCTGGCCCCCGACGGGGGCCGCGTCGCTGACCCGAAGTGTGCCGTTTGGACCGAGTTCGAGATGGCGGTCGCCCGGCGCGACGTAGACGTGACCCGCCTGAATGGTCTGCCCGTCGCGGGCCAAGTCGACGGAGAGCGTCACCACGCCGTCGAGCCATTTCGCGAAGCCGTCCATGAAGGCGGCGCCCATGTGCTGGACGAGGAGCACGGGCAGCGGAAAATCCGCCGCGAGGCCGCCGATCACCTTGGCGAGCGCGGGCGGCCCGCCGGTCGAGGCGGCGACCGCGAGCACGGTCGGCGCCGCATCGGTGTCCGAGAGGAGCGGCAGTTCAGGTGCGGGCGCGGTCTTGCGGGCGCTCCATTCCGCGCCGATCGGCCGGCGGCGGATCACCGGCACGGCGGCCATGATGCGCAGCTGCGTGCAGATCTGCCCGGCGACCGCCTCGTAGCCGTCATTGGTGGTGGCCACCGGCTTCTCGACCACCGACAGCGCGCCGGCCCTCAGCGCGTTCATCGAGATCTTGAGCGAGGAATCCTCGACCGAATCGGCGATCACCACGATCGGTGTCGGCCGGCTCGCCATGATCCGCCGCGTCGTCTCCAGCCCGTCGATACCGGGCAGGCGGATGTCCATGGAGATCACGTCGGGCCGTACGGTCTCGATCGCCGCCAGCGCCGCCTCGCCGGACTCGACCGCACCGGCCAGTTCCAGCCGCGGATCGCGGGCGATGATGTGGGTGAGGAGGATCCGCACCACGAGCGAATCCTCGACAACCAGCACGCGAACGCGCGGATTCTCAGTTCCTCCGTTCACAGCAGTTGACCGATGGTATCAAGGAGTTCGCGCTGATCGAATTTCTGCTTGGTGAGGTAGGCGTCGGCCCCGAGTTCCAACCCCCTCGCCACGTCCTCCTCGTCGCCGCGCGACGTCATCAGCACGATGGGCAGCCGCGCGAAATCCTCTTCGGCCCGCAGTGCCTCGACGAGACCGAAGCCGGTCAGGCGCGGCATCTCCACGTCGGCGACCACGAGGTCGACCGGTTCGATGCGCGCCCGAAGGCGATCGAGCGCCTCCTGCCCGTCGACGCAGACGATCACGCGGTAGCCCGCCGCTTCCAAGATGCTCTTCTCCAGGGTGCGGGTCGTGATCGAGTCGTCCACGACAAGAATCGTCGAACGTCGCTTTTCCGGGATCGTTCCGCTGCCGTCCTCCCCTGTTTTGGACTGGGGCCGAGCGGCGCGCGGACCGGCGCGTCCCAGGCGGTCGATGAGTCCGTCGGGATCGAGGACGAGGGCGGGCGTATCGGTGCCGAGGATCACCGTTCCGGTGACGAGGGCGGGATCGCTGCCGATCGGCGGGGCCGGCAGGACGAGCAGCGTGCGCACTTCCTCCAGATGGTCGACGGCGAGCAGGCAGCGCCCGCGCGTCCCGCGCAGACGCACGGTTGGGATCGTCGCCCCCTCGGCCCGGCCGGATCCGAGGCCGAGCAGGTCGCCGAGCTCGGCGACGGGCAGCGTCACCGCCTCGCCGCCTTCCGCCACCTGGGCAACCGGGCGGCCCGCGACCGTGGACAGAGATTTCGGGTCCAGCCGCGTGAGCGCCTCCGCCGCGCCGCTCGGCAAGGCGAAGCGGTTGCCGCCGGCCGTGACGATCAGCACCGGCCGCCGCGCCGCGGAGAGCGGCAGGGTGAAGATCAGCGAGGTGCCGTGCGGCTGACGGCGGGCGAGCTGCACCTGTCCGTGCAGGGAGCGAGCGACCTCGGCCGCCACCGACAGGCCCATGCCCCGGCCGGACAGCGCATCGACCGCTTCGGCGGTGGAGAAGCCCGGCTCGAAAGGAAGAGCGAGCAGCGCCTCGGCATCCAGGCTCTCGCCCGGCGCGATCAGCCCGCGCCCGCGGCCCGTCGCCTCGATCGCCGCCAGGTCCGGTCCCCGCCCGTCGTCGTGAATGCCGAGGACGAGCCGGCCGCCTTGGGCCTCGACGGTGAGCATGATCGAGAGGGAGGTCGGCTTGCCCTGTCGCTGGCGGGCCTCCGGGCTCTCGGCGCCGTGGCTGAGCGCGTTGCGCAGGGCGTGCAGCACCGGATCCTTGAGCGCCTGCAGCATCGCCCGGTCCACCGGCACGTCGAGCCCGCGGGTGGTGACGTCCACCTCCTGACCGTCGGCGCGCGCCATGTCGCGCACGGCGCGGGCAAGGCCGCCGAATACGGTCTCGGCGGGAACCAGCGCGAGGCGCTCGGTCTCCTCCCGCAGGCGCCGTGCGGCCGTCTCGACGGACAGGACGACGGCCTTGTGCCCCTGCGCGAGGTCGGCGGCTTCGCGGGACAGAGCCGCCAGACCGGTTTCGATTTCGGCGAGCGCCTGTCGCAGGGTGGCCGTCTCCGATGCGGCCGCTCCGACGGACGATGAATCCGTCACGCGGCGAGCGGTCTCGGTACGCCGCCGCAGCGCGGTCGCGTTCGCCGACAGCCGCGCGATGCGCTCGGCGACGCTCCCCTGCCCCGGCAGGACTGCCCAGAGTCCGTGGCTCGCCCGCGACAGCGATTCCACGGCCGAGGCGGGGATGCGCAGGACGGCCTGCGCCGGCTCGCTGGATGGCTCGGTCGTCGCCGGTGCGGCGGGCGGTGAGGCCGGAGCGGTCGCGGCGGCGGGGGCCGCGTCCGGCGAGGGTTCGGCCGGTGCCGAGACCGGCGGCGCGTCGGGATCGAGGCAGGCGTTCAGCGCCGCCAGCGCATCCTCGGGCATGCGGGCCTGCCCGCTCGCGCTCGCGGCCACGAAGGCCTCGATCCGGTCGAGGGCGAGATGGGTGGCGGCCCGCGCAGCGCGGTCGAGCGGGCGCTGCCCGGCGCTGATGCGCTCGAACAGGGTTTCGAGCTGGTGCGAGACCGCCTCCACCGGCGGCAGGTCCACGGCGCGGGCGGCGCCCTTCAGGCTATGGGCCCGGCGGAACACGTCGTGCCAATCGACCGGACCCTCCGCGGCAAGCGCGGCGCGGATCGCGTCGAGATGCTCGCGGTGCTCGATCTCGAAGGCGGCGAGGAGCTGCTGGCGGATGTCCATGCGGCGGGATGCTGATCCGAACCGCTAGAGCCGGTAGCGCTCGGCCAGCGCCATCAGTCCCTGCGCCAGTTCCGTGAGATTGGCCGAGGCGGTCTCGACTTCGCGGGTGCCGGCGGCGGTCTGCTGGCTCGCCTGCCGGATGTTCTGCAGCGCGCCCATCACCTGCTCGATGCCGAGCTGCTGCTGGTTGGTCGAGGCCACGATCTGCTGGAAGGTCTGCACGCCTTCCTCCACCCGCGCGGCCATCTCCTCGATGGTGCGAACGGTCGAGTCCGTGCGGTTCTTCCCGGCGGCGGCGCGCTTGACCGCCTCCTCGGTCAGCATCACCGAGGCGTTGATGCCGCGCTGGATCTCCCCGAGGATGCCGCGCACCTGCGCGGTCGCCCCCTTCGCCTGATCGGCGAGCAGCTTCATCTCGGAGGCGACGATGGCGAAGCTGCGCCCGCTCTCCCCCGCCGCGGCCGCCTCGATGGCGGCGTTGAGCGCGAGGAGGTGGGTGCGCTCTGAGATGTCGTTGACGGTGACGATGATCTCGCCGATCGCCTGGGTCTTCTCCGAGAGCGCGACGATGTTGCCGGCGACCGCCTCGCCCTGCTCGCGGATCGATTCCATCGCCTTGGCGGTGTCGGTGGCGGCGCGCAGTCCCGAGCGCGCGGTCTGCGCGGCGGCCTGGGCGGTGGCGATGACCTCCGTCGCCCGCTTCGAGATCTGAGCGCCCGAATGGGTAATCTCGTCGACGGTCGCGGCGGTCTCCTGAACGGCGGCGAACTGCTCCTCGACGCTCGCGGCCTGCTCCTGGGCCGAGGCGCGAATTTCGGCGGCGGCGGCGTTCAGGTCGGCGGTGGCGGCGCGGTTGGTGCGGGCGAGGTCGGACAGGCCGGCCACCATCCGGTTCAGCGTGTCGCCGAGCCGCCCGATCTCGTCGTTGCCGGTACGGTTCAGCCGTCCGGTCAGGTCGCCGTCGCCGATCTGCGCGACGAAGCGCATCACGTCCTCAAGGGGTCGCACCACCGCGCGGCTGATCAGCACCGTCACCAGGATGGAGAGCAGGATTGAGGCCGCCACGGTGATCGCAACGGAGAGGATGCTGTTGCGGTAGATCTCGCCGACGCTGCGCTGACCTGCGCCGATAACTCCGTCGAGGGCCGTGCGGGCATTGGCGATGCTGCGCAAAAGCCCGTCGTGGAGCCGGTTGACCTCGTCGTTCTTGCCCTCGACTGATGCGATGTCGCGCGCATCGACCGCGCGCAATTGCTGGTCGCTCGCGTTGCGGACCTGGCGGAAGGCTTCCGCGGTCTCGGACATGACGGCGCCGAGGCGGCCCCAGGCCGCGACGCGCTCCGCCGAGAGCGCTCCGCCTTGGTAATCCTTCACCTCTCCGGCGATGGTGTTGAGAAGCCGGTCCAACTCCGACACGTTCTGGCGCCAGCTTCCCAGAAAGTCGTCCGACCGGGCCGATGGCGACGTCGTGTTGCCCTGCGTCAGCAGGGCGATCACCGCGTTGCGCCGGACGAGCCCCATGTTGCGGGCGACGTTGCCGAGATCGTCGAGTTGGCGCAGCACGCCGACGTCGCGGGTCACGATCAGGTCGGTCATGTCGCGCACGCTGCCGATCTGGCGCAGGGCGTAGGCGCCCAGAGCCGCCACGATCAGGCTGGCCGCCACGAAGCCGAGGAGGATGCGTTTTCCGATCGAGAGCGACACGGGCGACATGGCTCCGGCAGGCGGTGCGGGGAGGGTTCGAGACCTGGACCGTCAGGTCGAGAAGCGGGCGAGCAGGGCCGGCAGATCGACGAGGGAGAAACCCTCGTGGATGTCGCCCGTCCTGTCCGAGCCGGGCGGTGCATAGCCCGAAAGCGGGCCGCGTCCCAGACTTTCCGGTTGGTTCATCGGTTGCGCCAGCGCCACGTCGATCCGGGCGATGCCGATCACGCGGTCGACCGAGAGGGCGATCGGCGGCTCCTGCGCGCGCAGGCGCACCACGTGGCCCCCATCCTCTTCGCCGGCGCGGTCAAGCCCGAGGCAGGCCGCGAGGTCGAGCACGCTAACGATTGCGCCCGCGACGGCCGTGATCCCCTTGAGTGCCGGCGGCGCGCCGGGCAGGCCGGTGCAGGGCCGCTCGGGCGCGACACCCGCCACCGCCGCGAGCGGCAGGCCGTACCGCTCCCGCCCGCAGGCGCAGACGAGATAGGCCACGGTCTCGACCGTCTTCTCCTGCTCCGCCCCGCGCGCGGCCAGCGCGACGGCGCGCGCGTCGAGCAGCGCGGCATGGCGCGCCTTCGGGTCAGCTCCGGCGGTCAGACCGATCTTCATGCGTCGCTGACCTTCAGACCGGCCAGGACGCGGCGTGCGCTCTCGGCCAAGCGTGCGGCGCTCACTCCGTCTCCCTCCGGCAGGATCGTCTCGGGCCGCAGTCCTTGCGCGAGGCGGAGCGCGTTGTCGAGGGCACGGGAGGCCTCGCCGCGGCGCCCGCCGCGGGAGAGCAGCAGACCGAGCTGGAAATGGGCCATGATGAAGCCGCGGTCGAGAAACAACGCACCCCGCAGAGCCCGCTCGGCCTCCCGCTCCCGCCCGAGATCGAGCGCGAGAAGTCCCTCGTAGTAGCGCAGAGCCGGATCGGTGGCGTAGCCGTCGATCTCCTCGTGCAGCCGGCGCCAGGCCCGCGCCGTCTCGCCGGCATCGGCCAGCACGCGGATCTCGGCCAGGAGATCGCCCGGCGAGAGCGGGTGATCGGTCGCGGGTGACGCGGGGAACGGAACCGGCTCCGGCGGGATGGCCGGCCGAGGATCCGGTATCGGCGCGGGCCATGGCACCGGAGGCGCGTCCGTCACCAAGTCGGGCGGCGGAGCGAGTGGGATCGGCGCCGCATCGAGTATCGCGGGGACGAGAACGGGCGGCGGCTCGATCGTCGGCGTATCGATCGGGCGATAGGCGACCGTTCCCGGCAGGGCGATCGGCTGCAGCCATTGGGAGAAGGTCGGGTTGGGCTCGGCATGGCCGATCAGGAGCCAGCCCCGCGGGTTGAGCCGCTCGCCCAGCGCCCGCACGATGCGGTTGACGTGATCGGGACTGAAATAGATCAGGACGTTGCGGCAGAGGATGAGATCGAAGCTCGCCGGCGCCCGATCACTGCCGTCGATCAGGCTCAGCAGGTTCTGTCGCTCGAAGCGCACCATGCGGCGAAAGGCGGGCCGCAGGGCGTAGCCGCCATGCGGCAGACCCGGCCGCGCCGGCGTGCGGCGAAACCAGCGGGCGCGCTCCTCCGTGTCCAGGGTGCGCAGGGCCCACGGTCCGAATTCCGCTTCGCGGGCGGTGGCAAGTGCCGCCGCGCTCAGATCGGTGCCGAGGATCGTCACGGTCCAGTCGGCGAGCGCCTCGCCGAGCAAATCATGGACGAGGATGGCGATCGAGTAGGGTTCCGCCCCCGTCGAGCAACCGGCGCTCCAGATCCGCAGGCGGCGCGTCTCGCGGCGCGCCTCGATCAGTTCAGGCAGGATCGTCCCGCGCAGGGCGGCGAACTGCTCCGCATAGCGAAAGAAGAAGGTCTCGCCGATGGTGATCTCGGCCTCGAGCGCGGCCCATTCCTCCCGGCCGGCGGCGCCGTCGAGCAGGCTCAGATAGGCGGCGCAATCCGACAGGCCGCGGATGCGCATGCGCTTGCGCAGACGGTCGTAGAGCAGGTCGTCCTTGTCTTCGTAGTAGTTGTGCCCCGTGCGGGCGATGATCCGCGCTTTCAGGGCGGGAAAGTCCGGATCGACCGTCGTTCCCGCAGCGCGTCGCGCCCGCTCCTTGGGGGCCGTCACGACGGGGGCCTCAGACGGGATGCGCCCCATCGGGCTCGAACCGGGCGAGGCGCGTCGTCGCCTGCCGGGTCAGCGCATCGAGCCGGGTCCGCTCCTCCAGGGTGAGGATCCGGTCGAGCGAGAGGAGATGCACGAGTCGATCCGCCCAAGCGAACTCACCGACCACGCAGCCGTTCAGGCTGCGGGCAGCTTCCACCGGACGCAGGGCATCCGTGTCGATCTGGATGAGATCGAGTGCCCGATCGACGAGGAAGGCGATGGCGCCCTGCCGTGCCAGCAGGACATGCCGGTAAGGATCGTCGCCGGCCGCCGAGCGCAGATCGAAGAGCGCCGCGAGATCGACGACGGGCAGCGGCTCGCCGGCCAGGTTCAGGAAGCCGGCGAGCGGACCGCCCGCGGCCGGCGGCGCGTGCAGGCGCGGCAACGGGAGGATCTCCCGAATCTCGCCCCGCGGCAGCGCGCAGATCGTGCCGGCAATATCCAGAAGAAGGGTGGGCAAACCCGCCATCGCATGTCCTCGGGGCGGCTCGCCGCCGGGAGCGGAGGGAAATCCGCTCGTCGTCTCGATCATGCGGTTGACGCTCGCCGAAGGCAAAGGTTTCACGACCGAACGATTTGCCCGGCCGTCGCGGCGGCGAGCGTCGAATCAGGCGACCTTCTGGCGCGAGCGCGACTTCGGCTCGGGCGCGGGAGCCTCGTCCTCGATACGCCCCCCCGGCCGGCCGAGGCCGATCGACTTCGCCAGGGCGGAGCGCTGCGCGGCGTAGTTCGGAGCGACCATCGGGTAGTCGTTCGGCAGGCCGTAGCGCTGACGATACGAGTAGGGGTCGAGGCCGTGGGTGCCGAGATGGCGCTTGAGCGTCTTGTAGGGCTTGCCGTCGATGAAGCTGATGATCGCGTCCGGGGTGACGGACTTGCGGATCTGCGCGGAGGACGGCTTCTCGATCACTTCCTCGGCGGGAGCGGCGGCGGCCTCGGGGCTGCTCAGGCCGGTCAGCGCGGCGTGAACGTTGATGATCAGGCCCGGAAGCTCGGACGCGGGCACTGAGTTGTTCGACACGTACGACGAGACGATGTCGCTCGCCAGCTCTACGAAGTCATTGAACGATTTTTGGTTTTCTTCTGTCATTCTGCCTGTCCGTTCCGGGGGCCCCCGGGCGCCAAGATCATACGCGATGCGCAACGATGCAAGAGAAGAATTGAAAAAACTACGTCAGGCTTGTGGGTATTGATGGGAGAGCACTCAAGTCCATCATTGCCGACAAAGCGTAGAAGGTTAAGTGGAGGACAAGCTCGGGTGGGCCAGAGGTGTATCTGAGCTAAACCTTTGCCCGGCCGTCTCGCGCGATTTGGAGGGAGTGGCCTCGCCTGGGTTGCGATCTAAGCGACGAGCAGACCTTGGAATTCTCGACCCTGATCGCCATCGGTGGCGATGCGCGGCCGCAGAGTTTGCGAGAAGGGTAGCCTCTGCCACGGTACGGGAGCGCCCCTCGTTCGCGGCTCTCTTTGCCCCTGTCTGTGCCCGAAGGTCCGTGATAGGTCTCGGCGTCGATGACGTCCGCCCGTCCCATAGCGCTTTGGCTGGTTGCAGCGATCGTGGCGATCGCCGCATCGCTCATTCCGTGCGGCGCCCAGGCGCATGGCGACCACCGGCCTGCGCCGCGCGCGCAGGCTGTGCCCGCCGCGGCACCCGACATCATGACCACCGGAGATCTCGTCGCGGCTGCGCGCTTCTCGATCTTCTTGACCGCCGTTCCGAAGGGCTCGGTGAGCGAGGCCGGTCCCGTCACGCGTGCCTCCCTAGACTGCTCGGCCGGCGGTGCGTGCGGACATCCCCCGTCGTCCTGCTGTGCGGCCGCACTCGTGCCTTCGCCGCTTCCGGGATTGCCCCCTTTGGCGGCGCGTGATCGCGCGCGTGCCGGCGATGCACCGCTCCTGTCGGGCATCGTGCCCGACACCCAGGTCGAACCTCCCCGACGCGGGGCCTGACCCGCCTCATCCGGTGCTGCGTGGCCGGCTGACGTCGCCTCGACGGCACGCGCCCAATCGACAGTCGGGTCGTTCCATGGCGGCGCTGGCAGCGCCCAAGCATCCGGACGTGCCATGCCTAAGCCGCGGCATCCAGCGGCGCCCTCGATGCGCGGATCGCGGCACGAAAGCCGCGGCCGCCCGACCGAGAGCATCAGACACTCATTCCATCATTCAGGGAGACGACCGTTGAACCGTGTCTTGCATTGCGCCGCCCTGGCGCTCGCCCTCCTCGCCGCGCCGGCGAGTGCGCAGCATTCCGGCAGCAACTCTCACGATCACGACCATCCGCCCGGCCCCAACGGCGGGCGCATCGAGGGTGCGGGCGCGTGGCACGCCGAACTCGTGACGCGGGCCGAGACCGTCTCGGTCTATCTGAGCGACGGCAACGGCAAGCCCGTGCCGGTCGACGGCTTCTCCGCGGTCGCGATCTTCAAATCCGGCGCCAAGACCGCGCGCATCGTCCTCAGCCCGGATGGCGGCCGGCTGACCGGCAAGGCCGAGACGGCTCTCGGGGAGCGGCCCACCGGCGCCGTCCGCATCTCCGCGCCCGGCGGCGTCGCCGCCAGTGCCCGCTTCGACTAATGCTCCGACTGATCCAAGGACGCACCCGATGATGAAAGCGTATCGCTCCGCCCTCCTTGCCGGCCTCCTCGTCGGCCTTCCGGCCGGTCCGGCCACGGCCGGCGACGGGCATCACCATCATCAGCACGGCGGGCCGGCGGCAAAAACCGAGCTGAACGACAGCCCTGCGACGCGGGCGTTTCGCGACGCCGACGCCCGCATGCATCGCGACATGGACATCCGCTACACCAACGATGTCGACGCCGATTTCGTGCGCGGGATGATCCCGCACCACCGCGGTGCGATCGCGATGGCGAAAATTGCCCTCGAACATTCGAAGGATCCTGAGATCCGCAAACTCGCCGAGGAGATCGTCAAAGCGCAGGATGCCGAGATTGCGCAGATGGACGCGATCCTGAAGCGCAAGCAAGACACGAAGGGCCGCTGAGGTCCGCGCGACGCCACGGGAGTCGGCCCAGCTCACCCCGCCGGGCCGACCGACCCTCGTCGCGCCGCCGCTTCGAAGCATCCTCCGGTCGAACCGGATGCCGGCTTGGCGAACATGCGCGCGTTGCCGCTGCGGCCAAGCCGATAAGACTTGGGCGCATCAGGTCGGATCCGGCTTCAGACTTTCTCGCGACAGATCCGCCCGGTCATCGTTCTGCTTTCGTCTGCGCCGCCGCCGCGGCAGATGCGTGCCGGACATCCCGGGCGGCCCGATCCGCCTCTGACACCGCCGAAGACGTTTCGCGCCTGCCGCCCGTTGCGCATCGTCGAGAGCGATCTTTGCCGGTGCCGCCCGGCCTCCTGGCGCCATCGACCGGAATAGTGCCGCGTTCGCTCGTTCTCTCACCTGCGGATCATCCAGCCATCTCTCGGCCGATCGCCGACGTGACCGCTGCCCACACCACATCCATCGGATCCCCTCGGGATGACGGATCTCGACTGCGCGCAAGCACCGCGCGGGCTCGTCGATGCCTTGTCCGCTCCGATCAGGCGGAACCCGTCGCATCCGGATCGATCCGCATCCGGCCATCACGGGTCACTTTGTCGATCGGCGGACGGATTAAATCCTGAAAGTTCTCATTCAAATTTCATCCTCATCTGAGGACTTTCTGAGCGATGTCGCGTGCTCCTGCGCACCAAGACGGCAGAAGCTCGGGATTAATTTTTTACAATAACTTGGTGATAAAACGCACTTTCAAAATATAAATCCCGGAATTACTCTCCTAATGCAGTCAGGTAACAAGAAAAAAACTTCGGTTCTCAGGGATTAAGAGAGGAATTCGACATGAAGCGCATGATGACTATCGGTATGCTGTCGGCGATGGCGCTTGCGTTGCCGATCTCGGCTCAGGCACAGGACGGTGGAAGCGGCAGCCGCCAGCAGGCCGGCGGCGGCTTCATGAGCAGCTACGTGGACGATCCCTACCACGACCCCCGCTCGCTCCACTCGCAGCGGATGGGCACCGGTCAGATCCTCGGCGCGCCGATGCTCAGTGAGAACGCGGGTGCCAAGGGCGGCGTGGCCCGCTCGGCCGTGCGTCGGGGTGCGGTCGAGCCGCACTGGGCCGCGGGCACCGCGCCGCGGCGCGCCCGGTAAGGGCCGGCTGCCTCGCGGCGTTTCACGCGCCGCAGGGCGGACCGCGGTCTTCCGCAAAGCCATGTCCGGTCGCCCGTTCGGGCCGACCGGGCTCTCCGGACGACATCGTACCGGCTCTCACGTCGCCGCAGATCTTGCCGCGGCGCGGGCGGCCTTGTGCCTGACGGAGGCGCCGGTCAGCCGGCGTCCCGTCTGGTGACCTTCGCGACTCGGCAGGCGGAGCCCCGCCTGTCATCCAGCCAGCACTCATGCGTCCCAACGCGGCTGCTCACGCGTGGTGACGGACAGCGAGGTTTGCCGTGGACGGCATTATTCAAGGTCTCTCGAACTTCCGCGGAACGATCTTCCCGGGCCAGCAGCAGATGTACCAGCAACTGGTGCGCGACGGTCAACAGCCGCAGGCGCTCATCATCGCCTGCGCCGATTCTCGTGTCTCGCCGGAGCATATCACGCAATCCGGTCCGGGCGATCTCTTCGTGTGCCGCAACGCCGGCAACATCGTCCCGCCCTTCTCGCAGCAGAACGGCGGCGTCTCCTCCGCCATCGAATATGCGGTCGTGGCGCTCGGCGTGCGCGACATCGTGATCTGCGGCCATTCCGATTGCGGGGCGATGAAGGGGCTGATGAACCCCGAGGCCCTGGGCAACATGCCCAACGTCGCGGCTTGGCTGCGCCACAGCCACGCGGCGAACCGGATCGTCTGCGAAGCCTATCCCGAGGGCATGGATCCGAAGGATCGACACCGCGCCCTCGCTCTCGAGAACGTGGTGGTCCAGCTCAACAATCTGCGCACGCATCCGAGCGTGGCGGCGGCGCTCGCCCGCGGCGGGCTGCGCCTGCACGGCTGGTTCTTCGAGATCGAGAGCGGGCAGGTGCTGGCCTATTGCGGCGACCGCGGCTGCTTCGTCCCGATCGACGAGGCCACGGACGTGCCGGTGGCTCAGGCTCCGGCCGCGCGGATCGCCACGCCGGAATTTGCCGGCCTCCACGCCGTCGCGGCCGAATAGGGACTTCCGCCATGCGCGCGTCCCTCTCCCGGCTGATGCCATCGACTCTCGGCCGGGACCTTCCGGCCTCCTTCGTCGTCTTCCTCGTGGCGATGCCCCTCTGCATGGGCATCGCCATGGCCTCCGGTGTGCCGGCCGAGCGCGGCCTCATCACCGGCATCATCGGCGGTATCGTGGTCGGCTTCCTCGCCGGCTCGCCGCTTCAGGTCAGCGGTCCGGCCGCAGGCCTCGCGGTCATCGTCTTCGAGTTCGTCCGCGAACACGGCATCGATGCCCTCGGACCCGTCCTCGTCGCTGCCGGTGCAATCCAGCTCCTGGCCGGTGCGCTGCGGATCGGCGGCTGGTTCCGGGCGATCTCGCCGGCGGTCGTGCACGGCATGCTCGCCGGCATCGGGATCCTGATCGTACTGGCGCAGCTCCATGTGCTGACGGACGCGCTGCCGAAAGCCAACGGCCTCGACAATCTCATCGCGATTCCGGCCGCGTTCTTCAACTTCGTCTCCAGTCCCGAGGGGAATCGCCCCGGCGCTGTCATCGTCGGACTCGCGACGATCGTGGCGATGCTGGGCTGGGAGAAGATCCGTCCGGCCAAGCTCAAGCTGCTCCCGGGTGCCCTGATGGGTGTTCTGGCGGGCACCTTCGTCGCCGTCGTCGGCAGCATGGACGTCAAGCGCGTCGAGGTGCCGGAGAACATCTTCTCCGCCGTCACCCTGCCGGGTTTGGGCGACTGGAGCCGCCTGGCCGAGCCGGCGATGATCCTGATGGCCGTCACGCTCGCGGTCATTGCCAGTGCGGAAAGCTTGCTCTCGGCGGCGGCGGTCGATCGGATGCATGACGGTCCTCGCACGCAGTACAACCGCGAGCTGGGCGCGCAGGGTGTCGGCAACATCCTCTGCGGCCTCGCCGGCGGCCTGCCGATGACCGGCGTGATCGTCCGCTCCTCGGCGAACGTTCAGGCGGGTGCGGTCACACGGGCCTCCACCATCCTGCACGGCAGCTGGATCCTCGCCTTCCTGCTGATGCTGCCGATGGTGCTGAAGATCGTGCCGACCGCCTCCCTCGCCGGCATCCTCGTGGTGACGGGTTGGCGCCTCGTGAGTCCGGCCCACGCCTTCCACCTGCACGAGCGCTACGGCCTGCCCACCGCCGCGATCTGGGCCGCGACCATGGTGATGGTCGTCGCCACCGATCTCCTGACCGGCGTCCTCACCGGTCTCGCGCTCAGCCTGCTCCAGGTGATCCCGCACTACCTGCGCGGCCCGCTCAAGATCGAGGGTGGCGCGGCGCAGACGGAGCGGGGTGGCGCGGTCCAGGCGGTGCCGGAACTTCGCCTCTCGGGCTCGGCGACCTTCCTCCAGCTGCCGCATCTCAACGAGGCGCTGGAGCGCACGCCGGAAGGCACCCCGGTCCGCCTCGCCGCGGATGGCCTGCGCCACGTCGACCACACCTGCCTGGAGATGATCCGGGAATGGGCGGCCCGGCGGGCGAAGACGGGGGCCCGCGTCGAGGTCATCGGCGGTGGCGCGAGCGGGCTGAACCACAGCCTCGCCATGGTCGCCCACGCTGCACCGAAAGACTGACCGCACCGAGGGCAAATCTGAAAAGGGCCGGCGCCGCAAATCGCGGTGCCGGCCCTTTTTCGTCGGTGGGGGCCGCCGCGTCGCGCGTCGGAGCCGATGCGAGGAGACGGCCCTAGCGCATCGTGCTGGATATCGGATCCAGCACGACGCACCAGGGATCTGTTTTTGCATCATCTTTTTCCGAAAGCCGCAAACCACCTTTCGGGATGATGCTTTAGGCCGCCGGCAGGTTCTGCGGACCGCCGATGCGCTGCGCCGCCTCGAACCGGTTGAGGAAGCGCGGCTCCTTCTCCGGTGCGATGCGGATCGTCAGCGCGATTGCGCCGCCGGTCTCGGCCTGCCGGTCGAGCACCTCGGCATTCTCGTAGAGCCAGTTCAAGGAGGCGCCGTCCTCCGGCGGAAGCGTGACGGCAAAGGTCGAGCGCGCCCGCGCCACCTGTGCCTCGATCCGCTCGGCCAGCGCCGGCAGCCCCTCCCCCGTCAGCGCCGAGACCAGGATGGGCGCCGCCCCGGCGCCGCGATGGGCGGCGCTGAGGTTGACCAGCCGGGTGCGCTCGCCCTCGTCGAGAAGGTCGGACTTGTTCCAGACCTCGATGATCCGCTCGGCATCCGGCTCGATCCCGAGTTCGCGCAGCACCCCTTCGACATCCTCGGCCTGGGCCTGGGTGTCACCGTGCGAGACGTCGCGCACGTGGAGCAGGATGTCGGCCTCGATCACGTCCTCGAGCGTCGCGCGGAAGGCGGCGATCAGCGATGTCGGGAGGTCGGAGATGAATCCGACCGTGTCCGACAGGATCACGGTCTCGCCGTGGGGCAGCTTGGTCGCCCGGGCCGTGGGATCGAGGGTCGCGAACAGCATGTCCTGCGCTCGCACCTCGGCCTTCGTCAGGGCGTTGAACAGGGTCGACTTGCCGGCATTGGTGTAGCCGACGAGCGCCACGATCGGATACGGCACCCGCGCGCGGCTCTTGCGGTGCAGGCCGCGGGTGCGGGTCACCGCGTCGAGGTCTCGCTCAATCCGGGTCATCCGCTCCTGGATCATCCGCCGGTCGGCCTCGATCTGAGTCTCGCCGGGGCCGCCGAGGAAGCCGAAGCCGCCGCGCTGCCGCTCAAGGTGGGTCCAGGAGCGCACGAGACGGGACTTCTGGTAGGCGAGATGGGCGTGCTCGACCTGAAGCGTGCCCTCGCGGGTCGAGGCGCGACGGCCGAAGATCTCGAGGATCAGGCCGGTCCGGTCGATGACCTTGGCGCCCCAGGCCTTCTCGAGGTTGCGTTGCTGCACCGGAGAAAGGGCGCAGTCCATCACAACGAGGCCGATCTCTTCCGCCTGGATGAGCCCGGCGACCTCTTCCACCCGGCCCTTGCCGAGATAGGTCGAGGGGCGCGGGCGCTGGATATGCACGGAGATCGCCCGGGCGACATCGAGATCGATGGCGACAGCCAATCCCACGGCCTCGTCGAGGCGCGCCTCGTCGGAGCGCACGGTCTCGGTCTGTCCGGGCGCGGAGCGCTGGGCGGCGCGCGTGAGATAGGGGCCGAGCACCAGCGTGCGGGTCGCGGCGGCAATCTCGCCCTCGGGGGCGGCCTTCGCCTGCAGGCGGGCTTCGCCGGGCGGAAGGAGTTCAGTCATGGCGTCTCCGTGTCATCGTTCTCTCATGTCGGAACGATGACGCCATTTTGCATCCGCCGACTCCCGCAAATGACGGAAATCGTCGGGAAGAGCACGGTGTCCGCGAAGCGGGGCAGGTCCGACGCGGGCGCGCCGGATGCGGTGGATCGCGCGGTCAGGCCTTCTCGGGGGCCGTCTCGTCCGGTTCGAACAGCTGCACCGGATGACCGGGCATGATCGTGGAGATCGCGTGCTTGTAAACGAGCTGCGAGTGCCCGTCCCGCCGGAGTAGGACGCAGAAGTTGTCGAACCAGGTCACAACACCTTGAAGCTTGACGCCATTGACGAGGAAGATCGTCAGCGGGATCTTGTTCTTGCGGACATGGTTCAGGAACGTATCCTGGAGGTTCTGAGCGCGCTCGCCCGCCATTTCTTGTTATCCTTATTTCGAGGCCGCAACCGCGGATCAGCAGGACCCCGTGCCTGGAGTCGCGGGCAGGCGACTCCCACATGCCGGGATCGCTCTGCCGCGCTCTTCCATTACAGGGCGAAGCTTGCCGCGATGCAAGAGGTACCCTGCCGGTCAAAGCGTCAATATCCACCTCTTGCAACCGTGCTCGCTGCCGATTCTCGTACGCGAATCGGCAGCATCGCGCCTTGCGGGCCGGTTACGGGCCGATGCCGAGAGACTTCAGTTTCCGGTGAAGGGCCGAGCGCTCCATGCCGATGAACTCGGCGGTGCGGGAGATGTTGCCGGAGAAGCGGGCGATCTGCGCGATGAGATATTCGCGCTCGAAGATCTCGCGCGCCTCGCGCAGCGCCAGGCTCATCAGCTTCTCGCCGCCGGCGCCGGTCGGCGTCGTCGGCACCAGCGCGCCGATCTCGGTCGGCAGCATCTCGGACGTCACCTCCTGCTCCGGATCGCTCTGGGTCAGGATCATCAGCCGCTCGACGTTGTTGCGCAGCTGCCGCACGTTGCCGGGCCAGTCGTGCGATTGCAGCACCGCCATGGCGTCCTCGGCGATGCGCCGCCGCGGCAGGCCGGTGGCCGCCGAGATCTGCTCCATGAAGAAGGTGATGAGTTCCGGCACGTCCTCGCGCCGCTCGGCGAGCGAGGGGATGCGGATCGGAACCACCGAGAGGCGGTGGAACAGATCCTCGCGGAAGCGCCCGGCGGCGATCTCCTCGGTGAGGTCACGGGAGGACGATGAGATGATGCGCACGTCCACGTGGACGCGGGCGGTGCCGCCGACGCGCTGGAAGTTCTGATCGACGAGGACGCGCAGGATCCGGCTCTGCGTTTCCTTGGGCATGTCGGCGACTTCGTCGATGTAGAGGGAGCCGCCATGGGCCTCCTCCAGGGCGCCGACGCGCCGCACCCGGCCCTCGCCACCCTCGACGCCGAACAGCTCGGCTTCCATCGTCTCCGGCGTGATCGTCGCCGCGTTGATGACGACGAAGGGCCCGCTCGCCCGCGAGGAGGCGGCGTGCAGGGTTCGCGCCGAGAGCTCCTTGCCGGCGCCAGGCGCGCCCGAAATCATCACCCGGGCATTGGTCGGCGCCACGCGCTCGATGGTCTGGCGCAGCTGGTTGACCGCCACGGACGCGCCGACGATGCGGCTCGCCTGTCCCGAACGCACCTTGAGGTCGCGCACCTCGCGCTTGAGGCGCGAGGCTTCGAGCGCCCGCTCGGCCACGAGGATCAGGCGGTCGGCCTTGAACGGCTTCTCGATGAAGTCGTAGGCGCCGGATTTGATCGCCGCCACCGCGGTCTCGATGTTGCCGTGGCCCGAGATCATCACCACCGGCAGGTCGGGGTGGCCCGCCTTGATCAGGTCGAGCACCTGCAGCCCGTCCAGGCGCGAGCCCTGGAGCCAGATGTCGAGGAAGACGAGGTGGGGCCGGCGCGATTCGATCGCCGCCAGCGCCTCGTCGGAGCCGGCGGCCGTGCGGGTTCGGTGCCCCTCGTCGTCCAGGATGCCCGCGACCAGATCGCGGATATCGGCCTCGTCGTCGACGATCAGGATGTCGGCGCTCATGGCTGCATCTCCGCGACGCGTCGCGCTTCCATGGCGCCCTCCGTATTCTTGTCCATCGTTGTCCCGTCACGCGCGCCCGGTGCCGCGGAGCGTGTCCGCTCCCCTCCGCCACCGGACTCGGAATTCTGTCCTTCGTCCCGCCCGACCTCCCGCGGCAGCCGCATGCGGACCTGTCCGCCGCGCCCCTCCGGGTTGTCGTTCAGCTCGATCCCCCCGCCATGCTCCTCCAGCACCTTGGAGACGATCGCCAGACCGAGGCCGGTCCCGCCCTCGCGGGTCGTCATATAGGGTTCGAGCAGGCGCTGGCGCCCCTCTGCCGGAAAGCCTTTTCCGTTGTCGGTGACTTCGATCACCACGAAGGCGTCCTCGACGATCAGCTTCAGCGCCACGCGGCCCTTGCCGCCGTCGGCCGTCAGCACGTCCTCGGGCACCGCCTGGACCGCCTCGACAGCGTTCTTGAGGATGTTGGTGAGCGCCTGGGAGAACAGCCGCACGTCGAAGGCGGCCACCACGCGGCCCTGCGCGTCGGCGCCGACGGTGTCGAACGGAAAGTCCAGATCGGGATGCGCCATGCGCAGCATGAACAGGTTCTGCCGGGCAATCTCGGCCAGATCCTGCTGCGTGATCGCGGGCTTCGGCATCCGGGCGAAGGAGGAGAACTCGTCTACCATCCGCTTGATCTCGTCCACCTGCCGCACGATCGTGGCGGTGCACTGCTCGAACACTTCCTTGTCGGCGGTGATCACTTTTCCGTATTTGCGACGAATGCGTTCGGCCGAGAGCTGAATCGGGGTCAGTGGGTTCTTGATCTCGTGGGCGATGCGGCGGGCGACATCGGCCCAGGCGGAGGTACGCTGCGCGGTGACGAGATCGGTGATGTCGTCGAGCGTCACCACGTAGCCGCGGGCCTCGCCCTGCGCCTGCTCGCTGGTCACCCGCACGGCGATGGTGCGCTCGCGCCCGCCGCGCACGAGCTGAATCTGCTGCTGGAGCGCGCGCTGGCGCCCCTCCGCCTCGGGGAACAGCGCGGCGATCTCCGGCACGACCGCCGTCAGAGGCTTGCCGACCAGTTCCCTTGCCGACAGGCCGAGCGTCCGTTCCGCGCCGGGATTGGCGATGGTGATGACGCCGTCGGCATCGACGCCGAGCACGCCCGGCGATACGCCCGAAAGCACGGCCTCGGTGAAGCGGCGGCGGCGGTCGATCAGGTCGTTGGCCGCCCGCAGCCCGTCGTGCTGGCGGCGCAGCTCCTGCGTCATCGTGTTGAAGCTCTCGCCGAGATGGGCGAGGTCGCCGTCGGACTTTCGCGCCGGAACGCGGGCGTAGAAGTTGCCGGCGGCGACCTCGTCGGCGGCGTTGATGAGCCGGCGAATCGGGGCGACGAAGCGGTTGGCGAAGTTCAGCCCGAACCACACCGCCGAGAGCAGGGTGATCAGCGCGATCAGGATGAAGACCGAGGCGAAGGCGATCTGCACGTAGCGGCGCAGTTCGTCGTAGGTCAGGTACTCGGCGGCCGCGGCGCGGGCGACGCCGGGGAAGTCGATGGCGAGCTGGCTCACCTCGCGCTGCACCAGCAGCACGGCGTTGTCGTAGGCCGGCATCCGCATCAGCGCGGCGAAGACCCGGCCCTCGTTCGGCAGCAGGCAGATCGGGTCGCTCGACTTCGCTGCATCCTCGAAGGCCGCGGCCGAGGGCAGGCGCGTCTGCTTGAGCACGTCGATGTTGGCGCGCGCCACCACCTCGTTCGGCCCACGCATGATCTTGACGATCGGCAGCCCGAGCGCCTGGGCCCGCGTTGTCATGAAGTTCTCGAACCACTCGCGGTTCACGTCAAAATTCGGCCGCGCGCGGGTCAGGTCGTCGGCGAAGATGCGGATCTCGCGGGCGAGCGACTGGCAGTGATTCTCCTGGTAGGCGTCCGCCACCTGCACCGATTTCAGCACCACGTCGCGAACCCGGTCGGTGAAACCCAGCGAGAGGCCGACATCGATCGTCACCGAGGCGACGATGGCGAGCAGGATCGTCGGCAGGATCGCGATCAGGCTGAACAGGCCGACGATGCGGGTGTGCAGCCGCGCCACGGAGGCGTGGGTGCGCCGGGCATGCAGGAAGACCCGCGCCTCCCAGGCGATGACCACCACGAGGGCGAGGACCAAGATTGCGTTGACCGAGAGGAGCGCGACGCCCGTGGTCGGCGTCCTCGTAATCTGGATGATGCCCGCCAGGATGAGGAAGGTGACGGAAGCCGAGATCAGCGCCGTGAGCACCACCGCCGCCCCGATCCAGCCGGGCCCCCGCGGCGGCGAGTCGAAACGGCGCGCGACCGCCTCCGCGCCGTCCTCCACGGACGGTGCATCGGACGGCGCGTTTTGAGAACGTCGCGACAGCAGCGGCATCGCTGATGCGGGGCCACAACAGTGTGGCGAAATTAATACGAATCAGCCACGCTTGGACCGCCGATCACGCCGCGAGACCGCCCCAGCGGCGCAGATCGCGGAACCGGCGCCCGTCGGAGAAGCGGACCGTGACGCTTTCCGAGAGTCGGCCCGCGGCATCGATCTTCAGGCTTTCCGGCCGCTCCAGCTCGTCGGCCCGCTCCAGGGCGGCGGCGACCGACATCGGCACCGGCTCGGCGCCCCCGAAGGCGCGCCACCACAGCACCGCCTTCTCGCGGGCATGGCCCGAATGTTCCAGGCAGACCTCGACCCGGCAACCACCGCCGCGCCAGCGCAGAGCGACTTCGAGCCGGTCCGGGCCGGATCCGCCGGGTCCGCGCTCGAGTCGCCATCCGGTGACTTCGCGCCAGGGCGCGATCGCTTCCGACAGGATCGGCAGCGCGTCCTCGGCGCTGGCGGCGTGGGGCGCGTCCTCGTCCTCCGCTTTGGGCTCGACCCAGCAGGCGTCGCAGGTGCTGGCATTCAGTGCGATCAGCGCGCCGCAGCCCGGGCAGGGTTTCGCCCGCACGATGCCGGGCGCCGCGGGGCCGAGGGCGACGCTGCGGGCGGTCACGGCATCGACGGGCCCGTGCATCCGCACCAGCCCGGCATAATCGAGCACGATCGCGTCCGCCTTGCCCGGTGCCCGGCGAAGGGCCCGTCCCACCTGCTGCACGTAGAGCCCGGCGGACTGGGTCGGGCGCAGCAGCGCAATGAGATCGACCTCCGGCACGTTGAAGCCGGTCGAGAGCACACCGACCGAGACGAGGCAGCGGATCCTCCCGGCGCGGAAATCCCGCACGATGCGGTCGCGCTCGCGCTTGCCCATCGTGCCGGTCACGGTCTCGCAGGTGATGCCTTCGGCCCGGATCGCGTCCCGCACGCAGGCCGCGTGGGCGAGCCCGGCACAGAAGGCAAGCCAGGCTCGCCGCTCGCGCCCGTAGGCCACCATCTCCTCGACCGCGGCGCGCGTGATCCACTCGCGATTGACCGCCGTCTCCAGGGCCGAGGGAATGTAGTCGCCGCCGCGCTTCGGAACGCCCGACACGTCCAGGCTGAGCGCGGTCGCCTTGCAGACGAGGGGCGCGAGGTAGCCCTGATGGATCATGTCGCCGACGAGCGATTCGTAGACGATCCGCTCGAACACCCGCCCCTCGCCCTCGTCGAGCCGGCCGGAATCGAGGCGGTAGGGCGTCGCGGTGAAGCCCGCGACCTTGAGATCCGGGTTGCCGGCCCGCGCCGCGGCGAGGAAGCGGCCGTAGCCGGTCTCGCTCGCGCGCGGCACGAGATGGGCCTCATCGATAACGATGAGGTCGATGGCGCCGAACAGATCGGCGCGGTCGCGCACCGATTGGATCGAGCAGAAGGCGACCTGCGCGTCGGCCTCGCGCCGCCCGATCCCGGCGGAGAAGATGCCGGCGGGCGCCTCCGGCCAGTAGGCGAGCATCTCGCCGTGGTTCTGCACCACGAGTTCGCGGACATGGGTGAGGACGCAGATCCGCGCCCCCGGCGCCCGCTCGAGCCATTCGCGGATGAGGGCGGCGATGACGAGCGCCTTGCCCGCGCCGGTCGGCAGCACGACGAGGCCGGGGCCGCCGCCCTGGTTCCAATGCCGGTCGAGCGCGCCGAGGGCGGCGCGCTGGTACTCGCGAAGGCGCAGCATGGCGCGCCTTTAGCTGAGTTGGCGACCCTGGAACAGAACCCGCCGCCGGTCGCGAAGCGAAGGAGCTGCGCCGCTTCGAGCGTCAGCACAATATGCCTATGGACAACCTAAGGTAAGGAATTCGGCGGTTTGATTTCATGTAGAGTGGTGTTCAGCTCGCTCCGGACTCATTCTTCGCCGAAATGTTGGAATCGTTTCCGGAGCGGCTGCAACAAGCTCTCGCGGCAAGAGGTATTCGCAAGCTATATGCCTTGGCAGACGAAATCGGCGTGAACAAAAGCGCTTTGACACGTTGGCGATCCGGTAAAAATATAAGTATCGATAACATCTGTCGATTGGCTGAGTGCCTTGACGTATCGGTCGACTGGCTTCTGCTTGGTCGTGGCTGTATGGACAGTCATAAGATTGTCAAGGGAAAATTGAGAGATGTGTTGGGGAGCCACTCTTTTGATCTTGGTGTAAATTTGGACCCGCAGTCACTTTTGCATCTCCGGTCATTCCTGAAAAGCTATCGCCAATGATCGTTCGCATGTGTTGCGGGAGGCGCAACTAATTATTTGCGGTTTACGCACGCATGCAACATTCGGCGTCTGCTCATATCTCAAGCATTCGGATAATCCAGAGTTGTCGATGCATGATCGACTTTCAGCCAGGAGACTCCAAATGTGCGGGAAAGCCAGCGGCAAATTGCTTATCGAATTTGATGAGGTGAAGGATTTTGAAATTTTCGGCCGTAATTATGCGCAGTGCTTCCTCCGGATGAAAGCAGTGGCTTCATTCGATAAGCCGCTTGTCAGCGGTCCCTTGGCGTATGATGTTAGTTTCCATTCGGAAGTTGGATGTTCGACATTTCTAAAGACATTGAAAATAGAAGTCGATAAACAAATCAGTAATAAAAAATCGGACGATTGGAATGCGTCATCATTTGGATCGGTAGCTGATATTCCACCGGTCATCACGCCGGAATACACGCTGAAGATTATCTCCTTTGTTCCCGATACGCTGGGATCGGCACTTAAACCGCTCGTCTTCGCGCCTTCTATCAAGCTCAGCGCGCCGCAGGCACTTCAGGCGACCGCCGTCGATTCGCAGTTGAACTACGCGGATCTGAATGTGCCGAAGGAAATGATCACGGCGAATGCATACGTGAATCTTTATGCTCAAGCTGCGGCGCGAGCCGTGCTCAAATCCAAGGGCGTGGATATCACCAAGACTGATTATCTGAGCACGAAGGATTGGTACGATCAGCTCACGACGCAGTTAATCGATCTTGGATTTGCTGCTAAAAGCGCAACGACCGGCGGCATAAGTCAAAATACCTACAGCGGATCGATCGATATTGGGCAAATCCTGAACTCTCTTCTGTCGGCCTATTTCGGACCTGCCGAAATGGCAGGATATGAGGCTCTCGCGCAACTGATGTCGAATGACTCGGACGATGACGGGACCAAGGACTTCCTGACATTCTGGTGGAGTGCGGCCTCATCGGACACCAAGCGGACCAACCTCGCTTTGGGTCCTCTCAAGGTTGATCAAGGCCAGGCGTCGGTGACGCTCGTTTATCTGAGTATGGACATCGCTTTCCAAGATTGGCGCTCGATGTTCGTCTCGTTTCATCACGAGGGTGTCAACATCGTCAGTTCCGCGATCACTCTGGATCTGGACATGAGTGTCTGGGAATCCGTGTCTCAGAACATCACCGATCAGATACAATCGCAGATCACGAAGCACATCGCGTCGACGACATTGAATTTCGGATGATGAGAGCATCGTCCGGAGAGCTGGCCACCGGCCTTCGGAAAAGACGATGCGAAACAAGAGCCGAGAGCATCCGCCCGGTCGTGTCGTGCCTTGACTGTCGGCTTGGCGGATGACGAGGCCGTTGCCATCGAGAGACGTGACCGATCGCGTAAGATCGGATCACGTCTCAGGAGCGCGATTGCGGCTGGCTCGACCCTGCAGCCAAACTGCATTCGATGATGGTCACCTCACCGCGAAGTGCGAAACACCTGGAGATCGAGATCCCGCACCTTCTTGCGCAGGGTGTTGCGGTTGACCCCCAAGAGCTCCGCGGCGCGAATCTGGTTGCCGCGGGTGGCGGCCAGCGCCGCGCCGATAAGCGGGCCTTCGATCTCCCGCAGGATGCGGTGATAGAGACCGGGCGGTGGAAGCGTGTCGCGATAACCCGAGAAATAGTCGGCGAGGTGCCGCTCGACCGCGCCGGACAGCGTCTCGCTGTCGGACGCCCCGTTCTTGCGGGCCGCGCCGCTGCCATTGACGGCGGCTGGCTGGGCCAGCGGCAGGGTGTCGAGCTCCGCCTCGATGACCGGGCCGGTGATGGTTTCCTGCGGGTACAGTGCGGCGAGGCGGCGAACGAGATTTTCCAATTCGCGCACATTGCCGGGCCAGCGGTAGCGCTTGAGCCGCTCCATGGCGTCGGCGTCGAGGGTCTTTCGTGTCAGCCCCTCGCGCTCGACCAGCACGAAGAAGTGTCGGATCAGGTCGGGCACATCCTCCGAGCGCTCGCGCAGGGCCGGCAGGCGCAGGGGCACCACGTTGAGCCGGAAGAACAGGTCTTCGCGGAAGATGCCCTGCTGGATCGAGACGCGCAGGTCCTTGTTGGTCGCGGCGATGATGCGCACGTTGGTCTTGATCGGCACGCGCCCGCCGACGGTGGTGTACTCGCCCTGCTGAAGCACGCGCAGCAGCCGGGTCTGCGCCTCCATCGGCATGTCGCCGATCTCGTCGAGGAACAGCGTGCCGCCCTCCGCCTGCTCGAAACGGCCGGCCGAGCGGGAGAGCGCGCCGGTGAAGGCGCCCTTCTCGTGGCCGAACAGCTCGGACTCGATCAGGTCGCGTGGAATCGCCGCCATGTTGACCGGCACGAACGGCCCGGTGCGGCGGCGGCCGTAATCGTGCAGCGCGCGGGCGACCAGCTCCTTGCCGGTGCCGGACTCGCCCGTGATCATCACGGTGAGGTCGGTCGGCATCAGCCGGGCGAGTGCCCGGTAGATTTCCTGCATCGCCGGCGAGCGGCCGACCAGGGGAATGTCCTCGTTCTCCGGCCCGGCGCCGGGCGCGGGCGCGCCCCGAGGACGGGAGAGCGCGCGGCCGACGATCGCCGTCAGCTCCTTCAGATCGAAGGGCTTGGGCAGGTACTCGTAGGCGCCGCGCTCCGAGGCGCGGATTGCGGTCATGAAGGTGTTCTGCGCGCTCATCACGATGATCGGCAGTTCCGGCCGCACCCGCTTGATGCGCGGCAGCAGGTCGAACACGTTCTCGTCCGGCATCACCACGTCGGTGATGACGAGATCGCCCTCGCCCTGGGCGACCCAGCGCCAGAGCGTCGAGCAGTTCGAGGTGGTGCGCACCTCGTAGCCGGCCCGGGACAAGGCCTGGTTCAGCACGGTGCGGATGGCGGCGTCGTCGTCCGCGACGATGATGTGGCCGTTGGGCATGGCTCTCGACTCAGCGCTCCGCAGCCGATTCACGCCCGTCGCGGGCGCTCGACATGGGCAGCAGGATTCGGAAGGCGGTGCGGCGGGGAACGGGATCGCATTCGACGATGCCCCCATGGTCGCCGACGATCTTGGCCACCAATGCAAGTCCGAGGCCGGATCCCTGCGCCTTGGTGGTGACGAAGGGGTCGAACAGGTCGGACAGCATGTCGGGCGGAATGCCCGGCCCGTTGTCGCGCACCGCCACCTCGATGGGCAGGCTGACGCGCTCGCGCGAGCCGGGGATCTGGAGGCGCAGGCCCGTGCGGAAGGCGGTGGAGAGGGTGATCTCGCCCTCGACCGTATCCGTACCGATCGCCTCGGCGGCGTTCTTCACGAGGTTGAGGATCACCTGAATCAACTGGTCCCGATTGCCGAGGACCGGCGGCAGGGAGGGATCGTAGTTCTCGATGAAGCGGATGTGGCGGGCAAAGCCCGACTGGGCCGAGCGCTTCACCTGATCGAGCACGCCGTGCACGTTGACGGGCCCGCGCTCCACCGGCCGCTCGTCGCCGAACAGCTCCATGCGCTCGACGATGCGCACGATCCGGTCCGACTCGTCGCAGATCAGGCGGGTGAGAAGGCGGTCCTCGTCGTCGCGCTCCTGTTCGAGCAGCTGCGCCGCGCCGCGGATGCCGGCGAGCGGGTTCTTGATCTCGTGGGCGAGCATGGCGCCGAGCGCGATCATCGAGCGCGCGGCACCGCGATGGGTGAGCTGCCGGTTCATCTTGTCGGCGATGGTGCGCTCCTGGAGCATCAGCACCACCGAATCGTCCTCGTCGCGCAGCGGCGTCGCGAAGACGTCGACGCTGCGCTCCTGGCCCGAACGGGGCTGCACCAGCTCGACGCGGTATTCCGAAACGCTGGAACGGCGGCGGCGCACTTCGGCGACGAGCGCGATGATCGGCGAGGAGAAGGGAATGATGTCGCGAAGCCGCCCGCGCAGCATCAACCGGGCGGAGGCGTCGAAGAACAATTCGGCGGCGTGGTTGACCCTGAGGATCCGCTCGTCCGGCCCGATGGTGAGCACCGGCAGCGGCAGCGAGTTCAGCACCGCCTCGGCCGGCGGCGGGGATCCGGGAGCGGGCTCTTCGGAGAAAGGCATCAGGCCGCCTCGCCGAGGGGCGTGGTCGCCCGCCCGGCCGGTTCGAGAAATGCGCGCCGCAGGAGGCGGAGTGCCTCCGCGGGATCGTGGGTGGTGACGAGGCGGCGCCGGTCGTCCGAGCTCAGTCCGCCGGCCTCGTCGGCGTAGGCCGCGAGATGCTTGCGGGCGTGGCGCACGCCCATCGCCGCTCCATAAAGGGCGATCAGCCCCTCGTAATGCTCGGCCGCGACCGCCGCGCGCTGCTCCGCCGTGAGCGGCAGAGCGGTACGGCCCGCGAGACCGGCGGCGATCTCGCCAACGAGCCAGGGGCGTCCGACCGCCGCACGCCCCACCATAACGCCCGCTGCACCCGATTGCGCGAGGCAGGCGCGGGCCTCGTCCAGGCTCGTCACGTCGCCGTTGGCGATGACGGGGATGCGGACCGCCTCGACCACAGACCGGATCGCCGACCAATCGGCCCGGCCTTTGTAGAATTGCTGGCGGGTGCGGCCATGAACCGTCACGCCGTTGAGCCCGATCGCCTCGGCGCGTCGGGCCAGCTCGGCGGCGTTGAGGCTGGCATGGTCCCAGCCGAGCCGCATCTTCACGGTGACCGGCCCGTCGACCGCGCCGCGCACTGCGGCCAGGAGACGCGCCGCGTGGTCGAGGTCGCGCATCAGCGCCGAGCCGGACTCGCCGCCGGTCACGGTCTTGGCGGGACAACCCATATTGATGTCGATGGCATCGGCGCCGTTCGCCACGGCGATGCGGGCCGCCTCCGCCATCGGTTCGGGCGCGCAGCCGGCGAGCTGCACCACGTGGGGGTTCACCCCCGCGCCCTCGGCCCGGACCTGCGATTCGGCATCGCCCTTCGCGAGCTCTGCCGCCGCGACCATCTCCGATACCACCGCGCTCGCGCCGAGGCGCTGCGCGATGCGCCGCATGTGGAGGTCGGTGACACCTGACAGGGGTGCCAGAAGGACCGGCGGGCTCTCCGCCTCCGGATCGTTCGCCCCGCGCAGTGCGCTCAAATAATGGTCACGTGTCATTGTGCACAAGGAATAGCCAAACGGCGGGCGGACGCAAGCGCTCGATGCGTTTGCCTTCGCGCTTCTTGACGCATAGAGACGCGGCGACCCGCATCCATCCCCAGAAGATTTCCATTCGAGGCCCCAGCATGTCCGACGAAGCCGCACCGTGGGGGCGTGGTCCTGGGGATGCCTTGGTGGCGGCGGTCGTCGTGGCGGCCGGCAAGGGCTTGCGCGTCGGCGGCGATCTGCCGAAGCAGTATCGCCGCGTCGGCGGCCGGGCCGTCCTGACGCGGACCCTGGCGGCGCTGGCGCAGTCTCCGCGCATCGCCCGCATCCAGCCGGTGATCGCGCCGGATGCGGAGGCGTTCTATCGCGAGTGCCTCGGCGAGCTCGAACCAGCCCATCGCCAGAAGCTCGCCGAGCCGGTGCCGGGCGGGGCCACGCGTCAGCAATCGGTGTCAGCCGGGCTCGAAGGACTCGCCCGCTCGGGCGCGCCGGATCTGGTGCTCGTCCACGATGCGGCGCGGCCGTTCGTGGACGAGGCACTGATCACCCGCGCGATTGCGGCGGGGAGCCAGCATGGGGCCTCGGTGCCGGGGATCGCGGTGTCCGACACGATCAAGCTCGTCGAGGAGATCGCGCCAGGGATCGGGCGCGTCCACGAGACGCCGGCCCGCGAGAATCTGCGGGCGGTCCAGACGCCGCAATGCTTCCAGTTCGGCCTGCTCCTCGACGCCCATCGCCGCGCGGTCGCCGAGGGCCGCGACGGCTTCACCGATGACGGTGCGCTTGCCGAATGGGCCGGATTGCCGGTCGTGGTGTTCGAGGGCGACGCGCGAAACCGTAAGATCACGCAGGCCGCGGACCTGATCGAGGCCGACCGGGCCTTCTCCGGCCGGGCTTTCTCTGACACCGCGGTCGCGATATCTGATGGCCCCATGACCACCTACGTGACCCGCCTCGGCACCGGCTTCGACGTTCACGCCTTCACGGAGGGCGACCATGTCTGGCTCGGCGGCGTGAAGATCCCCGCCGATCGGGGCGTGCTCGCCCATTCCGACGGCGACGTCGCCCTGCACGCGCTGACCGACGCGCTGCTCGGCGCCATCGCCGACGGCGATATCGGCACCCATTTCCCGCCCTCCGACGAGAAGTGGCGCGGCGCGGCCTCGGACCAGTTCCTGGCCCATGCCTGCGAGCTGGTGCGGGCCCGCGGCGGAAAGATCGACCATCTCGACGTGACGGTGCTGGCGGAAAGCCCGCGCATCGGCGCGCATCGCGAGGCGATCCGCCAGCGCATCGCCGAGGTTGCGGGCGTGCCGCTCTCGTCCGTCTCGATCAAGGCGACGACGACGGAGAAGCTCGGCTTCGTCGGCCGCGCGGAGGGTCTCGCCGCCCAGGCCGCCGCCACGGTGCGCCTGCCGGAGGTCTGCGCCGAGATCGAGACCGAAGCCGAGACCAACGAGCGCCGTTCGTGATCGGCGACGCCGCCCTGCTCGCCCGTGCCGAGGCGCTGGTGCGGGCCTATGCGGCGGTGGACCGAAAGATCGCGACGGCCGAGTCCTGCACCGGTGGGCTCGTGGCCGGCCTGCTGACGGCGGTACCCGGCTCCTCCGCGGTGGTGGAGCGCGGCTTCGTCACCTACTCCAACGAAGCGAAGGCCGAATCGATCGGCGTGCCGATGGATCTCATCGCGGCGCACGGCGCGGTAAGCGAGCCGGTGGCCCGCGCCATGGCGGAGGGGGCGCTCGAGGCGTCACGGGCCGATGTCGCGCTCTCGGTCACCGGCATTGCCGGGCCGGGGGGCGGCAGCGAGACGAAGCCCGTCGGTCTCGTGCATTTCGGGCTGGCCGTGAAGGGGGTGCCGACACGGCATGTCGAGCGCCGCTTCGGCGATCCCGGGCGGGCGGAGATCCGGCGTCTGTCGGTGGCGGAGGCGCTGAGTCTCCTGGAATCCATCGATCTGCGTCGCCCCGGCAGGCCGGCAGGCGAAACCGTCTGAGCCTGCTTCCCCCATCCGCGCCCTCATCCTGAGGTGCGCAGCGAAGCGGAGCCTCGAAGGATCGTCCAGGGATCGCGCGGGATCTGGAGGATCCTTCGAGGCCGCTTCGCGCCACCTCAGGATGAGGGTGCGGGGGAGACCACACGCAGTGGTGTCAGCCTAGCAGCCGGTCCAGCGTGATCGGCGTCCGGCGCACCCGGATCCCCGTCGCGTGATAGACCGCGTTGGCGATGGCGCCGGCCGTGCCGGTGATACCGATCTCGCCGACGCCCTTGATGCCGAGCGGGTTCACGTGCGGGTCGTGCTCCTCCACGAGGATCGCCTCGATCGAGGGCACGTCGGCGTTCACGGGCACGTGGTACTCGCCGAGATTGGCGTTCATCACGCGGCCCGAGCGGGGATCGACCACGGCGCTCTCGTGAAGCGCGAAGGAGACGCCCCAGATCATGCCGCCGTAATACTGGCTCGTGACGAGGCGCGGGTTGACCACTCGGCCGGCGGCGAACGCACCCACGAGGCGGGTGACGCGGATCTGGCCGAGATCGGGGTCGATGCTGACCTCGGCGAAGACGGCGCCGTGGGCGTGCATGGCGTAGGCTTCGCGGGACGCCGGATCGGCGGCGCCCTGCCCCTGCGCCGACACGGAGGCCCGGCCGGCCCGGTTCAGGACTTCGGAGAACGATTCGCTGCGCCCCTCATCGTCCCGGCGCACCAGACGGCCGCCGCGCGCGTAGACACCGGCATTGCCGGCCCCGAACAGGGGCGAGCGCTCGTCGCCGGTGGCGAGGTCCGCCAGCTGCGCCAGCACCACCGCGGCAGCGGAATGGATCGCCGAGCCGGCGGTCGCCGTATGCGCCGAGCCCCCGGCGATACCGGCATTCGGCAGGTCCGAGGTACCGCTCTGAAAGTCGAGACGGTCGAGATCGATCCCAAGCCCGTCGGCGGCGATCTGGGCCAGCGCGGTCCAGGCGCCCTGCCCCATATCGTGGGCGCCGAGCGCCACCGTGCCGGTGCCGTCGGCCCTGATCTCGGCCCGCGCCTCCGCCTGCATCATCAGGGCCGGAAACAGGGCCGTGCCCACGCCGTAGCCGATGAGACGCCCGGCGGCATCGCGCATCGAGCGGAGGCCCGGGAGGCGCTTGTCCCAGCCGAAGCGGGCTGCGCCCTGCGCGTAGCATTCGCGCAAGGCCTTGGACGAGAAGGGCCGGCCGGAGATCGGTTCCGCCTCGGCGTAATTCCGCAGACGAAATTCGAGCGGATCGAGGCCGCAGGCTTCCGCCATCTCATCGATGGCGCCCTCCAGCGCGACGCTGCCCGAGGCCTCACCTGGCGCGCGCATGAAGAGCGGCGTGCCGGTATCGACCCGCACGCCGGAATGTCGCGTCGAGACCGCGGGTGCGGCGTAGAGGTAGCGCGAGATGGCGCTCGACGGCTCGTAGAAGTCGTCGAAACGGCTCGTCGCGGTCAGCGTGTGATGGTCGAGGGCGGTCAGCGCTCCGGCGGCGTCGGCGCCGAGCCGCAGTGTCTGGCGGGTCTCGGCGCGGTGACCGACGGGGCCGAACATCTGTTCCCGGCGCAGCACCAGTTTCACCGGCCGGCCGACGAGCTTGGCCGCCATCACGCCGAGAACCTGCGGTCCGGACAGGAAGCCTTTGGAGCCGAAGCCGCCGCCGAGGAAGGGCGAGCGGACGAGGATGTTCTTCGGGTCGAGGCCGAACAGACTGGCGAGCCGCATCTTGGCCATGGCGAGCCCCTGGCTCGGCGTGTCGACGATCAGCCGGTCGCCCTGCCACTGCGCCACGACGGCGTGGGGTTCGAGCGCGTTGTGATACTGCGCCGCCGTTTCGTAGGTCGTCTCGACCCGGCGCTCGGCCTGTCCCAGCCCCGCCTCGACATCGCCGCGCGACGCGGTGGTCTTGTCGCCCGCGCCGACGCCCTCGGGCTCCTGCGGCTCGCCCGAATCGAGCCCGATGCGCGGTGGATCCACTTCGTAGCGCGGAGTTAGCAGTTCGGCGCCCTCGGTCGCGGCTTCCAGCGTCTCGGCAATCACCACGGCGATCGGCTGGTGCGCGTAGCGGACCCGGTCGTTCTGCAGGAGGTCGAGCCGGAACACGAAAGGGTTGTCCTTGGCGTCCGGATCCTGCGCGAGCCTCGGGGCGTTGGCGCCCGTCATCACCTCGACCACGCCCGGATGGGCCTTGGCCGCCGCGACATCGAGGCTGACCACCCGGCCGCGGGCGATGCGGCTCACCGCCATGACCGCGTGGAGCAGGCCCTCCGGCCGGTTGTCGGCGGCGTAGGTCGCTCCTCCGGTGACCTTGAGGAGGCCATCGCGGCGGGTGAGCGGCTGTCCGATGCTCGACCCGTGCCGGGCCTGCTCGTAGGCAATATCAGGCATAGAGCGCGTCTCCCGAGAAGGCGGAGGCTGGGAGCGCCGGCATGCGCTCCGGGGTGCCGGCAGCGGCCAGCGTCAGGGTCCGCACGATCAGGCGCCGGGCCAGCTCGATCTTGTAGGCGTTGTCGCCCGAGGGCTGCGCCGCGGCCAGGGCCGCGTCCGCCGCCTGCCCAAAGCTCCGCTCGGTCGGCTCCGCGCCGGCCAGCACTGCCTCGGCCGCACGGGCGCGCCAGGGTTTGAGGGCGACGCCGCCCAGTGCGAGCCGCGCCTCGCCGATCCGCCCGTCCTGGAGCCGCAGCGAAGCCGAGGCCGAGACCACGGCGAAGGCGTAGGAAGTGCGGTCGCGGACCTTGAGGTAGCGGGAATGGCCGGCAAAGCCCGCGGCCTCCGCGGGCAGGCGCAGGGCAACGATGAGGTCGCCCGGCTCGAGCACCGTTTCCCGGTCCGGCCTGTCCTCCGGCAGGCGGTGGAGAGCGTCGAGCGGCACCTCGCGGGCGCCCGACTTGCCCTCGACCTCGACGACGGCGTCGAGCGAGACCAGAGGCACGCAGAAGTCGGAGGGGTGGGTCGCGATGCAGTGCTCGCTCCAGCCGAGCACGGCGTGGAGCCGGGTCTCGCCGCCGCGCGCGTCGCAGCCGGCACCCGGATCGCGCTTGTTGCAGGCGCTGGCCGGGTCGTAGAAATATGGGCAGCGGGTCCGCTGCAGCAGGTTGCCGGCGACGGTCGCGGCATTGCGCAGCTGCGCCGACGCGCCGGACAGCAGCGCTTCGGCCACCGCCGGGTGCGACTTGGCGAAATCCGGCTCGTAGGCGAGGTCGCTGTTGCGCACCAGGGCGCCGATGCGGACCCCGCCGCCGGGGAGATGCTCGATCCGGTCGAGGCCCGGCAGATGCGTGACGTCCACGAGCCGTCCGGGGCGCGCGATGCTGCCCTTCATCAGGTCGAGCAGGTTGGTGCCGGCGGCGAGATAGGCCGCGCCCGGCTCGGCCGCCGCCGCGACGGCCTCCGCGACACTGCCCGCGCGGATATAGTCGAAGCGGTTCACGCGGCGTCTCCCTGGCTCGCCTGAGCCATGCGCGCCCGCGCCTCGAGGACGGCTTGGGTGATGCCGATATAGGCGCCGCACCGGCAGAGATTGCCGCTCATTCCCTCGCGAACCCGCTCGGGATCGTCGCCCGCATGCCCTTCTCGGATCAGCCCGACCGCGCTCATGATCTGGCCCGGCGTGCAGAAGCCACACTGGAACCCGTCATGCTCGATGAAGGCGGATTGGACCGGGTGGAGAACGTCGCCCCGCGCCAGGCCTTCGATGGTGAGGATGTCGGCGCCGTCGAGGCTGACGGCGAGGGCGAGGCAGGAATTGACCCGGCGCCCCTCCACCAGCACCGTGCAGGCACCGCACTGGCCCCGGTCGCAGCCCTTCTTCGAGCCCGTGAGACCGAGCCGTTCACGCAAGAGATCGAGAAGGGTGACGCGCGGATCGTCGAGTTCGATCGCGCGGGGCTCACCATTGACGGTCAGCGTCAGACGAAAAGTCATGCGGAGACGGCTCCCGGGCCCGCTTCCTGTCTGGAAGCGTTTCAATTAGCCCGGCCGTTTCCCGCGACCAGTGCGGTAAGACAAAACCGACTGTCGCATTTTCTCGCACGAAGGCGCTTCCTCGTGCACAATCACGGTGCAGCCACCGTCTTCGCCGATGGTGAACGCTGTACGAAGGGCGCGCTATACGGTCTCGCCCGGAGGGATGGCGCTCAAATGCAGCAGCGCCGCAATAAGCGGCTGTGCGCTCTCCACGACGGCCCGATCACGGGTCTCCAGCGTGAGGTCCGGTGCCTCCGGTACCTCGTAAGGATCGGATATACCTGTAAAATTTAGAATTTGGCCGGCGCGTGCGCGGCCGTAGAGCCCCTTCGGGTCGCGTGCCTCACACACGGCCAGCGGCGTGTCGATGAACACTTCGAGAAACGGGATATCGCCCGCGATCGCCCGAGCCGCCGCTCGCTCGGCACGAAACGGTGAGATCAGAGAAACGATCACCACAAGTCCGGCATCCGCCATCAGCCGAGCGGCCTCCCCGGCGCGCCGGATATTCTCGACCCGGTCCGCAGCCGTGAAGCCGAGATCTCGGCTGAGACCCTGACGCAGGTCGTCGCCGTCGAGCACCACGGTTTTGCGGCCGGCCTCCGTCAGCGCCCGATCGACCGCATCGGCGATGGTCGATTTTCCGGCGCCGGAGAGGCCGGTCAGCCAAGCGATCGCCGGGCGCTGTCCCATGCCCGACCAGCGTATCCTGCGGGGTTGCAGCGGCTGCCAGGTCAGGTCTGATCGCGAGCCCATGGCGCGTTTCATCGATTTGGAGCGGTTTCCTAGAATGCCGGCACTCGCCTTCGGCCGACGTGGTAACCGCCGCTGGGCCGGCTCGTTTTTCGCTATCGGCTTCCGGTTAGTATCCACTCGCCACGATCTACATAAATTGGGAATGAAACGAGCGATCAAAGATTGAGTTGTGCAGCAATGCCGACGTGAGGTTTTTGATTATGATTTCGGATGATTTATTGTGCTCCGGATGTCACGATCTGTATTGACGGATTGGGGGTCTAAATGACGACTTTTCGATCGATCAGCTGTCATGGGAGGAGAAGTTGCCTTCAATCGGTCTCTCAATTTTCGTTACATCCGGCAATGTCCGCCAACGAGATGATTGAGCGCATACCTGTTCCGCCGCAGTCGGTCGCTGTCGCGTTGCCGGCTCGAGCCGCGCTAAGATTGCGAATCGGGTCTGTGTCGAGTATTTGGTGTGCCGGTCGCGTTCGAACAGGGAGGCAGAGCATGATTGTCGGCACCGTCTCCCCTCGGGCAGGAATAGCTCTGTTTCCTGCCGGAAGCGCCTAGGCGCATTCCCTTGCCGCCCGGCCTCTTGGCCCTCGCGGTTCACGCACCGTCCCTAGTCTGATTTCGCCGCGCCGCGCCTCCGGGCGTCGGCCGCCGCTTCTCCCGGAGCCGACGCCTCGCCGTCGGGCGCTGCCATGTCCCTGTCTTCTCCCCGTCGCACGGACGTTGTCCGTCGCGTCCTCGGCTTCGTCGTCCGCGGCTGGCGCGAGCGCCTCGGCCTCGTCTCCGCCCTCGTGGCCGCGATCACGCTCGCGACATTGGCGGACGTGATGCTGCCGCTCTATGCCGGGCGCCTCGTCGATGCGCTCGCCGGTTCAGAGCGGCATGCCGCCCTCCAGGCCGCGCTTCCGGCGTTCGCCGTCATGACCGCGCTGAGTCTCGCCACGGTGCTGCTGCGCCACATCGCCTGGAGCCTCGTGGTGCCGCTGACGCTCGGAACGATGTCCGACATCGCGAGCCGCAGCTTCGCGCGGGTCCAGCGCTTCTCGACCGAATGGCACGCCAACACCTTCTCGGGCTCGACCGTGCGGAAGATCTCGCGGGGGATGTGGGCGCTCGACGGCCTCAACGACGTGCTCCTGCTGTCGCTCCTGCCCTCCGTCGTCGTGCTCGCTGGCACGACGGTGGTGCTCGGCCTGCACTGGCCCATCATGGGCGCGGTGATCGGGCTCGGCGCGCTCGCCTATGTCGGCACAGCGATCGTCCTCGCGACGCGGGTCATCGCCCCTGCGGCGACGCTTTCGAACGCCCTCGACACGCGGCTTGGCGGCGCGCTCAGCGACACGATCGGCAACAACGCGGTGGTGAAAGCCTTCGGCGCGGAGGCGCGGGAGGACGCGCGTCTCGCCCGCGTCCTGTCGAAGTGGCGGCGGCGCACCCGGCGCACCTGGATGATCGTGACCTGGAGCGGCACGGCTCAGCTCGGGTTGCTGCTCGCCTTCCGCACGGCGATCGTGGCCACGGCTCTGTGGTTGTGGTGGCAGGGCCAAGCCAGCCCCGGCGAAGTGGCCTACGTGCTCACGACCTACTTCGTCGTGCACGGCTATCTCCGCGACATCGGCGGCCACATCAACCACCTGCAGCGCTCGGTCAACGAGATGGAGGAACTCGTCGCGCTCGAATCCGAGCCCGTCGGCGTCGCCGATCGGCCGGGGGCGGTGCCGCTCGCGGTCGGCGGCGGTGCCATCCGCTTCGAGGATGTGCGCTTCCACTACGGCACGCACGGTACACCGCTCTACGATCGCCTGTCGGTGACGATTCCTGCGGGCCAGCGCGTCGGTCTCGTCGGCCGCTCGGGATCGGGCAAGACGACCTTCGTCAAGCTGATCCAGCGGCTCTACGACGTCGGCGGGGGGCGTGTGCTCATCGACGGGCAGGATGTGGCGGATGCGACCCAGGCGAGCCTGCGGGCACAGGTCGCCATCGTCCCTCAGGAACCGGTGCTGTTCCACCGCTCGCTCGCCGAGAACATCGCCTACGGCCGGCCCGGTGCCTCTGCCGAGGAGATCGAGCGGGCGGCCCGGCTCGCCAACGCCCACGACTTCATCGCGCGGCTTCCGAAGGGCTACGCCACGCCGGTGGGCGAACGCGGGGTGAAGCTCTCGGGCGGCGAGCGACAGCGGGTGGCGCTTGCCCGTGCCTTCCTCGCGGACGCACCGATCCTGATTCTCGACGAGGCCACCTCCAGCCTCGATTCGGAATCGGAGGCGCTGGTGCAGGAGGCGATGGAGCGGCTGATGCGCGGGCGCACCGCCATCGTGATCGCCCATCGCCTCTCGACGGTCCGCGCCCTCGACCGCATCCTCGTGTTCGAGCGTGGCCTTATCGTCGAGGACGGGCCGCACGCCGCCCTGATGCGGCGCCCGAAGGGGGCCTACCGCGCCCTGTTCGAGCGGCAATCGGTGCTGGCGGAGAGCGCGTGAGGATCCTGTTCGTCTGCGGCCGGGCCCGCGCCCGAAGTCCGACCGCGGAGCAGGTCTTCTCGCGCTGGTCCGGGCTCGAGACGGCGTCAGCGGGTGTCTCGGACGATGCGGATGAGCCGCTGGAGTCCGATCATGTTGCCTGGGCGGAGATCATCGTCGTGATGGAGCGCGCACATCGGCGCAAGCTGATGCGACGGTTCGGGCCGGCCCTGCGGCACGCCCGAATCGTCTGTCTCGACATACGCGACGATTACGGTTTCATGCAGCCGGAACTGGTGAGCCGGCTCGAGGCGCGGGCAAGCCGATTCCTGCCGTCAGGGTGTCAGCCCGATCAGGCCGCCCGCTCCAACGTCTGACCTCGCGAGAACACCGACCCGAATAGATCCTTGGGATCTTCCGTTTCGGGGACGAGATCGAGGCCCGGTCCGGAGCCGGCGATCTCCCACAAACAGCGGAGCGCCGAGAAATCCTCGAGTGCGAAGCCGACCGAGTCGAACAGGGTGATCTCGTCCCGGCTGACCCGGCCCGGCGCGTCTCCGCGCAGCACGCGCCACAGCTCGGTGACGGGATGATCCGTGGGCATCTGCTGAAGCTCGCCCTCGACGCGGGTTTGCGGCTCGTACTCCACGAACGTGCGGGCGCTGGCCACGATCTTCGGGTGCAACTCGGTCTTGCCGGGGCAGTCGCCGCCAATGGCGTTGAGGTGCTGACCGGGCTCGACGAGGCCGGGCGTGAGGATCGTGGCGCGGGCCTTGTCGGCCGTTGCCGTGGTGACGATGTCGGCGCCGGCCACCGCCTCGGCGATGGAGCCGGCGCAGATGAGGCGTAAGCCGCGGCCTTCGAGATTGGCCCGCGCCTTGGCGACCGCCGCCGGATCGATGTCGTAGAGCCGGATCTCGCCGATGCCGTGCGTCCGTTGGAAGGCGATGGCCTGAAACTCCGCCTGCGCGCCGGTGCCGATCAGCGCCATGGAGCGGCTGTCGGGGCGTGCGAGCACGGACGCCGCGAGGGCCGAGGTCGCCGCGGTGCGCAGGGCCGTCAGCACACTCATCTCGCAGATCAGCAGCGGATAGCCCGTCGCCACGTCGGCGAGCAGACCGAAGGCAACGACGGTCTGCTTGCCCAGACGGGTGTTGCCGGGATGGCCGTTAACGAACTTGAAGGCGTAGAGCTGCGCATCCGCGATCGGCATCAGCTCGATGACGCCGCCGGCCGAGTGGCTGGCAAGGCGCGGGGCGAGATCGAACTCCGGCCAGCGCAGGAAATCGGCGCGCAGACAGGCCATGATGCGGCGCAGGATCGGCTCCGGGCCCTCCCGACGCAGCAGATCCGCCATCTCGGCCGCACCGACGTAGCGTGTCATGTCCATCTCCCGCGATCGTCCCTGTCGCAAGCATGGCTGAGGGAAACGGACCATCGACAGAGGCATAAATGCTCGATCGGGACGGGGCAGCGCCCACTCTGCTATGCTCAGTTGCTCAGAGTGATGCGGCCATGCTCGACGCGACCGATCGCCAACTGCTCGCCCTCCTGCGGACCGATGCGCGGATGCCGGTGGCCAAGCTCGCCGCGGCGCTCGGTGTCACGCGAGCGACCGCGCGGGTGCGGCTCGACCGCATGGTGAAGGCCGGAATCATCACCGGCTTCACCGTCACCGTGCGGGATCTGGAGCCCGGGGGCGTGCGGGCGGTGACGCTGATCGAGGTCGATGGACGTCACGCCGAGAGCGTAATCCGCCGCCTGTCCGGCCTGCCGGAGATCCGGGCGCTCCATACCACCAACGGACGCTGGGACATCGTCGCCGAGATCGAGGTCCCCACGCTTGGCGATTTCGACGCTCTGCTGCGCATCATCCGCCAGTTCGAGGGAATCGCCAATTCCGAGACCAGCATCCTGCTTGCGGCTCGCAAGGGCGGATGAGTCAGGCGGGTGCGCCGTAGATCGCCGCGGCCCGGCCCTCGAACGCGTCGGTGAACTTGCGGAAGGCGCGGTCGAACATCGTCCCCATCAGGAGGCCGAGGGTGCGGCTCTTGAACTCGTAGGTGATGAAGAAGTCGACCTCGCAACCGCCGCCATCGATGTCGCGGAAGGACCAGCGGTTCTCGAGGTGCTTGAACGGCCCGTCGATGTACTCCGCGGTGATCTTGCGGTTGTCGCGGTCGAGACTCACGCGGGTGGTGAACCGTTCACGGATCGCCTTGTAGCCGACGCCCATCTCCGCGACCCGCACCTTCGTACCGTTCGGGCCCTCGGCGTCGCGCAGCACGCGCAGCGACTCGCAGAGCGGCAGAAACTCGGGATAGCGCTCGATATCGGCGACGAGATCGTACATCTGCGTCGCCGAGTGACGCACTTTCCTCGTGATGCGGAAGGAGGGCATTCGGGCTCAGGCGCTGACGGCGACGGGGGCGGGCCCGAGCTTGGCCAGACGGGCGGCCTTCAGGCGGGCGAAATCCTCGCCGGCGTGATGCGACGAGCGCGTGAGCGGCGTCGCCGAGACCAGCAGGAAGCCCTTGGCATAGGCCGTGGTCTCGTAGGCTTTGAACTCGTCCGGCGGCACGAAGCGCACGACCTCATGGTGCTTGCGGGTGGGCTGCAGATATTGGCCGATGGTGAGGAAGTCGACCTCCGCAGAGCGCAGATCGTCCATGAGCTGCAGGACTTCGTTCCGCTCCTCGCCGAGACCGACCATGATGCCGGATTTCGTGAAGATCGTCGGATCGAGTTCCTTGACCCGCTGCAGCAGGCGCACGGAGTGGAAGTAGCGGGCGCCGGGCCGCACGGTCACGTACTTGCCGGGCACGGTCTCGAGGTTGTGGTTGAACACGTCGGGCTTGGCCGCGACCACGACTTCGAGGGCGCCGGGCTTGCGCAGGAAGTCGGGCGTCAGGATCTCGACGGTGGTGCCGGAACTCGCCCTCCGGATCGCGGCGATGGTCCGCGAGAAATGCTCGGCGCCGCCATCCTTGAGGTCGTCGCGGTCCACCGAGGTGACGACGACGTGGTGGAGGCCGAGCTTGGCCACCGCGTCGGCGACCTTCTCCGGCTCGGCCGCGTCGAGCGCGTCCGGCAGGCCGGTGCGCACGTTGCAGAACGAGCAGGCCCGCGTGCAGGTGTCGCCCATGATCATGAAGGTGGCGTGCCGCTTCTCCCAGCACTCGCCGATATTGGGGCAGCCCGCCTCCTCGCAGACGGTCACCAGATTGTTGGCGCGAACGATGTCCTTGGTCTCGGCCCAGAGTTTCGAGCCCGGCGCCTTCACCCGGATCCAGTCCGGCTTGCGCTGGATGGCGGTGTCGGGCCGATGCGCCTTCTCGGGATGGCGCGGACGCGCGGGCACATCCAGCTTGGGCCGGGTGTCGTTGTTCAGTAGATCGAGGACGACGGCCATGGCGATGCGGGGGAGCCTCACGGGAGCCGGGCCGGTCCGCCCGGCCGCGTCCCTGACTTAAGGCCTCGCGCACTCTGCGCATAGGGCGGGGGCGACAACCCGCCCCGGCCGTAACCCTGCCCGGTGACAGTTTCTAGTGCTTGTCGCGTCCGGGGGCCGAGGCGTAGCGGGCCGGGCCGGGGATGCGCAGTTCGGGCGCCGTCGGCGCGGTGTACTCGGCGGTCAGCGTCGGCTGGACGCGGCCGGTGAGCGGCAGGCCGATCATGCCGGAATTCGCTGCGGCGACCTGGAGCGGCATCAGGCGGCCGGAAGCCATCTGCACAACGGCGCGGGGCTGCACCGCCGGCAGGTAACCCTCGCGATCGCTCTTCTCGTAGAAGACGTTGCCGCCGGCCGCGGCGACGTAGTGCATGTTGTTGTACGGGAACTTGTAGCCCGCGGTGTGGAAGTGCAGCGCCGGGCCAACGCCCTCGTGGCGCTTGCCAGCGAGCAGCGCGTCCGCGACCTTCTCAAGGCGCTGCCGGTCCTGCTCACGCACGGGTTTGGTCAGCACGCCGTTGGCGAACTGCCGCTTCTGGCCGACGACCTCGCAGATCCGGCCGGGATAGGCCGGCGCGTCGAGGCGGTTCATCACGACGGTCCCGACGGCGAGGAGCCCGTCATCGTCGCTGCGGATCGACTCGAAATACATCGCCCGGGCGAGGCATTCCTTGTCGGCGGCGGTCGGCGCCTGCACGACCTTGGCGTTCGTCGCGATCGAACCTGTCGTCAGCTCAGCCTGATGCGGAAGCAAGCCGCATCCCCCAAGACCCGAACCGGTCAGCGCTAGCCCAAAAAGGCAGAGAAGACGGAAGGTCCGGTCGGCTTGCATGCAGGCTCCTGAAGGCTGACGACGCTGGATGGCCAAGCTGGACCATTCCGCCCACAGGAGCAAAGAAACTGTTAAGCCTGGACGACGAATCCAGGGGGGTGTGTCCTTTGGCACACGCCCGACCTGCGCGATCCTGCGCCGCCGATTGAACAGAGTGGCGAGCTTGGGCGTTGATCGCGCTGGAGCGTCGTCATTGAAGGACCGGGCCATGGTGGAAGCGAGCGCGGAATCGCCGGTCGCCTTCGATGAGCGGATGCGCGAGGAGGCCGCTGTGGCGGGCCGCGCCGCGCTGGAGGCGTCCCTGCAGCGCTTCACTGTCGAGCAGCGCGACGCGTTCTGGAATGCGATTGGGCTCTACTATTCCACCCGCCGCCATCCCGGGGCGGACGAGGTTGCCGCGCAGGCCGCTGCGACACTCGCCTGACCCGCTTCGTCGAGGTTTCGATGCGTACCTCCGCCAAGATCGGCCTCGCCGCGCTCGCCGTCGTTCTGCTCGGTGGAGCGGCGTTCCTGCGTTTCGTCGTCTATCCGGAATCCGCCGCCCTCGACGTGGCGGCGAGCAGCGGCTCGAACCCGACCCTGCCGGCACCGAACCCGACGCTGATGCCCACCGTCAACATCGCCCGCGTGGCGGGCTGGAGCGAAGGCGCCAATCCGAAGGCGGCGCAGGGCTTGAGCGTCGCCCGCTTCGCCACCGGGCTCGACCATCCGCGCTGGCCCTACGTCCTGCCCAACGGCGACGTGCTCGTCGCCGAGAGCCAAGCGCCGAAATCCGGCGATCATTCCACCAGCATCACTGATTGGGTCGCCGACAAGGTGAAGAGCATGGCAGGGGCCGGCGGCGCCAGCGCCGACCGCATCGTGCTCCTGCGCGACCGGGACGGCGACGGCGTGGCCGAGGAACGCCACGTCTTCCTCAAGGGGCTGACCTCCCCCTTCGGGATGGCCCTCGTCGGCTCCGACCTCTACGTGGCGAATGCCGACGCGCTCGTCCGCATCCCCTATTCCGAGGGGCAGACCGAGATCACGGCAACCCCGGAAAAGGTCGTCGACCTGCCCTCCGGTATCAATCACCACTGGACCAAGAACGTCGTTGCGAGCCCGGACGGGAAGAAGCTCTTCATCACCGTCGGCTCGAACAGCAATGTCGGCGAGAACGGCCTCGATATCGAGAAGGGCCGTGCCGCGATCTGGGAATACACCCTCGCTACCAAGGCGATGCGCGAATACGCCACCGGCCTGCGCAACCCGAATGGCCTCGCCTTCGAGCCGGCGACGGGCGAGTTGTGGACCGCGGTGAACGAGCGCGACGAGATCGGCAGCGATCTGGTGCCCGACTACATCACCCGCGTGAAGGAAGGGGCCTTCTACGGCTGGCCCTGGAGCTACTGGGGTCAACACGTGGACGAACGGGTGCAGCCGCCGCAGCCGGAAAAGGTGAGATCGGCCATCGCGCCCGACTACGCCGTCGGCACGCACACGGCCTCCCTCGGTATCGCCTTCTCGATGAACTCGACTTTGCCGGAGGCCTGGAAGAGCGGTCTGTTCGTGGCCCAGCACGGCTCGTGGAACCGTCGCCCGAAGAGCGGCTACAAGGTGATCTACGTGCCGTTTCAGGCCGGCAAGCCCGTCGGCGCGCCCGTGGATGCGCTGACCAGCTTCCTCAACGCCGACGAGAAGGCGCAAGGACGGCCCGTCGGCGTGGCGATCGACAGAACCGGTGCGCTGCTGGTGACCGACGATGTCGGCAACACGGTCTGGCGGGTGACCGGCGCGACGGCGTCGAATTGATCCGACCGCGCCCCGTCAGGCGTCAGTACAGATCGCCGTAACCCACGCCGACGCCGTAGCCTTCGTCGAACACGTCCCGGGAGCGGCGGACGGGCGGGCCGTACGCCTCGTCCTCCCAGGCCCGGCCGCGGGACCGCACCGCCACCACACCCTCGTCGTTGCCACGCCGGGCGGAGCGGGTCCGCGTCGGCCTCTCGACGCCGGCCACCGGAGCGTCCCCGACGCTGCCGTCGATGACGACCCGGGTGTTGGCCATCTTCTGCTGCCTCACGAGGGCGAACAGCGTGGCGGCGTTGCGCTGCGAGAGGCGGACGCAGCCATGCGAGGCGGCGCGGCCGAGCCGGCGGGTGTGGGTCGTCCCGTGGATCGCGTGGCCGACCTGCGTGAAGAAGATCGCATGGGGCATCGGCGCATTGTCCCACTCGCGGGAGAAGTGACTCTTCTCCATGCGGAATGGCCGGTAGCTGCCGTTCGGCGTGTCATGGGCCGCGACCCCCGTCGAGACGGGCCAGTTGTAGCGGGTCGAGCCGTCGACCACGACACTCATGCGCTGAGCATCCTTATCGACGGCGATGACGAGATCAGCCCGGGCCGCGGGAGCCGCGGCCATCAGGGTGAGGCTCGCGAGAAATCTGAGGAGAGGCAGGCGCATGGCGATCGTCCCGACTTCGATGCCTGCAACATGCCCTCCTCGGGCCGCGCTTCAAGCGGTGCGTCTCAACGCCACGAAGGTGACGTCGTCTCCGGCGTTCATCGATCCCGCGACGCGCTGCGGACGAAGCCACGGGAAATGAGGCGGCTGTTCTCGCGGGCTCGGCGCTCGGCCTCCATCAGATCCGATAGCGCGTCGGTGATGGCGCAGCGCAGGGCGATCCCCGCATCGCCCTGCGTGCTGCTGAGATAGGCCTGGGCGATGTCTTCTACGGGGCAGGCAGCTGCCCTCTCCCGTCCCGAACCCGCGAAGCGGGCGTCGGTGCCGTGACTGCGCTCGACCGTCTGGGGCTTGGGCATGGTCTCTCTCCGACTCGGTGTGAGAACGAAGATAGAACATGCCGAAATGGTTAACGAGACCTTACGGAGACCGATCGAGGCTGTGGACATCCTCTCCCGCGATCGCAATCCATGTCGTCAGCGCATGCCGGAGCCGATGAGCGGGTCGAAATAAGCGTCGGTTGGCCGTCGGGAGAAGCCGGCGCCGCCGGAGATGCCGGCGCCCGCCGGCGCCCCGCCTCCGCCCGACCCGATACTGCCCGTCACGTCGTCCAGCGGCCGCCGTGCCGAGGTTGCGACCCCGCCGCCGCCGGACGCGAGGCCGGCGCCCCCGATTGCGGTGGATGCACCGCCGCTGCCGAGACTCAAGCCGCCGGCACTGGTGGCCATGCCCGGTCTCGACGCACCGAGGCCGGAAATCCCCGACCCACCGCCGAAGCTCAGGCCCCCGGGATTGGCGAGGGCCATGGTCGGGGTCGGTGCCGCGACCGTCGGGACCGTCGAGGTGGGGCCGAAGGGAAGGCCAGGCGCTGTGAAGCCGGAGGGCACCCCCGTACCGGCAGCGGTCTGCGCCGGGGCCGGGGCACCGCCGAGCCCGAGACTCAGGATGAAGAGGCCGAACCGAAGCGTCCCGATCGTCGCCATAGACACACCCTCCCGCGCGTCAGTCTTCTCGAGCACATCTGGCCAACGCCGCATCGGCGGCGCAGTTTCCGGCTGGCCGGAAAGGGATCGAAGCGCTTCCGAAGGGGTCGGCTGCCCGCAGAGGGGCGATCCATGATCACCTCCGGGCCTTCGCTCACGACGAGGGAAGAACGACGGTGACCAAGAGAGGTACGGCCATCAGAAGCATCAAACGGCCGAGAAAAAGCATCGACGCCTCGACGGCGCGAGACAATCGGACGGTTGGCCAGGTCACGTAAGGAATCTTGCGGTTACACTGGTCGCGACCCTGACTTTTCGATCGCTGGTTCCCGCCCATGCTCGTCCAGGAAGGCCAAAGCCGAACGCCAGGCATCGACCGGCGCCTTGCCGGGTCGTTCGCGGGGATCGCCGGTGCGCTGAACGCCGCCGGCTTCTGCGCCTTCGGGACGTTCTCCTCGAACATGACCGGCAACGTCTCGGCAGTGGCCGATCACCTCGGCCTCGGCGAGGTGGCGCGCGCACTGCCGATTCTGGCCCTCATCACCGCCTTCCTGGCGGGTGCCATGAGCGCCACGATGCTCATCAGCGCGGGCCGTCAGCACCGGCTCGGTGGCGTCTACGCCTACAGCGTGCTGACGGAGGCCCTGCTGCTCGTCAGTCTCGGCGTTCTCGGCCTCTCGCTGCCCGGGGTCTGGCAGGGGGCTGTTCTCGTGACGGGCCTCAGCTTCCTGCTCGGCCTGCAGAACGCGACGATCACGCAGATCACCGATGCCCGCGTGCGCACGACCCATGTGACCGGCATGGTGACGGATCTCGGGATCGGTCTGGCACGTCTGCTGTCGCGCGGTGGCGACGGGTCGAGCCCGGATCGGGAGAAGATGTATCTCTACGCAGTGACGGTGGCGGCCTTCCTGGCCGGCGGCATGATGGGGGTAATGGCGTGGCGCGTTCTCGGCAGCGCCCTTCTGTTCGTCGCCGCCGGATTGCTGGCTCTGTTGGCGCTCGCCGGTATTGCTTCAGCGCGTCGACTGAACGCGTCTTGAGTTCGTTCCAGGGCTGCCCCGCCGGGGGATCGATGTCCTCGACGGTGATGGCCAGCGGCGCTGGGGCCTAGGATTGCGCCAATCATGGAAGCGTCGTTCGACCGGCAGCGTCTACTCGTGCTCCTCACGGAAGACGACGTAGCTCAGCGGCCCGGCACAAAGGAACAGCAGCAGCAGCGTGACGTAGAGATGAACCTGCATCGCCGTCAGCGACGCGTAGATGCCCACGAGGCCGATGATGAGCAGGAGGACACGTAGGATCATGGATCGGCCGATCTTCGCAGCACGGGCGCTTGACGCCCGGTATACGCGAGGCCTTATCGGCGAAGATGCAACCAAAGCGTATTCAATCCGTACCGTTACCACCATCCACCGCTAAATTCGTACCGACCCGCGCGGGATGGGGCGAGGTCAGAGGCATTGCCGGAAAAACGAAGGGTGCGCCCGAGCGCGGCATCGAGCCCGCTCCGGCGCACCCTTCGAAGACATTCGGCCCTCGCCGATCCGTTCAGGTGTGGATCACCCGACCGTAGGCGTCGAGTACGCTCTCGTGCATCATCTCGGAGAGCGTCGGATGCGGGAAGACCGTGTGCATCAGCTCTTCCTCGGTCGTCTCGAGGGTCATCGCGACGACATAACCCTGGATCAGCTCGGTCACTTCGGCACCAATCATGTGGGCACCGAGCAGCTGGCCGGTCTTGGCATCGAAAATCGTCTTGATCAGACCATCCGGCTCACCCAGCGCGATCGCCTTGCCGTTGCCCGCGAAGGGGAAGCGGCCGACCTTGATCGAGAGACCGAGATCCTTGGCCTTCCCCTCGGTGATGCCGACACTGGCGATCTGCGGGTGGCAATAGGTGCAGCCCGGGATCTTGCCCTTGTCCATCGGGTGCGTGTGCAGGCCCTTGATGGTCTCGATGCAGATGACGCCCTCGTGCTCGGCCTTGTGGGCGAGCATCGGCGGACCGGCCACGTCGCCGATGGCGTAGATGCCCGGCACGTTGGTGCGACCGAGCCCGTCGGTGACGACGACGCCGCGCTCGATCTTCACCCCGAGCTTCTCGAGCCCGAGATTCTCGATATTGCCGACGACACCGACGGCCGAGATCAGCTTCTCGGCGGTGAGCTGCTGCGTCTTGCCCTTGTCGTCCTCCACCGTGGCGGTGACGGAGTTGGCGCCCTTTTCGACCTTCGTCACCTTGGCGCCGGTGAGAATCTTGATGCCCTGCTTCTCGAAGCGCTTGCGGGCGAGGCCGGCGATCTCCGCATCCTCGACGGGGAGGATCTGCGGCAGCAGCTCGATCACCGTCACCTCGGCGCCCATGGTCCGGTAGAACGAGGCGAACTCGATGCCGATGGCGCCGGAGCCCATCACCAGCAGGCTCTTGGGCATCGCCTCCGGCACCATGGCCTCGTAATATGTCCAGATCTGCTTCTTGTCGGGCTCGATGCCGGGCAGCACGCGGGGCCGCGCGCCGGTCGCGACGATGATGTGCTTGGCCGAATAGGTGCCGGCGCCCTTGGCGCCCTTCGGCGGCTCCGCCCGCTTGGTCTCCTTGACCGTCACCTTGCCGGGCTCGTTGCCCTTGGCGGCCGCATCGATCGAGGCCTCGCCCCAGATCACGTCGACCTTGTTCTTCTTCAGCAGCATGCCTACGCCGCCGTTGAGCCGGCCCGACACGCCGCGGGAGCGCTTCACGATCGCCGCCGCGTCGAAGCTGACCTCCTTGGCCGAGAGCCCGTAATCGGAGGCGTGCTGCATGTAGTGGTAGATCTCGGCCGAGCGCAGCAGCGCCTTGGTCGGGATGCAGCCCCAGTTCAGGCAGATGCCGCCGAGATGTTCACGATCGACCACGGCGGTCTTGAAGCCGAGCTGTGCAGCGCGGATCGCGGTCACGTAGCCGCCGGGCCCCGCGCCGATGATAAGGACGTCGTAGGTTTCGGACATCAAGGCCTCCTGCTCCCCTCCCTCTTCCGGGGCGGGGTCGAGAGTGGGGATGGCGCCGTTCGGGCCGCAGTCGCGGATGAGAGGATGGGGGCGGTCGGCACCGGACGGACGACGCTGGTGTGCTCCGTTGCGAACCGCCCGGCCCTCCAACACATCCCCGAGAGAACAGGTCGGAGGTTCGTGTCGGCTGACCTCAGACGAGCATTCCCATCGGGTTCTCGATCAGGCCCTTGAAGGCGGCGATCAGCTCGGCACCGAGCGCCCCATCGAGGACACGATGATCGCAGGAGAGCGTCGCGGTCATGGCCTGGATCACCGCCGGGGCACCGTCCTTGACGACGACCCGCTTCTCGCCGGCGCCGACCGCGAGGATTGTCGATTGCGGCGGGTTGATCACCGCCGTGAAGTGCTTGATGCCGAACATGCCGAGGTTCGAGACCGAGGTGACGCCGCCCTGGTACTCCTCCGGCTTCAGCTTCTTCGCCCGGGCGCGGCTCGCGAAATCCTTCATCTCGTTGGAGATGGCGGAGAGCGTCTTCTGGTCGGCCTTGCGGATCACCGGCGTGAACAGGCCGCCGTCAATCGCCACCGCGACGCCGACCTCGGCATGCTTGAAGCGCAGGATGCGGTCCTCGGCCCAGACGGCGTTGGCGGCGGGAACGCGGGTAAGGGCGAGACCCATCGCCTTGATAACGAAGTCGTTCACCGAGAGCTTGAACAGCGGCTTGCCGTCCTTGTCCTTGCCGGCCGAGCCGTTGAGCGTCTCGCGCAGCTTCATCAGCGCGTCGAGTTCGCAATCGACGGTGAGATAGAAGTGCGGGGCGACCTGCATCGCCTCGGTGAGACGCTTGGCGATGGTCTTGCGCATGCCGTCGAGGGGCACTTCCTCGAAGCTGCCCTTCTCGTAGAAGCCCTTGACCTGATCGAGGCTGAGACCGGCCGGGGCGCCGCCCGCCGGGGCCGCCTTCGGAGCGGGTTTCTCCGCCGCCGGAGCGGCGGCCTGGGTCTCGGGCTTGGCCGCGGCGCCGGCCTTGGCCGTGCCGCCCTCGATCGCCGCCTGCACGTCGCGCTGGATCACGCGGCCATGCGGACCCGAGCCCTTGACCGCGGAGAGTTCGACGCCCTCCTGCTTGGCGATGCGTCGGGCGAGCGGCGAGGCGAAGACGCGGCCGCCGGAACCCTGGCTGGTGGGCTGCGCGGCGCCGTTCGGCTTGGCGCCCTCGGGCGCCTGATCGACCCGGGCATAAGAGGCGTGGGCGCCGTCGGGCGCGGCGTTCTGGTCGGGGGTGCTCTTCGGCTCGACCGGGGCGGTCTTCGCTTCGGCGCCCCCCTTGGGCGCCTGCACGCTGCCCGGATCCTCGCCCTCCTCCGCAATCAGGGCGATCAGCTCGTTGACCGGCACATCGGCGGTGCCTTCGGCCACGAGGATCTTGGCGAGCACGCCCTCATCGACCGCCTCGACCTCCATGGTCGCCTTGTCGGTCTCGATCTCGGCGATCACGTCACCGGACTTGACGGCGTCGCCCTCCTTCTTGAGCCACTTGGCGAGGTTGCCCTTCTCCATGGTCGGGGAGAGCGCGGGCATCAGGACGTTGATCGGCATCGTGTCGTTCCCGAGCGGCCTTGAGAGGAAGGGTCAGTTGAGTGGGTTGTTGGGGGCGAGGCTCTCCGCCTCCCACCCGGCACGGATGCGCTCGAAGGCTTCCTCCTCCGAGATGTCCGCCTCCAGGGCGTAGGCGCGGGCGGCCTGCCGCGCGAGGTCGATGAGCAGGCGGCCCCAGGTGGCCGGGTCGTCGAAGGCCCGCCGGAGCGCCACGCTCACAGCTCCATCGACGATCGAGGCGCGCACGATCTCAATCCCGCCCTGTTCCAGAGCGTCGGGCGGGATCTCGAGTTCTTCGAATTTTTCCGACATTGACCTGTATTTACTTGTAGCAGACGCTTTTGACCGCCTCGACGACCTCCGCCACGCTCGGAAGAGCCAGCTTCTCGAGGTTGGCGGCGTAGGGCATCGGCACGTCCTTGCCGGTGACGCGCAGAACCGGAGCGTCGAGATAGTCGAAGGCATCGACCATCAGGCGGGCGACGATCTCGGCGCCGACGCCCGATTGCGGGAAGCCCTCTTCGACGCAGACGCAGCGGCCGGTCTTCTTGACCGATTCCACCACCGTGGCGCTGTCCATCGGACGGATCGTGCGCAGATCGATCACCTCAGCCTCGATGCCTTCTTCGGCGAGCGCCTGCGCCGCCTTGAGGGCGTAGGTCATGCCGATGGAGAAGGAGACGATGGTGACGTCCTTGCCGGGACGGTGGATGCGCGCCTTGCCGATCGGCAGCACGAGGTCGTCGATCTCCGGCACCGGGAAGGACTGGCCGTAGAGGATCTCGTTCTCGAGGAAGATCACCGGGTTGGGATCGCGGATCGCCGCCTTAAGCAGGCCCTTGGCGTCGGAGGCCGTGTAGGGCGCGATCACCTTGAGGCCCGGCACGTTGGAGTACCACGCGGCGTAGTCGTGGCTGTGCTGCGCGCCGACACGGGCGGCCGCGCCGTTGGGGCCGCGGAAGACGATCGGACAACCGAGCTGTCCGCCGGACATGTAGAGGGTCTTGGCCGCCGAGTTGATGATGTGGTCGATCGCCTGCATGGCGAAGTTGAACGTCATGAACTCGACGATCGGCTTCAGGCCCATGAAGGCCGCGCCGACGCCGATACCGGCGAAGCCGTGCTCGGTGATCGGCGTATCGACCACGCGCCGAGCCCCGAATTCCTGAAGCAGTCCCTGCGTGATCTTGTAGGCGCCCTGGTACTCGGCAACCTCCTCGCCCATCACGAGGACCTTCTCGTCCTTGCGCATCTCCTCGGCCATGGCGTCGCGCAGGGCCTCGCGCACGGTCATGGTCTTCATCGGGGAGTCGGCGGGGAACTCCTCCATCACCGGATCGGGCGCCTTGTTGGTGATGACGGCCGGTGCGGCCTGGGCCTTCGGCGCGTCATCCCCGGTCTTGGCGGACGCGGCCGAGGCGTCAGCCATGCCCTCGGCCTGCATGTCGGGGGTCGGGGCGGGCTCGCCGCCGGAGGCGCCGTTGGGCTTGCCCTTGCCGCCGCTCGCGGCCGCGGCCGAGACGTCCTCGCCCTCTTCGGCGATGATGGCGATCGGCGTGTTGACGGCGACGTTCTCGGTCCCGTCCGCGACGAGGATCTTGGCGAGGATGCCCTCGTCGATCGCCTCGACTTCCATGGTGGCCTTATCGGTCTCGATCTCGACCAGGACATCGCCCGCCTTGACCGGATCGCCCTCCTTCTTCAGCCATTTGGCGAGCTTTCCCTCCTCCATGGTCGGAGAGAGGGCGGGCATCAGGATGTCGGTCGCCATTTGCGCTGCTCTATCGATCCGGGTGCGTCGACGGTCGGGCGTGTTTTTGCGAAGGCCTCGCCAACCTCCGGCCCAACCGGCCGGAGGCGTGTCGGGGACACGTTCAGGCGCGGGCTTCGAGGAGGATGTCGGTCCAGAGCTCCGAGGGATCGGGCTCCGGATCGTGCGTCGCGAAGTCGGCGGATTCGTTGACGATCTCGCGGACCTTGGCGTCGATGCCCTTCAGGTCGGCCTCGGGTACGCCGTGCGCCTCGAGCAGGCGCTTGCGCACCATCTCGATCGGATCGTGTTCGTCGCGCATCTTCGAGACTTCGTCCTTCGACCGGTACTTGGCCGGATCGGACATCGAATGGCCGCGATAACGGTAGGTCTGCATCTCGAGGATGTAGGGGCCCTCGCCCGAGCGGGCGTGGTTGATCGCACGTGCCGCGGCCTCGCGGACCGTGCGCACGTCCATGCCGTCGACCTGCTCGCCGGGAATGCCGAAGGAGAGACCGCGCTTCGAGAAGTCCGTCTGCGCCGAGGCGCGGGCCACCGAGGTGCCCATGGCGTAGCGGTTGTTCTCGATCACGTAGACCACCGGCAGCTTCCACAGAGCCGCCATGTTGAAGCTCTCGTAGACCTGACCCTGGTTGGCCGCGCCGTCGCCCATATAGGTGAAGCTGACCTTGCCGTTCTTGAGGTAGGCGTCGGCGAAGGCGAGGCCGGTGCCGAGCGCGACCTGCGCACCGACGATGCCGTGGCCGCCGAAGAACTGCTTCTCGCGGCTGAACATGTGCATCGAGCCGCCCTTGCCGCGGGAATAGCCTCCGCGGCGCCCGGTCAGCTCGGCCATCACGCCCTTCGGATCCATGCCGCAGGCGAGCATGTGACCGTGATCGCGGTAGCCGGTGATGTTCTGGTCACCGTCCTCGCCGGCCATCTGCATGCCGACGACGACCGCTTCCTGGCCGATATAGAGATGGCAGAAGCCGCCGATCAGGCCCATGCCGTAGAGCTGTCCCGCCTTCTCCTCGAAGCGGCGGATCAACAGCATCTCGCGATAGGCGTGAAGATCTTCGTCCTTCGTGAACTGGGGAATATTCGGAGCCGGCTGATGTTGCGGCGCGTCCGTTCCCGCCGCAGGTTTCCCCGCCTCGCTGCCCGCAGCCATCGCGTCCTCCCAACATCACGCTCTGTTGGCAGGGGTTCTAGGGCAGCGATTTGCGGAAATCGAGGGGCGTGCTGACAGCCATCAAGTGCTGTTACCGCTACGATTGCAGCAAGGGTCTGGCTGCGAAGACAGTGCAAATGAAACTTTTACGAGTTGAACACCGCGGAAATAAAATTCACGGACCGATAATCACAAGGTCGTTTGCGTGAACCCGCCCGAGGACAACGCGCGCTCGTTCTTCCAAAAGGTCGCGGTCGATCTGCTCGCTTCGCAGCAGGGACACTCTGTGCTCCCAGGTGGCCCGCTCCGCTTTCGCCGCGTTCAACTCCTGGGTCAGTCCATAGGCTTCGACCTTCAGAACCCGCTTGGCCTCCAGGCCGCGGCTGCCGCTCTCGGCCTGATGCACGAAGTAGCCGACCACGAGGGCGGAGACCGTCCACAGGACGGCGGGAACGACGATGGCGCGGACGCGGCGACGGATGACCATGGCGGGTGAAAGCTTCGCCCGAACAGGGTGAAGAAAGGGTTTCCATCCGCCACCATCACGGCCGGGTCCGAGCTTGCGAAAAGGCGCGTCCGACCGGACCGGTCGGGCGCGCCCTCGATCTCATACCCGATTGCGGGACGGTTCAGCGTCCGGCGAGCTGACGGATCGCGCTGCGGCCGGCGTAGAGAGCCTGGGCACCGAGGCCTTCCTCGATGCGGATGAGCTGGTTGTACTTGGCCAGTCTGTCCGAGCGGGCGAGCGAGCCGGTCTTGATCTGCCCGCAATTCGTCGCGACGGCAAGGTCGGCGATCGTCGAATCCTCGGTCTCGCCGGAGCGGTGCGACATCACCGCGGTGTAGCCGGCACGTTGAGCCATATCGACGGCGGCGAGCGTCTCGGTGAGCGAGCCGATCTGATTGACCTTCACGAGGATCGAGTTGCCGGTGCCGGACTCGATGCCGCGGGCGAGACGCTCGACATTGGTGACGAACAGGTCGTCGCCGACGAGCTGCACCCGGTTGCCGATCCGGTCGGTGAGGAGCTTCCAGCCCTCCCAATCGTCCTCGGACATGCCGTCCTCGATGGAGAGGATCGGGTAGGCCGCGGTCAGCTTGGCGAGGTATTCGACCTGGGCCTCGATCGAGCGGGTCTGGCCCTCGCCCTCGTAGTGGTAGGCGCCGTCCTTGAAGAACTCGGTCGCGGCGCAGTCGAGCGCCAGCACCACGTCGCTGCCGGGCTTGAAGCCGGCGGCATTGATCGATTCCATGACGAAGTCGAGGGCGGCCTCGGCCGACGGCAGGTTCGGGGCGAAGCCGCCCTCGTCGCCGACATTGGTGTTGTGGCCGGCCTTCTTCAGGGCGCTCTTGAGGGTGTGGAAGATCTCCGCGCCCATCCGCACCGCGTCGGACAGCGAGGTGGCGCCGACCGGCATCACCATGAATTCCTGGAAGTCGATCGGGTTGTCGGCGTGCGCCCCGCCGTTGACGATGTTCATCATCGGCACCGGCAGCACCCGGCCCTGCACGCCGCCGACGTAGCGGTAGAGCGGCAGGCCGGCGGTCTCGGCCGCGGCCTTCGCCACGGCGAGCGAGACGCCGAGAATGGCGTTGGCGCCAAGGCGGGCCTTGTTCGGCGTACCGTCGAGGGCGATCATCGCCTCGTCGACCGCGACCTGATCCTCGGCATCCATTCCGCCGATCGCGTCGAGAATCTCGGTCTGCACCGCATCGACGGCCTTGAGCACGCCCTTGCCGTTGTAGCGACCCTTGTCGCCGTCGCGCAGCTCGACCGCCTCGTGCGCGCCGGTGGAGGCGCCGGAGGGGACCGCGGCGCGACCGAAGGACCCATCCTCCAACAGGACATCGACTTCGACGGTCGGGTTGCCGCGGCTGTCGAGAATCTCGCGGGCGGCGATATTGGTGATCGCGGTCATGGGCGCTCCTTGGCGGCGCGTCGCGGCGGGGCCGTCTCGCGGATTCCTTCGAGGCCCGCGCGTCCTGCGACGCTCTGCGTCGCGGGCTTATCCGCCAACCTCGGGACGTCGGCAAGCTCCCGGCGGGTGCTCGGGGCCGGGCTGTTTCGACAAAATCGGCGCGATGCAGCGAATTTTATCGGGCTCGCACCGCCGATCCGATGGAAACCCTGGCATTCACGGCCTGCCATAGGCGGGCGTGCGCGGGCCGCGTATAGGGCATCGATGGATTCGATCGAGACTCATGCCAAGCAACTCGGACGGCAGACGTCGCTCCCGACCTCGCCGGAAGACGCGCAACTCGACCGCGTGCCGAACCCGCATGCCGATACCGACTATCTCGCCCGCTTCACCGCACCGGAATTCACATCGCTCTGCCCGGTGACGGGTCAGCCGGATTTCGCAACACTCGTCATCGACTACGTGCCGGACCGCTGGCTCGTGGAGTCGAAGTCGCTGAAGCTCTACCTCGGGGCCTTCCGCAATCACGGCGCATTCCACGAGGATTGCACCGTCGGGATCGGGCGGCGGCTCGCCACCTTGCTCGAACCGCGCTGGCTGCGCATCGGCGGCTACTGGTATCCCCGCGGCGGCATTCCGATCGATGTGTTCTGGCAGACGGGCGAGCCGCCGAAAGCGGTCTGGCTCCCGGACCAGGGCGTCGCGCCCTATCGCGGCCGGGGCTGATCGCCGCGTCTGCCGTCACAGCGGCTCGGCCAGGACGCGCACGGTGCGGGCGATCAGCTTCTCCTGCGCGTCGATCGGGCCGCCATGGACGACGGCCACCGCCTCCAGCATCCGTTCGAGATCGTCGCGCTCGGACGCATCGAGCTTTTCGCGCAGGAGCGGGGCGAGATGGTCGACCGCGGTGTCGGCGTCGGAGGCCTGGGCGGCGGCGTGCCGGATATAGGCCATGCGCGTGCCGTGATCGTCATCGGGGGCGGTGACTTTGCGCATCTCCGCCTCGATGACCGCTTCCTGCTCCGGCGTCGGGGTGCCGCGAGCGAGCGCGACCAGGATCATCAGGACGCCGGCGGCATCGGCAGGGTCGCGAATCGCGCGCAGCGGCGCGGCGCGGAAGGCGGTTTCGCTGCGCGCCCTCAGCTTCGCATTGCGCCGGTCACCGAGGAAACGGTCGAGCTGTTCCATCCCGTTTCCGTAGATGAAGTAGTACATCAACCCCGTCATGACCGCTCCGACGACGGCTGCGATGACAGGCATGATTCCCCCGCGATTGCTGCGATGCGGCGGAACCTGTCTCATTGCCGCCCAGGTTGCAATCCTGGTCCGGTCTCGTCCGACGCGATGCCTGCTTCAAGCCTCGGCGACGGCGCGCACGGAAAAGGCGGCCGGTCGCCCGGCCGCCTTTTCCGCGCGTCAGAGGTTTAGAACTCAGTAGCCGTAATCGTAGTAGCCGTAGGCCGGGCGGCCGTAATAGCTGTCGCGGGCATAGGCGTCGCGCGCGGCGCCGGCGGCAATCGCGCCGGCCGCGAGGCCCGCAATACCGAGACCGACGGCGGCTCCGGTGCCGATGCCGCGGCGGCGACCGCCGTAATAGGCGCGCGGGCCGTAGCCGCCGTGATAATGGCCGTGGTGATGACCGTAGCCGCGGCCATAGGGGCGCGCGTCGGCGGAGGTTGCGGTCAGCGTGCCGACCGAGATCAGGGCGGCAGTCACAAGAGCGAGCTTACGCATAGCGTCCTTTCCGATCCAGAAGCGTCGTTGCGAGAGCATTCTGGCGTTCAAACATCCGAGCTTTGCCGGAAGTTCCCGCTGGTCCCGGAGGCGAGCGAATGCTTCACCGATGACCCACGGTTCACTCCGCTGTTCTCGATTGCCGGAAAATCTAGCGCGCAGCGCCTGAACGAGACCTGAAACGAACGCGACGGATTGGATCTTACCCCTTGGCGAGACGGTCGAAGGCCATCAGCCTTTCGACCAGGGCCGGCAGATCGGCGAGCGCCACCATGTTCGGCCCGTCGGAGGGCGCGCGGTCGGGATCGGGATGGGTCTCGATGAAGACACCCGCAACCCCGACCGCCACCGCCGCGCGGGCGAGCACCGCAACGAACTCCCGCTGCCCGCCGGAGGTGGCGCCCTGGCCGCCGGGTTGCTGCACCGAGTGCGTCGCGTCGAACACCACCGGCGCGCCCCCGGTGACACGCGCCATGATCGGCAGAGAGCGCATGTCCGAGACGAGCGTGTTGTAGCCGAATGAGGCGCCGCGCTCGGTGACGATGACGTTGGGATTGCCGGCCTCCGTCACCTTGGCGGCGACGTGCGCCATGTCCCAGGGCGCGAGAAACTGCCCCTTCTTGACGTTGACGGCCCGCCCGGTCGCCGCGGCGGCGAGCAGGAGGTCCGTCTGGCGGCAGAGAAAGGCCGGGATCTGCAGGATGTCGACGGCCTGTGCCGCGCGTTCGCATTGCTCGGCCTCGTGCACGTCGGTGAGGACGGGCAGGCCGAGACTCTCGCGAATCTCGGCGAAGACCGGCAGCGCCTCGTCGAGGCCGACGCCGCGGGCCGAGCGTCCGGAGGTGCGGTTGGCCTTGTCGAAGGACGACTTGAAGACGAGCCCGATTCCGAGTCGGCTCGCCATCTCCTTGAGGGCGGCGGCGACTTCGAGGGCGTGGTTTCGTCCTTCGAGCTGGCAAGGGCCGGCGATCAGAGCCAGCGGCAGATGGTTGGCGAAGGCGACGGCGCCGGTTCGGACGACGGGGCCGGAAGTCTGTGCGGTCTCGGGCATGACGCCCGCTCTAGCCCGGCCCTGCGGCGCGGGAAAGGCCGCGATGCGGGCGGTCCGCCGCGACACGGCACAGGCTGCCGGTGCTGAGGCCGTCCGGTCGGTCGCCGGGGTCGCAGCGCAGGACGGCACCGCCGACCCGGTCGAGTTGCGGTGCGCCGGTGAGCAGGCTCTCCTGGTGCAGGCGTTGGGCGAGAGCCTCGACTGATTCCGCGGGCGCACCGGTAAGCGTTCGTGCGGCGAGCCCGATCAGGACGAAGAAAGCTCGCGGCGGCTCGCGGCGGTCCGATCGGAACAGGAGCCGTCGCGGCGCCGTGCAATCGAGGCTCATCCGATCGGCGTCGGCGGCGCGGAACACGACGAGGGAGCCGCTGCGCCCGGCCAGGGAGACGCCGGTGCCGCGGATCAGCCGCACGGTCAGGCCGTCGCAGGATTCGGCCCGAGCGGCCGATCCCAGGGAGAGCAGTACGGCAATGGCGGCGAGAAGGGCGGGCAGGGTCATCCGGCCTTCCATAGCACGGCCGCGCTCAGGCCGCTTCGCCGAGCATGGCGCGGCGCTGCCGGTCCAGCTCCTCGCTGTAGCGCTTCAGCGTGTGGCTCTCCGTCAGCAATCCGATGACCCTGCGGCTCTGCGCGTCGTCGAGAACGGCAAGCGTCTCGCTCTCGGCCTGATCGAAGGCGGCCGCCGCCTGCTTGACGGTCATGTCGGCGAGAAGAAACGACGTCGGGTAGCGGACGACGTCGGCCAAGCGCGGCGCTTCTCCTCCGTTCTCCGCGGCACGGGCATGAGCCTCGGGCACGAGCACGATTCCCGCGTAGCGATCGTGCTCGTCGACCACGACGACCCGCGACGGCGAGCCCAGGGGATGGGCCCGCAGAAACGTCGCCATCGGCGTGTCGAGGGGAACCGGCCGGAGATCCTTGCGCATCATTCGCCCGACCGTGAGGTTGCGCATCCAGCCGACATCGTGGGCGCTGCGGATGGTCTCGCCGCGCAGATGGAAACGCCAGGTGGCGAAGGAGTAGCCGAAGGTCTTCCGCACCGTGAGCGACGAGGCGATCACCGAGGCGAGCACGAGCCCTGTGACGGGAAAGCTTCCGGTCATCTCAAGAGCGAGGAAGGTCATGGTGAGGGGGCCGCCGACGATGGCGACGGCGAAGGCGCTCATGCCGACCACCGCGTAACCGACCGGAGCGAGGCCGAACGCTTCGAAACCGGGCCAGACCATCGGTCCAAGGCCGGCGAACAGGCGACCCACCAGAGCACCGAGAAACAAAGACGCGAAGAACAGACCGCCGCGAAAACCCGAGCCGATCGACATCGCCGAGGCCGCGGCCTTGGCGACGACCAGCCCGGCAAGCGCACCGAGCCCGGCCGTCGCTTCGGGCGCGAGATAGATGTGGAGCGCGCCGTGTCCGGCGGAGAGCACCTGAGGCGTCGTCGCCAGCGCCAGACCACCGACGCACAGGCCGCCGAGGATCGGCCGCACCGGCGCGGGCAGCCGCGAGGCGCGAAAGCCGTTCTCCACAAGGGTGACGCCGCGCATCAGCAGCACCGCCAGTCCGGCACAGATCAGCCCAAGGGCGAGGCAGGGCAGCGTGTCGCCCGCATCCACGGCCGCGGACTTGGCGAGCGCCAGCGCGCCGACATCGACGAAGGCGGGCTGCGGCGCCAGCGCCCGCATCACCAGACTGCCGCACAGGGCCGCGACGACCACCGGGGCGAGCGTCGCGATCGTGTAGGTGCCGATGATGAGCTCGAACGCGTAGAAGGCGCCGGTGAGCGGCGATCCGAAGGCGGCGGCGATGGCGGCCGCCGAGCCGCAGCCGACCAGGGTCCGCAGGTCCGAGCGCCGCATCTCGAAGGCGATCCCGAGCCGCGAGGCGATCCCCGCCGCGATCTGGGTATAGCCGGCCTCCAGCCCGACCGAAGCGCCGCAGCCGTTCGAGACCACGTTCTGCGCTGCCACGTCGAGGGAGCCGCGCAGCGACATCCACCCGCCGTGCAGCGCGTTCGCCTCGATCGGATCGACCGCGGCGCGCTTGGTCCTGCCGCGCCCTCGCGTGGAGACCAGAAGCATCAAGCCGAGGACGGCACCGCCGAGTGCCGGGGCCAGAAAGGGAAGACCCATCAGGCCCTCGGTGGGAAGATCCGTGAGGCTGCTGAGGCGTTGGCCGGCGGGAAGACGATAGAGCCACTCGCGCAGGAGCTGGCTGGCGCCGCTCATGCCGGCAACGGCGAGGCCCCCGACGCAGCCCGTGACGGCTGCAAGCAGCACGAGGGCCACTTCGCTTCCTCGCACCCAGGCCCGAAGCCGTGCCGGCGCCAGGATGAGAGGAGCCTTGGCGGAGGAGATTGTGGACGGATTCATCGCATTCGTGGGGAGTGAAGCCGACTCGAGGCCATGGCGCCTATGCATTCGCCGTCTAGCACCCGTGGATCGAGGGCGCGAACCGCCGGGAGATGCCTTCAAGGTGCTTGAAATGCCGCGAGGCTCGGGATAAGTCCCCCCTCACGTGCCGCCGTAGCTCAGTTGGTTAGAGCACTAGATTGTGGATCTAGGGGTCCCCCGTTCGAGCCGGGGCGGTGGTACCAATCTTTTCAGCATCATAGCCGGGGTCTGGGCAGACGCTCAGGCTCCGGTTTGCTGTTGAGCGTGCTTAGATCGTCTTCCGGTGCCGCTCGCTGAGTGCCGTGACCGCCGACCGGCTCGATCCTTCGCGCCCGCTCCCGCACGCTCCAGGCTCGTTCCGTCACGCCGCATCCTCCGCGCGTCATTCGCTCGACCGAGCGGAGGGGTGCGGCTCCGGGGCGTCAGCCGGCCGGAACCGGCTTCGGGATCGGCGAGCGGTTGAGGCTCTGAATTTCGCGCGGCGCCCGTCCGGCCTTCTGCGCGATGTCCGCCTCCTGCTCGGCGATGAGCGTGCGGGCCGGCTCGTCGCCGTCGAGCCCGCCGAGGATTTCCATCGGCACGCGCCGGTTCGACGCCCGTGTGCCGTCGGCGAAGACGACGTCGAACAGCACGAAGCCGCGCTGCTGCGGAAGAGATTTGGTGCGCTTGGACATGCGCGCTGATAGGCGGCCTACGGTGAGTTGAGCAATGGCGGCGGATGCAGGTGGGGTCATACCCGTGCTCGGCCGGGAAGGGTTGCGATGAACGAGTGGGTCCACATCGAGACCGGCGACGTGCCCGGTGGCGGCAAGAGCCTCGCCCTGATGCAGCGAGGCAGCGAGTTCTCGATCGTCGTCGGCACCATCGAGTTGATGAACAGCACGCGCGGGCACTCGGAGGAGGCGCTCGCCTCGCTCACATGTGCCCGGCTGGCGGGCCGCAAGGCGCCCCGCGTGCTGATCGGCGGACTCGGCATGGGCTTCACGCTGCGGGCGGCGCTGCAAGGCCTCGGACCGGATGCGCGCATCGTCGTCGCCGAGCTCGTCCCCGCGGTGGCCGCCTGGGCGCGGGGGCCGCTGGCTTCGGTATTCGGCGACTGCCTCGACGACCCGCGCGTCGAGCTTCGCGAACTCGACGTGAACCGGCTGATCCAATCCGAAGCCGCCGGCTGGGACGCCGTGCTCTTGGATGTGGATAACGGCCCTGAGGGGCTGATGCGGCGCGCCAACGACCGCCTGTACGACGAGTGGGGGCTCAAGCGGGCGCAGTGGGCGCTCAAGCCCGGCGGCACGCTCGGCGTGTGGTCCGGCACGCCGGATCGGAAGTTCAAGGCACGGCTCCAGCGCCTCGGCTTCGCCGTGGAGGAGGTGCGCCTGCCGGCGAGTGGTTCGAGCGGCCCGCGCCACGTCATCTGGCTGGCGACGCGGCCCTGAGACTTTCCTCCGCGGATGCGATCGGGAATTGTCCCGCTGGGAGCCGATCGCCGAGCATTGTCCGCGTCTCGCACGACCCCCCGGCGACGCGTCCAAGCATCGCCGGGTTTCCTGAACGATCGGCGTTCAGCGATCGGCCTTCTCGCCCGCGACCGTCAGGTCGACGTAGCGCTTCGTCGTCGGGCCGATCAGCTCACGCACGCGCCGCGCCATCGCTTCCTCCTCCTGAAGCGATTGCCGGAAGCCCGTCAGGCTTCCCCCCTGCCCCGCCGCCTCGCCGATGGTGAGAAGGGATTCGTAGGCGGCGATCTCGAAATTCTCGAAGGCATGGTTGGCGTAGGTGTTCTTCAGAATCTCATCCTGCGCCGGCGTGTGGCCCAGCGCCATCATGTTTCCGACGAAACCCAGAATGCCTTCCTTGATCGTCGAGGGGCTGTCGCCCAGCGCCTGAAGCGCCTCCTCCAGACGGGTTCGCTGGCCGTGCGTCTCCTCGATGTGGCGGCGCAGAGCCTCCTCCATCTCGGGGTAGCGGGCGAGCCGCTCCACCTGACGCTCCATGATCTGCAGGGCCTGCATTTCCAGGGCGTGGGTATTCTTGAGAGCGGTGACGTAGATTTCACGCGTGTCGAGCGCCATCCTCGGCTTCTCCTGTTCGAACGGGAATGACTGAACCGGAAGGGGCGGCCCGGCCGTCGTCGGCCGGGCCCGTCATCGCTCAGCCGATCTGCTCGCTCTGGGCACCGCTGTCGGGGCGTGCCGGGCCGAGCACCGGCTCCTGGCCCATGGGCGCGTTCTGGACCACGCTGAAATCGCCCTTGCCGTCGAGCGAGCGGCCGCTCGTCCAGCGGCCTTCCGGCGGCGGCGTGCCGTCGCGGTTGGTCGCGAAGAAGCTGTAGTTGTACTTCTGGTTCTCTTCCGATTGCGGGAACGAGTTCGGGATCGGGAGCGCGCCCTCGTTGCCGCCGATCTCCTCGATCACCGAGAGCCATTGCTGCTGGTGCATCGTGTCGCGGGCGATGAGGAAGCTCCACATATCCTTCATGCCGGGATCGTTGGTGGCGTTGGACAGTCGCACCGCGAGCGTCCGGCCCGTCGCCTCCGCAGCGACGTTGCAATACATGTCGGCGGCAAGATTTCCGCTGGCGTAGATGTGGTTCATGTCGAAGGGCACGCCGTCCGAGTTCCCGGGGAAGGCGGCCATTCCCGAGGAGAGCAGGTGCTTGTGCAGCATCCCCTCGGCGATGTGGCGCGGGTTCTCACCGCCCATCACCGCCCCGACGATGGCATCGGCCGCGCCGGCTTCCTGGACCTTGGTCGGCGCATTCTCGAGGTTCATCGCGACGGCTGTCGCGAGCATCTCGATATGGCCGATCTCCTCCGTTGCCGTATGGAGCAGCATATCGCGATACTTGGTGTTGGGCGCGCGATTGCCCCAGGCCTGGAAGAAGTACTGCATACAGACGCGGATCTCGCCCTCGACGCCCCCGATCGCCTGCTGCAACATCCGAGCATAGACCGGATCCGGGCTGTCGACCCGCACGGGATACTGCAGTCGCTTGTCAAAATAATACATCGGCAGAATTCCTCGGATTCTCGAAGGATGCGCGCAGCCCGCATGGCAGGGCACGGCCAAGTCGTTCGACCCGGCTTCGCATCGGCTTTCGTGTTCGGGAAATCGCCTGATCCGCGCTTTGTTCAGCGGAAACTGAGCATAATCATGATGCAATCATATGTTATGCTGTTATAGCAAAGTGCATAAACTCATATGTATGATTATATAGCCTTGAGCATGTTGAGCGGCCGGCTCTCCTTGCCGGCCGACCTTCAGCCTCAGGCCGCGGTCCGGCCGAGATTCCCCACGAGCTCGCGGATAACGGCCGAGGGGACCGGGCGGCTGAACAGATAGCCCTGGCCTTCCTCGCATCCTTCGAGACGAAGCTGGTCGAGCTGCGCTTCGGTCTCGATGCCCTCGGCCGTGGTCGTGATGCCGAGACTGCGGCCGAGGCCGATCACCGACCGCACGATCAGCCGCGCGTTGCCGGTCGCGTCGAGATTGCGCACGAAGGACTGATCGATCTTGATCTTGTCGAACGGGAAGCTCTGCAGGTAGCTCAGGGACGAGTAGCCGGTGCCGAAATCGTCCATCGCGACGCGAACGCCGAGCCGCTTGAGCGTGTGAAGCGTCGCCAGGGTTGTCACACTGTCGTTCAGCAGGACCGATTCCGTGATCTCCAGCTCCAATCGGTGCGCCGGCAGGCCGCTGGCGGAGAGCGCCTCCATCACCGCCCTGACTACCGCGGCGTTCTTGAACTGCACGGCGGAGACGTTGACGGCAACGCTGATGCCACTGGGCCAGACGGCCGCCTCGCTGCAAGCCTTGCGCAGGACCCACTCGCCGATCTGAGTGATGGCCCCGGTCTCCTCCGCTAGCGGAATGAAGTCGGCGGGAGAGACGTATCCGCGCTCGCGATGGCGCCAGCGCAGCAGCGCTTCGCAGCTCGAAATCCGCTGCCGGTCAAGCTTGACGATGGGCTGAAACACGAGCTCGAATTCGCCGTTATCGACGGCGCTGCGCAGGTCGTTCTCCAGGGCGCGACGCTTGCGCAGTTCGAGATCCATCTCCTCTTCGAAGAACGACCAGCAGCCGCGGCCGCTGGCCTTCGCGCGGTAGAGAGCGAGATCGGCACTCTTGAGGAGCTTCTCCGGACTCGTCCCGTGCTCCGGCGCGAGCGAGATACCGATGCTGACCCCGACCATCACCGTATGGCCATCGAGCAGGAACGGCTGCTGGAATGCGGCGATGAGGCGCTTGGCCAGCGTGCTGGCGTCGCTCCGCACATGCGTGACCGCCTGGACGATTGCGAACTCGTCGCCGCCCAGACGCGCGACGAGATCGGTTTCGCGCAAGCAGCTCTGCAGCCGCTCCGCGACGCTGCGCAGCAGGCCGTCGCCGATCGGATGACCGAGCGTGTCGTTGACCTCCTTGAAGCGGTCGAGGTCCAGGCACAAGGTTGCGAAGCCCGGACCGGACCCCTCGGCCAGACGCGCGGCGGCCTCCTCCAGGCGCTCGCCGAACACCATGCGGTTGGCGAGCCCGGTCAGGGCGTCCCGGCGCGCCATGGTGATGATCCGCTCTTCCGCCTCGTAGCGCTGGGTCACGTCCTCATAGGTGGCGATCCAGCCGCCTTCGGCGGTCGGCTGCTGCCTGAGAGAGACGATGCAATTTTTTCGGATCGGGCAGCACAGCGACCCACTGACCCCGCGCTGGAGCAAGGCTTCCTGCTGTATCAGAAGATCGGCGGCTCGATCGTCTTCGGACGCGGCTTCGACCAGGCGGGCGATCTCTCGGATGCTCATGCCCGGATGCAGGGAGGCGGTGTCGATGCCGAGCATGTCGCAGAAGCGGCGGTTGTAGACCAGCAGGCCGCCCTCGCTGTCGTAGAGGCAGAGCCCCTGGAGCATGTTGCTGAGGGCCGCGTCGAGCTGCGAATTGCTGCGCTTGAGCTGCTCCTCCTGCTCCTTGAGCAGAGACATGTCGCTGCAGACGGCGACGAAGCCGCCCCCTTGCGTGGGGCTGCGGCTGATCCGCAGCCAGCGCCCGTCGGCGCTGCGGGTCTCGGCCGTGAGACTGCCGGCTCCGGGCATCGCGAGAAGCGTATCCGCGACCGCCGAGCCGCGGGCGTCGGCCAGGAAGCGGTGCTCTGTCTCGGCCGGATCGAGTCCGAGCAGGGCGGCCGCCCGATCGTTGGCGAGGACGATGCGGCCGGCGGCATCGACGACGACGATTCCCTCGATCGACCCTTGCACCGCGTCGGCCAGCAGGCTCTGGGCGGAGCGCCGCTGCGCCACCTCCTCCTGCATCATCGCCGCGATGTTGTCGCGCATCACCGCCATGGCGCGCAGAAGCGTGCCGAACTCGTCGGCTCCGCCTTCGGGCACCTTCACGGTCAACTCGCCCGCCGCGATCCGGCTGGCAACCGTCGAGGCGTCTGCGACCGGCCCGACGATCTGCCGTAGCAGGAGCAGGGCGACGATGCCGGCGAGGACGATGGCGAAAGACGTCACGAAGACGCTCAGTCTCACGTCGCGATCGACGATCGCCCGCGCGGTCTGACGGTAGGAAAAACCGTCGCCCGCGGTGAAGTTGATCAAGAGATCGATATGCTGCTCGGCCACCGCCGCATGGGCATCGAGCGCCTGCCAGACATCGGCCGTCTGCTGATCCGGGCCGAACTCCCGCCGGGCGGCGAGCCAGTGCGTGACGGCATCCTTCGCGGCGGCCGCTTCCCGCGTTGCACGCTCGGACTGGGCGCGGTCCGCCGCAATCTCGATATCCTCCTCGAACGACTGCGTCAGCGTCTCGATCCGAGCCTCCAGTTTGTGCCGCTCCTCGGCGTCGCTCGCGAGACGGGCACGGGAGACTGTGGCCTGCAGGGCTGCGAGGTCGGTCGCGGCGGCTCGGGCGTAATTGATCGACATCAGCGACTGGTCGTAGGTTTTGTCGACCAGCGCGCCCGTCGTCATGATGCCCTGGGCGGCATAGCCGCCCAGCATCGCCGTGATCGCGCTCAGCATCAGAAAAGCGAGAAAGATTCGGCCACGAATGGTGCGGACGCCGCGCAGCGCCGCATCAAGGGTCACACGCCACCGCGGAGAGCCTGTAGGTCGGCGTGAAAGGGTCATCGGAACATACGCTCGCTTCTCGCAGCGAGCATGTCCGACAATCGTTAAGGTAATCTACAGAGCGCTTTATCCCACGGGGGTTGCCCTGGAATTCGGCGGTTGCGTTAATGTGACTGCAACCTCACGAATGCTTACTCGCTGAAGCCGAGATTGCGGACGCGATCTCAATAAAATGGGGGTGGGCATGAGTGACGCGTGCCGGCACAGGGGTGCGGTCAACCGACGGCGCGCGGTCTCGGTCCTGCTCCTGACATCCCTCACCGCGTCTGGAGCGGCACTGGCTCTGGCGGGCGACACGGTGTCCTTGAAGGTGACCCAGAAGGGCCGCGCCTTCGCACCGGGTGCGATTTCGCTGCAAGCCGGCGAAGCGATCGCGATCGTCAACGACGACGGTGAACTGGTCCACCACGCCTATCTCGAAAGTCCGAGCTTCAGCTTCGACACCGGTGAGCAGCTGCCGGGCAGCAAGACCGTGGTCCGCTTCCCGAGTGCGGGCCAATTCACAATCTTGTGTGGGATTCATCCGAAGATGAAACTCGCAGTATCTGTGAAGTAGATCCTACAAAAAATCCCTTTCTTGTAATGAAACGAAGACATATATCGAGAATATCGATCGAGCATCAGCATTGAATTTGGCTGGCCGCCTACCGTTCGCGGTGACATTACGGCTCGCATTAAGAAAGCTTTAAGCCCAAGCCCTGAAGCTCGTTCCCACCGAGGTTGGAATGGCTTGGAAATTTTTGGGGGGTGCGGCAGCCCTCCTATCGATCCTGTTGGGGGGCTTGGCGGTCGCGACGGACGGCGCATCCGACCGATCGGCCGCGCTCGCCGATTACAGGCGACCTCTGGCTATCCCGTTTCCGGATGACAATCCGTTCCAAGCCGCCAAGGCGGAACTCGGTCGCGCCCTGTTCTTCGAGCCGGCACTTTCCCGCGACGGCGACCGGACCTGTGCGACCTGCCACATCCCGGGGAAGGATTGGACCGATTCCAGCCCCCGCGCGCCGCGCAGCGACGGCGGATTCATGGATTTTCGTACGCCGACGCTGCTCAACGTTGCCTGGATCGATACGATCTACGGTTGGGACGGCAAGTTCCTCGGTCTTGAGACTGTCGCCCGTACGCCGTTGACCGCTGCCGGCAACATGAACATGCCGCCTGAGGAGATGGTCCGACGCCTTTCGGCCGATCCGACCTACGTGGCGGCCTTCGCGAAAGCCTTCCCCGAACCTGCGCCGGATGATGGACCGGTCACGCAGGAGCGGATCGAACGGGCGCTCGCCACGTTTCAGCGCCTGATCGTTGCCGGTCCGGCACCGTTCGATCGCTGGGTCGAGGGCGACGCGCACGCGGTCGGCGCAGCGGCCAAGCGGGGGTTCGACCTGTTCAACGGCAAAGCCCATTGCGCGGCGTGCCATTCCGGGTGGAACTTCACCGACGGCTCGTTCCACGATGTCGGCGTCGCCAAGGACGGGGCGATCGGACGAGGGCGCTTCTTCCCCAACTCGACGAGTCTGCGCCACGCCTTCAAGACGCCGACCTTGCGCAATGTCGCGCGCCGTCCCCCCTACATGCATGACGGGTCTCTGACGACGCTGTCCGACGTGATCGATCTCTACGATCGCGGCGGCATTGAGAGGCCGAGCCGCTCCCGCGACATCCGCCCGCTTCGCCTCTCGGCGCGGGAGAAGGCCGACCTCATCGCCTTCATGGAATCCCTCAACGACAACGGTGCCGACGGGCCCGCATACCAGCCGATCGGGCCCGAAGCGCCGCGGCCGTAGGTGAGGCCGAGAGCGGTTCCTCCCGTGTCCGTCAGTAGTTGATGGTCGCGCGCAGGCCCACGACCGTGGCGTTGCGCAGCCGTCGGCCGCGATCGTCGGCGAGTCCGCCGCCGGGCCGCATGACGTATTGCAGGTCCGGCTGAAGGGTGAAGCCGGGTACGACCTCCGCCTGATAGGTCGCTTCGATCACGGTCTCACTGCTGCGCAGGGGACCCGATCCGACGCCGAAGAGGCGCGCGTCACGATCGAAGGCGCGCGCGGCCGGGCTGATGCGCGAGTGGATGATGCCGAACCCGAGCGTATCGTTGGGCCGGCCCGCGAGGAGCCCCCTGTAGGCCACGCCGGCATCGACGTAGAGGTCGATCAGATTGCGGTCGCTCGGCACCATCGAGACGCGCAGGAAGGCCGAAGCGCCGGCATTCTCCCGTCCCGGCTCGCGATAGATCGTCTGATCGAGCATGGCGTAGAGGCCCGCATCGCCGCGGAAGCGCCTGGCGATGCCGCTGGCCTCCGGATCGGCCAATCGCCGTCCTCTCACCTCGTCCAGGCGCGGGCTGTCGAACCGGCCGAAATGGTACCAGCCGCCCAGGGTCGCCGTGCCGGGCAGACGCTCGGTGCCGGGCAGGCTGTGATAGGCATAAGCGACTTCGCCGAGTAGCAGCGCCGGATCGTTGACGCGGAAATTGGTGCCGGTGCGGTTGCGCCGCTCCGGATCGGTGTCGTCGCCACGGATCGGCGTCCCGGCCGGATCGCCGTTGAACAGGCCGCCCTGAAACGAGAGCTCGTGCGTCGGCTCGTACTTCAGACGGATGGCCGGGGTGGCGAGCGGGTAGATCGGTCCGCCGCTCGGCATCACCACCGCACCGATGTTCGGCCAGCCGAAGCCGGCATTGACGAACACCACCGCCGACTGCGCAATGGCGAATTCGGTGTCCGCCGAGATCTGCCCGAGCTTCACGGAGAACCGATCACCAAGGAAGCGCTGCTCGATCCATAGTTCGAACAGACGGGTCGCTGGCAGTGCCTCGATGCCGCTGATCGTCGTGAGATTGTCGGCATAGCGCCGCGACATGCCGTGACCGTGGATCTGGAAGAAGTCGGTGTGGAAACGTGCACCGCTCCACCCGGCGAGCCGGTCGAGGTCGATATCGAGCGAGGTGTCGAGGCGGCCTCCGAACGTCGTCCCGCGCCGCAGCCCGCCGGAGGCGTTCGAAAATCCCTCGCCGATATAGGTGAGGACATAGGTAATGCCCCGCTCCGCGAGGAAGGCGCGCAGGCCGAACGGATCGCCGTAGGGTCCGAGCGCCTCCTGGATCGAGCCCTGGTTCGTCACCGAAACCTGGTCCGACGTCCGGGATTGCGCGATCGCCGTCTGCGGGTCGCCGCCAGCACCCGTCAGCGGAAGCGCCAGCGGCAGTGGAAAGGCCAGGGCCGGAGGAGACTGAGCCTCTGCCGTGCCGGACGCAGCGCAGAGCAGGACGGACAGGGCGAGAACCCGGCCACCTCTCTCGAGAGGTCGTGCCCGGGTCGCGGCGCGGCGTGTCGGTTCTGCTCTCAAGACATCGCTCAGCTCGTGACACGGGGGTGTTGCGCGGATCGCGATGCTCGGTCGAGGCGAGCGGCGCGGTCGCAACCTATCGAACGAGACAGAAGCAGGCGCAAATGACAGCCCTGCGAAGCGGGCCTGTTCGAGAGAGATCGCCGGCCGTCAGGATCGTGCGATCCCCAGCACCTTCATCCGCGAGCGGAGGGTGGTAGGCTTGAGGCCGAGCAGTTCGGCCGCGCCACCCGCACCGAAGATCCTCCCGCCGCTCATCTGGAGCGCCGCCTCGATCTCGCTGCGGGCTCGCGCCCGGCGCTCTTCCTCGGTGAGGGGCCGTCCCAGATCCACGGGGGGAGCATTCACCCGGGCGTCGGGCCCGGCGCCGCGGGCCTCCGGGAGGTCGAACCGCAAGCGCCCGCGTTCGGCGAGAATCGCCGCGCGCTCGATCACATTCTCCAGCTCACGCACGTTGCCCGGCCAGTCGTAGCGGGTCAGGCGGCGGGCATCGGCCTCGGTGAGACGGAGATCCGCCCGGTTGAGGCGCCGCGCGGCTGCCCTCAGGACGTGTTGCGCGATCAGCGGCACATCCTCGCGGCGCTCGCGCAGGGGCGCGGAAGCGATGGGGAAGACATTGAGGCGGAAATAGAGGTCCTCGCGGAAGCGCCCGCGGCGCGCCTCTTCCTTCAGGTCCCGATTGGTCGCGGCGATCAGCCGGACATCGACCGCGCGGGTGCGCTCCTCGCCGACCCGCTCGAATTGGCGTTCCTGAAGCACGCGCAGGAGCTTGCCCTGAAGATCGAGCGGGATCTCGCCGACCTCGTCGAGGAACAGCGTGCCGCCGTCGGCGAGCTCGAACCGCCCGATCCGATCGCGCAAGGCACCCGTGAACGCCCCCCTGGCGTGCCCGAAGAATTCGCTCTCGAACAGGTCGCGCGGGATCGCCGCGCAGTTCACGCGGATCAGCGGACGGTCGCGGCGTTGGCTCGCCTCGTGGATGGCCCGGGCGATCAGTTCCTTGCCCGTCCCGGATTCGCCCGTGACGAGGACCGTGGCGTCGGTGCCTGCCACCACGTCGATTTGGTGCCGCAACGCCTCGATCGCCGGACTGCGGCCGATGATGCCCCGATGGTGGCTCTCCGCGCGGATCTCCTCCTTGAGATAGGCATTCTCCTGTTCGAGGCGCTCACGCAGCCGATCCACCTCGGCGAGCGCCGCCCGCAACCGATCCTCCGCCTCCCGGCGCTGGCTCACATCGCGGAACACGATCACCGCGCCGAGCAATTGCCCGCCCTCCCGGATCGGTGTCGAAGTGTACTCGACGGGGAAGCAGGTGCCGTCCTTGCGCCAGAACACCTCGTCATCGACCTGATGCACGGCCCCATCGCGGAAGGCGGCGTAGATCGGGCAGTCGCGATGGGGATAGTGGGCTCCGCCCGCATGGGTGTGGTGGACGGTCGCGTGCATGTCCTTGCCGACGAGGTCGGCCGAGCGCCAGCCGAGCATCCGCTCGGCGGCGGGATTGACGAAGGTGGTGGCCCCCTCGGCGTTGACGCCGTAGATCCCCTCCCCCGCCGCCCCGAGGATCAGGCGGTTGCCGCGCTCGATGTCGCGGAAGATGCGCTCCATCCGCTGCCACTCGGGGAGACCGGCGCGCATATGCTCCTCGGCCTCCCGGTCGATGCGGCGGCGCTCGCGCTCGTCGAGATCGTACAGGGTGACGAGGAGGCGCACGGGCTCACCCGCCAGCCGACAGGCGGCATATTCCAGTCGCAGCGCCTTTCCGCCGGGGTGGTGCGGCATCAGGGCGTGCGTCCACCAACGCCCCTCCGCGAGGACCGCTTGCGTGAACACCACAAGTGCGGGCCGCTGATCGGGATGCAGGGCGCTGACCGGCATGGCCCGCAGCGCGGCACGGCTGCGGCCGAGCAGTCCGGCAGCGGCCGGGTTGGCGTCGGCAATGCGGTCGTCGAGCGGCTCGAACACCAGCATCGCCTCTCGATTCTCGTCGAAGGCGGGGCCGTACTCCGATGACGCTTCACCTGAGAGGGTCAGCACGACGAAATCTCGCATTCATCTTACGAGATCTCGCTATATACGAAATTTCGTAGATGAACGAAATCGGCTTAAGTCACTGCCGTGTCGAGCGTTTGATCCGAGGCAGGGTCTGGCACGCCGTTTGCGGTCCATCCTCGCAATGACGCGGCGCGGTTCGCGGCCCGTCATTCGAGTGCCGTTCGGTTCGCTTCGGCGGACAGAATGGTCAGGCCGTTCGGAGGTCACGCCCCCTGACATCCGAACGGCCACCCCGTTCACGGCCAGCCGATCGCCGGCAGGGAGACGAGCATGAAGCGCGAAGACCTCACCGAGAAGCTCCTCGACATCAAGCGCGAGAAGGGGTGGACTTGGAAGTACATCCAAGACGAGATCGGCGGGATCTCGCCGATCCTCATCACCGCCGCCTGCATGGGCCAGATGAAGCTCCCCAAGGCTCAGGCCAAGAAGGCCGCCGAGTTGTTCGGCCTTAGCCAGGCGGAGGAGCGGATGCTGAACGAGGCGCCCTACCGCGGCTCGATCCCGCAGATGCCGCCGACCGACCCGCTGATCTACCGCTTCTACGAACTGGTGATGGTCTACGGCACCACTTGGAAGGAGCTGATCCAGGAGGAGTTCGGCGACGGCATCATGTCGGCGATCGACTTCAACATGACGATGGAGCGCGAGCCCAACAACAAGGGCGACCGGGTGAAGCTCGCCATGTCGGGCAAGTTCCTGCCCTACAAGTATTACGGCAACGACGAGGGTGTGCCGGAATACGGCTTCAAGGAGCCGTAGGAGCGCGCACGATCAGCGGGGCCCGGCGCCAGTCTGCGCCGGGCGGCTTCTCTGTGGCGCTCCGATGGGGGCGATGCCGACATCCCGATTACCCCTACCGTGTGGGTGGGCGCGTGCCGTCGCGTATCGCGCGAAAAATCGGAAGGGCGTCGGGTAGTGCCTGCTTCGTCGTCGCGCACACGATGTCGATCCGACCGATCACACGATCCATGATCGCCATGTAGATGCGGACATTCCGGTGGTCCGGTCCTGAAGTCGGGACCGAGACCACTTCGAACCCCGCAAACTCGCTGCTCTTGATCGACTCGACGGTTTCCGTCTGCAGGCCTTGTCCGGCCAGGATCGTCCTGGCTTCGGCGACCCGCTCGCGAAGCGCCGGCAGGGCGTTCAACTCCGCCTGCGAAGAAATGGCCCCCGGTAGGTTCCGCCTGAATCCTGCAGCACACAGCGCTTCGCTTCGTCCCGCGACGGGCGGCTGTCCGGTCTGGCTGACGATATCGACGAGGATTTCGTGAGTGGGGTCCTTCCGCTGTGATCGGATGGCGAACCCGGCCGGTACGGTCACCGAGAAGCCGGTCGAGGGGTCCGTGAACGCCTCGCCGCGCACGGGCGCACTGGAGAGAAACAGAAACTGAGACAATCCGACGGCGTAGGTAAATCCCCGCCCCATGCCAGTCTCTCCGATCCGTTGCTTTGTCGGTATCGATCGTCCGGCTGAACCGCTCGCAGTCCGGTGCCCGCGGGCCCGCCTACCATTCCCACTCAGCGCCGACGCCGACCGAGGTGCGGCCGTCGCTGCCGGCCTCGCCGTTGAGCTTGATCCGCCGCGTCACGTCGTAATTGATTGTCGCGGCGGTGTCGGCGGGCTTGGCGCCGGCCTTCACGCCGACGCTGATGCGGTCGTTGATGTAGCGCGAGGCGCCGACGGCCGGACCGCCGCTCGCACCCGTAGAGACGTCGAGGCTGTCGAGGCCGAGACCCTTGCGGGCCGACTCGAAGACGTCCGGCCCGCCCGCCCCGCCGGAGAGCTGGGCCACGGCTTGGGCGAGCTGGAGCGCCTGGAAGGGCGAGAGCCCGGCCGCTGCCTTCTTGAACAGGATGCGGGAGAGGATCTCGTCCTGCGGCAGGCTCGGATCGGAGGAGAGGGCGAAGACCGGCTGCGACGCCGGCCCCGTGACCGCGATGCGGGCGGTGACGTCCGCGGCCTTGGTCTCGGCGGCGAAGTCGAGATCGGGCTGGGCGAGATCGCCCGCGAAGAACACCCGGCCGCGGGTGAAGTCGAGGCGCTGTCCGCCGAGGCTGAACACGCCGCGGCGCAGGGAGAAGTCGCCGTTGGCCCGTGGATCGCGCGACGAGCCGGTGACGCGCAACTCGCCGCCGAGCTCCGCATCGATGCCGCGCCCGCGCACGAAGATGCGGCTCGGCGCACTTACGGTCACGTCGAGGGCGGCGTCGAACGGCGGCGGGGCCTTCTTGCCGCGGCTCGCCGCCTCGATCTGCGCCTTGCGCTCGGCCCGCTTGGCGAGGCGCTCGCGCACTTCGGGAGTCACGTTGACCCGGCGAATACCCGGCAGTGGCTGTACCGTGGCGGGCAGACGGTCGGGCACCGAGACATCGATGGAGACGACGTCGATCCGGCCCTTGATGACCGGCTTGCGGGCGAGCGGTCCCGACAGGGCGAGGTTGAGGCTCGACACCGCCGTCATCAGCGGGCTCGACACCAGCTCGGCCCGGTCGGCGGTGATTCGGAGCGTTCCAGGGAAACCGGAGGCCGGCTCGACGGCGACGCGCCCATCGACGGAAAGACGACCGCCGTTGCGGGTCGCAGCAGTCAGCCGCTCGATGACGAGGGTGTCGCCGCGGCCGGTCACCCGGCCCTGGATGTCGGTGAGGCGAATGCCGTTGAGCGGATCGGTGAGGCTGCCGCCGGAGAGTGTCGCGGAGCCTTCCACCTTCGGCGCGGCGACGGTGCCGGTCACGCCCGCATCGAGCGCGATCCGGCCGGCGACCCGTTGCCCGCTCACGCTGAGCATCGAGTTGGCGAGCGCCGCGTCGAGGCTGCCGCGAGCGCGCAGATTCAATCCGCCGCCGGCCTCGACCGGCACGGCGCCGGTCACGGTGACGTCGACGCCCCGCCCGGCGGAGACCCGGCCGTCGATGCTGGCCTCGCCCTCGGCGAGCCGGCCGCTCGCGCGCGCGGTGATCGGCGGCAGGCCGGCCTTGCGGGTTTCGGGGGTGACGAGGCCGGCAACGGAGAGGGCGTAGCGTCCCTCCGGCCGCGCGGCGGTCCCGCGCAGATCGGCCTCGCCCTCCAGCGTGCCGGACAGCGCGAGACTCGGGTCGGCGATCCGCGCGAGCGAGAGCGGCAGGGCGCGAATGCCGAGCCTGAGGTCGAGATCGGACCCGGCCCGTCCCTGGACGCTGATCCGGCCCGGGCCGGCGGCGACGACGAGTCCCTCGATCAGCGCTGAAGCTCCGTCGAGGGTGATCGCGGCGGGATTGGCGAGTGCGAGGCGGTCGCCGCCCCGCTGGGCCGAGAACCGGGCGATCTCGATCCGGGTTCGCTCGGCCGGAATCAACCGCGCCGCGCCGTCGAGGGCGAAGCCCCGGGCCTGAGCGGTCAGCGCGATGTCGCTCGCCGTCGGCGTACCATTGGCGGTGAGCCGGACGGTATCCACGCTCTGGCCGGCGGCGACAAGACGGTCGATGGCGGCATGGCCGTCGAGGATGGGATGGGCGCGCAGGTCACGACCGGTGAGGTCGGCGTCGAGTTTTGCCAGTCCGAACGTGTCGTAGCGCAGGCTCGCGCCCGTGGCGCGGATCACCGCATCCTGACGTCCGCCCGCACGCGAGAGCCTCACCGCCGCGTCGAGGCTGCCGGCCATGGGCGCGAGCGCGAGCGGTGAGAGGTCGCCGAGATCGCCGGCGCGGATCGTCAGCGCTCCGTCAGCGAGGAGGCTGGCGGTGTCGATGACGGCTTGTCCGTCCGCCGCGACGGAGCCGAGGGCCAAGGCGAACCGGTCGAGGGCGTAGTCGGTCCGGCCCGGCCGGGACATATGGGCTTCGGCCCGGAGCGGCTTGCCGGCGATGTCTCCGGTCATCCGCAGCGTACCATCGAGGGCATCGCGCAGGTCGCTCAGCACGGCGTCGAGGCGCAGATCGCGGATCGGCCGGCCGTTGGCGCTCACGTCGGGTGCACGCAGCGCCGCGGTGAGGGCGGGCCTCAGGAGGGAGCCCGTCAGCCGGGCGTCCGCGCTGGCCGGGCCGGACAGGCGCTCATCGAGAGCCGACAGGTTCCTGAGGTCGATGCGGGCGGCGACGTCCGCCGTCTTGGCGTCGGCTTGGCCCTGGAGTGTCGCCACGAGTCCCGCGCCCTCGAAGCGCAGGCGCTCGAAACCGTAGCCGTCATAGGTCTGCGATACCCGTCCCGTCAGAGTCGGCGCGCGGCCGATGAGGCGGTCGGCGACCGGCTCTCCGAGGACGAGGCCGCCACCGCGCAGATCGAGATCGGCGGAGAGCGCCTTGCGGGCCGGATCGCCGCTCAAGCTCGCCTTGGCATCGAGGCGGCCGGCGAGCGTTCGGCCCGCAACGCCCGAGAAGGCCCCGACATCCGCCAGCGCCGCCTCAAGCGTGCCGGTGAGCGTGTTCTGCCCGATGCGACCGGTATAGGCAGCACGGGCGGTGTCGGAGTCGACGGTGAGCGTCGTGACGTCCAGGACGCCGTCCGCTCCGGCGGCAGCGCGCAAAACGAGCTTGGCGCGGCTGCCCACGGCCCGGCGCAAGGCCGGATCGGCAAGCCGCAGGCCCTCCATCGCCGCGTCGGCAGTGACGGTGAAGCGCTGCGCCTTCGGATCGGTGCCGCTCGGCTCGACGCTCAGCAGCGCCTCGACGCGCTCCAGGGACGACTCCTTCGTACGCAGGCCGGCTGCCTTGAGGTTGCCCTTCACCCGTGGCGACGAGAGCGGACCCTTCAGGCTGCCGTCGAAGACCAGGGTTTCCAGCTCCGCCTCGGCGGCCTTGGTCACCCCGCCCTCCGTCGGAAGGGCGCGCGCGGCGATCATGAAATCCGCGATGCGATCGGCGGAGAGCGTGCCACCGATGCCGAGCCGCGCGGTGCGGGAGGCAAGGTCGAGCCGGTCGATGCGGAAGGCGCCCGAATCGGAGAAAGCCATGCCGCCGTCGAGCTTGGTCTCGCCGGAGAAGACCGCTGCCGCCGGGCCCGGCACCAGCCCCTCGATGCGCGAGGTCAGGTCGAGACTCAGGCGGCGATCCGTGCCGATGCGCGAGAGGCGGGCACCGCCCTTCGCACCGATCTCCGGGCCGGCGTCGAAGTCCAGCCGGGCGTTGAAGGAATCGAGGGTGCCGCGTCCGTCGAGGTCGAAGTTGATCGGCGGGGTGCCGGGAAGGTTCGCCGCCTTCGAGAGCAGGCCGCCCTGGGGCTCGATCAGGTTCGCCTTGATCTCCAGGCGCTCACCCTTGGGCACGAACAGCAGTCGAGCGATGAAGCGCCCGGCCGCATCGAGCCGGCGGAAATCCGCGCTGACGTCGAGGCCTTCGGACGGGTTGCCGAGCTTTGCCTTCCCGTCACCGGCCAGACGCGCCGCCTGACCCGCGATGCTCTCTCCCAAGACCAGTTCGGCCAGCGTGAAACCCTTGATCTCGACTTTGACCGGGAGGTCGGGAAGCAATTTGCCGTCCGGCTCCGCCTCCGCCGGCGTCGGGCCGGGCACCGGCCTGCGCAGCACATCGAGTCGGCCGATCTCCAGGCTGTCGACTTCAAGCCGGCCGGACAGAAGCGCCAGACGCCGCCAGACGAGGCGGGCGCGATCGAGCTTCAACCATGGACCGTCAGAGTCACTGATGACGACATCGCGGATGGTGGCGTCCGACGAGAGCGCGCCGTCGACGGCGCCAATCGACACCTGCGACGAGGGTGTCGAGAGCGCCTTCGAAAGGAGGCCGCCGAGCACGGTCTTCTCGCCGTCGGCGGCGCGGGTGTCGTCGGTGGCGAACAGGGCGGCAAGGAGCAGAGTGACCGACAGGAACGCCGCTGCCAGGATCCAGCGCCCGCCCGCTCTGCGGGTCCCCTCCCCCGTGAGAGGGGAACGATTCAGACGATGCAGGCGGAGCGGAAAAACCATTCAGAACGCCTGTCCGAGACTGATGTACAGGGCAGCCGGCAGCTCGCGGTTTCCCTTGATCCGATCGAGCGGGAAGGCGAGGTCGGCGCGGATCGGACCGATGCCGGTGTAGTAGCGGACGCCGATGCCCGCCGCCTTGCGGATTCGCTCATCGAAATCCGGCAGCGTCGAGGCGAAGGCCGTGCCCGCATCGAAGAAGGGCACGATGCCGATGGTCTCGGTGATCTTGATGCGGGCCTCGATCGAGGCTTCCAGCAGGCTGCGTCCGCCGATTGGCAGGTTGAATGGTCCGCGCGGGCCGAGGGTGCGGAAGGCGAAGCCGCGCACCGAGCCGCCGCCGCCCGCGAAGAAGCGGAAGTTGTCGGGGATCTCGTCGAGCCGCGCCCCCGAGACCGAGCCGAAGCCGAGGCGGCCGGCCAATACGTATTTCCGCTCCTCGTCCAGCGCGTAGTAGGTCGAGCCCTGCGCCTTCGCGACGAAGATGCCCGGATCCGAGCCGAGGAAGCCGGGATAGGGCGCGGCGGACGCGATCACCCGGAAACCCTCGGTCGGGTCAAGCAGGCTGTCGGTGGAATCGTAGGTGACGGAGAGCGGCACGCCGATCAGCCGGTAATCGACGGTGCCGATGGCGTCCTTCGAGCGGCCGACCTGCCCGTCGAGGCCGATCTGGGCCGAGAAGGTGTCGGAGAAGCGGTGTCGGAGGGCGACCGAGGCGCCGGCTGCGTCGACGAAATAGCTCTGCTGCACCTCGCGGGTGATGAAGGCGTTCGCCAGGAGATCGTTGCGGGTGCCGCCGAGCGCCGGCTTCACGAAGGTGGCGGAGAGGCGCCCGCCCAGCCCCGTCGTGTCGATGCCGGCGAGCTTGCGCTGGGTCGCGAACGGATCGTAGCCGAGGCCGAGATAGTAGATGTCCGCATCGAGCCGCAGGGTCTCGCCGCCACCCCAGAGGTTGCGGTTGGCGTAGTAGGCGCGCACGCCCGGGCCATCGACCGTGGAGTAGCGCGCCGACACGCCGATGAGGTTCCGTTCGCGCTCGCTCACCTCAACGAAGATCGGCAGGTTGCCCTGGGCGTCGAGGCTCTCGCCCGCGCGCACGCGCACCGCGCCGAGGCCCTCGATGCGGGCGACCGAGCGGCGGATATCGGCGACGGCCTTCGGCGAGTAGGGATCGCCGGGCTCGGAATAGATGAAGGAGCGGATCACCGCCGGGTCGATGCCGTCGGTCGCCTTGACCGAGACCTCGCCGAGCCCGGCCATCGGTCCGGGATCGATGGTGAAGGTCACATCCATGACGTGGGCGGCGTCGTCGACGATGGGATCGCGGCTGACGGCCTTGGCGAAGGGATGGCCGAGGGTGCGGAAGCGGTCGACGATCTTCGCCTCGCGGGCGAGCACCGTGGCCGAGCGGGCCGGTACGTCGTCGTCGGTGCGGGTGAAGCGCTCGGGCAGCACCTCGTCCGAGAACGGTCGGCCGCGGGGATCGAGGACGCGCACGCTACGCAACGTGTAGACGGGGCCGAGATCGACCGCGATCTTCACCGGCACCAGCGCCCGGGCGCGCGAGGCTTCCGCGGCGCGGGCGGCGGCGGCCAGAGAGGTCTCGCCCGTGACGGGCACGCCGTCGATCCGGATCGAGACCGTGCCCTGATAGTAGCCGTAGCCCGAGAGCACGTCTGTCAGGCGCCGCAGATCCGCCTCGGCGCGCCGGACGAGCCCCTCGCCGTCCGGCGGCGCGTCCTGGCGCAGGCGATAGAGCGTTGAGGTATCTTGCAACGCCCGGAGAATGTCCGAGTCGTCGGTGCCGGTGATCCGCAGGTTGTAGGGCAGCGCCCCGGCGCTCGGCGCCGGCGGCTCTTCCTCGGATCCGAACAACCCGAACAGGTCGAAGGCATGCGCCCGCTCCGGCAGGGCGATCAGGGTCGCGAAACCGAGGAGAACGCCACCGATGGCCGGTGAACGCAGCAGGCAGTTCATCCGGACATGCATTCGTGCGGTGGGGTCCCTGGCTCGTGACGGGCGATGCCTCCAGAAAAGCATCCAGATGTTAAGTACCCGTCGATCTGCCGCGGGGCTACCCCGGCCACGCTTGGTACAGCGCTCGATCGTAAAATGGTGAGCGGACAACGACAGGCGTGACCGATCGACCGCAGGCCGGGAGATCGTGTCCCGATCCCGGGCTCTGTCGAGCAGTGGCGCTATTCCTCGTCGTCGATCGCCATGATCTGGGATCCGAGCGGCAGGCTGATCGTGCAGCGCAGACCGTGCGGGTCGAAATCGAGCGTTGTGTCGGCTTTCAGCTCGTAGCGCAGGCTGCGCTCGAGGACCTCGAAGCCGAAGCCGCGATGCGGCGGTGTCGGCGGGAGATCGTCGAGGCCGCTCTCCTCCCAGACAAAGGTCAAACGCGATTGAGAGCCTGCCTGCACCGCCGAAGGCGAGAGGCTCCAGGTTACGCGGATGCGCCCCAACGGCACGGTCAAGGCACCGTGCTCGACGGCGTTCACGGCCAGTTCGTGGACCGCAATGGCGAAGACCTCGGCGGCGCCGGGACGGAAACGAAGGTTCGGACCAGAAATTACAACCTGCTCGCCCTCGCGCGCGAGGTGCACGAGGAGCTCATCGGCGACGAGAGAGTGTAGACCGATTCCCTCGGGGACGCTCCGCATCAAGGCGTTGAGAACGCGGGCGAGAGCATCGAGCCGCCCGTCGAGATGGGCGACATAAGTTTCCAGGGAATCGCTCGTCTCGGCCGAGCGGCGGATGATCGCCCGCAGCATCGAGAGGGTGTTGCGCACCTTGTGGCGCAGCTCTGCCGGCAGGCCGGTCTCGTCGAGGAAGCGGCGCAGGCGCCGGTTCTCGGCCTCCAACTCCTCGATACGTGCATCCCGCGGATCCTGGTTCATGGCTGAGCCGTTCGCTGACCTCAACAGGATGAATCGGCTGAGAGCCGTTCATCAATCGTCGTCGATTGCCGATGGATCCCGTTCGTAATGCAAGTAAGACGGATCGAAGAGCGACGCTGACTGGAGAGCCGGAAAGTCCGGGATGGTCAATTGACGACCGCGCAGGCGGATCAGCCCGGCGGCCCGCAGCTCCTTGAGCGTGCGATTGATGTGGACGGTCGACAGACCCATCGCGTCACCGAGATCGGCCTGCGTGATGGGGAACTCGCAACTCGTTTCGCTCGTCATGCCGACGGCGCGCAGTCGCAGGAACAGCTCACAGAAAAGATGCCCGAGCCGCTCCGTCGCCAGGCGCTGGCCGAGGCTCACCGTCCATTCACGCTGGATGGCGGCCGTCACCAGCATTTCCCACCAGAGCGCTTCCGCGACCCTTGGGTATTGCAAGGCGATATCCCGAATGGCGGTCTCAGATACTTCAGCAAGAACGACTGGGGTCAGCGTTCCGAGCGAGTGATCCATCTTGCGCAGTACGAAGACGTGCGGATCACAAAGGTCGCCAGGAAGAAAAATTGAGATGACCTGTCGGCGACCATCTTCGAGTTGTTTGTAGCGGCAGGCCCAACCTTCGAGGACGACGTTGACATGGCGAGGCCGCTCGCCATCGCGGATTACATCTTCACGCGCGCCCAGTCTTCGTGTCGGCTGAGCAATCTTCTCCAAGGCCTGCTTCTCTTCGAGAGACAGGCGAACGAAGTTTTCCAGCTTACGGACGAGCGGGTTGGACACTGGGTTTCCTTGGCCTAGTCGCACCAACCTAGCGCCATGAACAGCGAGCTGAACTAACGCAGGTTAGTTTTACGCGCGAATGCCCAAACCTGTGAACAGATTCCTGTGTCGCACAATTATATGCGATTTCCCGTTCCAGAGCTATGCCACAGCGCGTATCGACCACGGCAATGCCGGCCCGCGGCGATGGCGCCGGGACCGCGCCCTGGATGAGCGATGTCGGATGGAGTTGATCACGTCTCGGGACCGATCGTCACGATCGGCCGTGATCTGGATCGTGTTTGGTGGGGGAAGTAGGACTCGAACCTACGAAGCTTACGCAGCGGATTTACAGTCCGCCCCCTTTGCCGCTCGGGACATTCCCCCAAACCGGGTCACCGCGTTTCGATCGCGGCGGGCGAGGTCCTTATGGTGAGGGTCGGATCGGGTGTCAACCGATCCGTTTCGCCAGGATTCTATCCACAGGCGGCTAGGTCGCAGATTCGAACCTGCGCGCGCTCCGCACCGCGCCAACGGTCGCACGAGAGCGTTCCGGCGATATGGAAAGTGCGGCCGATGCCGCCGAGCAGGGCAGCGCCCAGTGGACCCTGGGCCGCGCGGAAGGCGATGGCGCCGACGGCCTGCCCATCGCCGCTGACGAGGCGTGCGCGGACGTGCCCGTTGCCAACGACCCCCGCATCGACGAGGCGGTGGCGAGGGAGTGCCATCACCGGCTCGGGCGCCCCCTGGCCGAAAGGACCCGCCCGCTGAATCAGGCGAACCAGTTCAGCGGTCGTGCCGCCGGCGCTCACCGTCCCGTCGATCAGCAGGGCCTCGGCAGCCCGCGCCCGGCCGACCGCCTCGGTGAGGTCGCGCGACAGGCTTTCACCGAACGTTTTGAGGGCGCCGGGCGGCAGCGTCACCCCCGCGGCCATGGCGTGCCCGCCCCCTTTGACCGCGAGGCCAGCCTCGACCGCATTGCGCACGGCGCTTCCCAGATCCGCTCCGATGACGGAACGGCCGGAGCCGACGGCACTGCCATCCGGCTTGACCGCGAAGGCGAAGGCCGGCCGCCCGAACCGCTCCTTGAGCCGTGCGGCGACGAGGCCGACGATTCCGGGATGCCATTCGCGCGAGGCGGCGATGAGCACCGGACGGTCTGGATCGCGGGCGAGGCGTGCATCCATCTCCGCCTCGGCCTCGGCGACGGCTTGCGCCTCGATCGCCTGCCGCTCGCGGTTGAGCCGGTCGAGTTCATCGGCGATTCGGCGCGCCTCCAGCGGATCGGCTGTGGTGAGCAGGCGCGCGCCGAGGCCGGCCTCGCCGATGCGTCCGCCCGCGTTGATGCGCGGCCCGACGAGGAAGCCGAGATGCCATGCCTCCGGCGGCTCGCTCAGTCCGGCCGCGTCGAGCAAGGCCGCCAGCCCCGGCCGTCCGCGCCCGCGCATCACCGCGAGCCCCTGGACGACGAAGGCACGGTTGAGTCCGGTGAGCGGTACCACGTCCGCGACGGTGGCGAGCGCCACGAGATCGAGGAAGTCGGTGAGCCGCGGCTCGGCCGAGGCCCCGAAAGTACCCGCCCCCCGCAACCGGCGGGCGAGCCCGACCAGGGTCATGAAGACGACGCCCGCGGCGCAGAGATGTCCGAGGCCGGACAGGTCGTCGAGCCGGTTCGGATTCACCAGAGCGCGGGTCGTCGGCAATGTCTCCGGCGCGCCGTGATGGTCGAGCACGATCACGTCGAGGCCGAGTGCCGCGGCGGCGGCGAGCGGCTCGTGGCCGGCGGTGCCGCAATCGACGCAGACGAGCAGACCGGCTCCCTCCTCGCGCAAGGCCGTGACGGCGCCGACATTCGGGCCGTAGCCTTCCGTGATGCGGTCGGGGATGTGGATTCGCACCGGCACGCCGAGCGCCCGCAGGTACTCGGCGAGCAGGGCCGCGCTCGACGCGCCGTCGACGTCGTAATCGCCGAAGATCGCCACCGCTTCGCGAGTCCGCACGGCATGGGCGAGCCGATCGACCGCCGCCTCCATGTCCACGAGGACGGCGGGGTCGGGCATCAGGTCGCGCAGGCGCGGAGACAGGTAGGCTTCGGCCTCCGCCGGCCGAACGCCGCGGCCGACGAGCACCCGGGCCAGCAGGTCTGGCAGGCCGTAGGCCTGGGTCATGGTCGTCGCGAGGGCCTGCAGACCGGGTTCGCCGCAGCGCTCACGCCAGGGCCGCCCGAGGACCGAGGCGGCCACGTCGAGGAACGGGCGGGACGGGTCGAGGGGGGAAGCGAGGGACATGGCGGCGGACACGGGGGCGACCATAGCCGCTTCCGCCGGCAAAAACTGCGCCCCGTAAACGACAGCGGGGCGGACGATCGCTCGCCCGCCCCGCCGTGCCGACCGCCGATGAGTCGATCAGAGGTTCTTGAGGATGCTGTCGACGACCTTCTTGGCGTCGCCAAACAGCATCATGGTGTTGTCGCGGAAGAACACCTCGTTCTCGACGCCGGCATAGCCCGAGCCCATGCCGCGCTTGATGAAGAGGACCGTCTTGGCCTTCTCCACGTCGAGGATCGGCATGCCGTAGATCGGCGAGGCCTTGTCGGTCTTGGCGGCCGGGTTGGTGACGTCGTTGGCGCCGATCACGAAGGCCACGTCGGCCTGCGGGAACTCGCCGTTGATGTCCTCAAGCTCGAACACCTCGTCGTAGGGCACGTTGGCTTCCGCGAGGAGCACGTTCATGTGCCCCGGCATGCGGCCCGCCACCGGGTGGATGGCGTACTTCACGTCGACGCCTTCCTTCTTCAGCATGTCGGCCATCTCGCGCAGCGAGTGCTGCGCCTGGGCGACCGCCATGCCGTAGCCCGGCACGATGATGACCTTCTCGGCGTTCTTCATGATGTAGGCCGCGTCGTCCGGCGAGCCCTGCTTGACGGGGCGCGTCTCGACTTGGCCGCCGCCGGCCGCCGCGGCGGAGTCACCGCCGAAGCCGCCGAGGATCACCGAGATGAACGAGCGGTTCATCGCGTGGCACATGATGTAGGACAGGATCGCGCCCGACGAGCCGACCAGCGAGCCGGTGATGATGAGCGCGAGGTTGCCCAGGGTGAAGCCGATGCCGGCCGCCGCCCAGCCCGAGTAGGAGTTGAGCATCGACACGACGACGGGCATGTCGGCGCCGCCGATCGGGATGATGATCAGGCCGCCGAGCACCAGCGACACGATCACGATCAGCCAGAACACCGCCTTCGACTCGGTGCCGATGAAGATGGCGATCAGCACCACCAGACCGATCGCCATGGCGAGGTTGATGATGTGCCGGCCCGGCAGCATGATCGGCTTGCCGGACATGCGCCCGTCGAGCTTGGCGAAGGCGATGACCGAACCGGTGAAGGTGATCGCGCCGATGGCCACGCCGAGACCCATCTCGAACAGCGACTGCTTGTGGAAGTGGCCGTTCTCGAGGATGCCGAAGGCCTGGGGCGCGTAGAGCGCACCGGCCGCCACCGCGACCGCCGCGAGGCCGACCAGCGAGTGGAAGGCGGCGACGAGCTGCGGCATCGCCGTCATCGGCACCCGCTTGGCGATCACCGCACCCGCGCCGCCGCCGAGGCCCAAGCCGAGGAGAACGAGGATCCAGGCGCCGAAGCCGGATGGCGGATGGCCGACCAGCGTGGTGAGGATGGCGAGACCCATGCCCACCATGCCGTAGAGGTTGCCCTGACGAGCGGTCGTCGGGTGCGAGAGCCCCCGCAGCGCCATGATGAACAGGACGCCGGAGACGATGTAGAGAAGGGAAGAGACGTTTTCCGACATCGCCTCAGGCCTTCTTCTTGTACATGCCGAGCATGCGCTGTGTGACGAGGAAGCCGCCGAAGATGTTCACGGAGGCGAGAACGATACCGATGAAGCCGAAGAAGCGAGCCCAGCCGGTGCCCTTCTCGATCAGCGGGACACCGACGGCGAGCAGCGCGCCGACGATGATGACGGAGGAGATCGCGTTGGTGACGGACATCAGCGGCGTGTGCAGCGCGGGCGTCACCGACCAGACGACGTAGTAGCCGACGAAGATCGCGAGCACGAAGATCGCGAGGCGGAACACGGTCGGATCGACCGCGCCGTGGGTGGCGGCAGCGACGCCATGGCCGAGCGCGTCGGCGATCGACTGGGCGTGTGCGGCGTTCTGCTGGGCGATATCGGCCGCGGCGCGAGCGGCGGCCGCGGCGGCGTTGGCCTGATCAGCAGGCGAGACGGGCGGAAGGGGGGTTGCCATGGTGAGATCCTCCGCGACCGATCAGGCTTTGGGCTGAAAGTTGGGGTGGACCACCTGACCGTCGCGGGTGAGGTTGGTGGCCTTGACGAGCTCGTCGTCCCACTTCACCGCCAGCGCCTTCGCTTCCTTGTCGATCATCGTCTCGACGAAGGCGTAGAGGTTGCGGGCGTAGAGGCTCGAAGCGGTCGCCGCGAGGCGGCCCGGCACGTTGACGTGACCGACGATCTTCACGCCGTTGCCGACCGTGACGATCTCGCCAGCCTTGGCGCCGGCGACGTTGCCGCCGCGCTCGACCGCGAGGTCCACGAGCACCGAACCCGGCTTCATCGAGGCGACCATCTCCTCGGAGACGAGCTTCGGCGCGGGGCGGCCCGGGATCAGGGCCGTCGTGATGACGATGTCCTGCTTGGCGATGTGGCCCTTGACCAGCTCGGCCTGCTTCTTCTGGTACTCGGCCGACATCTCCTTGGCGTAGCCGCCGGAGGTCTCGGCCTGCTTGAACTCGTCGTCCTCGACGGCGACGAACTTGGCGCCGAGCGATTCGACCTGTTCCTTGGTGGCGGGGCGCACGTCGGTGGCGGTCACCACGGCCCCCATGCGGCGGGCGGTGGCGATGGCTTGGAGGCCGGCGACGCCGACGCCCATGATGAAGATGCGCGCGGCGGGCACGGTGCCGGCGGCGGTCATCATCATCGGCAGGGAGCGGCCGTACTCGGCGGCACCGTCGACCACGGCGCGGTAGCCGGCGAGGTTGGCCTGGGACGAGAGCACGTCCATCACCTGCGCGCGGGTGATGCGGGGCATCAGCTCCATGGCGAAGGTGTTGACGCCGGCCTCGGCCGCGGCCTTCAGCGCGTCCTCGTGACCGTAGGGGTCCATGATCGCGACGACCGTGGCGCCCTTCTGGATCTTGGCCAATTCGTCCGCGTTCGGGCGGCGGACCTTGAGGATGAGGTCGGCGCCGGAGAGCGCTTCCTCGGCGCTGCCGGCGATCTTGGCGCCGGCGGCCTCATACTCGGAATCGGGGACGCCGGCTTTGGCGCCCGCTCCCGATTGCACGACGACATCACTGCCCAGACCAATGAACTTCTTGACCGTTTCTGGGACGGCCGCGACCCGTGGTTCTATCGGGTCCGTCTCCGTCAAGACGGCAATACGCATCAGTTGCTCCCGTTCTTACAGCCGCCTTTCGGCGTGCCGGTATCCGAGCCTTCTTGGAAGTTCAGATCTGGAAAGGGCCGACCCGATGGGCCGGCCCGGAAGACTCGATCCTCAGCTCAGGAAGAGGATCGCGAGAAGGGCGGCGAGGACGAAGGCCTGGGCCTTCCAGCCGATGGCTGGGACGAAGGCACCGACCGCCGCGGCCGCCCAGGACACCAGCACGCCGATAATCGCGGTCACCCACGCCTCGTGCACGCCGCCGATGGCGAGGGCCGCGACCCAGCACAGAACCGTGACGGTGCCGATCTCGACGAAGCGGACGAAGCCCCGGTAGGTCTGCTCGTGGGTCTTCTCGTCCATCGCCGGGCTGTAGTTCAGGCCGGTGAGGGTCTTCGTGTCCGCCATTTGCGCGCCCGTTCCCTGATTTCGTTTTGCTTGTCACGCGCGGATTTAGCGCAAGGCTAACTCACTCGCAATCAGCTTGACGGTCAGGTGGGCGTGTCATGAGCCGGCTTTTTTCAGGCCGGGGCGGGCAAGCCAGCGTCCGCGAGCGCCGTTCCCTGTCGCTCGGACAGCGTCTCCAGGGAGAACCGCTCGATTTCGGCCTCGAACAGGCGATGGTAGTTCAGTTTAGAGCGCAAGTGCAGAAACACCGCACCGAGGCCCACCGCCGCCCGGTCCATGAAGACGAATTCCTGTGGGACCGTGACCGGTCCCCGCTCCTTCAGCGCCTGATGCACGGAGAAGGCTTCGCGCCGTCCGTAGGCCCCCGGCTCAATGCCGTCGGCGACGGTGCGCGTGCGGTCTTCCAGTAGCGGGCCATAGATGAAGCGGGCCCAGATGTTGAGGATGTCGACGGTCTCCTTGTCGAGCTTCTTGAAGCCCCAGACTTCGTAGGCGTGGACGACGCGGTCGCGGTCGTCCTCCAAGAGCCCACGATAGAGATCGACCACGCCACCGACGAAGCGGGGATGGAAGATCCGCACGCAGCCGTAATCGAGCAAATTAATTCCCTGCGCCTCCCCGCCCTCGGAAAAGACGGTGTAATTGCCCAGATGCGGATCGCCGTGAATGACGGCGGCGCGGCTGAACGGGTGCCACCACGCCCTGAACATCGCCTGGGCGATGCGGTTGCGAATCTCGATCGGTGCGTCGGCGAAGTTCAGAATTCGCTCGCCGTCGAGCCAGCCGAGGGTGAGCAGCCGCTTCGTCGAGAGGTCGGGATGCACCGTCGGCACCCGCACCGAGTCGATGTCCTTGAGCACGCTGCCGTAGAGCGCGGCATGCTTCGCCTCACGGCCGTAATCCAGCTCCTCGCGCACCCGGGCGCCGATCTCCTTGGCGATCTCCGAGGTGTCGAGCCAGGAATTCATCCGCCGGTGCAGGGCGAAGACGACCTGAAGCTGCTTGAGGTCGGCCTCAACGGCGGATTGCATATCGGGATACTGGAGCTTGCAGGCGAGCGGCGCGCCGTCGAGCGATTCGGCGCGGTGGACCTGCCCCAGCGAGGCGGCGGCGGCGGGCCTGAGGTCGAAGCTGCCGAAGCGCGTCTGCCAGTCGACGCCGAGTTCGGCCATCATCCGGCGCTTGACGAAGGCCGCGCCCATCGGCGGCGCGTCGGCCTGGAGCTTCTGAAGTTCCGCCGCGTATTCCGGCGGCAGCAGGTCGGGCACGGTGGCGAGGAGCTGCGCCACCTTCATGATCGGGCCCTTGAGGCCGCCCAGCGCCTGCGCGAGAGCCGCGGCGTTGTTCAGGCTGGCGCCATCCTTGCCGCCGAACAGGCGCGCCGCCGCCATTCGCGCGGCCACGCCCCCGACATTGGCGCCGACGCTGGCGTAACGGCTCGCGCGGGCGGTGAAGCGGTTGGCTTCGCGGTCGGTCTCGGCCATGGACGCGGATCGATTCCTATCGGGACTCGTGCCGAGATAGGCAGGCCGGTGCCCCACGCCCAGTGCGCTGGGACGGCGCGCCGCGGGCCACGCTACGTCTTCGGCCAGTTGTCGCGGATCCAGCGGGTCAGACCGGATTCGTCGATCTCACCCGCGGCGAGGCCGCGAATCATCACCACTGCTTCCGCTTCATCGACGACGAAGTCGACATCGTTCAGACCGAGGAAGGTGACGAGCGCCAGCAGGGCGGCGCGCTTGTTACCGTCGATGAAGGGATGGTTCTTGGCAATTCCGAAAGCGTAGGCGGCCGCCAGCTCTGCGAGATCAGGCTCACCGTAGCCGGCCCGGTTGATCGGGCGCCCCAATGCCGATTCTAGTGCCCCTTCATCGCGAATACCGGGTGGTCCGCCGAAAAGCTTGAGCTGATGAGCGTGAATGGCCTGGATGAGATCGCTCTTCAGCCAGACGACCTCGCTCACTTCGCCAATTCGGCCAGAGCATTCCGGTAGGTTTTCATAGCCCGCTCGGCGATTTTCATCCCCTTCTCAAAGGTCGGATCGTAGGGCGATAGGCGCACTGTGCCGTCTGCGTTCTCGGTCACATAGAGCCAATCGCCTTGCTCAAGCTTGAGCCGGCCGACGAGTTCCTTTGGCAGGATGAGGCCGGTCGAATTGCCGACGCGCTTGACTTCGAGCTTCATGGGCACCCCGTACGTGTTATACTGTATGTATAACACGTACGGGGCACTCTGCCTAATACGATGTGGATCAGGCAGCCTCCATCGCCTCCAGCTCGGCGATCATCCCCTCGATCATCCCGAGACCGATCTGCCAGAAGCCCGGATCGCTGGCATCGAGCCCGAACGGCTTGAGCAGTTCGCCATAGGGCTTCGAGCCGCCGGCGGAGAGCAGGGCGAAGTAGCGCTCGACGAAGCCGGGCTCGGCGCGGGCGTAGACGCCGTAGAGCGAGTTCACGAGGCAGTCGCCGAAGGCGTAGGCGTAGACGTAGAACGGCGAGTGGATGAAGTGCGGGATGTAGGCCCAGAACGGCTCGTAGCCCTTGTCGAGGGTGATGGCCGGGCCGAGGCTCTCCGCCTGCACCGACATCCAGAGTTCGTTGATCTGCTCCGCCGTCAGCTCGCCCTTCGCGCGGGCGAGATGGACCTTCCGCTCGAACGAGTAGAACGCGATCTGGCGCACGACCGTGTTGATCATGTCCTCGACCTTGGCCGCCAGCATCGCCCGGCGCTGGGTCGGGTCGGTGGTCTGGCTCAGCAACCGGCGGAAGGTCAGCATCTCGCCGAACACGCTGGCGGTCTCGGCGAGCGTGAGGGGCGTCGGCGCCATCAGCGCGCCGTTGGGTGCGGCGAGCACCTGATGCACGCCGTGGCCGAGTTCGTGCGCCAGCGTCATCACGTCCCGCGGCTTGCCCTGATAGTTCACCAGCACGTAGGGGTGAGCCGAGGGCACGGTCGGGTGCGCGAAAGCGCCGGGCGCCTTGCCAGGCCGGGTCGGCGCATCGATCCAGCCGCCGTCGAAGAACTTTTTGGCAATGCCGGCCATGTCCGGCGAAAAGGCATTGTAGGCCTCCAGCACCGTGTCGCGGGCCTGCGCCCAGGGAATCGTGCGCTGCTCGACTTTCGGCAGCGGCGCGTTGCGGTCCCAGTAGGGCAACGAATCAACGCCGAACCACTTGGCCTTGAGCCGGTAGTAGCGGTGCGAGAGGCGGGGATAGGCCGCGCGCACAGCCTCGACCATCGCGGCGACCACCTCCGGCTCCACACGGTTCGAGAGGTGGCGGGCGTCGGCCACGTCCTTGAAGCCGCGCCAACGGTCGGAGATCTCCTTGTCCTTGGCTAGGGTGTTGGTGATCAGCGTGAAGATGCGCAGGTTCGACCGCAGCGTGTCGCCGATGGCGAGCGCCGCCTCCTTGCGCACCGCGCCGTCCGGATCCTGAAGCTTGTTGAGGGTCGGCTCCAGGGTCAGGCGCTCGCCCTGCACGGGGAAGCGCAGAGCGGCGATGGTCTCATTGAAGAGCCGGTCCCAGGCGGCGCTCGACGTGACCGACTTGTCGAGGAACAGCTTCTCCGTGCGGTCGTCGAGCTGGTACGGTTTCTCGCGGCGCAGATCCTCGATCCAGGGACGGTAATGGGCGAGCGGGCCGTCGGCCATCGCCGCGTCGAGCACGCCGTCCTCGACGCGATTTAGTTCAAGGCCGAAGAACAGCAGGTCGCCCGACGCCGTGGTCAGGCGCTCGCGGGTGTCGCCGTAGAACTTGGCGCGGCTCTCGTCGGTGGTGTCGCCGGAATAGACGAGCCCGGCATAGGACATCAGCCGCCCCATCAGGTCCTCGATCCGCTCGTAGGCCTGCACCGCCGCGCCGAGCGCGGCAGAAGCGTCCGGTCCGGCGGCGATCTCGGCAATCCGTCCCGCGTAGCGCTCGCCGAAGACCCGGCTGTCCGACTCGGCCCGTTCGAGATCCGCACGGAAGGCGGGGTCGTCCATGCCGGAGTAAAGGTCGGTCAGGTCCCATTCCGGCAGTACGCCGAGATCGGCCGCCTGCAGCGCGCCTCGCACGGCCGCAAGTTCCTCAGCCCCCCTCAACAAGTCCGGAGTCAGGGCAGCGAAGACGGCTCGGCTCGACATGATGTGCTGGTTCCTCGACGCGTTAGCGCGGTCCGGCATGCTGAGCGCCGGCGCGGCCGAGGCCAGATATCGAGCGCAAGGCCCTTCCGATCAACCGCGCCCCGCAATCTCGGGTGCCGAACGGCCTCCGCATCGGGCGCAACGCCTTTCGAGAGGGCAGCGGGCTGAAATTCGAGCGTCGTTAAGCGGGGCTTTACGCTCTTGGGCGACCCTGTGCCTCGAAACGAAACAGCCGCCGCCATGCGCCCGCCGGTCTCTCCTCGGAGGTCGGGTCGGCCCGCGGCCGGCTCGAACGGAAAGCGAGGCGCCCCGCATGTCGACCACCGTTCTCATCATCGACGACGATCCCGTTCAGCGCCGCCTTGCCGAGGCGATGGTGCGCCGCCTCGGTTTCGAGGCACGGGTCGCGGAGAACGGTCACGACGGCCTGACCCTGCTGCGGGGCGGAGAGAGCGTTGACGTCGTCCTGCTCGATCTCGTCATGCCCGGCGGCATGGACGGATTGAGCGTGCTGGCGGAGATGCGCAAGAGTGGGATCGACACCCCGGTCATCGTGCAGACCTCGAACGGGTCCATCGACGCGGTGGTGAACGCCATGCGCGCGGGCGCCGTCGACTTCGTGGTCAAGCCGGCCGGCGCCGAACGGCTTCAGGTCTCGATCAAGAACGCCCTGCGGGTCGATCAACTGGAGGAGGAGGTGCGCCGCATGCGTCGCCGCGCCTCCGGCGCTCTGGGATTCAAGGATCTCGCCTCGAAGAGCCCGGATATGGAACGGGTGATTCGACTCGCGGAGCGCGCGGCGAAGTCGAACATTCCGGTTCTGATCGAGGGCGAGTCGGGCGTCGGCAAGGAGGTGCTGGCCCGGGCGATCCAGGGCTCGGGCGACCGGCGCGGCAAGCCCTTCGTCACCGTGAATTGCGGCGCGATTCCCGAAAACCTCGTCGAATCCACCCTGTTCGGCCACGAGAAGGGCGCCTTCACCGGTGCCACCGAACGGCATGTCGGCAAGTTCGTCGAGGCCTCGGGCGGCACGCTGTTCCTCGACGAGATCGGCGAACTTCCGCTCGACGCCCAGGTGAAGCTCCTGCGGGCGCTGCAGGAGGGTGAGGTCGATCCCGTGGGCGGCAAGCGCGCCGTGCGCGTCGATATCCGTCTGATCTCGGCGACGAACCGTTCGCTTCTCGACCTGGTGAAGCAGGGCAAGTTCCGCGAGGATCTCTACTATCGTCTCAACGTCTTCCCGATGACGCTGCCGCCGCTGCGGGCCCGGCGCGAGGACATCCCGGATCTGGTGCGCTCGTTCTGCGCGCGGTTCGCCGCGGAGGAAGGCAAACGCCTGCGCGGCATCACGGCGGAGGCGATGGCGCTGCTCTCCCGCTATCCCTGGCCCGGCAACGTGCGCCAGTTGGAGAACGCGCTGTTCCGCGCCGTCGTGCTCGCCGACGGTGACGAGCTGACGGTGGCGGAGTTTCCGCAGATCGCCGCGCAGGTCGAGGGCTTCGACGTGCGCATCCCGCCGCTGCCGTCGCAGGCGGCCCTGCCTGCGGGCGGCCTCGAGCCGGTGCGGGAGATCGTGCGCGTCGAGGTGCGCGATCCGCACGCCATGTCCCTCGTGGTCGAGGAGACCGGCGATATGAAAACGATGGAGGCGGTCGAGGCGGAGGTGATCCGCTTCGCCCTGCAATTCTACCGCGGCCGAATGTCCGAAGTCTCGCGCCGCCTCGGAATCGGCCGATCGACTCTCTACCGCAAGCTCAAGGAACTCGGCCTCGACGAGGACGAGCGGTCCGAGGACGCCGCCTGAATCCGGGAGGTTCAGGGAACAGCCGTCATGGCTCGGCTGTTCGATCTCAGGGTCAGGCTTGGCCTTAAAGCACGGCCGTGTGGTTGCGCACGGTCTTGCCGGGGTCGATGATCTTTAAGCGGAGCTGCGGCATTCTCGGCCGTATCCAGGGAGTTGCCGACATGCGCGCTGCATCGGGAGCCGGAACGGGCATCGCGCGGACCCTGTCCGTCGCTTTGGCCGCCCTCCTCGCCTTCGGCCACGCCGCCGCCCGTGCCGAGGAGCCCGCCGCCGAGAGCGGGATCGTTATCCGCAAGGCCGCGGTCGATCCCGCCGACGGGCCCGCCATATCCCCGGACACGAACGATACAGCGCCGTCGGCGGCGGAGGCCCCTGCCCCGTCCGAGACGCCCGGCTCGTCCGAGGCTCCCGCCCCAGCCCCCGCTGCCGAGGGCCCGCCGGCTCCGGTCGCACCGAGTGAACCGCTTCCGGCGGCCGTCTATGCGCGCCTGGCCGATTCTGCACCGCTGCTGCAGCGGTTGACCGGCAAGGATCGAGAGGCGATCCAGTCCTTCTACGCGCTCGGCAACTTCAAGCCGATCTGGATCGAGAAGGGCGCCTTCACCCCGGCCGCCGATGCGGCGATCGCGCGCTTGCGCGCGGCCGGCGAGGACGGACTCGATCCGAACGCCTACCCGGTGCCGGCGGTGGGCAAGCTCAGCCGACCGGACACGGATGCCGAGATCGCCGAGGCCGACCTCAAGCTCTCGGCCTCGCTCGCCCTCTATGCCCGCGACGCCCGCGGCGGGCGGGTGAACCCGGCCTCGATCTCGAAGCTGATCACGCCCACCCTCGATCTGCCATCGGCCGACGCAGTACTGACCCGCCTCGCCGCGGCGGGCGCGCAGGCCGGCGAGGTGCTGCAATCCTACAATCCGCGTCAGCCGGGCTACCTCGCCCTGAAGGAGCGGCTCGCCGGCCTGAGGGTCGGACGGACGCAAGGCACACCCAGCGTCAAGCTTCCCGACGGACCGGTCCTCAAGCTCGGGATGAGCGATCCGCGCGTGCCGCTGCTGCGCAGCCGCTTCGGCCTAGAGGCGCGCGCGGCAGGCACCCTCGACGCCGCGCCCGGCGAATCCGACGCCTACGACCGCTCCGTCGCCGATGCGGTGAAGGATTTCCAGCGCAGCCGCGGGTTGCCGGCGAGCGGCACCCTCACCCGCGCCACCGTGGCGGCGCTCGCCAACCCGAGCCTGCCGAAGGCGAGCGCGAGCGAGGCCGACATCCTCGTCAACATGGAGCGCTGGCGCTGGCTGCCGTCCGAACTCGGGCCAGACTACGTCCTCGTCAACGTGCCGGAATTCAAGCTGAAGGTTTTTCGCGACGGGCGCCTTCGCGACGAGACTCGGGTGATCGTCGGCAAGCCGACGAGCCCGACGCCAATCTTCTCGGGCATGATGGAGTACGCTGTCGTCAACCCGTCCTGGTACGTGCCGCCCTCAATCCTCAAGCAGATGCTGGCTTCGGGCAAGACGGCCGGATTCGAGGTCGTGCGGCGGGGTAACGTGATCTCCCTGCGCCAGCCGCCGGGGGAGCGCAACGCGCTCGGCTTCATCAAGTTCATGTTCCCCAATCAGCACGCGGTCTACCTTCACGACACGCCGAACCGCTCGCTGTTCTCGGCCTCGACCCGTGCCTTCAGCCATGGCTGCGTGCGCGTGGACGATCCGTTCCGTTTCGCCGATGCGGTCCTGCCGAACTGGACCCAGGAGCGTCTGAAGAAGCTGATCGGCAAGGGCGAGCGGACGCTGCGCCTGCCCGAGAAGCTGCCGGTGCATCTCGCCTACTTCACCGCCGAGGTGGACAGTCTCGGCTCCTACCGCACCCTGCCCGATCTGTACGGCTATGACGGGCCGATGAAGGTGGCGCTGGGCCTCGCCGCCCGCCCGGACGCGGTGGCGAAGGGACCCGCAGCCACGAAGCCCAAGTCCACCGAAGCCCGCCCCAGCGCGCGTCAGGCCACGACGCGCGAGGCGGTCCGCAGCGAGCGCCGCGCCGCGCCGCGCCGGGCGCCCGACATGTTCGGTGAGCCGGACGGCGGCCAAGTCTACGCCTATCCGCAGCGCAGCTTCTGGTAGGCGTACGCGCGCATCGTTTCCCGTTTAGATCGGAACCTGCGTTGTCTCGGGCGGGACAGCGGGCGGGATCGCCCTTGCGAGGCTCTTTTTTGCCACGGTTCGTCCGTAGCCGTCACAGAAGACGGCAAGCAGCACGGGCCCCGACGACCCGCCTTTCCGGTCCTCGGCCATCCTGGCGCCCCGTGACATCGCCGATGTCGCGGCCGTCCCGCGAGGTGAGGACCATGCTGCGCACGATCCGAGACCGCCTGCCCTCGAACCGGACGACGCCTTCCCCGCGCCTGAAGCGTCTGGCCTCCGCCGCCGGCGCCATGGCGGCTTTGCTGGTGGCCGGAACGGCCGAAACCCAGGATGCGGTCGCCAACGGCGACACGCGCACCCTCTCGATGGTTCATCAGCACACCGGTGAGACGCTGACCGTCACCTTCAAGCGCGACGGCCGCTACGACCGGGCCGCCCTCGATCAGATCAACTGGCTGATGCGCGATTGGCGCGAGAATGAATCGGTCAAGATGGACCCGCGCCTGTTCGACGTGGTGTGGGAGGCGCAACGCTCCGTCGGCTCGACCGCCCCTCTGCGCATCGTCTGCGGCTACCGCAGCCCGAAGACCAACACCATGCTGCGCCGTCGCTCCTCGGGCGTCGCCGACACCAGCCAGCACATGCTCGGCAAGGCCATGGATTTCTTCATGACCGATGCCTCGATCGACCAGATCCGCGCGGTCGGCATGCGGATGCAGCGCGGCGGCGTCGGGTGGTATCCCCGTTCCGGCTCGCCCTTCGTCCATCTCGATGTCGGGTCGGTACGGTCGTGGCCGCGCATGAGCCACGACCAGCTCGCGCGGCTGTTTCCGGACGGCAAGACGGTCCATCTGCCGGCCGATGGCAAGCCGCTGGCCCGCTACGAGGAGGCGCGCGCCGAGATCCTGTCGCGCGGCGGCACGGTGCTCGGCTACACGGCGGTCGCCAGCGCTGACGAGATCGACGACGGCCCTGGCCTGAAGGGCTTCTTCGCCTCGCTCTTCGGCGGGAGCAGCGGCACAGACGCGCCGCCGGCCGCGCTCGCCAATGCACCGGCGCCGTCCAAGGCGCGGGCCAAGCCGAGCATCGTTGTCGCGAGCGCCGACCCGGCCGACGGGGCCGCCGCCATGGCCTACGCCGCACCGGCCGCTTCCGAGGCCTTGCGCGCGACGAGCCTGCGTCGGGACGGTGCCTCGGCGAAGGAGTTGCTGACCGGGGAAGCCGACCAATCGATCGTCGCGCCGCTTCCGCCGCGGCGCCCCTCCGAGTTCGCCGTCGTCGCCACGGCTCTCACCATCCCCCTTCCGCCGCAGCGTCCGGTGCGCCTCGCCTCCCTCAACGGCGAGGGCTTGAGCGGCATGGTGCATGTGGCGGAAGCTGAGACCGACACTGCCGGGTCGTCCGAACCGGACGCGGCCGAGGCGCGTCTCGTGCCGGCGGATGCCGACCCGCGCGAGCAGGTGCGCGGCCTGCTCTTCGCCGCGGTTCAGGGCGTCTCCGAGCCCGCCTCCCGGACAGCTCCGATTCGCGTGGCGCTCGCCCGCCCACGCCCCGATGAAGTCCTCCCCGCGGAGGCGCTGCATACCCCGTCGGAGCCCCTCGCGAGCCGCTTCTCGACCGAGCCATGGCCGCTTTCCGCCGCCCGCTTCACCGGCTCCGTCACGAACGGACCCTCCCTCGCCCGCTGACGCGAGAGGCGCTCACGCCACCTCGAGGGCCCGTCAGTCGAGCCCTCGAGGTGGCGCGACGAGCATCCCCTTTCTTCCTACGCCCAGAAGATCAGGATCGCACCGCGCGAGAAAGGCGTGCGGTTGACGGCCGAGCTACCAAGGCTTCGGCTGGGGCCGCAGCGACGGCCCTTTCGCCGCTGCCAATCCCCGCACCGGGGTGCCGGTGCTGATCGAAGGGGATGTCACGATCTTCGATGCCACCGTGACCTCTTCCGCGCGATCCCGCCGCCCGTCGATGAGGCCGATTGATGGCAGTGACCGCTTCGGCTGGACCGACGCACGGCTGCGGCGCCGATGGTCGCGCGCTCGGTGCAGCACGGCCTGGGATCGGAATCCGATACGCCACTGGCCCGCTGGCCCGCGTGCCTGGGAGGGAGGCCTTCGGTCGCGGTGGCCTTCGCGGCGTTCGATACCGCCGCCGTGGACCACGACATGACGGTCGGGCGGCGCCGGGATTATCGCGACCACCGGCTCGAATGGATGATCAAGTCCGGTGGTGCCGAGGCGGTTACGGCCGGCCTGCGGCACCGAGATATCCGCTCGCCGTGGCCGGAGGCGTACCGTTTTTCCGTCGTTGCGAGGCTTGGCGTCAGCAATCCAGGGCACCCCATGTCCGGGACGGTTGCGTCCCTGGACCGCTTACGCCTCCCATCAACGGAGAGCTTTACGCCATCCCCAGGGCCTGAAGGTACAGTTCGAGGATCGCCTCCTCCTCCTGGCGCTCGTCGTGGTCGCGCTTGCGCAGGGAGATGATCTTGCGCAGCACCTTCACGTCGAACCCGTTGGCCTTGGCTTCGGCGTAGACGTCCTTGATGTCGCCCGCGATGCCGGCCTTCTCCTCTTCGAGACGCTCGATGCGCTCGATGATGCTCTTGAGCTGGTCGGCGGCGACCGAGGACGGATCGACGGCGGGGGCAGGCGAGGCGGCCATGGCGGCGCTCCTTCATGCGAGGGATGGCGTGCGTCCGAAGACCCACGCCGGATGCCCCGGGATTACGGCATCAACCTTACCCGCTCGTTGATGCCGGGCGTTTGCCTCAGTGACCGCCGCCCTGGCTCGACGCGAAGCGTGCCTGCTGGTCAGGGCTCGCCTCGCTCTGGTGCTTCCGCTTCCACTCCTCGTAGGGCATGCCGTAGACGTGCTCGCGGCTCTGGTCCTTGGTGACGTCGAGGCCGCGCTCGTCCGCCGCATCCTTGAGCCAGTTCGACAGGCAGTTGCGGCAGAAGCCGGCCAGATTCATCAGGTCGATGTTCTGGACGTCGCTGCGGTTGCGCAGATGCGAGACGAGGCGTCGGAACACGGCCGCCTCCAGCTCGGTCTGCGTCGCGGGCTCGATTCCGTTCATGGGATCGGACATCGTGGGATCGGACATGGTGCGGCTCTCTGTGTCGATCGGATGCCGCAGAGGTCGTCCCGCCAGGCGGTGGCGTCAAGCGGCCGGGCGCAGCATCGGCCCCAGGATGCGGGCGAAGCGTTGCGCCCACTCCTCCTGGCCTTCCGGCCCGCCGATGAGATCTTGGCGGATCTCGATCAGAGCGTTGGGCAGGCCTCGGGCGGTGGCGTGCCGATCAATCGTATCGCCCGGCAATCCGCCGCCATAGGGCTCGTTGTCTCCGACGCACAGGCCCGCAGGGTCGGCCTTCAGCGCCTCGATGATCAGGCGGCTCAAGCCCGCGTCCCGATCGTAGAGAACGCCGACCTGCCACGGGCGGGCGATCGTGCGCCAGAACGGCGTGAAGCTGTGCATCGTGACGATCATCGGGCGCATGCCGGCCGCTTCCGCCGCCGCGACCGCCTCGTCCACGGCGCGGTCGAAAGGCACGTAGAAGCGCCGGATCCGCTCGGCCACGCCGGCCGCGTCGATGCGGGCATTGCCCGGCACGATCGCGCCGTCGGACAGGCGCATCACCAGGGTCGGGTCGAGCCGCCCCCGGTTCGGATCGATGATCAGACGCGAGAATTGGGTCAGCACGGCCGGCACGCCGAGCCGGGCGGCGAGCCGGCGGGTCACTTCCGCGGCGCCGATGTCGTAGGCGATGTGGCGGGAAAATTCCGGTTCCGGAACCCCAAGGCGCGCGAGGTCGTCCGGCACCGCGTTCGAGGCATGCTCGCAGACGAGAAGGAGACCACGGGACGGATCGCCCTCGATACGCTCCACAGGATGTTCGGGGAGGGTTTGAATCTCGGGTTCGACGGACAGCATAGGCGGATATCTGGGCCGGCGCGGCCGGATCGGAAGGGGTCGGCCCGGTATGGCAGGCCCGCGAGGCGGATGGGCCGCGCCGCGGTCAAAAAGAATGCTCCGCGGCACGAAAGTTTTGTGAAACCGCGAAGGCTTGCCGACACGGCAGCGCTCGGGCAAGCAAACGCTCAAACAAGAACCGTGCGAGGACGCTCATGACTGCCCCTGTCCCGACCGATCCGGCCAATGCGGAGCGTCGCGCCCTCCTCTCGTCGATCCTCGACGAGGCGATCGCCGCCGCCCATCCGCGCAAGTGCCTCGTCGGGCATCTGCCGGCACCAACGCCCGGGCGGCTGATCATCCTCGGTGCGGGCAAGGCCGGCGGCAGCATGGCCGCGGTGGCGAGCCGGTTCTACCGCCAGGAACACGGCGTGCCGGAGGATCGTATCATCGGCCTCGCGGTGGCGCGGCACGGCTACGGCGAGGACGCGCCCGGCATCCGCATGGTCGAGGCGGGCCACCCTGTCCCCGACGCGGCCGGTATCGAAGCCACGAAGGAGGCCCTGTCCATCGCCGCGAGCGCCGGTCCGGAGGACGAGGTCCTCGTGCTGCTCTCCGGCGGCGGCTCCGCGAACTGGATCGCGCCGGCCGGCAACCTGACGCTCACGGAAAAGCAGGCGATTACCAAGGCGCTGCTGCGCTCGGGCGCGCCGATCAACGAGATCAACGCCGTGCGCAAGCACCTCTCGCGCATCAAGGGCGGCCGGCTCGCGGTTGCCGCGCGGAACGCGAAATCGATCCTGACGCTGGCGATCTCGGACGTGCCGCACGACGATCCGTCCGTGATCGCCTCCGGCCCGACCGTGCCGGATCCTTCGACGCTGGCGGACGCGCGGGCGATCTGCGAGCGGCGCGGCATCAGCCTGCCCGACTCGGCCTTGGCCCTTCTTAACGATCCGGCCAACGAGACGCCGAAGGCGGGCGATCCGGCTTTCGCCAGGGCCGAGTACCGCATCATCGCCCGCCCGATCGATGCCCTGGAAGCCGCGGCCGAAGCCGCGCGCCGCGCCGGCTACGAACCGGTGATGCTGGGCTCCGATCTCGAAGGCGAGGCCCGCGAGGTTGCCGCCGAACACGCGCGGCTGGCACTCGAGGCGAAGCAGGCCGGCCGGCGCGTGGCGCTGATCTCGGGCGGCGAACTTACCGTCACCATCCGCGGCGAGGGTGACGGTGGGCCGAACCAGGAATACGCGCTGGCGCTGGCCCTCGCTCTCGACGCGGCCGAGGGCATCGCCGGGATCGCTGCGGATACAGACGGCACCGATGGCGGGCGCGGCGCGGCGACCGATCCGGCAGGCGGCCTCGTCGATGAGACAACGCTGGCGCGGGCGCGCGCCGCCGGGCTCGATCCGCAGGCGATGCTGAAGGACAATGATTCGACGCGATTCTTCGCGACAATCGGCGATCTCGTTCAGCCGGGCCCCACCCGTACCAATGTCAACGATTGTCGCGTCATCCTCGTGGGCTGAAGCCCCACCCGAAGCTCGCCGCGCCCGGCGGGCCCTCCTGGGCTTCGGCCTCGCGGCGGGCCTCGCCGCCCTCCCCTTCCCGGCCCTCGCCGATCTGCGCCTGTGCAACCAGACCGCCAGCAAGGTCGGCGTGACGCTGGGCTACCGCGATGCGCAGGGCTGGGTGACGGAAGGCTGGTGGGAGTTGAAGCCGCGCAATTGCGAAACCCTGCTTCGGGGATCGCTGGCGGCGCAGTTCTACTACATCTATGCCGTCGACTATACGCGCGGCGGCGAGTGGAGCGGCCGGGCGATGATGTGCACCCGCGACACCGCCTTCACGATTCGTGGTGTCGAGGATTGTCTCGCCCGCGGCTTCGACCGCAACGGCTTCATCGAGGTCGATACCGGTCAGCAGCGGAACTGGACGATTCAGCTCTCCGATCCCGGGCAGCCGCTCGCCGGCGGACCGTGAGGCGGAGGCCAGCGGGCCAGATCTGAGCGGCTTCAATCGTCGCGGCTCTCCTCACGGATTGGTCAAGTCGCGCAGGAGCGAGCGTGGCCCGCGGTTTCCAGTCTCTTCTACTGTGCGCGAAGCCACCCAAGACCGCTTTCCAGTCAGGTCGCCCTGAGCCCGTCTCCCCGCCCGCGCCGGCTTGGCGGATCCATACGACCGAACGCGTTCGATCGATCACCGGGATGTTTGCCCCGCAAACGAAAACGGGCGCCCCTCGGGGCGCCCGCCATTTCCGATCAATGATCGAAACGAGGCTCAGAGACCGCCGAACTTGTAGTTGAAGCCGGCGCGGATCAGGCTGCCCTCGGTCGAGAAGCGCGAGGTATAGGAACCGCCCGGGCCGCCCGGAACCGAACCGACCAGAACGTTGCGGCTGCCGAGATCGTAGCGGATGTACTCCGCCTTGATGGTGACGTCGGACTTGATGCCGAGGTAGCGGCCGATGGAGAAATAGGTCAGGAAGCTGTCGGCCGGGATCGCGTACTCGATGCCGCCGCCGTAGTTGTAGCCGGTCTCGAAGATCTTGCGACCGCCGCCGGTGTACTGCAGCAGGGTGGCGCCCGGGTTGTAGAAATCCGCGCCGTAGCTGACGTGACCGAAGGCGAGACCGCCGGTGCCGTAGACCAGGAACCGGTCGAAGGCGTAGCCGAGCTTACCGTTGACGGTGCCGAGGAAGTCGAGGTTCTGCGTGTAGACGCTGGCATTGCCGACGACCGGGTTCGGCGTGCCGTAGAAGCCGGTCCGCTTGTCGAGGTCGAGCCAGGTGGCGTCGAAGGCGACGCCCGCCACGAAGCCGGAGCCGGGGGTGAACTGAACATTGTAGCCGAAGCCGCCGCCGATGCGGGAGAAGCCGTCGACCTCGCTCTTGATCGAGGCGGCCCGGCGGCCGAGCGCGACGTTGGCGGCCGTGAAGGGATCGTTGCCGCGGGTCTGGATATTCGGGTTGTCGGTGAAGGCGTAGCCGGTGTGCAGGCCGGCGTAGAAGCCGGTCCAGGTGAAGACCGGGACCGGGGTGAAGGCGACCGGCGGAGCCTCACGGCGGGGCAGGTCGGCGGCAAGGGCCGCGGTGGTCGCGAGCGCTGCGGCGCTACCCAGGAGGAGAGCTCTGATCACGGTGAGGATCGCCTTTTTGGATGTGCTGATTTCAATGCTCACGCTAGCAGCGTTGCGGCCAAGCTGCCTATGACTTTCCAGCAACACGCAGCCTGGATGCCGCACCAGTTGCGTTCACGAAATGTTAAACCTGCAAGTACCGTGAAGTTAAAAGGCCAAACGAACGAGCTTTCGAAGCAGAGGTTCCCGCCGTCCAAAAATTCATGACACAGGTTCGTGGTGCGGCCTTGACCTTCGGGGCCGGGCGATGCTTCTGGCCCGCAAGCCCCCGTCCGGCCAACGGCACCATCTCATAAGGTGCCGCGCATCCGCCGGGCCGTTCCCGCGCGCGATGTCCGCGACCTGCGGGTCCAGCGGGTGTTGGAGGCTCCATTGAAGCGCTCGCGCCGCACCAAGATCGTCGCCACTCTCGGCCCGGCATCCGACACGCCGGAGATGATCGAGAAGCTGTTTCACGCCGGAGCGGACGTGTTCCGGATCAATATGAGCCACTTGGCCCGCGAAAAGCTGCCCGAGCGGATCGAGGTGATTCGCACCATCGAGCGCGAGGCCAAGCGGCCGATCGGCATCCTCGTGGACCTTCAGGGGCCGAAGCTGCGGCTCGGCACCTTCGTCGGCGATGCGGCCGAGCTCGAGAACGGGCAGACTTTCGTGCTCGACTCCGATCCGACGCCGGGCAATGCCGATCGCGTCTATCTCCCTCACCCCGAGATCCTGACGGCGCTGGAACCCGATCACGGAATTCTGATCGACGACGGCAAGCTCCGCCTCGTCGTCACCGAGGTGAGCGAGGGACGTGCTGTCACCCGTGTCGAGGTCGGCGGGCGCATCTCGAATCGCAAGGGCGTGTCGCTGCCCCACACCGTATTGCCGCTGCCGGCGATGACCGAGAAGGATCGCGGCGATCTCGAAGCGGGTCTCGCCGCGGGGGCCGACTGGATCGCCGTCTCCTTCGTGCAGCGGCCGGAGGACGTGGCCGAGGTGAAGAAGGTCGCCGCCGGACGCGCCCAGGTGATGGCCAAGATCGAGAAGCCGCAGGCGCTCTCGCGCCTCGACGAGATCATCGAGATTTCCGACGGCATCATGGTCGCCCGCGGCGACCTCGGCGTCGAGATGCCCCTCGAACAGGTGCCGGGGGTGCAGAAGCGGATCACCCGCGGTGCGCGCCGGCTCGGCAAGCCGGTCGTCGTTGCGACGCAGATGCTCGAATCGATGATCACCGCGCCGGTGCCGACCCGCGCCGAGGTGTCGGACGTCGCCACCGCTGTCTACGAGGGCGCGGATGCGGTCATGCTCTCGGCCGAGAGCGCCGCCGGCCAGTTCCCGGTCGAGGCGATCGGCACCATGAGCCGGATTGCCGAGCAGGTGGAGCGTGACGCGCTGTACTGGTCGATTCTGATGGCGCAGCGCTCCGAGCCGGAGCCGACCGCCTCCGACGCCATCGCCGCCGCGGCGCATCAGATCGTCGAGGCGCTCGGCCTGCGCTCGATCATGGCGTGGACGCATTCCGGCTCGACGGTTCTGCGGCTGGCGCGCGCGCGGCCCAATGCCAGCGTCATCGCCCTGACGCCGAAGCGCGAGACGGCGCGGCGCCTCACCATGGCCTGGGGCGTGCACCCGATCGTCACCAAGGATGCCAGCGACGTGGACGACATGGCGTTCCGCGCGGCGAAGTTCGCGGTGCGCGAGCGCTTCGCCGAGATCGGCGATCGGGTCATCGTGGTGGCGGGCGTACCGTTCGGCATTCCGGGCGCGACGAACATGGTGCGCATCGCCTTCGTCACCCGCGAGCACGCCGAGCGGGCCTAACGCGACACCGCCTCCGCTAGGGCCTCGACCTCACGCACCAGCCGGTCGGGGGCGGTATAGGTCACCATGTGTCCGGCGCCCGGCAGCACGACCTGCCGGGCGTGCGGCATTGCCCGGCTCAAGGGATCCGCCTGCAGGCGCGTTTGGACGATCGGGTCGGCATCACCGGCGACGATCACGCTCGGGACGCCGATCGTTCCGTAGCGTGGCGCCTGCTCGGCGAGGGCGGCGGGAAGCCCGGCGAGATCCTGAATGTTGGCGAGCGCGGGTCCGGGCCGGAGGATCAGCGGCGCGCGGCTCGCCTCGATGTAACCGTCCACCGCAGGCTCCGGCCGAAAGACGCTGACCGCGACCGAGGGCAGGTAGTACAGGCCGAGCGGCACGGCGACGGTCCGCGTCAGCAGCCACGTCATCGGCGGTGTCAGGGCAATTCTCGCCCACCAGGGCAGCGGGCGGGACGGGAACGGCATCGCCACGGGTGCGACGAGGACGAGTCCCGCGACCCGTGCCGGCCGGTCGAGAGCCATCCGCAGGGCGAGTGCGCCCGACCACGAATGGCCCACGAGAATCACCGGCCCGATCCCGAGCCTGTCGAGGGCCTGTCCCAGCGCCCTGCCCTGGAAGGTCGGTGAGGCGGCCTCCGCGCCGGCGATTCGGTCGCTGTTGCCGTATCCCGGCCGATCGAAGGCGATGACGCGGAAGCCCGCCCGGGCGAGGTGGCGCCCGACGCCCTCCATCGGGTCGCAGGCGTTGGCCGAGGCGCCGTGGAGCAGAACGACCGTGGCCCGGGCGCCCTCGACAGGCCCGTCCTCGACATAGGCGATTCGGCCGCCCTCGATCTCGACCCTGCGGTCGGTCCCCGGAAAGCGGGCCTCGACGCGCCAAGCGATCAACCGCGTCGCGACCGCCGCGCAGACGAGAAGCAGCGCCACGAGGCCGATGGCCGCCGCGGCGAGGCCGGCGGCGAAGCGCAGGAGGTCGGCAAGGTTCACGACGCGCGCTTCAGAGGTCGCGTCCCTCGACCTCGGGCGTCAGCCGCTCGATCGCCTTCTTCAGCACGTCCCATTGCGGGTACAAGGCTTCCGCGCGGCGGAAGGCATCGAGGGCGCGTCGCTTGTCGTCCTGGGCGAGGTAGAGCTTCCCCAGCGCCGCCCACGCCTCGAAATGGCGCGGCTCCAGCACGAGGGCGCGCTGCAGGTCGGCGATGGCGGTAGACGAGTCGGAAAGGCGCCAGAACAGGGTCGCCCGCCGGCTCCAGCCCTCGGACCAGTTCGGCTCCAGGGCGACGGCGCGATCCATCAGTTCGACGGCGAGAGGCAGATCGTTGCCACCCATCGCCTGCCGGGCGCGGTCGGAGAGGAGATCGGCCGTCGCGCTGCCGGATCGGCCGAGACGGCGCTCGATCAGGGTGGCGATCGCCTTGGCCTCGGTCTCGTCCCCGGCCTGCTTCAGGCGGGTGTAGAGATCTTCCAGGCTGACAGGCGGGTGCGCCTTGCGCTCCTTCTCGGGGCGCGGCTTGTCGGCCGCCGGTGCCGGCTGGCCCGTGCTCGCGAGGGCAAGGCCGAGGCAGAGGGCAGTCAGGAGAGGCGTGCGGCGGGCATCCATGGGTCCGGAGCTTCCACCCCGAACCCGGCTCCCGTCAACGCGCTTCGGTGCCGCGTCTGCCGCGCGGCGAACCGATCAGCCCTGGCGGGCCTTGAAGCGCTTCTGGGTCTTGTTGATGACGTAGACGCGGCCCTTGCGGCGCACGAGCTGGTTGTCGCGGTGACGGGCGCGCAGCGACTTGAGCGAGTTGCGAATCTTCATCGGTCTCACATCGGCACGGATTCGAGACCGGCCGCCTGTTGTTCAAGGTGTCTCGAAGGGACGGAGCGCCGCGAGGACGCTCCGGCGATGACGTCAGCGACATCGCGGGGAGGCGGTCGCCTTATCAGACAACCCGCCTGCGAGGCAAGATTGTCAGCGCTCGCGCCACGCTTTGGCGATCTGATCGGTCAGCGGTTTGGTGAGATAGGACAGCACCGAGCGCTCGCCGATCTGAGTGTAGGACTCGACCGGCATGCCCGGCACCAGACGCAGACCCGCGAGCCGCTCCTTCTGATCCTCGCGGATGCGGATGCGCGCCGTGTAGTAGGTCTGGCCGGTCTTGGGGTCCTGAGTCACGTCGGCCGAGACCCGCACCACCTCGCCGTCGATCTCCGGCGTCGTGCGCGTGTTGAAGGCGGGGAAGCGCAGCACCGCCTTCTGCCCGACCCGGACGTTGTCGATGTCCTGCGGCTGAACCCGCACCTCGACGAGGAGCTGGTCCGAGGCCGGCACGATCAGCATCGCCGGCTCGCTCGGGACCACGAGACCGCCCACCGTGTGCACGCTCATCTGGTGCACGAACCCGTCCTGCGGCGCGCGCAGCTCGACCCGCTTGAGCTGGTCCTCGGCGGCCACGCGCTTCTCGCGAAGCTCTGACCACTTGCCGCGAATCTCGGCCAGATCCTTGCCGACCTCGGTGCGCATCTCCCCGTCGATCTGGATGATCTGCAGCTCGGTCTCGGCGATCTTGCCCCGGGCGGAGGCGGTGGAGGCGACGAGCTGGCCGCGCTCGCCTTCCAAACGAGCGGCATCGCGCTCGAGCGCCGTCACGCGCGAGAGCGGCACGAGGTTCTTGGCGTAGAGGTCGCGCACGCCGGTCAGCTCGTGGCCGATCAGGTTGATCTCGCGGTCCTTGGCCGCCGCCTGCTTGGTCAAGCCGGCAATCTCCTGGCGGAGCTGGTCGACCCGCTCGCGCAGCTGCGCCTTCTGGCCCTCGCGGCCGGCGACGCGGGAGGCGAACAGGCGCGATTCGCCGTCGATCAGCCGGGTGACGGTGGCGTCGCTGTCGATGCGGGCCACGAGTTCGGGCGGAAAGGCGATGGTCTTGAAGCCATCACGCTCGGCCTCGTCGCGGGCGCGGCGGGCAGCCAGCTCGTCCATCGCCTTGAGAACGATGTCGAGATTGGCCCGGGTCTGGGTCTCGTCGAGGCGGATCAGCACGTCGCCAGCGGCGACCCGCTGCCCCTCGCGCACCAGAAGTTCACCGACGACGCCGCCAGTGGGGTGCTGGACCTTTTTCACATCAGTCTCGACCACAAGTTGGCCCGGCGCGATCACCGCCGCCGAGATGTCGGTGAAGACGGCCCAGCCGCCGACGCCGAAGACGAGCGCGATCGAGAGGCCGATCGCGACGGCGAGGTGGCGCCGGATCGAGCCGTGGGCGACGGGCCGCGGCAGCGCCGGAGCGAGACCACTGAGGGGGGCAAGCGTCGAGGACATCAGGCACTCTCACGAATCGTGGGCGCGTCGGCCTGCGCGGCCGAGGACTCGGCGGCGACGGGCACCGGGGTCGGCGCGGGGCGCAGCACGCGCTTGAGGATCTCGTCCTTGGGCCCGAAGGCTTGGGCGCGGCCGTCGGCCATCATCAGGATCAGGTCGAGAGCGGCCAAAGCGCTCGGCCGGTGGGCGACGACGACGCAGATGCCGCCGCGCTGACGCACACCGAAGATCGCCTGGGTCAGCGCGTTCTCGCCCTCGTTGTCGAGGTTGGCGTTGGGCTCGTCGAGCACCACGAGGAACGGCTCGCGGTAGAGGGCGCGGGCGAGGCCGACGCGCTGGCGCTGCCCGGCGGAAAGCCCCGAGCCGCCCTCGCCGATGCGGGTATCATAGCCCTCGGGCAGCCGCAGGATCAGCTCGTGAACGCCGGCCGCCTTGGCCGCCGCGATGATCGCCTCGGCCGGAGCATCCGGCTCGAAGCGGGCGATGTTCTCGGCCACCGTGCCGGCGAACAGCTCGACCTCCTGCGGCAGGAAGCCGATATGCCGGCCGAGATCGCCGCTCGTCCACTGATCGAGGGCGGCACCGTCGAAGCGGACCTTTCCGCGTACCGGCGGCCAGACGCCGACGAGGGCGCGCACGAGGGAGGATTTGCCGGAGGCGGAGGGCCCGATGATGCCGAGCCCCTGCCCGGCCCGGAGGCCGAAGCTGACATCCTGAACCACGAGCCGCGGCGTGCCGGGCGGGGCGATGCTGGCGCCCTCGACGCTGATGGACTCGCTCGGGGCCGGCAGGGCATGCGGTCGCTCGTCCTGCGGCATCCGGGCCAGCAACTCGGACAGGCGGTGCCAGCTCTGGCGCGCGGCCACGAAGCCCTTCCAGTTGGCGATCGTGAGCTCCGCCGGCGCCAGCGCGCGGGAGACGAGGATCGAGCTCGCGATGATGATGCCGGCACTGGCCTCGTTGTGGATCACGAGCCAGGCGCCGAGAGCGAGCACGCCCGATTGCAGCGCCATGCGGAACACCTTGGAGCCGGCGCCGAAGCCGCTTCCGGCATCCGCCACGGCCTGGTGCGCGTTCATGTAGTCGCGGTTGGCCGAGGCCCAACGGGCGGCGAGGCGCTCCTGCATGCCCATGGCGGCCAGCACCTCGGCGTTGCGGCGGCCGGCCTCGGCGAGGCCGTTGCGCCGCATTCCGTGGCCGGTGGCCTCCCGCGTCGGGCCCTTGCTGGCGCGATCGGTCAGGAAGGTCAGGGCGATGAGGATGCCCATGCCGACGAGGGCGGCCACACCGATCAGCGGATGGAACAGGAAACAGATGGCGAGGTAGAACGGCATCCAGGGCAGGTCGAAGAAGGCCGACGGGCCCGAGCCGGACAGGAAGGCGCGGATCTGGTCGAGGTCGCGTAGCGGCAGAAGGCCGTCGCCCTGGGTCACGCCCTTGAGCGGAGCGCGCACCACGAGATCGAAGACGCGCCCGCTCAGGGATTCGTCCAGTGCGGCGCCGATGCGGGCGAGGATGCGCCCGCGAATGGCCTCGAGCACGCCCTGGAAGGCGTAGAGCGCGAGCGCCAGTGCGGCGAGACCGACCAGGGTCGGCACGGAGCGGCTCGGAATCACCCGGTCGTAGACTTCGAGCATGAAGAACGAGCCGGTGAGATAGAGGATGTTCACCAGGCCGCTCATGACGGCCACCCCCACGAAGGCCGTCTTGCACTGCCGGAGTGCGGCGGCAATCTCGTTCTTATCGCGCCTGTCGCTCACCGTCTTTTCCCCCAACTTCATCTCAGCCCGAACAAGCCGCCGGTCCCTGCCCCGCGCGGCTCCTGTCGGACGGCAGGTCATAGCGCGAAATGCGACGAAATTTCAGCACAATAGGCATAATCCTAATGACTTAAGCCATTGTAACTAGGGTTATATTGAAAGGTGAATTAAGATAAATTGTCTTTCTCAATAATCCGACTGGACGCTACCGCGGCGCACGGGTTCGGCAGCCGGCGGTCGTTCGCCCAGCTCAGATTAGCGGCTTAAAAAAAAGTTGCTGTGACATCGGATACAAAAAATGCCGCCGGCCTGGGGACCGGCGGCATAAGGCGACAAGTGTCACTCGCCCGATGGCAGTGGTGAGCGTTGTTTCACACCGAATGCGGTTGTCCCTTCCGGATCGCCGCTCCAGATCCCCCAATGGCGCTGCGCGAGCTTGCCAACCCGGCATCCGCTTGAACGGGCGGAGCCCGGATCAGGGCGGTGGTGCGGGGGCCTGCGGGGCCGGTTCGGACGGCGCGGTCGCCAATCCGGCAGTCGACTTCGCCAGCTCGGGATAGGTCTCGACCACGTGCGCGCCCGCCAGCGGCTTACTCTGACCGTTGTGGCAGGTGGCACAGTTCAGCTTCGGCGCGTCACCGGTCGGGCCGAGGCGATTGGGCGGAAAGGTCGATGTCAGCGGCTCGATGTAGTCGCCGTTGAGATCGCGCACCATGCGGATCGCGTGCCAGGCCAGGGTGCGTTGCGGCGTGCTCTGCGACCAGTTCGAAATCGCACGGGTGTTGTGGCAGTAGGTACAGTTGACCCCGAGCGACGACGACATGTGGATCATCAGGCCGTAGGTCCGTTCGGCCGCCTGTATCGGTTTACCCTTGCTCTCGGGGAGAGCGGTCGTCGCGTTCACGCGAATCAGGTTCTCATCGACGTCCTTCTTGCCGAAGAACTCGCTCAGCGTGTCGTAGGGCAGCGAGGCGAGACCGACGGACGGCGAGGCCATGTTCTGCCCGTTGTTGCGGGCAATGAAGCCGGTCTTGTAGTTCGGCCCCGGATTCTGGAACCAGATATTGGCCGGCACGGGCTGGCCGCGGTGACAGGTGTAGCAGGTCACCCCCGCCTCGCCGACATGCTTTTCCTTCCAAGAGGTGTTGATGTGCTGCACCATCTGGATCATCCGCCGGGCGACCTGCTTCTGATAGAGGCTGTCGTCGGCCATGTTCTCAGTGTTGTGGCAGTAGGTGCAGCCCTGTTCCGGACTGACCCACTCCGTCATCGAGGTCATCAGGCGGTTGAACTCCTCCACGCTGAGATCCTTGAGGACCTTCACGTTCTCGTAGACCGCGCCGGCCTTCTCGGTGCCGGCCTCGACCGGATCGGCCGGCGCTGGCGGCAGGTTGGCCGCCTTCAGCGCCGCCGCGCCGGCCTTGGTCTGGATCTGATCCATGCCCGTGCCGCGGAAGCCGTGCTGCTGGGCGAGGATCGGCGGTTTGGTCCACCCCGCCGTGCCGAACTGAGCGATGGTGAGGAACAGGGCGACGACGGCGCCCGCGACGACGAGCAGCGTCTTCATGGCGTCCCCCCTCCTGCGCCCGGCGCGGCCAGCGGGTCGGTGATCGGCCCGTAGATCTGCGGATAGGCCGGCGCGACGCCGTGCTTCACCGCCCAGAGATACCAATTGTCCACCACGGTGCCGGTCAGCAGGATGCCGATGCCGCCGGTCAGCGTCGTCAGCACCGCGAACCACCAAGCCCAGCGGTGAACCGACTCCATCGTGGCGTTGAAGCCCATGGTCCAGCGCCAGAACAGGGCGGCGCGCTCGGTCGCGGTGCCGCGGTCCACGATCTGATCGATCTCACGCTCGGCACCGTAGCGGCTGGTGGCGAGGATCGTCCCCCCGTGCATGGCAAACAGCAGCGTCGATCCATACAGGAAGACGATCGAGAGCATGTGGAACGGGTTGTAGAACAGGTTACCGTAGCGCAGCGAGAATGCGGCGGTCCAATCGAGGTGAGGGAACAGGCCGAAGGGCACAGCCTCGCTCCAGGAGCCCATCAGAAGCGGGCGGATGAAACCGAGCACGAGATAGAGCCAGATCGCCGAGGCGAATGCCCAAGGGACATGCGTGCCGAGGCCGAGCGCGCGGGCGCGACGATACATCCGAACCCACCACAGCAGGATCGAGGCGGTGAGGAAGAAGCCGGCGATCAGCCACCAGCCGCCCTCGTTGAGCGGCGGCAACACCTTGAGACCGTACTTGGGCAGCGGCGGCTCCAGGGCCAACCAGGGGAGCTGGCGCACGAACTGGATCGGGTCCCAGTTCACGCTGGCCCACATATTGAGGCCGATGATCTCGAAGGCGATCAGGCCGCAGGCGAAGGACAGGGCGCCGAGATAGCCGCCATAGATCGGCCCGACCTGGGAATTGCCGATCAGTCCGAACAGGTAGCTGTTGAACGGCCGGCCGACGCGGGCGTCCGCCGAGATCGGAATCCCGTGCTCCGGTTCGACCGGGCGCACCTGCACCTGGGTGAAGATGTTCTGATAGTAGGCCACGGCGTCTCCCTCCATGGACCTGCGGCCGTTCGAGGAGACTCACGCCGTCTGCGGAGATCCCCGCGTCCGAAGATCGGACCTGCGCCCTCAGGCCGGCCGGCGCGGACGCCGACCAGCGTTCCGTTTCACCGCCACACGGGCAGGTTGAGCCACCAGCCCCACCATTCCGGCCACCCCTGCGTCCAGAAGGGGCCCGAGATGACGATGCAGACCGCACTCCAGAATCCCGCGGACAGCGCGAGGAACAGGCCGAGCCGGTGAATGCCGAGCGTCCCGATCGAGTAGCCGATCGTGTCGCGGAAATAGGTGTCCTCGTGCTCCGGCGTCTTCACCGTCTCCCCCTTGGCGGGGTTGGTCGAGGACAGGATCAGCGAGCCGTGCAGTGCCAGCGCGAAGGTCGTCGTGAAGAAGAAGCTCACGGCGAGCATGTGCGCGGGATTGTAATGGAAGTGCAGATACTGGTAGCCGGTGTTCGACACCCAATCGAGGTGGGAAAGAATGCCGTAGGGGAAGCCGTAGCCCCAGGCACCCATCAGGAACGGGCGGATCACCACCAGCGTGACGTAGGCGAAGATCGCGACCGAGAAGGCGAACGGCACGTGGTAGCCGATGCCGAGCTTGCGGCAGATCTCGACTTCGCGCAGGGCCCAGGACGAGAACGCCCCGATCGCGCAGAAGGTGATGATCTGCCAGAGCCCTCCTTCCTTCAGGGGCGCCAGGGCCAGCCCGTATTTCAGGTCGGGTGGGGCGATGTTGATCTGCCAGATGTTCCAGGTCGGTCCGATCGCCGCCCCGTAGAGGATCAGCGCGGTCCCCAGCACCGAGAAGAAGATCGTCGTCACGCCGAAGAAGCCGACGTAGAACGGGCCGACCCAGAAGTCGAACAGGTCACCGCCCAGCAGGGTGCCGCCGCGGACCCGGTATTTGCGCTCGAAGCTCAACATTGCCATGGCGGAGATCCCCGGGGATGAGGATGGAGGGTGCCGGGGCAGGCGCGCCCGCCCGCGGCAGGACCGGATAAGGCCGGTCAGACCGGCATCGTCGGGAGGACGAGGCTGTGCGCGGCGGCGGCCTTGGCGGCCTTCGGGCCTTCCAGCCAATTGAACCGGTCGGTGCTGAGCAGGATGAAGTGGATCAGCAGCGCCAGGACGAACAGGAAGGTGAAGAGCGCGACGAGGGTCCGCCGCGGATCGAACAGAAGCCAGATCTTGTGCATCGTTCGTCTCCTCAGCCGATCATCGTCACGAGGCCGTGGGCGGCGTTCGTCACGCCGTCGAGGAGAGCGTAGCCCTTCTCTCCGGGGAGCCAGGGCCGCCACAGCCAGACGAGGATGTGGGCGACCACGGCGATCGCCGTGAAGATGATGAAGCTCGTCAGGAAGATCGCGTGAAATTCCTTGGCTTCGGGTTCCGTCAGCCCGGACAGGCTGCTCGGTCTTTCAGTGATACCGTTCGCCATCGATCGAACCTCCGCTGGTTGTGCCGCGCGTTGACAGGCGTGGCGGGTGTCGCCGTGACTCGATGACATCACGGCGCAGGGTCCCCCGTGTCACCGCACGGAAGTGTGTGGGGCGCGCTAGCCCATGAAGGCGAAGGGAATCGCCGAGACCGCCATGGCCTTGGCCTCGCCGAAGACGGAGCGACGCACCGGCAGCAGGCCACGCCGCGTCGCCTGACCCGGCAGGACGCGCTGCACGATCGCCGCGGCGAGGAAGAACGGATAGGTCGCAGCCAGGATGATCCGGAACTGGATCGCCTCGCTGTGCAGGCGCGACGATGCGGGCATCGATCGTTGCATGACGGCTCCCATGGCAGGTTGCTCCGCGAGCTTTCCGACCCCGCACGGAGCCGGAGGGTGAAGGGGGTGGAGGAGCGCGCTCATGCGGCAACTCCTGCGGTGAGATCGCTCTGCGCCCGCTCGACATGGTCGGTCGCCACGCGCTCGGCGGCGGCACGGCGCGCCGCCCGCTCGGCCGCGTCGCGCAGGCGCTTGGCGGCGGAGATGCGGGTGAGAACGGGGTGCCGCTCGACCAGCGCGTCGAGCCGGGCACGGGCCGCCTCGTCCCAGGGCAGTTCGCGGTGCGTCCGCGCCGGGGTGGCCTCCACCGCATCCATGTCGCGGGCGAGCGGCAGGATGTGGAAGAGCATGTCGAACAGGGCGTTGCAGACCTCCTGCACGAGGTAGGTCGCGCCGGCGTAGCCCATGAAGGGCGTTCCGGTGTGCCGCCGGATGATCGCGCCGGGGAACGAGGCGGGGACGTAGGCCGCTCGTCCGCCGCACTCGGCGAGGTACATGCGCTCGTTGAAGGAGCCGAACAGGACGAGCGGCGGATTGGCCTTGATCGCGTCGCGCACCGCGGCGTTGTCGGGCTTGGTGCCGGCGGAGCGCGCGAAGGCGAAGTGGCAGGGCAGCCCCATCTCCTCTTCGAGGAAATGGCGCACGCCGCGGGCATAGGTCTCGGTGGCGACGATGCCGAAGCTCGCCGTGCCGAAGAAGTCCTGCGTCACCGAGCGCCACAGGTCCCAGACCGGCTTGATCGTGGTGTGTCGCTCGCGCTCGATGAAGGGCTCCGGGTCGAGCCCCAGGATCTCGCCGAGCGAGCGCAGGAACTTGGTGGTCGAGAGCACCCCGATCGGCGCTTGGAGATAGGGCCGCTCCATGCTCTCGCAGAGCAGGCGGCCGAACTCGCGGTAGAGGCAGATATTGGCATCCGCATTGACAAGCTTGGGCACGTCGGCGAGGTGCGCGCCGAGCGGGAAGGTGAGGTTCACCTCGGCGCCGATGCCCTCCACCAGGCGGCGGATCTCGGCGAGATCGGACGGCATGTTGAAGGTGCCGTAGGCCGGACCGATGATGTTGACCCGCGGCCGCTCCCCGGGCTTGCGCTCGGGCCGGGCCGGAATGCCCTTCTTGGCGAAGCGCCGGGCGCCGTATTCCTGCCAGAGCCAGCTCATTGCCCGGTCGGCGGCCTGCCACTGGTCCTCGTCGATGGTGCGCGGCAGGAAGCGCTGCAGTCCGGTCCCTTCCGGCGTGACGCCGCCGCCGATCATCTCGGCGATCGAGCCCGTGACCACGACGCTCGGCTGGCCGGGATCGAGCGTGGCGTGCGCCCGCTTCATCGCCCCTTCCGTGCCGTGGCGCCCAAGCTCCTCTTCCGCCAAGCCGGTGACGACGATCGGCAACTCGTGCGGCGGCAGCGCGTCGGTGTAGTGCAGCACCGAGGTGACCGGCAGGTTCTCGCAGCCCACGGGGCCGTCGATGACGACCTGCAGGCCCTTGATCGCCGTGAAGACGTAGACCGCCCCCCAGTAGCCGCCGGCCCGGTCGTGATCGAGGATCAGCATCACGCCATCTCCCCGACTGGTTTCTCGGCGGCTCGCGCCTTCGGCGCGGCCTTGGCCTGCGGCACCTCCTGCCAGATGCCGGCGGCGTGGCCGGTGCCGACGCCCTCGAAGAAGGCGCGCATCGCGTCGAAACGCGGGCGGTTGGCGAGGGCAGCGTTCACCACCTTGGCGAGCGAGCCGGCCCCGGCCGCGCCCATCAGCGGACGCGCCGAGATCAGGTTGGTGAAGTAGAGCGCCGGTGTGCCGGCCTCCTTCGCCTTCTGCACCACCGGCGTCGTGCCGATGGCGAGATCCGGGCGGAATTCCGCGAAGGCCGCGAGATCGTCCTCCAGCGAGGCACGGTAGCGGACGCGGACGCCGCGCTCCTCGAGCCAGACCCGGTCGGGTTCGGACCAGGGCGTACGCGGGCAGGCCGTGCCGACATAGGGAACGTCGGCACCGCTCTCGACGAGGAGACGTGCGACCAGCAACTCCGACCCCTCGTAGCCCGACAGGGTGATCCGCCCGCGGATCGGTGCGGCGGAGAGCGCGCCGCGGATGATCGGCAGCAGCCGGTTCTGGGCGGCGGCGATTCTATCCCGCGGCACGTCGCAGGCCTTGCCGATGGCCGCCAGCCAGTCGGCGGTGCCGTCATGGCCGACGGGGGCGGAGCCCACCACGGGACGCCCGGCCGCCTCGAACTCGCGCACGCTCGCGGTGTAGAACGGGTGGATCGCCGCCACCGCCGCCGCATCGAGGGCGCCGTAGAGTTCGCGCCATTCTCGCGTCGGCACGACCGGGCCGGCGCTGAGGCCGAGGGGTTCGAGCAGCCCGCCGATCACCACCGGATCGGCCGGGAACATCTCGCCGAGCAGCGCCACCGCCGGGCGCTCAGAGCGGCCGCCGCGCGGCGCCTGGACCGGGCCGCTCTCCGCCTCGGTGCGGGCGAACTTCAGCATCGCGCCGGCCAGCACGTCCTTGGCTTCGGCATGCGTCGGAACGCCGAAGCCCGGTACGTCGATGCCGATGACCCGCACGCCGTCGATCTGTTTCGGCAGCAGCCGCAGCGGCACGCCGGAGGCGGTCGGAACGCAGAGGTTGATGACGACGATGGCGTCGTAAGCGTCTGGCCGGGCCGAGGCGTGGACCGCGTCGCGGATGTCCTCGAACAGCTTGCCGGTGACGAGCGTCTCGGAGTTGAACGGCACGTAGCCGACGCTGCGGCGCGCCCCGTAGAAATGCGAGGTGAAGGTGAGCCCGTAGACGCAGCAGGCCGAGCCCGACAGGATCGTCATCGTGCGCCGCATGCGCAGACCGACGCGCAGGGAGCCGAAGGCCGGGCACATGCTCTGCGGCTGGTCGTGCGGACCGGCCGGGTAGTCCCGCCGGTACTGCTCCAGCGTCTCGGACATCCCGGCGGCCTCGGCCGCCGCGCGCATCGCATCCTTGCCGGCATGGCAGCCGAGGCCGTCGCCCTGCGTCGCGGCGAGATCGATGCCCTCGGGGCGGCGGGCGCGGAGCGCGGTGATGTCGAGGCTGACCGCCATGGCTCAGACCTCGTCGTAGACGACTTCGAGGGACGGCTTGGCGAGCGTGGTCCGCCCGCACATGTCCTCGAGGGTGGCGGGCTCCAGCACCACGTCGCGGCCGGTGGCCTCGCTCGAAAACAGACCGAGCAGCGCGTCCTGACTCAGCGGCTTCGGCTGGTGCGGCGCCGCCGCCGCCACGTTCTGCGCGAGATCGGCGAAGAGCGGACCCCAGCGCCCCTCAGGCTTGCCGATGATTTCGTAATTCGCGCTCTTGCGGCGGATGTCCTCATGGGCCGGAATCGAGGCCAGGACCGGGATGCCGGCAGCTTCCGCAAAGGCCTGAGCCTCTCCGGTGCCGTCATCCTTGTTGATGACGAGGCCGCCGACGCCAACATTGCCGCCGAGCTTGCGGAAATACTCCACCGCCGAGCAGACGTTGTTGGCGACGTAGAGCGATTGCAGGTCGTTGGAGCCGACGACGATGACCTTCTGGCACATGTCGCGGGCGATCGGCAGGCCGAAGCCGCCGCAGACCACGTCGCCAAGGAAGTCGAGCAGGACGTAATCGAAGCCCCATTCATGGAAGCCAAGCTTCTCCAGCAGCTCGAAGCCGTGGATGATGCCGCGCCCGCCGCAGCCGCGGCCGACCTCCGGCCCGCCCAATTCCATCGCGTAGACGCCGTCGCGCTTGAAGCAGACATCGCCGATGGCGACCGCCTCGCCCGCGAGCTTCTTCCGGGTCGAGGTCTCGATGATGGTCGGGCAGGCGCGCCCGCCGAACAGAAGCGAGGTCGTGTCGCTCTTCGGGTCGCAGCCGATCAGCAGCACCTTACGTCCCTGCTGGGCCATCATGTAGCTGAGGTTGGCAAGGGTGAACGACTTGCCGATGCCGCCCTTGCCGTAGATCGCGATGATCTGCGTCTCGCGTTTCACCTCGCCGGTCGCGACCGGATCGGGCTCGATGGCGGCCTCGTCCCGCAGCGTCGCGGCGGCGGCGAGCGCCGCCTTGTTGAGCTGAAGGTTCATGAGCAGGTCCTCCAATCGAGGATCATTTTCAGGCAGGCCGGGTCGGCGAAGGCGGTACGGTAGGCGCCCTCCGCCTGCGTCGCCGGCACGCGGTGGGTGATCAGTCCGTCGAGCGACAGGCTTCCGCTTTCGATCAGCGCCCGAACGGCGGCGAGATCGCCCGGCCGCCACTCCGCCGAGACCCGGATTCGGGCCTCGCGCATGAAAGCGGGAGGGAAGGTGAAGGTAAGGGGCGCTTCGTAGAAGCCGGCGAGCACGATCTCGCCGCCGGGGGCGAGCCGGCCGATGAGCGTATCGAGCAGGCTCGCATCGCCGCTGACATCGGTGATGGTCGCGTAGTCGCGCGCGGGATCGTCGTCGGGCGACAGTACCGCGTAGCCGAAGGTTCCGTTCGCGCGAAGCGGCTCGCATTCCCACACCACCGGCGTGCCGCCCGCGAGCAGCGTCAGCCGCGCGAGCAGGCGGCCGAGCACGCCGTGGCCGACGATCAGGTTGCGCTCGCCGGGGACGATGCCGGAAAGGGCATGATAGGCGGTCGCCGCCAGGGCGATGAGGCAGGCACGGTCGCCGAGCGCGGCATCGACCGGAACGAGGCGGGCGGCCGGGGCGATCAGGTGCGAGGCCGCGCCGCCGAACAGGCCGTTGACCTCGCCGAAGCAGCGGGCGCCGGGGACGAATACGGTCTGCCCAACCTTGAGGCCGCTTCCGGCCGTAGCCTCGACCACGGTGCCGACCGCCTCGTAGCCGGGCACGAGCGGATAGCCCATTCCGGGGAAGGGCGGCATCCGGCCGGACCAGAGCAGACGCTCGGTTCCCGTGCTGATCCCGCTCCAGGATACGGCGACGACCGCATCGCCCTCGACGGCGGGTGTGAGCGCGAGGCGGCTCAGCGCCAGGTGCTCCGGTCGTTCAAGGACGACGGCCAATGCCTCCATGTCCCTGTCTCCGCCCTGCGATGGTTGCGACTCTGCGGCTGCAGCATCGCTTTGTGTCATCCTAGATAGACACTCAAGCGCGTCAAGTGATGTTTACGAGTTGATCAACGTGTCGCTGTGATCAATCGCGCGAGAAGCGGGCGGCGGGTCGATCGCTCGCGGATGCCGCTGAAGCCGGCGCAGGCCAGCATCTCGGACAATTCCCGCACAGTGCGGGGACGGCCGCTGCCCATGGCAAGGAGGTAGAAACCGAAATAGGCGTCGCCGACGGGCTCGGCCCCGGCCGTGCCGGCCATCGGTTCCGCGATCGCGAGAAGGCCGCCGGGCGGCAGCGCTGCGTGAACCGCGCGCAGGAGCGCCATGACCCTCGCGTCGTCGTGATCGTGAACCACCCGCACCAGGGTGATGGCGTCGGCCCCCCGCGGGAGGGGCGCGTCGAGAAAGGTTCGACCGAAGCAGACCACCCGGTCGCCGTGTCCCTCGGCGGCGAGTCGAGCGCCTGCCCGTTCGGCAACGGGCGGCAGATCGAGCAGGCGCAGCGCCAGACCCGGATGGCGTTGGGCGGCTTTGGCCAGGAAGACGCCCTCACCGCCTCCGACATCCATCAGGCAGGACCGGTCGGCGAGCGGTAGCGCGTCGAGGACATCCTCCGCGATCAGCGCCTGCGAGGCGGCCATCAGCCCGCTATAGGCCGCCACCGAGGCAGGGCCGACCGATGCGGTGCTCGCGGCATCGGCATAGGGCCAGTAGCCGGCGAGTCGGGTCGGGCCCGCCGTACCCCGCAGCAGCGCGACCGGATCGGCCAGATCAGCGTAGAGCATGGCGTGATGTTCGATCATCAGAGCGATCGAAGGATTGCCGATCAGCGCCGCACCGAGATCGGCGAGCGCGAAGCGCCCGTCGGGCAGTCGCCTGATCAGGTCGAGCGAGGCCGCGGCCCTCAGCAGGGTAAGGCTCCGCTCCGGGGGCAAGCCGAGCCGGTGGGCGATCGCTTCCGGAGGGAGGGGGCCGTCGCGCAGCGATCCGAACAGGTCGAGCCGGACGCAGGCGAACAGCACCTGCGCGTAGACGAAGCCGGCGCAGAGATCGAACAAGGCCCGCGTGTTGCGCCGCGCGATGCCGCGCGTGAACGGAAACCCGGCTGCCCACCGCTGGAAGCCGGGCGAGGCCACCAGCCGATTGCGCAGGGCGAGCCAGCGCTCGCGCCAGCCGGGCGAACGGGGCGCGGGTCCGGTTTCCGTCATCGCCCCGGGCGGCACGGCGGGCTCAAGCCGCTTCGCGCAGCGAGGCGGGAAGGAACAGGCGCGTCTGGGCCTCGATCTCAGCACGCATCGCGGCCTGTCCCGGACAGTCCGGGATCACCTCGATCGCCTCCCGTGTCAGCCGCCTGAGCCGCTCCAGCGCGCCGCCCATTCCGAGCAGGGCGGCGGCGTTCGGGCGCCCGAGGGTCGCGTCGCGGCCGGCGGGCTTGCCGATCTCCTCCTGGCGGCAGGCGACGTCGCGCAGGTCGTCGGCGACTTGGTAAGCCTCGCCGAGGCATTCGCCGAGCAGGCGCCACGGCAGGGGTGCCGCGCCCGCCGCCGCCGCGCCCGCGACGGTGGCGGCGGCGAACAGCGCGCCGGTCTTGGCCTGCTGGTACTCGACGAGATCGACATGCGGCTCGGATTCCCAGGCCTGTCCCGCGACGATGCCCGAGGGCGAGCCGACGGCGCGGGCGACGAGCCCGACCAGGGCGGCGAGTCGAGCGGGCGAGCGGGCGGCTCCCCGAGCCAGCGTCTCGAAGGCGGCGACGATCAGCGCGTCGCCCGTGAGAACGGCGAGCGGAACACCGAAGGCGGCGTGGACCGAGGGCTTCTGCCGGCGCATCGCCGCGTCGTCGAAGCACGGCAGGTCGTCGTGAATGAGAGAGGCGCAGTGCAACAGCTCGATCGCCGCCGCGGCCGAATCCGAGGCTGCGGGGTCGTCGTCACCGCAGGCCCGTGCCACGGCGAGGCAGAGGCGCGGACGGATGCGATGCCCGCCCGGGAACACGGCGTAGCGGATCGCCTCGGCCAGGAGCGGCGGCGCCCCCGGCGCCTCCGCGTGCGAAACCGCCACGTCGAGCACCGTCTCGATCCGCCTGCCGACGTCCATCGCGTCCTCCCGAGTCAATTCATGTTGTCTTGCTCATGTGTCAATTATGATTGACACTAATCGCGGTTGGGATCAACGCCGACGGTAGGGTAAAGCGAGCGTCTTTCGATGGAGAAGCGCGTCATCGTGATCGGCGCCGGGATCGGCGGTCTCACCGCGGCGCTCAGTCTCGCCGCGTCGGGTCTCGACGTGACGGTGCTGGAGCGGGCGCCGTCGGTCGGCGGTAAGATGCGGGCGGTCTCGGTGGGCGGCATCCCGGTCGAGGCGGGCCCGACCGTCTTCACCATGCGGTGGGTGTTCGACGCGCTCTTCGCCGAGGCCGGCACGAGCCTCGAGGCGGAGATCGGCCTGCGACCGGCCAGCTTGCTGGCCCGTCACGCCTGGAACGAGCGCGAGCGACTCGATCTGTTCGCTGACATCGACGCGTCGGCCGACGCGATCGGCGCCTTCGCGGGTGCCCGCGAGGCGGACGGCTACCGCCGCTTCTGCGCTCGCGCGGCGGAGGTCTACCGCACCCTCGAGGGACCGTTCATCCGTGCCGACCGGCCGAGCCCGGTCGATCTCGCCCAGCGCGTCGGCCTGTCCGGCATCGGCAGCCTCTGGCGCATCCAACCCTTCGCGACTCTGTGGTCGGCGCTCGGGGAGTATTTTCGCGACCCGCGCCTGCGCCAGCTCTTCGGGCGCTACGCCACCTATTGCGGCGCCTCGCCGTTCGAGGCGCCGGCGACCCTGATGCTGGTCGCCCATGTCGAGCAGGCCGGGATCTGGACCGTCGAAGGTGGCTTGAGCCGACTCGCCGCCGTCGTGGCCGGTCTGGCGGAGCGACAGGGTGCCAGGATCCGAACCGGCGCACATGTCGCGCGGATCATCGCCGAGGGCGGCCGTGTCGCAGGTGTCGAACTCGCCGGCGGCGAGCGGTTGGCGGCCGACGCGGTGATCGCGAACGCGGACGTCGCAGCCCTCGGCGCGGGCTTGCTCGGTGCCGACGCGGCCTCAGCCGGAGACCGGATTCCGCCCCGCGAGCGCTCGCTCTCGGCGGTGACCTTCTGTCGGACGGCGGAGGCGACGGGCTTCGACCTGGCCCACCACAACGTGTTCTTCTCCGCCGATTACCGGGCGGAGTTCGACGCGATCCTGCGCGGACGGCGCCTGCCGCCGGATCCGACCGTCTACGTCTGTGCCCAGGATCGGGACGGCGACGGCGGATCGCCGCCGAACGATCCCGAACGCCTGCTCCTCCTCGTCAACGCCCCGGCCGATGGCGGGGACCGTCCACTCGCCCCTCGGGAGATCGCCGCATGCGAGACGAACATCCTTCGCAAGCTCTCGGCCTGCGGCCTCACACTGGCCCCGACGGGACCGGCGACGGCCACGACGCCGGAGGACTTCGCACGGCTTTTTCCGGGAACGGGGGGCGCCCTCTACGGCCGGGCCTCTCACGGCTGGACGGCGACGTTCAAACGGCCGGGGGCGCGGACGCGGGTGCCGGGGCTCTATTTGGCCGGGGGGAGCGTGCATCCGGGGCCGGGGGTGCCGATGGCGGCGCAATCGGGCCGGCTCGCGGCGGCGGCACTGCGCGCGGACCTCGATTCGACGGCGCGGTCGCGCGCGGCGGCTATGTCTGGTGGTACGTCGATGCGGTGAGCGCGGACGGGCGCCAGGGGCTGACGATCATCGCCTTCATCGGCAGCGTGTTCTCGCCCTACTACGCCTGGGACGCGAAGCGCGATCCGTTCGCCCACTGCGCCGTCAACGTCGTGCTGTACGGCGAGCGCGCCAACCGCTTCGCCATGACCGAGCGCAACGCCCGCGCCCTCGCCCGTGAGGCGACGAGCTTCAGCCTGGGGCCGTCCTCGCTCGAATGGGATGGCAGCGTGCTCACCATCCGCCTCGACGAGCGGGGCGCGCCGATCCCGCAGGCGGTGCGGGGGACGGTGCGGGTGCGGCCGAAGGCGCTGACGGCGCAGCCCTTCACCCTCGACGCGCACGGCCTGCACCGCTGGTGGCCGATGGCGCCCGATTGCGACGTCGAGGCCGAGTTTACGGCGCCCGCGATCGCGTGGCGCGGCAGCGGCTACCACGACACCAACGACGGCGACGGCGCCCTGGAGGATGCCTTCACGGACTGGACATGGTGCCGGGCGCCGCTCGAGCGCGGCTCGACCATTCTCTACGACGTGCGCCGCACCGACGGCAGCGGCCAGAACCTGACGCTGCGCTTCGACGCTGACGGCACCCGGCGCGAGATGCGCCCGCCGCTCGCCGCGAGCCTGCCGCCGACCGGGCTGTGGCGCATGCCGCGCACGACCCGCAGCGACGATGCGCGGGCGCAGGTCGTCCGCACCCTCGAGGATACACCGTTCTACGCCCGCTCGCTCCTTGCCTCGACGCTGGACGGAAAGGCGGTCCGGCCGGTCCACGAGAGCCTGTCGCTCAAGCGCTTTCGTAACCCGCTGGTGCGCCTGATGCTGCCGTTCCGGATGCCGCGGCGGATCGGCTAGGGCCGATCAGCCGATCTTCGCGTCGGCCTCGTCCTTGCGCTCGTGGCGCAGCAGCAGCGGCGTCTGCGCCAGGGCGAAGGCGATGGTGAGCGGCATGATGCCGAACACCTTGAAGCTCACCCAGAAATCCTCGGTCTGCGTGCGCCAGACGATCTCGTTGAGGGCGGCGAGTGCGAGGAAGAACAGGCCCCAGCGGAAGGTCAGCTTGCGCCAGCCCTCATCCGTCAACGCGAACATGCTGTCGAGCACGACCGAGAGCAGCGACTTGTTGAAGGCGAGGCCGCCGAGCAGGACGAGGCCGAACAGCGTGTTCACGATAGTCGGCTTCATCATGATGAAGGTCTTGTCCTGAAGCGCCAGCGTCAGGCCGCCGAACACGAGGACCACGACGCCCGAGACGAGCGGCATGATCGGCAGCCGCCGCAGCAGGGCGAAATGCACGCCGAGCGCGATCATTGTGGCGACGACGAACACGCCGGTCGCCACGAACAGCTTGCTCTCCGCCGTCACGCCGAAGCGCTCGGCATAGGCGTTGCTCAGGAAGAATACCGCGAGCGGGCCCACCTCCAGCGCCAGCTTGAGAAGCGGCGGCAAGTGCCGGCGCGGCGGAACGCTCTCGACCTTCATGCTGAGGTTCTCACGAGACTCCGAGGGAACGGCGGGCAATCGGTTACTCCTTGGGAAGACCGGTGATCGCCCTGGCGAAATCCCGCGCGGCGAACGGCTCCAGATCCTCCACGCCCTCGCCGACGCCGATGAAATGCACGGGCAAGCCGAACTTCGCGGCGAGTGCCACTAGAATACCGCCCCGCGCGGTTCCGTCGAGCTTCGTCATCACGAGGCCCGACACGGGTGCGGCCTGAGAGAACAGCTCGACCTGGCTCAATGCATTCTGCCCAACGGTGGCGTCGAGCACCAGAAGGGTGGCGTGGGGTGCCTCCGGGTCGAGCTTGCGGATGACGCGGACGATCTTTTCCAGCTCTGCCATCAGCCCGGCCTTGTTCTGCAGGCGGCCGGCGGTATCGATCAGAAGCACGTCGGTGCCGTTCTCCCGCGCCTCCTTGAAGGCGTCGAAGGCGAGTCCCGCCGCGTCCGAGCCCTGTTCGCGGCTGATGACGGGGGTGTTGGTGCGCTCGCCCCAGACGCGCAGCTGCTCGATCGCCGCGGCGCGGAAGGTATCGCCCGCCGCCAGCATGACGCTGCGCCCTTCCGCCTTGAACTTGAGCGAGAGCTTGCCGATCGTCGTCGTCTTGCCGGCGCCGTTCACGCCGACCGTCAGGATGACGTAGGGCTTCTTGGCCGAATCAATCGCGATCGGCAGCGCCACCGGCTCCAGCGCCCGCTCGATCTCGGTCGCGAGGATGGCGCGCACCTCGTCGGGCGAGATGCCCTTCTCGTAGCGGCCCTTGCCGACCGCCTCCGACATCCGCATCGCCGTCTCCACGCCGAAATCGGCCTGGATCAGCGCGTCCTCCAGATCCTCGAGGGTGGTGGCGTCGAGCTTGCGCTTGGTGAACAGGCCCGTCACCCGGTCCGACAGGGCGGACGAGGTGCGGCGCATGCCCGCCGTGAGCCGCGACCACCAGCCCCGCTTCTCCATGCCTTCGACGGAGCCGGAGATCGCGTCGCTCGCGAGAGCGGCGGCTGAATCGACGGGCTGGATGTCGGCCTCGGCCGGCGGTTGCGCTTCCGTCGCGGGCGGGGCGTCCTCGCCGGTCAGGCGAGACCACCAGTTCCGCTTCTCCGCCGGCTCGGCGGGGACGGCCAGGGTCTCGCTCTCGAGCGGCGCCTCATCCGGCTGCGGCGCCTCGCCCGAAGGGGGCTGCGGCTCAGGCTGGAGGTCGGCGCCCTCCACCTCATCGGGGATCTGGTTCTTGTCCGGATCCTCCGGCGCGGGTTCGCTGGCCGGCGGCGGCACGTGGGACACGTCGTCGGCCGCAGTCGTGAAATCCGGCTGGCCCTCGGATTCGGAGGCCGGCGACAGCGGATCCGGCGTGGCCGGCTCCGGCGCAGGATGATCCGTGACCGACGCCTGTTCGGCGGGCATCTCGTCCGTCGGCACCTCTTCCGCGGGCTTGGCTTCCGCGGGCTTGGCCTCGGGCGTGCCCTTTCGTCCGAACAGCCGTCCGAACCAGCCGGGCTTCTCGTCGTCGCTCATCCCAGTCCCTTGCTCAAACCTTGCCCGCGACGATCCGGCGCTTTAGCCCGTGGGGCATGAACGCACGTGTTTCAGTGCCGGATCGCACCGACGAACCGGAGATAGGTCTTTCCCTGCTCTACCGCGATGCCCTGATGCTCGTCATCGACAAGCCGGCAGGTTTACCGGTGCATCCGGGCCCGAAGGGGGGGCCGACCTTGACCGACCATCTCGACGCCCTCCGCTTCGGCCTGCCGCGCCGGCCCGAGGCCGCGCACCGGCTCGACCGCGACACCTCGGGCTGCCTCGTGCTCGGCCGCCACGCCAAGGCGCTCACGCGTTTGAACCGCCTGTTCGCCGACGGCAAGGTGAACAAGACCTACTGGGCCCTTGTGGAGGGCGGCCCCGAGGCGATGGAGGGCCGCATCGACCTGCCGCTGGCCAAGCGCTCGGACGATCCGCGCAGCTGGTGGATGAAGACGGATCCGGCCGGCGCCCCTTCGCTCACGCTCTACCGGGTGCTCGGACGGGCCGACGGCCTGTCCTGGCTCGAACTGAAGCCGGTCACGGGGCGGACGCACCAACTCCGCGTCCACTGCGCGGCGATGGGCTGGCCGATCCGCGGCGACGCGATCTACGGCAGCGCCGGGCGGGACGGGCCGGGCCTGCAACTCCATGCGCGAGGCCTGAGCCTGCCGCTCTATCCGAAGCGGGAAGCGATCCTGGTCGAGGCTCCCGTCCCCTCGCATATGCGGGCGGGACTGGAGGCTTGCGGCATGTCGCTTGCCCCCGAGAGCTCTCTCCCCTCCGCGGGAGAGGAGGCCGGCACAACAGGCGAGTGAGGAGTCGGCGAGCTTTCCTTCAAGCCGCGAGCAGCGCCTGCCCGTCATGCCCGGCGACGGTGACGTCGCGGATCTCCCCCGCGGCCACGGGCGCTGCGAACCGCACCAGCGAGAACGCCTCGGTCCGTCCCGTATCGCCGCGCTCGGTCAGCACCCGCCGACGGGTTCCGACCTCGCCGTCGAGATGGCGGGCCAGCGCCGCCGCCCCGGCCGTGCGCAGCCTTGCGGCGCGGGCGCGGATCTCGTCGCCGGGCACCGCCGGCATCCGCGCGGCGGGCGTGCCGGGGCGCGGCGAGAAGGGGAAGACGTGCAGATGCGTCAGTCCGCACTCCTCGACGAGGTCGAGGGAGCGGGCGAACTGTGCCTCCGTCTCGGTGGGGAAGCCAGCGATCAGGTCGGCGCCGAAGACGAGGCCGGGGCGCAGATCGCGCAGGGTCCGACAGAGGCGGATCGCGTCAGCGCGCGAATGGCGGCGCTTCATCCGCTTGAGGATCAGGTCGTCCCCCGCCTGCAGCGAGAGATGCACATGCGGCATCAGCCGCGGCTCCTCGGCGAAGGCGGCGATCAACTCCGGATCGGCCTCGACCGAATCGATGGAGGAGAGGCGCAGCCGCGCGAGATCCGGCACCTCGGCGAGGATCGTCCGCACGAGGCGCCCGAGGCTCAGGCTCGCGTCGAGGTCGCGGCCATAGGCGGTGAGATCGACCCCCGTGAGCACCACCTCGCGGCCGCCATGCTCGACGATGCGGCGCACCTGCGCCACCGCCTCGGCGACGGGCACCGAGCGGGAATTGCCGCGGCCGAACGGGATGACGCAGAAGGTGCAGCGGTGGTCACAGCCGTTCTGCACCGGCACGAAGGCGCGGGTATGCCCGTTCATGCCGAGGATGCGGGTCGGCTCGGCCCGGCGCACCGCCATGATGTCCTCCGGCGGAGGCATGGTGCCGTCGCGCCAGCTCTCGGGCCTGAGCTTTGCCGCGTTGCCGACGAGGCGGGCCACCTCTGGCATGTCGGCATACTGCGCGCGCTCGACTTCGGCGCCGCAACCGGTCACGACGATCTCGGCCCCCGGCCGCTCGCGGGCGAGCCGGCGGATCGCCTTGCGGGCCTGCCGCCCGGCCTCCGCCGTCACCGCGCAGGTGTTGACGACGACAAGATCGCGCCCCTCGACGCCGGCCTCGGCGTGGCCGCGCACCACCTCCGACTCGACGGTGTTGAGCCGGCAGCCGAAGGTGAGCGTCTCGACACTCACCCGTCGAGCCCGGCGAAGAGGTCGGGCGAGAAGCTGCCTTCGCCTTCGAGGAAGACGGGGCCGGTCATCAGCACGTGGTCGTCGGCGCGCCACTCGATCGAGAGTTCGCCGCCGGGCAGGGAAACGCGGGCCGCCCGGCCGATCATGCGCAGGCGCGAGGCCGCCACCACCGTGGCGCAGGCGGCGGTGCCGCAGGCGAGCGTCAGTCCGGCGCCGCGCTCCCAGACGCGCAGCTTGATCGTGTCGCGGCCGGTCACCTGGGCGACGGAGATGTTGGCCCGCTCGGGGAAGATCGGATGCGCTTCGAGCAGCGGCCCGATCCGGCCGAGATCGAATGTGTCGGGATCGCGCTCGACGAAGAAGATCGCGTGCGGGTTGCCCATGCTCACGGCGGCCGGCGAGTGCAGGATCGGATCGTCGATCGGCCCGACCTGCAGCTCGATGCGGCGGGTATCAGGAAACGGCTCGGCCAGCGGGATCTCGTCCCAGCGCAGGCGCGGCTGGCCCATGTCCACGGTGAAGGAGCGGTCGGTGACGCGCTTGACCGCGACCAGCCCGGCCTTGGTTTCAAGGGTCAGGCAGCCGTTCTCGGCCGGCCGCGCCATGGCCGGGTCGTCGAGCAGGGCGTAGCCGACGCAGCGGGTGCCGTTGCCGCAGGCGCCGGATTCCGACCCGTCGGTGTTGTAGATGCGCATGAAGGCATCGGTGCCGGGCGTGACGGGGTCGTGCACCACCATGAGCTGGTCGAAGCGCGAATGCGCGTCGGCGGCGATGGCGCGGGCCTCTGCCGGGGCGACGCGGATCGAGGTGCCGCGCAGGTCGAGCACGACGATGGCGTTGCCGGCACCGTGCATCTTCAGGAAGCGGCGATTGGCGAGAGGGCTCATCGGACCTCTGACGACCTTGTCAGCGAGGATGTGGGGGTTTGGCGCGGCGTATATGGCAAAAGCCGACCGGCCGCGAGTCGGCAGCCCGAGACCTCAACGTCGCGCCGCGACGGTCTCGCCCGGGGCGCAATTCGGCCCTACCCTGTCCGCATCGGCCAATCGGAGCCCCACCACCTTGACCCGTCTCGCCTCCCTCGCCGCGGGCCTGTTCGCTCTCGCCCCGCTCCTCTCGAACGCGGCCGTCGCCCAGGGCGCGCCGCCGCCCACCAACGCCCCCTCCCCCGCCGAGTCGAATCCGCTGCCGACGACGACCGTGCCGGACACGTCGAAATCCGGTCCCGACCCGGCGTCACCCGCGCCGCAGCAGGTGCCGATCCCGCGCCCGGCGCAGTCCGGCGCGGCGCGATCGGTCACGCCCCCGCCCTCGACTCTGCCGACCCTGGTGCCGGCGCCGGGTGAGCCCAACGACGTCGACGAGGTGACGCTGCCGGCCAAGCCCGTGGCGATCCTCTCGGGCGAGACCAAGTGGGACGAGGCGCGGGCGAACCTGCGGAAGGCGTTCAAGACCATCGGCGACGCGCTGGCGAAGCAGAACCTCAAGCCGGCGGGCCGGCCGATCGCGCTCTTCACCAAGACGGAGGATGACGGCTTCCAGTACGAGGCGATGATCCCGATCGAAGCCGCTCCCGCATCGGGCACGGAGAGCGACGGCGTGAAGTTCGGATCGAGCCCGAGCGGCAAGGCGCTGCGGTTCAAGCACAGCGGCACCTACGAGGAGATCGACGGCACCTACGAGACGCTGATCGCCTATCTCGACGCGAAGGAGATCGCGGTCCAGGACCGTTTTCTCGAAGAATACGTCACGGATCTCGGCGAGGGCGCCGACGACAAGCTCGACATCAACATCTACGCGCTCGCAAAGTAGGGGTGTCGCAGGCCGGGAACCGCCGAATCCCTTCGCGGATTCGGCTCCCATGCCGCTTTTCCCCGACCCCGCCCTCCCCGTTGCTCCCCGCCAACGCCGCCGCGAGACGCCGACGACGGCCTCCGAGACCCTCAAGGACAAGGCGCTGGAGATCCATCGCCGGCTCTGCGGGGTCTACGGGTGCCCGATCCCCTACTTCCACAGCCTCGACCCGCTCTCGGAACTGATCTCCTCGCTGCTCTCGCACCGGACTCGCAACGCAGATTCCGGCCGCGCCTTCAAGGCGCTGCGGGCGCGCTGGCCCGACTGGGCGGCGGTCGAGGCAGCCTCCGTCGCCGAGATCGAAGAGACGATCCGCGGGGTGACGTGGCCGGAGCTGAAGGCGCCGCGCATCAAGGCGGTGCTCGCCGCCGTGCGCGAGCGGGTGGGAGGGCTCAGCCTCGATGTCCTCGAAGGCATGAGCGTCGATGAGGCGCGGGGCTGGCTCGAAGCCATTCTCGGCATCGGGCCGAAGACGAGTGCTGCGGTCCTGTCCTTCTCGACGCTGCGGATGCCGGCCCTGCCGGTGGACAGCCACCATCACCGCGTCGCCCAGCGCACGGGGCTGATCAGCCCGAGGGTCGATGTCGGGCCGAGCCACGCGGTGCTGCGGGCGCAATTGCCCGACGACTGGTCGGCTCAGAAGCTCTACGACAACCACGAGGTGCTGATGCTGCACGGGCAGCAGGTATGCTTCCACCGCTCCCCGGCCTGCGCGCGCTGCGTCCTGCTCGACATCTGCCCGACGGGACAGGCGCGCGGGGCGACCGCCTCCGACCGGATTTAAGTCCAGTAGAGGATCCGCGCCGCCGGCAAGCGAAGCGCGATCCGCTCCGTCAGATGTGCCCGCATCGCCTTCATCAGGTCGCTGGGAAACACGTACTTCACCGAGCCGAACTTGGTGAGCTTGCGGGTCCGCTCGGCCTCGCGCATCGGCAGGTCGGCGCCTGGATACCAGCCCTCCAGCACCCTCTTCGAACCCGGCGTGAAGCGGTGGGTGATGAGTTCGACCGTCAAATCGGGCGCGCTCACCTCGGCCGGAGCTTCGGCCGCATCGCGCAGGAGGGCGTCGTAGGCGTCCGGCCAGCCCTCGACCGGCAGGATCGGCGCGATGGTGAGACCGACCGGATAGCCGGCGCGGGCGACCGCACCGATAGCGGCGAGCCGGTCGGCCAGCGGGGCGGTGCCGCCCTCGTAACGCGCCGCCGCAGCGGCGTTGACCGAGAAGCGAATGCGGGTGCGGCCCCGATGCGGCAGGTCGAGAAGCGGTCCGACCGCGGCGAACTTCGTGGTGAAGCGCAGTTGCACTGAGGCATCCCAGGCGCCGAAATGGCGGATCGCCGCCGAGAGCGAGCCGGTGAGATGCTCGATTCCGAGCGGATCGGTGTAGCAGGAGGCCTCGAAGGTGGTGCCCTCCGCCGCCCGCGCCTCCGAGGCGCTGGTGACGCCGCCCTGGCCGAGATAGTCGCCGAGGTTGCCGAGGATCGCGTCGAGATTGGCGTAGGCGCGGGTAACCGGCGGGCCCGAGAGCGAGCCGGCGAGGTAGCAGTACTGGCAATGGGCCGGGCAGCCCTCGGCGAGATCGAAGCGCCAGTCGGCGCTCGGCGGGATCGGCTGCAGCTTCAGCTTCGTCGGCGGGGCCGTGACAACGGCAAGCGTCGCCTTGGCCTCCGCATAGGCGCGGCGCGGATTGTCGTCGCGCAGGCCGGTGAGCCGGTTGCTCTTCAGCCGCTCGACCGGGAGCCCGAGGCATTCGGCCCGCGCGACGATCTCCCGGCCATGCGCGTGTTCGAGGGCGGCGGGCGTCACCAGAACCCGGCGCGGGCGCCAGAGGCGAGCGGAACGGGGCTTCACTGCCGGCCGGATCTCGGCTTCCTCAGTCAGGACATGGGTCATGCCGCACCAACCCTCCGGCCCCGTTGAAGGTCCGGGGTGCGGCCCTGCGGAACCGTGGGCGCCTTCGGGCGCTGTCCCGGCGCGAAACCTTTGCGGGGCGTTCGATGTCGGAACTGGAGACGAAGCGCGCGGCGATCGCCGACCTGCTCGCGCGGATCGAAGGGCTCGATCCGCGGAACCGTGCGGTCATCGACCAGCGGGTTGAGACGGTCATGGAGGGCTTCGATCCCGGCGCGCCCGAGCCGTCCGAACCGGCGCGGGCCGATCTGCACCGCATGATCCGCGACTACCGCGACCTGCGGGATCTGCCGGCCGACCGGGCGAATGTCCGGCTCGCCGAGAAGGGCGAGGTGTTCGCGCCGGAGGACGACGCGTAAGCACGGCGCCGATACCGGCTTGGCAAAGCGGGGAGCCCGCGCCAAGCGTTGCCGATGAGCAAGACCCTTCTCGCCTATTCCGGCGCCGCGCTGGCGGAGATCGCCGGCTGCTTCGCCTTCTGGGCGTGGCTCCGCCTCGGCAGGTCGGTGTGGTGGGTCGCGCCGGGGATGGTCTCGCTGGCGCTGTTCGCGTGGCTGCTCACCCTGGTCGAGAGTGAGGCCGCGGGCCGCACCTACGCCGCCTATGGCGGCATCTACATCGTCGCCTCGATCCTCTGGCTTTGGAGCGTCGAGGGGCACCGGCCGGATCGTTGGGACGTGACCGGCGGGGCGATCTGCCTCGCCGGCATGGCGGTCATCCTGTTCGGTCCGCGGGGCGGCTGAGCCGCCCCGCCCCCGCGATCAGCCCTCGCGGATCAGGATCAGCGTCGCCAGCGGCGGCAGGGTCAGGCTCAGGGAATAGGGCTGGCCGTGGCTCTGCTCGGCCTGAGCCTGCACGCCGCCCATATTGCCGACATTCGAGCCGCCGTAACGCTCGGCGTCGGAGTTGATCGCCTCGCGATAGTAGCCGGCCGCCGGCACGCCGACGCGGTAGCCCTCACGCGGCACCGGCGTGAAGTTCGAGACGACGATGGCGACCTCGCCCTCCGCCTTGCCCTTTCGGGCCCAGGCGATGACCGAGTTGTCGGAATCGTCCGCTACCAGCCACTGGAAGCCGCCGGGCTCGACGTCGCGGGTATAGAGCGCCGGGGTCGAGGTGTAGATGTGGTTGAGGTCGCGGATCAGATCCTTGACGCCGCCATGCAGGGGATCGTCGAGGAGGTGCCAGTCGAGGGACTGGTTATGGTTCCACTCGCGCTCTTGGCCGAACTCGCCGCCCATGAAGAGCAGCTTCTTGCCGGGATGGCCCCACATGAAGCCGAAATAGGCGCGCAGGTTGGCGAACTTCTGCCACCGGTCGCCCGGCATCTTGCCGAGCAGCGAGCCCTTCCCGTGCACCACCTCGTCGTGGGAGAGCGGCAGCACGAAGTTTTCCGAGAAGGCGTAGAGTAGGCCGAAGGTCAGGTTGTGGTGGTGGTAACGCCGGTGGATCGGATCCTCCGACATGTATTTCAGGGTGTCGTGCATCCACCCCATGTTCCACTTGAAGCCGAAGCCGAGGCCGCCGGTATAGGTCGGGTGCGAAACGCCCGGCCATGAGGTCGATTCCTCGGCCACCGTGATGGTGCCCGGCGCGTGGCTGTAGGTCGCCTCGTTGGTCTTGCGCAGGAAGTTGATGGCGTCGAGATTCTCGTTGCCGCCGTACTGGTTCGGGATCCACTCGCCCGCGCGGCGCGAGTAGTCGAGGTAGAGCATCGAGGCCACCGCATCCACGCGCAGGCCGTCGAGGTGGTAGTGCTCCAGCCAGAACCGGGCATTGGCCGTGAGGAAGGCCGACACCTCCGTGCGGCCGAAATTATAGATGTAGGTGCCCCAATCCTGGTGGAAGCCCTGGCGCGGATCGGCATGCTCGTAGAGATGCGTGCCGTCGAACAGGCCGAGGCCGTGCGCGTCGAGGGGGAAGTGCCCCGGCACCCAGTCGAGCAGCACGCCGATGCCGGCCTCGTGCGCGGCGTTGACGAAGGCGACGAAGTCGTCGGGCGTGCCGAAGCGGCTGGTCGGCGCGAACAGCGAGACCGGCTGGTAGCCCCAGGAGCCGTCGAACGGATACTCGGTGATCGGCAGAAGCTCGATATGGGTGAAGCCGAGTTCCTTGACGTAGGGGATCAGCCGCTCGGACAGCTCCTTGTAGGTGAGGTAGCGGTTGCCCTCGCCCGGCACGCGGGCCCAGGAGCCGAGATGCACCTCGTAGACCGACATGGCGGCGTGGCGCGGGTCCTTCTCGCCGCGCGTGTCCATCCAGGCGTTGTCGTGCCATTCCGGCTCGTTCAGACCCTGGAGCACGGAGGCCGTCTGCGGCGGGTGCTGGCCGCGGAAGGCAACGGGATCGGCCTTGAGCGGCAGCAGCGCGCCGTCGGGGCCGCGGATCTCGAACTTGTAGTTCTGACCGGCCTTGAGACCCGGCACGAACAGCTCCCATACGCCGCCGTTCAGCCACAGCCGCATCGGGTGGCGCCGGCCATCCCAATCGTTGAAGTCGCCGACCACGCTGACCCGGCGCGCGTTCGGCGCCCAAACGGCGAAGCGGAAGCCGGCAATGCCGTCGAGTTCGCCGGCATGCGCCCCGAGCACGCGGTAGACGAGATTGCTGCCGATCTGGCGCAGACCCTCGATCTCGCTCTGTTCGAGGGAGGGGCCGAAGCCGTAGGGATCGTGGCGGCGGGTGCTGCTGCCGTCCCAGGCCTCGACCTCGATCTCGTAGAGGGGGCGGCCCTCGCTCTTCACGCTCGCGACGTAGAACCCATCCGGGTGGACACGCTCGAACGGAATCGTCTGCCCGCCGGTGAGCAGGCGGGCGGCCTTGGCCTCGGGCAGGACCGCGCGGACCTCCCAGGTACCGGGGGCGACCTGATGCGGTCCCAGAACGCCGAAGGCGTCGCCGTGGTCGGCCGCCATGACGGCGGCGACGGCATCGGGGTGGAGGTGGCCGTCGCGGGGTTGCGCGGCGGGGCGGCCCACGCGGGGCGCCCCCCCATCGCCGCCCAGCGAATCCGCCGACCGGGGCGCGCGGGGCGCCTCGGTCGATCCTGACCTGTTCGGGACGTTGGCGGCCGCCTGCCCCTCGTTTCGGGCCGCGGCCTTGTCGTCCAGAGCCGTCATCCAGTCACCTCTTCCAGGGATTCGCTCTCGGGCCGGGGCGGGGATTCAGCCCGGCGCGAGAGCGCGATCGTCACACCGAAGCGCGGTCGCGCTTGGCTTCATCCAGTATGTTGAGAACACCCCGTGCCGGGATTTCGATCCAGTCGGGGCGGTTGTTGACCTCGTAATCGACCTCGTAGAGCGCCTTGGTCAGCAGGCTCAGACGCAGCAGGCCGCGATGCGTCTCCGCATCCTCGACCGCCGCCCGGCTGCCGGCCACCGCCTGCCCGTAGCCGTCGAGGAACGCTGCATCGATCATGCCGCGCCACGCGATCGCCGCGTTGCGGGCCCGCTCCTCGCTGTCGCCGAAGCGGGCCGTGATCTCGCGCACCACCGTCTCGGCACCATAGGCGAAGGAGCGCAGCATGCCGGCCACGTCCCGCAGCGGCGTCGATTTCGACCGCCGCTGCTCCACCGGCCGCGAGGGCTCGCCCTCGAAATCGACGATGATGAGATCACCCTCGGAGGCGAGGACCTGGCCGAGGTGATAGTCGCCGTGAATGCGGGTCTTGGTGGCACCCCGCAGCGGGCCGGCGGCCAGTTCGCTGATGAGCGCCTCCACCTCGCCGCGGCGGGCGGCGAGTGCCTCGCTGGCGGAGCCCGGAGACCATGCGGTGATCGCGTCGAGCCCCTTGAAGGCGCGCGCCGCCTGATGGCGTGCGTCGTCCGCCAGGGCGGCGAGATCCGCCTCGCCGAACGGCTCGACCGCGAAGGCCGGATCGTCCGTGTCGATGGCGAAGGCCCGGTGCAGCTCGGCCGTGCGCTGGCCGAGCAGGATCGCCCAGCGCAGATGCGCGTTGAAGGCGTCCTCCGGCGTCGGCGCCTCGCTCTCGGGGGCGAGCACGACGGTCTCGAAGTCGCGCCGCAGGCCCTCCAGCATCAGCGTCCAGGCATCGCCCTGGTTGAGGACGAACTTCTGGAGCAGTGCCAGCGCCGTGCGGGTGCCGTCCTCGGCCACGTGCTCGACGACGCCGAGGAGCGCGGGCGTGTTGGCGAAATGCGCCTGCTCGGTGAGGAAGCGGCCGATCTCGATCTCCGGATGCGTGCCGGGCTGGAGGCGGCGCAGGAGCTTGAGCATCATCCGCGCGCCGATGGCGATGGAGGTGTTGCTCTGCTCGGCCGAGAGGCGGCGCACGTCGGCGGCCTCGAACGGCACTTCGGGGTCGTAGGCCGAGGTCGTCGAGAAGATGATGCTGCCGCGCTCGGACGGGATCGTCACGCCGTCGCGCATCGCCTCGATCAGGGCGACCGTGAAGGGCGCTGCGGCCGCGGCCTCGTAGAGCAGGCCGGTGCGCGGCCCTCGGCGCACGCGGGCGACCGCATGGTCCATCAGCGCCTCGTCCTCGCGGCCCTCCTCGACGGCGAGCGGGACGAAGTAATCCTGGCGTTCGCCGTTGGCGAGCGTCACCGCCACCCGCGGCAGCAGGAACTTGCCCTCGCCGGTGGCGTCCTTGACGATCGCGCTGTCATCGACCTGCACCGACTTGATGCGCGAGCCCTTGGCGCCGAACCAGCGGCGTGAGCCGATGAAGGGCGGTGCCACGGTGCGCTCGAAGGCGGTGCGCTCGCGGCCCTTGATCAGGGTCTCGACGCCGCCGGTCAGCACCAGGGTGAACAATTCGGGGCTCTGGGGCTGCGGGCCGATCTCACCGGTATTCGCGACCGAAAGCGAGAACCAATAGAAGCCGTAGGCTGGGAGCGTGAGCAGGTAGGGCAGCTCGCCGATCGCCGGGAAGGCGGTGCCGCCGGTCAGCTCGATCGGGATCGCGCCGCGCAGGTCGGACAGGTCGAGCTGCACCGCCTGCGGCGCTCGCGACAGGTTGGCGACGCAGAGGATGCGCTCGTTGTCGTGCTCGCGGATCCAGGCGAGCACCTTGCGGTTCGACGGATAGAGGAACTGGATCGCGCCGCGCCCCAGGGCGACCGAATTGTTGCGGATCGCGATCATGCGCCGCGTCCAGTTCAGCAGGGAGGTCTGCGCCTGGATCTGCGCCTCGACGTTGATCGCGTCATAGCCGTAGATCGGGTCCTGGATCGAGGGCAGGAACAGCTTCTGCGGGTTGGCCCGCGAGAATCCGCCGTTGCGGTCCGGCGACCATTGCATCGGCGTGCGCACGCCGTCGCGGTCACCGAGATAGATGTTGTCGCCCATGCCGATCTCGTCGCCGTAATAGAGCACCGGCGTGCCGGGCATCGACAGGACGAGGGACTTCATCAGCTCGATCTTGCGCCGGTCGTTCTCCAGCAGCGGCGCGAGGCGGCGGCGGATGCCGAGATTGATGCGGGCACGCCGCTCGGCGGCGTAGAACGACCAGAGGTAATCGCGCTCCTCCGCGGTCACCATCTCAAGCGTCAGCTCGTCATGGTTGCGCAGGAAGATCGCCCACTGACAGCCCTCCGGGATCTCCGGGGTCTGGCGCATGATGTCGGTGATCGGGTGCCGGTCCTCGCGCGCGATCGCCATGTACATCCGCGGCATCAGCGGGAAGTGGAAGGCCATGTGGCATTCGTCACCGTCGCCGAAATACTGCGCCGTTTCCTCGGGCCACTGATTGGCCTCGGCCAGCAGCATCCGGTCCGGGTAGCTCGCATCGAGCGCGGCGCGGATCGCCTTGATGACGTCGTGGGTCTCGGAGAGGTTTTCGCAGTTCGTGCCGTCGCGCTCGATCAGGTAGGGGATCGCGTCGAGGCGCAGCCCGTCCACGCCCATGTCGAGCCAGTAGCGCATCACCTCGATGACCGCTTCCAGCACGGCCGGGTTGTCGAAGTTCAGGTCGGGCTGGTGCGAGTAGAAGCGGTGCCAGAAATACTGCTTGGCGACTGGATCCCAGGTCCAGTTCGAGACCTCGGTGTCGAGGAAGATGATGCGCGTGTCGCTATATTTGTCGTCGGTGTCCGACCAGACGTAGAAATCGCGCTCGGGTGACCCGGCCGGCGCCTCGCGGGCGCGCTGGAACCAGGGGTGCTGGTCCGAGGTGTGATTGATGACGAGCTCGGTGATGACGCGCAGGCCCCGCTCGTGAGCGGCATCCACGAAGCGGCGGAAATCCTCCATCGTCCCGTAGGACGGGTTGATGTCCCGGTAGTCGGCGATGTCGTAGCCGTCGTCGCGCAGCGGCGAGGGATAGAACGGCATCAGCCAGATCGCCGTGACCCCAAGGTCGCGGACGTAGTCCAGCTTCTGCGTCAGGCCCTCGAAGTCCCCGATCCCATCGTTCGACGAGTCGAAGAACGACTTGACGTGGATCTGGTAGATGATGGCGTCACGGTACCACTGCGGATCGCTGCGATCGATCATCCCGTCGCTGCCTCACGTCACTTTCGAGAGCGGAACCGGGCCCTGCGGCGCCGGACTGCGAGCTTCCTCGGCTCGCTTCTTGGCGAGAACACGACGGTGACCGCCGCATCCCGCCCGATCTAGAGCGCCCCGCGCCGAAAGTGGAGGCCGCTTCGGCACGGGACGAGCCGTCAGGTGCGCCGGGGCCGAATCCGCCAGACGATGGCCGAGCGGTCGGCGGGATCCAGCGCGATCCGGTGGTTCTTGCCGTAGAGCTCGAACTTGTAGCCCAGCAGCAGATCCTCGACCTCGACCGCCCCGTCGTCGGGCAGGCCGAGCAGCCAGAGCGGCACCTCGTAGGTGCATTCCTGGCGGTTCTTCGGGTCGAGGTTGACCATCACGAACACGCAGTTGTCGCGCTCCGGCGTCACCTTCGCGTAGGCGATGATGTTGTCGTTGCCCGCCCCCGTGAAGTGAATGTTCCGGAAGTCCCACAGGGCCGGGTTGTCCCGGCGCGCCTGATTGAGCTTGATGATGTGATCGCGGATGTTGCCGGGGCGGTGATAGTCCCAGGCCTTCAGCTCGTACTTCTCAGAGTCGAGATACTCTTCCTTGCCCGGATAGGGGGCGGCCTCGCACAGCTCGAAGCCGTTATAGATGCCGTAGATCGAGGAGAGCGTCGCGGCCAGCGTCGCGCGCACGATGAAGCCAGGCCGGCCGCTGGTCTGGAGATAGTACGGATTGATATCCGGCGTATTCGCGAAGAAGTTGGGGCGATAATACTCGCCCATCTCGCCGGCCAGCTCCAACGCGTACTCGGTCAGCTCAGCCTTCGTGTTGCGCCACGTGAAGTAGGTGTAGCTCTGCTGATAGCCGGCCTTGGCGAGCTTCTTCATCATCTTCGGCCGGGTGAAGGCCTCGGCCAGGAAGATCGCGTCAGGGTACTGCGCGTTCACCTCGCGCAGCATCCACTCCCAGAACGGGATCGGCTTGGTGTGCGGGTTGTCGACCCGGAAAATGCGGGCGCCGTGGGCGCACCAGCCGAGGACGATGTCGCGCAGCTCGATCCAGAGCGAGGGCAGCGCACCGCCGTAGAAGTGGACGTTGGAGATGTCCTCGTACTTCTTCGGCGGGTTCTCGGCGAATTTCAGCGTGCCGTCGGGGCGCCACTCGAACCATTCGGGATGGTTCTTGATCCAGGGGTGATCGGGCGAGCACTGGATCGCGAAGTCGATGGCGACTTCCATGCCGTGGGCGTGGCTCGCGGCGACGAGCCAGCGGAAATCCTCCAGCGTGCCGAGTTCGGGATGCACGGCCTCGTGGCCACCCTCCTCCGAGCCCACCGCGTAGACCGAGCCGACATCGCCCGGCTGGGCCTTGAGCGTGTTGTTCTTGCCCTTGCGGTTGGTCTTCCCGATCGGGTGGATCGGCGTGAAGTAGAGCACGTCGAAGCCGAGTTCGCGGATCTCCGGCAGGCGCCGGATCACGTCTTGGAAGGTGCCGTGGCGGTTCGGATCGCCCGATTGCGAGCGCGGGAAGATCTCGTACCAGGCCGAGAACCGGGCTGCGAGGCGATCGGCGATCACCGGGATGTTCACGGGATAGCGCGAGAGGTTCACCCGCTCGGCGTTCCGCCGGATCAGCGACATCGCCTCGGGTGCTAGGATTTTTTCGAGAATCACGGACGAGCCTTCGGGCTCGGCGGCGAGCGAGCGGATCAGCGCGTCGAGCCGCTGCTTGTCGGCGCCGCTCGCCAGATCCTCGGCGATCTGTATCAGCTCGACGCCCTCGATCGTCTCTAGGCGCACATCCACGCCGGCATCGCGCTTCTTGAGCGTGTCGCGGACCCAGGAGGAGAAGCCGTCGCGCCACGCCTCGATCGTGAACTCGTAGCGGGCGTTCTTCTCCAGCGGGAAATGGCCGGCCCAGCGGTCGTTGTCCACGAACACCATTGGGTCGCGCCGCCACGTCTCCTCGCCGACGACGCGCGACAGGATCGCCGCGTTGATGATCTCATGCCCGTCGGAGAAGATGTCGGCCTCGACCCGCACCTGCTCGCCGACGACGCGCTTCACCGCTGAGCGGCCGCCATCGATCTCCGGCGTCACGGCCTCGATGACGACGCGGCCCTTGCCCTCCGGCACCGTCGGGGGCGGCGGAGCGGCGACCTTGGCGCGCTCGGCCACGAGGATGCGCAGCTCGCCCGGCTGAAGATCGATGCTGGCTCCGGGATGGAAGGCGATCGGCTCGGCGTCGGGCGTGCGGTCGTTGAAGGTGCCGAGCTGGCCGCCGGTGCGCTCGATGAGGCGCCCGGCATCGACCGGCGCCGGCGTGTCGCCCGGATTGAACAGGATCAGCGTCGCCGAATGCGCCGAGGCCGGATGGCCGGTATCCGTGCGGAACAGGGCGGTGAAGGGCGCGTCCGGCGCCGAGAGACGCATCTGCGCCCCCTCCACATTCGCCGCCGGGATCTCGGCCTTGAGCGCGTTGATCGCCGCCACGTAGCCGGAGATGTCGATGCCGGTGTCGTGCTCGCGCGAGCCCGGCGTGGTCTCGACTACGTGCAGCGCGCGGCGATAGCCCCACTCGTAGCCGATCGGCATCAGCACGCCGGCGGAGAAGAAGGCCGAGAGGGCGTAGCGCGTCCTCAGCTGCCGGGCGACCGCCTCCGCGCCGCCGGGGATGTCGGCGGCCAGCCGCGCCATGTCGTGGTTCTCGGGGAAGGCGATGGAGGGCGCGACCACCCGTAGCCGGTCATACTGCTCCAGGGCCCATGGCGCCTTGAGATTCCACCACGCGAAGGAGTTGAACAGGTAGTCGAAGCCGGCGCCGGCGGTCGCCTGCGCCTCCTCGAAGGTGCAGCCCAACGTCTCCGCCGCGAACAGCGTGTCCGGCTCGCGCCCCTTGGCCGCCTGGATCAGGGCGCGCCAGACCTCCGGAGGCACCTTGTAGGCGGCGTCACACCGGAAGCCGCGCACGCCCAGGCGCTGGAGCCGGCCGATATAGCCGTCGAAGATGCGGACCAATTCGTCCCGGGCATGCCCGGAATGATAGTCGAGCTCGATCAGGTCGCCCCAGACCGTGCGCTTTGAGGGATCGTCCGGGTCGATCGCCGCCGGGCTCACCGGCTTGCCCTCGGCGTCGCGCACGAACAGGTCCGGCCGCTCGTGGAACAGGCGGGCGTTGTCGGCGGTGTGGTTGATGACGAGATCGCTCATCACCGAGACGCCGTGCGAGTCCGCCGCCCGGCAGAAGCGGGCGATCTGCTCGTCGTCCGAGGTGCCGTCGCCGTCGCGGAAACGCTCGTCCAGGCGGTCGAGATCGGCCACGGCGTAGAGGCTGCGCGAGCCGCCGGTCTGGTGGAAGGGGTTGAGATAAACCCAGTTGAAGCCGAGTTCGGCAATCCGCGGCAGCTCCGCCGTCCAGGCCGAGACCGTCCCGACCAGAAGCGGGAACAGGTTGTAGATGCGCGGCCCCTCCGCGCGCGGGGCGAAGGCGGCGGGCAGGGCCACGGTCTCCGCGCCGGTCCGGGTCGCGGGCGCCATCGCGGTGTTCGGTGCGTTCATGGATCGCCTCCGTCTTATCGCTTCTCGCCGAGCGCGTTCTGATAGATCGAGGCCGCGGGGCGCCTCTCGCGAAACCCCCGCCGACCCGGGATGGTCACGGCCTGGACGGCCGATGAGCGGGCCTCTCGTGCGGCCGCCTCAGGCGGCCCGCCGCAGCACCACATAGGGCAGCGCCGCGAAGAGCCGACCGAGATCGAGCCGATCGCTCTCCGCGGCGAGTTCGCCGCCGCCGATCACGTCCACCCATCGGCTGCCCTCCGGCACCTTCAGGACCGTTCCGGCGAAGGCCTCGCCCGACCAGCCTGATTCGGGCGTCAGCCGTGCGACAAGGCGGGGCACCGCCACCAACAGGTCGTCCTCGCCGGAGGTCGCCGCAGAGCGGGTGAAGGCGATGATGTGGTCGGAGCGCGCGCCCTCCGCGGCGAGCGGCCGGTAGTCGGCATCGGCGTAGAAGGCCGGGCGCGCCGCACGGTCGGCGAGCAGGCGCGCCAGGGTCGCCTGCTTCACCCGCCCGTCCGGCCAGGAGCCGATCAGCTCCGACGGCGTGCCGCCGGCCTCCAGAGCCTGGGCCCGCTCCTCGTAATCCACCGGCCGGCGATTGTCGGGATCGACGAAGGAGAAGTCCCAGAATTCGGTGCCCTGGTAGGTGTCGGGGATCCCCGGCAGGGTGCATTTGAGGACGGTGCGCCCGAGCCCGGCGATCATGCCGAGGAAAGCGAGGCGCCGCACCAGCGGCCGAAACCGGTTCAGGCAGTCCGAGCCGGGGGTGACGAGCGCCGCGAAGAGCGCGTGGACCGCGCCCTCGTAGCCTTCGTCGACATTCACCCAGCTCGACCGACGCTTGCTCTCGCGCAGAGCCTTCTCGGCGTAGGCATCGAGACGCTTGCGAAAATCCTCGATCTCCTCCGCGTCGTCGCCTTCCAGCAGCTCGAGCGGCCATGCGCCGAGGATGGCCTGGAGGAACATCCACTGATCGTTCGGGTCCGGCGCCGGCTCGCCCTCGACCTGCTTGATGTGCGGCTCGGAGGCGCGGCGCCACGTATCCCAGGCCCGCGCCCACTCTTCCGGCAACTCGGACAGGGCGAGTTGGCGCGAGCGGGCATCCTCGCCGCGCTTGGTGTCGTGGGTCGCGGTGGTGATCATCGCGTTCGGCCAGTCGCGGGCTCGGGCGGCCTGAAGCGCGTGGAAATGCTCGGCGTCGATGCCGTACTCGCCGGGATCGCCGCCGACCTCGTTGAGAGCAAGCAGCTCGACGAAGCGGTAGAACAGCGTGTCTTCCAGGCTCTTGGCCATCACCGGACCGGTGAGCTGCTGGAAGCGGCGACGGAAGCGCAACACCACCTGCTGGTCCGGATGCCCGGCCCCACCGAGATCGAGGCGGCCGAGCAGGGCATCGGCGGCGAAATCGTGCACCGAGCGGTCCGGCAGGGCGCTCCAGCGCTTCGCCTTGCGAACGGCCCCCTCGATCAGCCGCACGTCCTCGGCCTCGATCTCGGTCTCGTCGAGATCGCCCGGCAGGTAGGAGCGGTAGACGGGAAACCGCGCCACGATCTCGATCAGCGCCCGGCGGATGGCGTTGGTGGAGAAGTCGCGGGTGCGCCGGTCGGAATCGGCGATCTGCTTGAGGTCGCCGGTCATCACCTCGAGTTCCGAGGCGAAGCTGATCTCCAGAATCTCCGCCTTGGCCGCCCGGAACTGGAAGCCGTAGGGCTCGTCCATATCGGTGGCCCACCGATAGAACTTTTCGATGCGCGGCTTCAGCGCCTGATCGACGAGGATGCCGTCGAGCTGGTTCAGCACGTCGTAGCCGGTGGTGCCGGCGACCGGCCAGTCGCGCAGCTTCTCGCCGGGCTCCAGAATCTTTTCGACCACGATGTAGAAGCCGGGTCCGACGGCCGCCTGGAGCGCGCGGGCATAGCCGAGCGGGTCGGCCAAACCGTCGATGTGGTCGATGCGCAGTCCGTCGATCCGACCCTCGCCGATCAGGCGGAACAGCAGGTCGTGCGAGCGGACGAACACGTCCGACAGCTCGACGCGCAGGCCCGCAAGCGAGTTCACGTCGAAGAAGCGGCGGTAGTTGATGTCGCTCGAGGCGATCCGCCAGTGAGCGAGGCGGTAGGATTGCTGTTCGAGCAGCCGGTGCAGCGGGCCGAAGCTGTCGGGATAGTCGCGGTTGCCGTTGAGGAGATGCAGCGCCCGGTAGATCGAGGCGGCGATCTGCGGCGAAGCGCGCACGGCGCCCGCGAGCTGGCGCTTCAGCTGCTCGGCGGCCTCGGGCATGGCCCGGCGGCGCTCGAGATTGGTCTCCTCGCCCATGGTCCGAAGGCGCTCGGTGATCGAGAGCACCTCCGCCGACATGTCGTCGCCGATCTCGCCCAGAGCCGCGAGCGCCCGGTTGAGGATCGTCGGGTATTGCAGCGGGCAGATCGGGAACTGGTGCTCGTAGTGCCAGACGCTGAAGGCGCCGGCCGCCTCATCGAACTTCAGCTCCAGCGTGCCCTTCTCCAGCGCCTCGCCGTAGCGCTCGCCGAGGAAGGGGATGACGAGCTTGCCGTTGGCGCCGAGCCGCTCCCAATCGATATCGAAGGCGTTGGCCGCGGGCGACAGCCCACCCCATTCGAGCACCGAGAGCCACCACGGATTGTCGGCCCCGCCGACGCCCATGTGGTTGGGGACGATGTCGAGAAGCAGCTTCAGCCCGTGCGCGTGGAGCGCGTCGGTGAAACGGCGGAAGCCTTCCTCGCCGCCGATCTCCGGGTTGATCTGCGAGTGATCGACGATGTCGTAGCCGTGGGTCGAGCCCGGCCGCGCCCGCTGCAGCGGCGAGGCGTAGACGTGGCTGATCCCGAGCTTGGCGAGATACGGGACGATTTTTTCCGCATCCGCGAAGGTGAAGCCCTCGTGGAATTGCAGGCGGTAGGTCGCCCGCGGCGGGGCCGAGGCGAGCCGCGCGGCACCCGAGCGAGGCCCGCGCTCCTCCGCCGAGAGGGCGGCGGCGAGCTTCGCCAGCGGGCCGCCCGGGGCAGCGATGGCCTCCAGATTTCGGTCGAGCTTGCGCCGCCAGTTCGGGTAGCCCTCGGTTGAGCCCGGCACGTTGGCCTGGGAGAGTTCACCGACCACGTCCTCGTACTGCACTGCGGTCAGGATCGAGGGCGCGCGGGCGAGATAGCGGGCAGCGGCCTCGAACGGCGCGTGCTCCGGCGGCTCGGAACTCGGCAGGAGCTGCTGCGCAGCCAGAGCCTCCGACAGGCGCCAGCGCTCGGCGACGCGCTCAGTGCGCTCGGCCTCGGCCCGGTCGGCATCGTAGAGGCCCAGCGACTGCCGGGTGTCGGTATCGACCCCGCGCCACCAGCCGACGAAGGTCGGCAGATCGTGTGTGGTGATCGCGGTCAGCGCGTCCTTCGGGTAGGCTTCGGGGGCCTTGAAGGCGCCGCCGTGCTCGCGCTCGAAGGCGAGGATACGGTAGCTGAGGATGCCCGACTGCATCAGCGCGTCGGAGAAGCCCTCCGGCGCGGTGCCGAGATCCTCGGCAATGACGAGGCATTTGGCGCGGTGGCTCTCCAGCCGCAGCACCGCCAGCATCGGCTCGAACGGCATCGCCACATAGGCGCCCTCGCGGGCGGACTTGCCCAGCGGGATCAGGAACAGGCGCGCGAGCTGGAAGGCGTGGTCGATGCGGATCGCGCCGGCATGGCGCATGTTCGCCTTCACCAGCGCCCGGAAGGCCTTGAGACCGTCGCGCTCCGTTTCGAGCGGATCGAAGGCCGGCAGGCCCCAATCCTGGCCCTTGGGGGCGAGGAGGTCCGGCGGCGCGCCGATGGAGACGCCGTTGGCGAAGCGCTCGGGGTGAGACCAGATCTCCGAACCGCCCCGGTCGGCGCCGACCGCGAGGTCGCGGTAGAGCCCGAGCCGCATGCCGGCCTTGAGCGCCATCTCAGAGGACGCCTTGAGCTGGCGATCGGCGAGGTATTGCAGGAAGATATGGTAGGCAATGCGCTCGGCATGTTCGCTGGCAAAGGCCCGCACCGCGTCGGTTCCGGCGCGGCGGTACTCCTCCGGCCAGTCGCCGAGCCAGTGCGCGCCCTGCTTCCGGAAATGCTCCGAGAGCGCGTCGAAGGTGGCGTGCGATTCGAGGTTCTCGCCCCCCTCTTCGCGGAACGCGGCGAAGCCGGCATCCTTGCCGGCCCGCGCAGCCGATCCCTGCCAATAGGCTTCGAGGATGGGGGACAGCACCTCCCACACGCCGGCATGATCGACGAGGGAGGTGTCGCGCAGAGCCTCGATCCGGATTCGGTGCTGCTCCAAGAGCGCGGCGGCGGGGCTGTCGGTAAAGCCCGGTAGCGCGCCAGGCTCGATGTAGAGGGTTTCGAGGAACAGCCGCGAGGACGGCGAGTAGGGCGAGATTTTCGCCCTGTCGGTCGGGAACAGGGCATGGGCCGGGCTGAGGCCAAGGAACGAGGCGCCGCGTAGGGCCGCGTCGCGGGCGGCGCGGCCGGCATCGGCGTAGGTGCCGATGCCGAGATTGCTCGGCGAGCGAAGGCCGTAGAGCTGGGCGGCGAGGCCCCAGTCGCGGGCGCCGTCCTCGGCATAGGCGCGGGGACGCCAGCATTTCTGCGGGGCGGCGACGATCCAGGCCTGGGCCCGCCGGTCGCCGACGGTGATGGTGAGCTGGTGATAGCCCGGCGTCAGCGGCGGCAGATCGAAACCGGCGCCGTCCTCGGAAGCGGTCAGCGTGGCGCGGCCCTCGCGGGAACGGTCGTGCTCGTCGACGAGCCGCCATGCCACGGCGCCGGAGGTCACGCCCATCCGCACCGGCACGCGCACGCCGCGGCGTGCTTCGGCCGCCAGCAGCGGCGGGATCACGTTGGCGCGCACCGCCTCGACGGCGGCGAGGCTGCGCCGGATCGCGTCGTCGTCGCCCGCGGCGAAGCCGAGGGCCTCGAGCATGCCGCGGCGGACATCGAGGGGGGTATCGACCCGCTGCCCGAAGGCATCGGTGAATCCGTCGGCGATGCCGACGAGGTCGGCAAGGCGTTCGAGGGCAGTCACGTCGGAATCACTCACGGCGGAAGAATTCGGGTTCGAAGAACTCACTTGGCGCCCCCGATCAGGAACACGCCGGTCCAGGTCGGCAGCTGCAGGGCCTGCCGCGAGCCGCTGTTCGACCAGATCACCTGACCGCCGTCCGCAACCGCCGAGAACTCGTCGTCTCCGACATTGACGACGAAGCGCAGCCAGCCGTCCTCGTAGCGCCAGGTGCAATCCACCACGCCCGGCGCCGGGATCTCGGCCTTGGCGCCGAGGAATCGGCTCTTGCTGAGCGGCACGACGCTCTGCCGGCGGATCTGGAGCAGGTTACGGGTATCGGCCCAGATGGCCCGGTGCGGTTCGGTCTCGGCCTCGTCCCAATCGATCTTCGAATCCTCGAAGGTCTTGGCCTCGGTTGGATCGGGGATCACCGATGTGTCGTCGGCGAACGCCGCGAAGCTCTTGAACTCGCGGCGGCGCCCCTCGCGCACCGCCTTGTTCAGTTCCTCGTCCGGCGCGAAGTCGACGAAGAACAGGAACGGCGCGGTGGCCGACCATTCCTCACCCATCCACAGCATCGGGATCTGCGGCGCGAGCAGCAGCCCGGCGCGCGCGAGCGCGAGCTTCTTCGGGTCGGCGAGGTGGCTCAGCCGCTCGCCGAGCGCCCGGTTGCCGACCTGATCGTGGTTCTGGAGGAAGGTGACGAAGGCCGAGGGCGGCAGATGGGCCGAGGGCTCGCCGCGAGGATGGTTGTCGAGGGTCGGGAACGGCTCGCCCTGATAGGCAAAGCCCTCCGCGAGGCAGCGGGCGAGATGCTCCACGGGCTTGTCGGCGAAGCTCTCGTAATAGCCGGCATCCTCGCCGGTCATCAGCACGTGCCAGCAATGGTGCAGGTCGTCCGCCCACTGCGCGCTGTGGAGGACCGGCAGACCCTTCTCGTCGCGCTCCAGCCAGCGGGCCTGGTTCGCCTCGTTCTCCAGGATCAGGTGAACGTGCCGATCCGGAAAGGTCTTGCGGATCGTCTCACCGAGTTCAGCCAGGAAGTGTTTTTCGGAGTCGTCGAGGATCGCGTGCACCGCGTCGAAGCGGATGCCGTCGAAATGGTATTCCTTGAGCCAGTACAGCGCGTTCTCGATGAAGTAGTCGCGCACGACCGGGCCCGATTCCGTCCCGTCGAAGTTGATGCCGGCGCCCCAGGGCGTCTGATGGCGCTCGGTGAAGAAGGTCTTGGCGTAGGCGTGAAGATAGTTTCCGGCCGGGCCGAAATGGTTGTAGACGCAATCGATCAGCACCATCAGGCCCTTGGCATGGGCGGTGTCGATCAGGTGCTTGAGCTCGTCCGGGCGGCCATAGGCGGCATCCGGCGCGTAGGGGAGCACGCCGTCATAGCCCCAGTTGCGGGTGCCCTTGAAGTCGGCGAGCGGCAGAAGCTCGATGGCGGTGACGCCGAGATCGACCAGATCGTCGAGCCGCTTCTCGAGGGCGGCATAGGTGCCCTCGGACGTCGCGGTGCCGACATGCAGCTCGTAAACGACGGCTTCTTCCCAGGGCCGCCCCGTCCACTCGCCGTCCGACCACGCGTAGGCGTTGGGGTCGATCACCTCGGACGGCGCCGACACATCGTCGGGCTGGAAGCGCGAGGCGGGATCCGGCACCACCAGATCGCCGTCGATTCGGAAGCCGTAGCGCGCGCCGGCCTTCACGCCCGGGATCACGGTGCGGCGCCAACCCTCCCCGGCATCGGGAATGGGATGATCGGTCCCGTCCACGACCAAGGTCACATCCGCGGCGGTCGGAGCCCAGAGGGCAAACCGCACACCGTCCTCGGCAAACTCGCTGCCGAACCGCATCGCATGGGCGCGCCGCATCAGGCCACCGGTCTCCGCTGGAGAAAAGGAATCGATCGTCGTTCTGGCTGGCGGGCGTTTCCTGTGTCTCACAAGGCGCCCGGGCTTCGCTTGTTCCCGGTGGCGGCAGTTATGGCGGCTTGGACCGGCGACAACCGCCCAGTGTGACGGAATCGCTGCACCGCACGCTCTTTGTTCTCCAACGCACAAAGGGCCCCCCGCCTGCCGGCGGGGAGCCCTTCTTCCGATCAGATCTCAGTCGGGATTCGGACGATCAGGCGTTGATCGTCGGACCACCGCCCTCCGAGCGGCGCTTGGCCATGAAGGCGTCGAACTGCTCGCGGTCCTTGGCCCGCTTCAGCTCCTCGACGAACTCGGCGAAGGCGCGGCTCTCCTCCTGGAGGGCGCGGCGGCGCGCCTCGAGGCGTTCCAGCTCGGCCCGGCGATACTCCTCGAAGGCCCAGTTGCCGGAGGTGGCACCTGTGCCGGAAGAGCCCGTGGCCGCCTCGAAGGCGCGGGCGAAGCGCGACCGGCCGGAGCCGCCCGCGAAGCTGAAGCTGCCGTTGTTGGCGAACTCCTTCATCCGGCTGAGCGCGGGATAGCCCGCGATCTTCCAGGCGACGTAGGCGACCGCCACCGGCCACCAGTAGATGAAGGCGACGACGATGGCGCCGATTTCGAGCGAACGCTTGGGGAAGGGACCGCTGCGGTGAGACGCGCCGCAGGACCAGGGAGAGGTGGAGGACGTGTTCACGGCTGAGGACTCCGGGGTGTGAATGTGAACAACATTCACATGCGGGTCCGCCTCGGCCGTTTCAAGGGCCGGGACTCAGGGCTTTTCCGTCCCCCGGCCGCCGGCCCCATGGACGAGGGCCAGGACGCCCGCACGCAGCAACTCGTACTTGTCCGGACCGGGCTTTGGCAGCTGGCCCGCGGCCGAGAGCGTGGCGATGCCGTGGGAGAGCGCCCAGACCTCCAGCGCGAGGAAGCGCGGATCGACGCCGTCGAATCCGTCGGGGAAGGTCGAGCGCAGAGCCTCGACGAGGAGGTCGAACGGGTTCGGCCTGTCCGAGGCCGGCGCGGGGACGGCGTGGCCGCGCACCTCGAAGATCGCCGCGTAATAGCCCGGCTCCTCCTCGGCGAAGGCGAGATAGGCTTCGCCCATGCGGGTGAAACGCTCCAGCGGTGTGCCGCGGCCGGCCAGAGCCCGCGCCAGCCGGTCGGCGAGATCGGCAAAGCCCCGCCCCGCCACCTCCTCCAGCAACGCCTCGCGGCCGCGGAAATGACGGTAGAGAGCGGCCGGCGTCACACCGACCAAGCGCGCCGCGTCGACGAGGGTGAAGCCGCCAATGCCGCGCTCGGCGATGAAGCGGCGCGCGGCCTCGATCAGCGCCTCCTTGAGGTTGCCGTGATGGTAGCTGCGCCGGTCGCCCGGTCCCTCCCGCCAGGGTCGCACCCGTCCCCTCCTCCTCGCTGGCCGCACGCCTGCAGTGACAACCGGCGAAGCCTCGCATCGGTCACGTGCCGCAGCGGCCCTTCGTTCAGGCTGATCTCGCTCCCGGCCTTTTCTCCCGAGTCGGTCTACGAGTCGACCATCTTTTCTGCCGGCACGGCTTGACGACAGGCCACAGATGCAACGTTATAAAATAACATCTCACCCGCTGCCCGACGGACGCCCATGTCTCAGACCGATGCCCGCCTTCCCGTCACCGTCCTTTCCGGCTTCCTCGGCGCCGGCAAGACGACGCTCCTCAACCATGTCCTCAACAACCGCGAGGGCCGGCGCGTTGCGGTGATCGTCAACGACATGAGCGAGGTGAATATCGACGCCGACCTCGTGCGCGAGGGCGGCGCGGGCCTGTCGCGCACCGACGAGCGGTTGGTGGAGATGACCAACGGCTGCATCTGCTGCACCCTGCGGGACGACTTGCTCGCCGAGGTGCGCCGCCTCGCCGCCGAGGGCCGCTTCGACTACCTGCTGATCGAGGGCACCGGCATCGCCGAGCCGCTGCCGGTGGCCAGCACCTTCTCGTTCCGTGACGAGGCTGGCAAAGCGCTCAGCGACGTGGCGCGGCTCGACACCATGGTGACCGTGGTCGATGCAGTGAACCTCCTGAAGGATTACGGCTCGAACGACTTCCTGCGCCAGCGCGGCGAGACGGCAGGCGCCGACGACGCCCGGACCCTCGTCGATCTCCTCGTGGAGCAGATCGAGTTCGCCGACGTGGTGGTGATCAACAAGGCCCGCGACGTCGCGCCGGCCCAACTCGACCTCGTGCGCTCGGTGGTCCGCGGGCTCAACGCAGATGCGCGCATCGTCGAGGCGTCACACGGCAAGGTGCCGCCGGAGGCCATCCTCGATACCGGCCTGTTCGACGAGGAGAAGGCGCAGGAGCACCCGCTCTGGTTCAAAGAACTCTACGGCGCGCACGAGCACGTGCCGGAGACCGAGGAATACGGCATCGGGTCCTTCGTCTACCGGGCGCGGCGCCCGTTCGATCCCGAGAAATTCCAGGCCTTCGCCAACACGACCTGGCCGGGCCTGATCCGGGCGAAGGGCCATTTCTGGCTCGCGACCCGGCCGGACTGGGTCGGCGCGTTCTCGCTCGCCGGCGCCGTCGCGCATATCGGCGCGATGGGCTTCTGGTGGGCGGCGGTGCCGCGTCAGCGCTGGCCCGAGGAGGCTGTGTTCCGCGAGCGGCTTCACACGGTGTGGAGCGAGGTGTGGGGCGACCGGCGCCAGGAACTCGTCTTCATCGGCCGCGGGATGGACCGCGAGGCGATCACCACCGCGCTGGATGCCTGCCTCGTCGGCTCGGCGGAGATCCGGCACTTCGATCCGTCCGCCTACTGCGACCTGCCCGATCCCCTTCCGGTCTGGCGCCGGGCGGTCGCCTGATTCCCATGGGCCTCATCAGCCTGAAGGATTGGCGCACCCGGTCGGCCGGACTGGCGCGGGCGGCAGCAGAGGCGAAATCCGTGCTGCGGCCGGCACTGGCTCTGACGGAGGCGGACGCTCTCTCCGTCAATGAAATCGTCTGCGCTGACCCCGGCTGTCCCGACCGGGAAACGGTGGTGCTGGTGATGCGGGTCGGTGAGCCGACGCGGGCCCTGCGCTTCCACGGCCCGCTCGACGAGCTCGACGCCGCCGCCGCCCGCAGGTTGGCGGAGGAGGAGACCTGCCTTCGCGCGGTTTGAAGCCGGCTTTCATCATTCCGTCTTGGTCGGCATGGGAGTAGGCCGGAGGCCAACCCCATCCGAACCGGCCCCGAGTGCGGAAATGAGTATCAAACTGCGACCGCTGGAGCGCGAAGACCTCCTCTTCGTGCATCAGCTCAACAACAACGACAGCATCATGCGCTATTGGTTCGAGGAGGCTTACGAATCTTTCGCCGAACTGGCGCAGCTCTACGAGCGCAACATTCATAACCAGACCGAGCGGCGCTTCATCATCGCCACGGAGCGCGGCGAGCCGGCGGGCATGGTCGAGCTGGTGGAGATCAACCACCTGCATCGGCGCTGCGAGTTCCAGATCGCGATCCACCCCGATCATCAGGGCAAGGGCTACGCCAAGCGAGCCACCCGCATCGCCATCGATTACGCCTTCAAGGTGCTCAACATCCACAAGCTCTATCTGCACGTGGACAAGGACAACAAGCGCGCGGCCGGCATCTACGAGAGCTGCGGCTTCCGCCCCGAGGGGATCTTGCGAGACGAGTTCTTCGTCAACGGCCGCTACCGCGACGCGGTGCGCATGTGCCTGTTCCAGCCCCACTACCTCGCCGAGCGCGGTGCGGGCGACGTGGCCGAGCCGGTGCTCAAGACCTAAGCGGCCCCGTCGAACGAAAACGGGCCCCAAAGGGCCCGTATCCATCCGCCGATCGGACAGAGATCCTACCGGTACGGGTTGCCGTAGCGGGCGACGTAGGAGGTCGGGTCGATCGCGTCGACGGCCGAGAAGTCGACGTTGCGGATCGCCGTCGAGCGGGCGCCGATGAACGGGCCGTTGGTGATCGGATCGGGCAGGATGCCGGCGCCGAAGCGGTCGTTGCGGCCGTAGACCGGGTTGAGCTGGTTCGAGGCGGCGATGAAGGCCGGATTGGTGGCCGGGTTCGAAACGGAGCCGTTGCCCGGCTCGACCACGTTGCCGGCATCGAGCCAGGAGCGCGGGCGAATGCGGATCGGCAGCGGCTGGCTCACGCGCACGTAACCGGGATTGCCGTAGGGGCCCTGCGCCTCCGCACTGGTTCCGAAGCCGATCGCGGTGAGGGTCATGGCGCCCAACAGGGCGAGCTTGGAAAAGCGCATGGCGTACCTTGTCGTGTGAGAGGCGACTGTACGGGCCGTTCGTTAAGAATCCCGCTTGTTGCAGAGTAGACGTTCTGGCGTGGCCGTTGTTCCCGAAATATGGCCGCGCTTCGTCATTTTCGCCGCGTTTTTGCCGCATTGTTTCTAGGCGGCTCCGCGGCCGCCGCGACGGCGATCGAGCCGGTGCTGTCACCCGGCGGCGCCATCGCCGCTTCCTCGGCTCGGCACGCGCTCGCCTCGGGGAAGGCATCGGCGCCGAGCGTCGCCGTCACGCGGCCCGCAAGCGCGATCCGATCGATGGCGCAGGCGACGGAGCGCGGTTCCGGCGCCTGGCCGAGGATGCCGCAGAGCCAGCCGTCGAGGCTCACCGCCTTCAGATCGAGACTGCGAAAGCCGGTGCAGCCGCGCTTTCCCGCCGCCGCCAGCGTGGTCTCGACGGTCTCGAAGCTGCCGAGGCGGGTCGCCACGATGCCGCGCTCGCCAGTACGCAGGATCGACAGGCCGCGCCCGTCCGCCGCCCGGCGCACCAGCGTCACGAACAGACTCGGGCCGGGATCACCTGGGCCGCCCGCATCGGTGGCGGTGACGAGGAGATAGGGCGCCTCGATGGTATCGAACGCGCCCTGGCTAACGCTGTCCTCGCGCTGCCCGTTGCCGGAATTCCAACGCGTTGGCTCGGGCTGCGGCCGCAGCTCGGCCGCGTCCTCGCGCAGGGTGAGGAGCGGCTCGGTGGCGGCGATGGCCCGCCGCGCGCCCTCGGCCGCCCGCGGCGGCTCGCTCCAGGCGCTGGACGGCTCGGGGGCATTCATGCGGTCGCGTGCCACGAGGGAGAGGCTGGCGATCAGCGCGGCGCTCGCCGCGAGCTTGGCCGCGACCGGCAGCAGCCGGACCGGCGGGGAGCGCGGCGGATCCTCGAAACGATCGTCGAAGCGATTTTGAGCGTCGTCCGGGTAGGGGAGCATGCGCAGGCCTTCATCGGGTCCGCGGGGCTGCGGGAGCCCTCGCCGTTGCCCGATCTCTGCCGCGCCGCCGGCCACCAGAGGGTTGCGCGGGCGCCGTCTGTCCTCGGCTTTCTCGCGCGATGGTGAATCGCCGGTTGTGTTTCGCGCGTCCTGTCAGGCCGGCGGTGCGAGCATCCGCGCACGCCTCTTGACAGGCCGGCGCCCGAGGCATCTTGCTCCCGGCGCCTGGCGAGCCCACCTCGACGACGAATCGGGGCGGGTTCTTCAGCCTATGGAATCTTCCCGAATGACGGTCTCGCGCGGTGCGTCCGCCGGCCATGGGAAGAGGCGGGCCGGTGTCATTCCGCCCGCGCAGCGGAGTTTGGTGAGATGGGTTACAAGGTCGCCGTCGTCGGAGCCACGGGCAATGTGGGCCGCGAGATGCTCGACATTCTGGCCGAGCGCGCCTTCCCGGCCGACGAGGTCGTGGCGCTGGCCTCCAGCCGCAGCCTGGGCCAGGAAGTCTCCTTCGGCGACAAGATTCTCAAGGTCAAAGCGCTCGACACCTACGACTTCTCCGACACCGACATCTGCCTGATGTCGGCGGGCGGCGACGCGTCCAAGGAGTGGAGCCCGCGCATCGGCCAGCAGGGCTGCGTGGTGATCGATAACTCGTCCGCGTTCCGCTACGACGCCGACGTGCCGCTGATCGTGCCCGAGGTGAACGCCGACGCGGTCGTGGGCTTCACCAAGCGCAACATCATCGCCAACCCGAACTGCTCGACCGCGCAGCTCGTCGTCGCGCTCAAGCCGCTGCACGAGGCGGCCACCATCAAGCGCGTCGTGGTCTCGACCTACCAGTCCGTCTCCGGCGCCGGCAAGGACGCCATGGACGAGCTGTTCAGCCAGACCCGCGCCGTTTTCACGGCCGGCGAGGTGGTCACGAAGAAGTTCACCAAGCGCATCGCCTTCAACGTCATCCCGCACATCGATGTGTTCATGGAGGACGGCTACACGAAGGAAGAGTGGAAGATGGTCGCCGAGACCAAGAAGATGCTCGATCCCAAGATCAAGCTCACGGCGACCGCGGTTCGCGTCCCGGTCTTCATCGGCCATGCCGAGGCGGTGAACGTCGAGTTTGAGCGTCCGATCACGCCGGAGCAGGCGACCGAGATCCTGCGCTCGGCCCCCGGCGTGCTGGTGATCGATAAGCGCGAGAACGGCGGCTACATGACCCCGCACGAGGCGGCGGGCGAGGACGCCACCTACATCTCCCGCATCCGCGAGGACGCCACGGTCGAGAACGGCCTGAACTTCTGGTGCGTCTCGGACAACCTGCGCAAGGGCGCGGCACTGAACGCGGTGCAGATCGCCGAGGTGCTGGTGAACCGCAAGCTCCTCAACAAGGCCAAGCAGGCGGCCTGACGCCTCCATCCTCGCAGGACTGCAATCAAGCGCCGCCCTTATCAGGGCGGCGTTTTCTTTTCGCTCGAGGACATCTCTTCGGTGCTGCCGAACAGGCAGTATCGAGACATTCCCCTCGATCAACGTCCGTGGGTATAATTCCCACACAAATCGGAAACAATCGGGCTTCAGAACGGCACGATGTGCCGACCGGACATCCTGCTCATGGCCCGACGCCGCGAAGAAACACAGCCGCGGCCGACCCTCCGCGAAGGTCTGCTGGTGGGGCTCCTCCTGTTCTGGATCGCCGCGGTGCTGGCCACTGAGCACGGGCCGATGAAGCTGACGCCACCCCTGATCCCCTACGGCACCGGCGATCAGCCCTCCCGCGCCGCCATCTCCAGCGCGGCGATGTCGCCGCCGCCGATCAGGGGCAGGTGAGCGGTGATCCGCTCGATCGGCCAGTTCCACCACGCCACCGCCTGCAGCCGCGCGGCGTCCTCGTCCGAGAAGCGGCGGCGGACAACCTTCGCGGGGTTGCCGGCCACGATCGTGTAGGGCGGGACATCCGCCGCGACGACCGAATGCGCCGAGATCACCGCCCCGTCGCCGACCGTGACGCCCGGCATCACGGTGCTCCGGTAGCCGAGCCAGACATCGTTGCCGATGCGCGTGTCGCCCCGATTCGGGAAGTCCAGCTCGCCCGCGACGCGGCCGATCCAGTCGCCGCCGAAGATCGGGAAGGGATAGGTCGAGAGCCCGTCGAGGCGGTGATTGCCGCCGTTCATCAGGAAGCGCGTGCCCGCGGCGATGGCGCAGAACTTTCCGATGACCAAGCGGTCGCCGATGAAGGGAAAGTGGTAGAGGATCGCGTCGAGGAACGCCTGCGGGCCGGCCGGATCGTCGTAGTACCTGTAGGCGCCGACTTCGACATTCTCCGGCAGGTCGAGGTTGCGGATGAAGGTGACGCGCCGGTGCCCGGGCATCGGATGCAGGGCGTCCGGATCCGGTCCGGTCGTGGTGGCCGGCATGCTCCCCTCCCCTCTCGCGTGCGATTGAGGCGGTGTTTACAGCCGGAGATGGCCGGATCGCGGCACCGGAGGCTGCGGATCGCGCGTCGAAGCGCTTGAATTCGCGTCCCGCCGGGGTTAAGTCACGGCTCAACATTTCTGGTGCAGTCGATAGGCTGCTTGCGGGAGTGGGCCCCCCGGGGTCCGCTCTTTTTTATTTCCGCAAGCACCTCCTGCACCCGAATTGCCAAGCTCAAACCCCGATCGAGACTTGCCGGAAAACCACAGCATGGCGGAGCCCACCGAGAAACGTCTTGTCAGCGAGACCGGCGTCGCCGCGCGCGTCGCCCAGATCGTCGAGGGACCGATCGAGGGCCTCGGCTTCCGGCTGGTGCGGGTGAAGATCTCGAACACCAACGGCTGCACCGTGCAGATCATGGCCGAGCGGCCCGACGGGACGATGGGCGTCGACGAGTGCGAGACGGTGAGCCGCGCGATCTCGCCGATCCTCGACCTCGAGGATCCGGTCGGCGGCGCCTACTATCTCGAGATCTCCTCGCCCGGCATCGACCGGCCGCTGGTGCGCGTCTCCGATTTCGAGCGCTGGGCCGGCTACGAGGCCAAGGTGGAGCTTGCGGTGCCGATGGACGGGCGCAAGCGCTTCCGCGGCATCCTCGGTGTGCCGAGCGCCGACGGCGCCACGGTGCCGATCGACCTGCCCGACGTGAAGCCCGGCCTGCCGAGCCGCATCGACCTGCCGCTGCGCGATCTCGGCGAGGCGCATCTCGTCCTCACCGACGACCTGATTCGCGAATCGCTGCGCCGCGGCTCCGCTCCGCCGCAGGACGGCGAGGAGGTGGACGACGAGGAGGGCGAGGAGCCGGAGGACGAGGCGCCGCAGGTGCGCTTCATCCCGCAGCCGAAGCGGCCCAAGCCCAAGGCTGACAAGAAGTCGGACAAGCCGGTGAAGGCCAAGAAGCCCAGGCCCGGCGGCGGCATCGTCACCAAGGCGGCCCGCCTCAAGAACCGCGACACGTTGCACTGACTTTCCCGCGCCCTCGTCCCGTAGGGCCGGCGCGCGACCTGAAAACAAGCTCTGCAAGTACGACTGCAAAAGTACGACTGAAGGAAGGACCAGGAACCATGGCCGTCGTCAGCGCCAACCGGCTCGAACTCCTGCAGATCGCCGACGCGGTGGCCCGCGAGAAGGTGATCGACCGCCAGATCGTCATCGAGGCGATGGAAGAGGCGATCGCCAAGGCGGCCCGCTCGCGCTACGGCGCCGAGACCGACGTTCACGCCGAGATCGATCCGAAGAGCGGCGCGCTGCGCCTGTCGCGTCACCTGCTCGTTGTCGATCAGGTCGAGAACGATGCCCGCGAGATCACCCTCGATCAGGCCCGCCGCTACAATCCCGGCGCGCTCGTCGGCGACGTGATCTCCGACACCCTGCCGCCCTTCGATTTCGGCCGCGTCGCCGCGCAATCGGCCAAGCAGGTCATCGTGCAGAAGGTGCGCGATGCCGAGCGCGCCCGCCAGTACGACGAGTACAAGGACCGAATCGGCGAGATCCTCAACGGTGTCGTCAAGCGCGTGGAATACGGCAACGTCATCGTCGATCTCGGCCGTGGCGAAGGCATCGTGCGCCGTGACGAGATGATCCCGCGCGAAACCTTCCGCCCCGGCGACCGCATCCGCGCCTACCTGTTCGATGTTCGCTCGGAAGTGCGCGGGCCGCAGATCTTCCTCTCGCGCTCGCACCCGCAATTCATGGCCAAGCTCTTCGGCCAGGAAGTGCCGGAGATCTACGACGGCATCGTCGAAGTGAAGGCGGTGGCCCGCGATCCGGGCTCGCGCGCCAAGATCGCGGTGATCTCCCGCGATTCCTCGATCGACCCCGTCGGCGCCTGCGTCGGCATGCGCGGCTCCCGCGTCCAGGCGGTGGTCGGCGAATTGCAGGGCGAGAAGATCGACATCATCCCGTGGTCGGAGGATCAGGCGACCTTCATCGTCAACGCGCTCCAGCCGGCCGAGGTCGTGAAGGTGGTGCTCGACGAGGAGGCCGACCGCATCGAGGTGGTCGTGCCGGACGACCAGCTCTCGCTCGCCATCGGCCGTCGCGGCCAGAACGTGCGGCTGGCCTCGCAGCTCACCGGCTGGGACATCGACATCCTGACCGAGGCCGAGGAGTCGGAGCGCCGCCAGAAGGAATTCGCCGAGCGCACGCAAGTGTTCATGGAGGCCCTCGACGTCGACGAGACCGTCGGCCAGCTTCTCGCGGCGGAAGGGTTCCGCAACGTCGAGGAGATTGCCTATGTCGATGTGGCGGAACTCTCCAACATCCAGGGTCTCGACGAAGAGACCGGTGCCGAGATCCAGGCCCGCGCCCAGGATTACCTCGCCCGCATCGAGCAAGAGCAGGACGACCGCCGCCGCGAGCTCGGCGTCGAGGACGAACTGCGCGAGATCGACGGCATCACCACGGCGATGATGGTGGCGCTCGGCGAGAACGAGGTGAAGACCGTCGAGGATCTCGCCGGCTGCGCCACCGACGACCTCGTCGGCTACACCGAGGGCCGCGGCCCCGAGGCCGTGCGCCATGCCGGCTACCTCGACGGCTTCGAACTGTCGCGGGCCGAGGCCGAGGCGCTGATCATGGCCGCCCGTCTGAAGGCCGGCTGGATCGAATCGCTGCCGGAGCCGGAAGGCGAGACGGCCGAGGGTGAAGCGGAAGAGGGCGAGGCCGCCGATGGCGAGTCGACCGAGGCGGCTGCGGCCGAGCCGCAGCAGGCCTGAGCCGGGAGCGACACGGGACGGTGCAGGACATGATCGCGCGAGGCGAAGCGGACGGCGAAGCGGACGCGGCCGGCCCGGAACTCGACCGCGGCCCCGGCCGCGGCCGGGAGCCCGTGCGCACCTGCATCGTCACCCGCATCGCACAACCGCCCGCGGCGATGATCCGCTTCGTCCTGGGACCGGACGGCGCGGTGGTGCCGGACCTGCGCAGCCGTCTGCCGGGCCGCGGCGCGTGGCTCACGGCCACCCGTGCCACGGTCGAGGCGGCGGTGAAGCGCCGCGCCTTCCATCGCGCCTTCAAGACCAGCGATGTGAAGGCTCCGCCGAACCTCGCCGATCAGGTTGCGGAGGGCTTGCGCACGGATTTGCGGCAGGCGCTGGCGCTCGCCAATAAGGCCGGCTGCGTGGTGACCGGTTTCGGTAAAGTTGAGTCGGCGATCCTCGGTGCCGCGGGGGTCGCGGGCCTGATTCATGCCAGCGATGCCGCTGCGGACGGGCGCCGCAAGCTCGCTGCCGCCTTGCGGCGCCGCTACGGCGATGCCATATCGGTTATTCCCGTTGTCGATGACCTGTCCAACACCGAATTGGACATGGCATTGGGCCGGGATCATGTGATACACGCTGCCCTCATCGCGGGAGCCGGCACCACCGGCTATCTCGCGCGTTGGCGTCGGTTCCGCACCTTCGAGGGTATGGCGTCGGCGTCCGAGGAGGACGCCCCGCTCTCTGCTGGCGCGACCGCCTTCGATTCGCACGACGACGAAATGAAATGACACTCGGCCGGGCATGCCCGCCGCCGGCCGATGGGACGATGGAAGCCCTCAGGGTTCAGACTGAATGAGCGATACGAACAATCCGGGTGACAAGACGCAGACCAGAGCTCCCGCGAAGCCGTTGACGCTGAAGCGCCCGGTCGAGCAGGGAACGGTGCGTCAGAGCTTCTCCCACGGGCGGTCGAAATCCGTCGTGGTCGAGACGGTGAAGCGGCGCACGATCGGCGCCGCGCCCGGAACGGTCGCGCCCCGTGAGCCCGCCGCAGCGCCCCCGCCGCGTCCTGCCTCCGTCGCGCCCGCTCCCGCTGCGGCGGCACGTCCCGCCGGCCGCAGCGCCTCGGGCGTGGTGCTGCGCACCCTGAGTGAGCAGGAGCGGGATGCCCGCGCCGCCGCCCTGGCCGACGCGCAGCGCCGCGAGGCTGAGGCCCGTGCGCGGGCCGAGGCCGAGGTGAAGGCCCGCCGCGATCGCGAGGAAGCCGAGCGCCGTGAGCGCGAGGCCGCCGAGGCCCGCCGCCGCGAGGAGGAGGAGCGTCGCCGCCAGGAGGACGAACTCCGCCGCAAGGCCGCCGAGGACTCCCGCCGCCGCGCGGCCGAGGAAGAGGCAGCCCGCGCCGCAGCAGCACCGGCCGTCGAAGCTCCGACGGAAGCGCCGGCTGCGGCTCCTCCGGTTCAGGCTTCGGACGCTGCGCCGGCCGCCGCGCCGACGCCTGCCCCGGCTGCCCGCCCGGCCCCTGCCCCTGCCCGCCCCGCGGCAGCTTCGCCGACGGCTCGTCCGGGCGCGGCGCCGCAACGTCCGGCCGCATCCGCTGCGCGTTCGGGGGCGACCGGCGCGCGCCCGGCGCCGACGGCCGCCCGTCCCGCGGCACCTCAGCCGCTTGCCGAGCCGCGCCGTACCATTACCGCGGACGTGAAGAAGCCGCGCGACCTGAACTTCATGGCCCGGCCGGCCCCCGCGCCGGAGCCGGAGAAGGCGCCGAGCCCGACCACCGCCGCCCGTCCTGCGGGTACCGCGGCGCGTCCCGCCGCCCGTCCCGGTGCGGCTGCGGCCGAGGACGAGTCGGACACCAAGAGGGTGATCCGCCGCCCCGGCATGCCGCTGAAGATCATCACGCCGCCCAAGACGCCGAAGTCGCCGGGCGGCGATCGTAACCGCGGCCGCCTCACCATCGCCAACGCTACGGCGGGCGAGGATGAGCGCACCCGCTCCGTCGCCTCCTTCCGTCGCCGCCAGCAGCGCATGAGCGGCCACCGGCACGAGGAGCCCAAGGAGAAGATCGCCCGCGACGTGACAATTCCTGAGACGATCACCATCCAAGAACTCGCCAACCGCATGTCCGAACGTGCGGTCGACGTGATCCGTCTGCTAATGAAGCAGGGCCAGATCCACAAGATCACCGACGTGATCGACTCGGACACCGCCCAACTCATCGCCGAGGAGATGGGCCACACCGTCCGCCGCGTCGCCGAGTCGGACGTCGAGGAGGGTCTGACCTCCGATGAGCCGGATCTGGAGGAGGATCTGGAGCCGCGTCCGCCGGTCGTGACGATCATGGGTCACGTCGACCACGGGAAGACCTCGCTGCTCGATGCGATCCGTGCGGCGAACGTGGTCGAGGGCGAGGCCGGAGGCATCACCCAGCACATCGGCGCCTATCAGGTGGCAGCGCCTTCGGGCGACCTCATCACCTTCATCGACACTCCCGGCCACGCGGCCTTCACCTCTATGCGCGCCCGCGGCGCCAAGGTGACGGACATCGTCGTGATCGTGGTGGCGGCCGATGACGGCGTGATGCCCCAGACCGTCGAGGCGATTCAGCACGCCAAGGCGGCCGGCGTCCCGATGATCATTGCCATCAACAAGATCGACAAGGCGGACGCGAACCCGCAACGGGTCCGCACCGAGCTGCTGCAGCACGACATCCAAGTGGAGTCGATGGGCGGCGAGACCCTCGAATTCGAGGTCTCGGCCAAGACCGGCGACGGTCTGCCCGAGCTTCTCGAGGGTCTGCAGCTCCAGGCCGAGATCATGAACCTGCGCGCCAACGAGAAGCGCGACGGCGAGGGCACCGTGATCGAGGCGCAGCTCGACCGCGGCCGCGGCCCCGTCGCCACGGTTCTGGTCCAGCGCGGCACGCTGTTCACCGGCGACATCATCGTCGCCGGCGCCGAGTGGGGCCGCATCCGCGCCCTCATCGACGACACCGGCAAGCACATCCCCTATGCCGGCCCGTCGGTGCCGGTGGAGGTGCTGGGCTTCAACGGCACGCCGGATGCCGGCGACCGCGTGATCGTGGTGCCGAATGAGGCCCGCGCCCGCGAGGTCACCGAGTACCGTGCCCGGATCAAGCGCGAGCGCCTGAACGCCCGCACGGGTGGTGCCAACCGCTCGCTCGTCGACATGATGCGCGAGGCCAAGGAAGGCGCCAACCGCAAGGAGCTGCCGATCATCATCAAGGGTGATGTGCAGGGTTCGGTCGAGGCCATCGTCGGTGCACTGACCGCGCTCGGCAACGACGAGGTCGGCGTGCGCATCCTGCTCTCGGGTGTCGGCGGCATCACCGAGTCGGACATCACGCTCGCCAACGCCTCGAAGGCGGTGGTGATCGGCTTCAACGTCCGCGCCCACAAGGAAGCGCGCAACGCGGCCGAGCGGGACGGGACCGAGATCCGCTACTACAGCATCATCTACGACCTCGTGGACGACATCAAAGCCACGCTGTCGGGCATGCTGCCGCCGACGCTGCGCGAGGAGCGTCTCGGCGAGGCGCAGATCCTGCAGATCTTCGACGTGTCGAAGGTCGGCAAGATCGCCGGTTGCCGCGTCATGGAAGGCGTGGTCCAGCGCGGCGCCCATGTCCGCCTGCTGCGCAACGACGTGGTGATTCACGAGGGCAAGCTGGCTCAGCTCAAGCGCCTCAAGGACGACGCCAAGGAAGTCACGGCCGGCTACGAGTGCGGCATGTCCTTCCAGAACTACCAGGACATGCGCGTGGGCGATTTCATCGAGTGCTTCAACGTCGAGGAAATCAAGCGCACGCTCTGAGCGGCCTTCCCCTACCGCTCTTCCTAGCGGGGCCGCGGCGAAAGCTGCGGCCCCCTTTGTTTCCAGGCACCAGCCTGACGGTTCAGCGACGTCGATCAGCCGATGGCCCAAAAGCAGACTCCTTCCGGTCCCTCGCAGCGCCAGCAGCGCGTGGCCGAACTCGTGCGCCACGCGCTCGCCGAAGTGCTCCAGCGCGGCGACATCCAGGACCCGGTGCTCGGCTCGCACGTCGTCACCGTGCCCGAGGTGCGCATGTCGCCGGACCTCAAGCTCGCCACTGCCTACATCATGCCGCTCGGCGGTCAGGACGAGGCGCCGGTGATCGCCGCGCTCGACCGGCACAAGAAGATCCTTCGCCAGGAGGTGGCGCGGCGGGTGAATCTGAAATACGCCCCCGAGCTGCGCTTCCGCCGCGACGAGACATTCGACGAGGCGGCGCGCATCGACCAGCTCCTGCGGAGCGAGAAGGTCCAGCGGGATCTGGAAAGCGCCCCCCGCGAGGACGACGAGGCCGAACCGGATTCGCCCTCGCGCGATTGATGTTGATCCGGGCGGCCCGTTTCATGCCGCCTGTTCACCACCGACGGGCCGCCTGGCGGCCCCGTGACAGCCCCCATGACGGGACGACTCCCTCCAAAAAGCCCGTCGATCGAGGACAGGATGCAGGACGAAATTTCTTCCGAACGCGCGAGCGAGGCGCCCCAGGCACCGCGCGGCGACATGCGCCGGGACGGGCCGCCGCGGGGCGGTCGCCGTCCCCAGCGCGGCCGGCCGCGGCACGACCGGCCGAAGAAGAATGACGTGAGCGGCTGGGTGGTGCTCGACAAGGGCGTCGGCATCACCTCGACCCAGGCCGTGGCGGTGGTGAAGCGCCTGTTCAACGCCAAGAAGGCGGGCCATGCCGGCACCCTCGACCCCCTGGCTTCCGGCATCCTGCCGATCGCGCTGGGCGAGGCGACCAAGACCGTTCCGTTCGTGATGGATGGCCGCAAGGCCTACCGCTTCGAGGTCACCTGGGGCATCGAGACCGATACGGACGATGCGGAAGGTCGCCCGGTCGAGACGTCCGAGAACCGGCCGACCCGCGAGGCGATCGAGGCGGCACTGCCGTCCTTCGTCGGCGAGATCGAACAGGTGCCGCCGCGCTACTCCGCCATCAAGATCCAGGGCGAACGAGCCTACGATCTCGCCCGCGACGGCGAGGTGGTGGAACTGGTGGCCCGCGCGGTGCGTATCGACCATCTCTCCGTCATCGAGCATCACGGCGACCGCACCGTCATCGCCGCCGAATGCGGCAAGGGCACCTACGTTCGCGCGCTCGCCCGCGACCTCGGGCGCGTACTCGGCTGCTACGGCCACGTCTCGGCCCTGCGGCGTACCCGTGTCGGCCCGTTCGAGGAGGCGACGGCCTGCAGCGTCGCTGCGCTCGAGGAAAGCACGGAGATGCACCTCCACCCCGTCGAGACGGCTCTGGAAGAGATTCCCTCGGTAGCGGTCAGCCGCGACATGGGGCTTCGTCTCATGCGCGGCCAGCCGGTGATCCTGCGCGGGCACGACGCCCCGGTCGGCGGCAAAGCCTACGCGACCTGCGGCGGTGTTCTCGTCGCCGTCGGCGACGTCGAGCGCGGCGAACTGGTTCCTCACCGCGTGTTCCACCTTGGCGGGACGGCGCCTCAGAGGAATTGAGCGTAAACTGATCCGATGCGCTCGATCGTACAATCCGCGATCTCGAAAGATGATGCGGCGCATTCCTTGGAAAATCGAGAGTAGCCGGCTCCATTTAACCTGAGCTCAAGCACCGTCTTCCTAGAAGCCCGTCGACTCTACGGATCGGCGGGCTTTTTCATGCGCGTGTCTCTCGGCTTAAAGCTGGCCACGGTCGTCGGTCTTCTCGGTCTCGTCGGAGCCGGCATCTCGGCTTTCGCCCTGCGGCAAGCGTCGCAGGAGCAGGCTCGGTCCGCGCTCACCGAGTCGTTCTGGGAGGCCGGGCTCGAAGCGCGGGGTCTTGCCCAGGCGATCGAGCACGCAGTCGTGCAAGCAACCGCCGTCTACACCGCCTCCGACACGCAGGAGGCGCGGCAGCGGCTCTCGGCGCTTCAGACCGCACTCGGCGATGTCGATGCGGCACGCGGACCGTTTCTCTCCGCCATGGAAGGGCATCTTCCGCCGGAGAAGCGGCGTCGGCTCGATCTCGCGGTGAAGGAGTTCATCGCCTACCAGACCGAGACCGCCGATCTCGGCCTCTCGGTCTCGCCCCGCGCCGCCCTGATCCAGGCCAGCGACGAAGCGACGGTGAAGAACCGCGAGCGCATGGTCGCGGAGATCGGCGTGCTCGGCCACGACGTGCTCGGGCGCTTCGACGGCCAGCGCGTGGCGGCAGCGCAGGCACGGCATTTGGGCTTCGTTACCCTGATTGCGGTGCCCGCCGCGGCGCTGATCATCGCACTCGTTGCCGCGTTCTGGATCATCCGCACGCAGATCCAGCGCCCGCTGCACCGGCTGAAGGGGACGATGCAGGCGCTCGCCGACGACCAAAGCGAGGTGGCCGTGCCGTTTACGAACCGCCGCGACGAGGTCGGCGAGATGGCCCAAACCATCGCGAAGTTCCGGGCGGCGTTGATCGACAAGCGGGAGCTCGACCGCGCCGCCCGCGAGCGGCTGGCGGACGATGGCGCCCGCGCTACGCGGCTCGCGGCCGCGACACGGGACTTCGAGGACGAGACCCGGCGTGCGGTGGCCGATCTTGCGGGCTCGGCACAGGCGATGCGCGCCGCCGCCGACAGGCTGCGGGAGACGGCGGGCGATACCACCCTGCGCGCGGGAGAGGTGGCTGGAGCGTCCGAGCAATCCGCCGGCGTCGTCGACAGTATTGCGGGCGCCGCCGAGGAGTTGTCGGGCTCGGCTCGGAGCATCGGTGAACGGGTCCGCCACGCGAGCCGCATCGCCGAGACCGCACTGACCGATGCAAGCGGACTGGAGTCGACGGTGTGCGCTCTCTCGCGTGCAGCCGAAGAGGTCGGCGCCGTGGTGACACTGATCCGCGATGTCGCCGAGCAGACCAACCTTCTGGCCCTGAACGCGACCATCGAGGCCGCTCGGGCGGGCGAATCCGGGCGCGGCTTCGCCGTGGTGGCGGGCGAAGTGAAGGCGCTCGCCGGTCAGACCGCGGCGGCGACCGACCGGATCGCGGCCCAGGTCGCGGCGATCCAGCAGGCCGCCGGCAGCACCAGCAGCGCCATCGGCGAGATCGGGCAGACGATCGCGCAGCTCAGCCTCATCGCCGCCGAGGTCGCGGCGGCGGCCGAGCAGCAGGGCCGAGCCAGCCATGAGATCGCCCGCTCGATCGCGGGCGCAGCGGCGGATGCCCGCACGATCTCGGAGAACATCGCTGGCGTTCGCGCCGCCGCGGCATCCAGCGAGGCGCGCTCGGACGACGTCCGCTCCGGCGCTGAGCGCGTGGGAGAGGGCAGCGCGGCGGTGCAAGCAGCGATCGGGACGTTCCTGGCGCGGGTGCAGGCGGGCTGAACCGCGGCTGCCATCCCGGCTAGAGCATCATCCCGAAAGGTGGTTTGCGGCTTTCGGAAAAAGATGATGCAGAAACAAAAGCCTAGCGCACCCTCACCGGCGCCCACTCATCGCCGGACACGTCCGCCGATCAGGTTTTCGCAACGGAAATACAACCTATCATTGGAATATTTTTAATAGAGGCATTCTATATCTCATAATCTCGTCGCGCAGGTGCGATATGTTTCGATATCGATAAGCACCATCCGGTTTTTTACACGACAACGCTTTCACGCAAACATCACGGGGAGCTTTGCGCTTAGTCCTCTCCAAGCGGCCTGGAAGAGTGCCGATGTTAATCATTTGTTGACCATAGAGCCCCTACTTTTCTGCCTTCTCAGGGAGCGTCGGGTATGCGTGAACCTCGCAGGTTGCGGACGATCGAGCACGCTCATGCCGTGAATTCGATCGAGCGCACGCTCGCCAAGGCCATCGCCCACCGTACCGCCGGACGTTATGAGAAGGCCCGTCGCAACCTTCAGCGCGTGCTCGAAGAGGTGCCGCATCACGCGGGCACGCACCACGAGCTCGGCCTCCTGACCAGCAAAGTAGACGGACCCGGTCCGGCGGTCCCACACTTCGTAGCCGCCCTGCGAGCTGAACCCGAGAAGCCACGCTATTGGCTGGCACTGGCCGTAACGCTCCTCGTGCTGAATCGGCTCGACGAGGCGCATGCCCTGATGGATCGGTTTCGGAGTCGGGAGGTCGCCGACGATGAAACGCGTGCGGTCCTCAAGGATTTCGCCGACCATGCCTTCGCGCGCGGACAGGAGCGCTACAACGCAGGCGATCTCGCCACGGCGGAAACGCTGGCTGACCTCGTTATCAGCCTGGACGACACCCATGCCAACGCAACGCATCTCGCGGGCGCCGTCGCCGCGGGCAAGGGGCGGCACCAGCAAGCCTTCGACCTGTTCAGCATCGCGATCTATCGCGAGCCCGACAACGCCGCGTATTTCAGCAGTCTCGGTGCCGTCCTCATCACGCTGGGCGACAATGTCGGCGCCATCTCGGCTCTGGAGCGGGCGATCACTCTCGACCCCGACCTGGCGATTGCACACGCCAACCTGTCCGGCGTCTATCAGCGCATCAGCCGCCACGGCGCGGCCGTGACTCACGCGCGGCGTGCCGTCGCGCTCGATCCGGGCCTCGCCAACGCGCACAACAATCTCGGGTGCGGCCTGAAGAGCCTCGGCTATCTGCACGAGGCGATCGCGAGCTTCGATCGGGCGCTCACGGCAGATCCCGATCATGTTACAGCCCATTCCAACCGACTCTTCGCCAAGCTCTATACCGAGGGCGTTACGCACGCCGATTACGCCGCCGATGCACGCAGCTTCGGCGCACGCTTCGCCGATCCGCTGCTGCGGCGGCGTCCCTTCGCCAACGATCGCGATGCGGATCGGCCCCTGCGGATCGGGTTCGTCTCCGGTGACCTGTGCACTCACGCCGTCGCCCGCTTCATCGAGCCGTTGCTGCGCCACCTGGATCAGGCGCAATTCGAGGCGCGAGCCTACATGACGCAGGCGGCGGAAGATGCAGTTTCAGCGCATTTGCGGACCTTGTTCAGCGGCTGGCACAACATCGCCGGGCTCAGCGACGACGAGGCGGCCGATCTGATCGAGGCGGATGCGATCGACATCCTCGTCGACCTCTCGGGCCACAGTGCCGGTCACCGCTTGCTTGTCTTCGCTCGGAAGCCGGCGCCGGTTCAGGTCACGTGGATGGGCCACCCGGCGACCACGGGCTTGCGCGCCATCGATTACCGCCTGACCGATACCCGTCTCGACGTGCCCGGCCAGACGGAGAGCCTGCACACGGAGACGGTGTGGTGGCTGCCGGGTGTATCCGCCACCTACGAGGCGCATCGCGAAATCCCGCCCGTACGGGAGCGCCCGCCCTTCGAAGACAACGGCTTCATCACCTTCGGTGTCATGAACCGCTTCGAGAAAATCAGCGATTGCGCTTTCAAGACCTGGGCCGCCATCCTAGAGGCGCTTCCCGACGCGCGTCTGTTCATGGTCGTGGCCGATGTGGAGACGGCTGCCATTCGGGAACAGGTCTGTGCACGCCTATCGACGGCGGGAATACCGCTTGACCGGGTGCGGCTGCATCCCCGCGTCACGACGACATACTTCAATCTTTACCACGAGTTCGACATCGCCCTCGATTCATTCCCCTACAACGGTGGGACAACAAGCTGCGACACGCTCTGTATGGGTGTCCCGATCATCGCGCTGCGGGGGAGCTACGCGGTCTCGCGTGTCGGCTCATCGCTGCTGGATGCGATCGGACTGGGAGAACTTGTGGGCGACACGCCTGAGGATTATGCGACCCGCGCGCTGGAACTCGCACGCGATCCGGATCGCCTCCGCGCCATCCGTACGAACCTGCGTGAACGCATGTTCGCCGGTCCGGTCATGGACCATGAGCGCTTCGCACGGGATATGGGCGACGCTTTCCGCTCTATGTGGAAGGGTTGGATCGCGGCGCACCATCCCAAGTGAGCCAAGTGAAAATTTGGCGGTGGTGGCGTGGATGAGCTGATCTCTCGCAGAGCTCCAATACAGCACCACTCCGCGCGTGCATTGAGCAGCGCGACAATATGGATTTTTACAGGAGAATTAATGCCGGAAATTCGAAATTGTTCGTATAATAATATATTTAAAGCGTGATTCAATTAGAAATATTTAATATATAATTTTAGCCGCCGATTATTTTTTGGGATTCATTGAGAGTTGCTTGGCGGGAGCGGCGAACACCGTCGTGTTTGTTTTGACCGAGCGGACAACGATCGAGCCTGCCCCAATCGTCGCACCGTCGCCGATTGTCACCTTGGGCAACAGCCGTGCTCCCGAACCGATCATCACATCCTTGCCGATCCGCACATAGCCCGTGACATCGACCATCGAACTCAGCGTCGTGAACTCGCCACACACGCTGTCATGGCCGAAGCCCGAATAATTGTTCAGCGTCGCGAAACGCTCGATACGCGTATCGGGCAGCGCCATGGTATAGGGGCACATGATGACTCCCTCACCAATCGACGCCGTGCGCACGACCGTCGCGGTCGGATGGCGCAATGTCGCGAAGCGGGCGCCGCGTGTTTGAAGCAATTCGACGACGCGGCGTTTCTTGGCCGGTGCGCCCAACGCGACCACGAACAGATCGCCCGGTGTCGGCGTATAATTCTGCACGCTTGCAAGTCGGGGCAGTTCGTAGCCTGGCAGCTCCTGGACCACGTCATCAATATACCCGGCAAGGCGAGGCAGCGTTCCTGCTGCATGACAATCGCCCGCCCAAAAGTAGACTTCCCTTCCGAACCCACCGGCCCCGACCAGAATAAGGCGTTCGCGCGCTGCCATTTTGCCGGCCCTTCCTTGTCACTATGCGCCGCCCCGTAACGCGAGGGGCGAACGTCCGCATGCTCAGCTACGTTGATATGTCAGTATTGAATTTTACATCTTTGAGGGGAAATCTCTCAAATTGTTGACACGACGCGACTGAATGCGCTATCTTCTATGAAATATTGATCATCCTGAACCAGCTCACTGCTCCCTTCCCCTCGAGGTCGCGCGATGCGGGGTAGAAAAACTCCTTCGTCCTGGTCGCGGTCCAGCCTCGAAAGGGGGACGAGGATGTTGAGGGAGGTGTGAGAAGACGGGTTCGAAAACGAAACGCCGATGCTGCCTTGCGCAAATTACTACCGTCCCGAGACCCTCGCCGAGGAATTGGACGCTCTGTTCGATCCGCTCTGGCAATTCGGAGCCCTGGCAGGAGAACTCGCCTCGGATCGCGATTTCGTTTGTGTCGATTACAAAAACACGGCCGCCGTCCTGCAGAATTTCCGCGGTGAGATCCGGGCATTCGCCAATGTGTGCAGCCATCGGTTCAACCGTATCCAGCCGGGCGAGCGCGGCAACCGGCCGCTCACATGTAGCTATCACGGCTGGAGCTTCGACAGCACCGGTTTTCCGCACGGCATGCCACGCCGCGACGGATTTGTGCTCGATGATCGCGAGCGGTTATGCCTGACCGGTTACGAAGTTGAGACGTGTGGGATTTTCGTATTTTTTCGCAAGCGGAGCGGTGGGCCGTCTTTGCGGGAATATCTGGGAGCATTCTATCCATTACTCGAGCAGATCGGATCCTATTTCGGACCTGAAATCGATGCTGGAACTTCTCCGCACGCCGCAAATTGGAAGCTGCTCGTCGAGAATGTTCTCGAATGCTACCATTGCTCTGTCGTCCATCAGGACACCTTCGTGAAGACTCTAGGTATCGGAAGGGCAGGCATCGAGCAGGAACGTTTTGACGGACCGCATTCCAGTAGCCACTTCCCGCGCACAGCGACGGCCGGAGAGGCCCGGCGGCAGAAGGCGCTCGCCTACCTCGACACACGCGCCTTCACCCACGACTCCTTCTTTCACATTCACATCTTTCCCAACCTGTTCATCTCATCGACGCAAGGGCTATCATTCTATGTCGGCAACGCTCTGCCTGTGTCGGCGACCGAGACCCGGCTGCGCTTTCGGCTGTTCGAACCGAAGCTCGACCTGACTCGGGCGCAGCGAGCGGCACAGGATATGATCAACCAATCGGGTAAAGCGCTCGGGCGCGCGGTGATCGAGGAGGACCGCGCGATCCTGGAGAATGTCCAGCGGGGCGTCGAGTTATCGGAGAAGCCCGGTGTGATCGGCCGCGACGAAATCCGGATCGCCGCGTTCATGCGCGCCTACACGCACCTCATGGGTGGCGGCTCACTTGGCAGTATACCCCCCGTCGACGACCATGTTGCTGCCTGTGATCCAACGCGAAGCATCGCTGAGTAGAAACATCGCAGCATGGGCGATATCGTCGGGCCGTCCAAAGCCGAGCATGTGCAGCGCCTCGTAGTTCCTCACCATTTCGCTGCCGACCGATTCGGTGAAATCACGGTGCATGGCCGTGTCGATCCCGCCAGCAACGATTGAATTCACCCGGATGCGACGATCAGCCATCTCCGCAGCCAGCACCCGCACCATGCCGTCCACGGCGGCCTTGGCGGCCGAATAAGCGCTCATGCCGGGACGCCCACGCATCGACGACACCGACGACATGAACACGAGGGATCCGCCGTCTCCCACGACGGCCTTCTTGGAGGCCGCCCGAGCGACTCCGAAAGCGCCGCGTACACCCGCCGCGAAGACGTCGTCGATATGGCGGTTCTTGGTGGCCCGGGCCGGAAGGATCAACGCCGTGCCCGCCGAATGAAAAATGCCGTCGAAACGGCCGTGCCGCTTGGCGATCTCCTGAACGAGGTCTGCCGTCGCCTCGGCGTCGCTAAGGTCGGCGGGATGGCAGGAGTGGTCGCTGCCAATGAGCAGGGCAGCCGTCGCGGCAAGTCGTTCGGTGCTGCGGCCGATCAGCGCCACCCGCGCCCCGGCCTCCGCCAGCCGCACCGCCGTATGCTGACCAATTCCCGATGAGGCTCCGGTGATGAGGACGTGACGTCCCTCGAACGCTTCGCGGGAGAAAATCACAGCGAAATCGTCTCACAGCAGCGGAGCGGACCGATCCGCATCGAGGCCGCAGCCCACGAGTAGCCGACCCCGAAGCCGAACAGGGCGACGTGGCGGTCACCCGTCGTCAGTTCGTCCCTCCGATCGGTCGTCATGAGCAGCGGCAAGGTTGCGCTGCTGGTGTTGCCGTAGCGGTCGATGTTGATCGGCACTTTCTCCGGCGGCAGCTTCGCCTTCTTTGCGAGGTGACGGATCATGAACGCGTTTGCCTGATGGAGGAGGAACATATCGTAATCCTCGACGCCTTGGCCCGCGGCAGCCATGGTGTCCCTGACCAGCAACGGCACGGCCTTGAGCGTGAAGTTGAACACCTCACCGCCATCCATGAACAGCTTATCGAGTTGATGGCCCTCCCATCGGCCGGTGGCCTCGCGCTTGCGGAAAGCACCCTGGGCGACGATGAGGTTGTCGGCCCCCTGGCCGTCGGTGCCCAGGATGAACCAAGAGGGATCAGCCTCGGGAACGGTCGCCTCGATCGCGGTCACGGTTCCGGCATCGCCGAATAAAAGGGCGGTGCCGCGATCGTCGGGATCGTTCATGATGCTGCTGGTGTCGCCGACCGCGAGGAGGATCCGCTTGGCCGCGCCGGTCTGCACCATCATCATCGCCATCCACAGACCGTAGGGGTAACCCGAGCAGCCGAGAGACACGTCGAAGGCGAGAATGCCGGTGCGTAGGCCGAGTCGATGCTGCAGCACGCAGGATGTCGCCGGCAGCCGGTAATCCGGCGTCTGCGTGACGAAGATGATGCCGTCTACGCTACCGCGCTCCCAGTCGAGACGATCAAGCAAGCATTCGGCGGCGGCGGCACACAGGTCGGAGGTTGTGACGTTGTCCTCGACCCAATAGCGGGTCCTGACACCGGTCATCTTGACCACTTCGTGGACCTTGTCGCCGAACCGATCGAGAAAATACTCGTTCTCGATCCGACGCGGTGGCAGACAGGAGACGATCCCGGCGATCCGGGATCCTGACGTGCGCGCCGTCTGGCCGCTCGATGCCATTTACGCCCCGCTCTCGGTCTGGCGCGCTGCAATCAAGCGGTCAATGTCGCCGACCGTCTCGCACGCAGCAAGGGCAGTAGCGTTGACCGCCTTGTCATACTGTTCATCGATCAGGGCAATGGTGGAGACTACAGCCAACGAGTCCCACGACGTGTTCTCAAGGCGTAAGTCGGGCGTCACTTGGTCCGGTTCGATCTCCAGGATCTCAGCCAGTTCTTCGTAAAAGCTGCTCATTGTCATTCCTTCATGAAGCTCAGCAGACGAAAGAAGCCCCCGCCCACGATAGGCCAACACCGAACCCGATCACGATGAAGCGGCGACCGGGTGCCATCTGCCCTTTATCCCGCATGTCTGCCAGAACGAAGGGGATGGTCGACGACACGGTGTTGCCGATGTCCTCGTAGTGGCGCGGCACCTTTGCGGCGGGAAGGTTCATCTTGCGCTGCAGAGCGTCCAACATGAGCTTATTCGCTTGGTGCAGGACAACGTAATCCACATCCGCCTGGGCAATACCGCTTGTTTCCAGCAGGCGAGTGAAAGCGCGCGGCACCTCTTGCAACGAGAAACTCATCACGCTGGCACCATTCATGTACAGATGCTCGCGCGAGCGAACATTGCCGTGCGAATCCTCTTCTGCCAGCCCGGTTTCCGGCCCACGAGGCATGCGAAAGCCGCCAGCTTCAACGATCAGATCCTTGCCACCGGCACCATCCGTGCCGAACACGAAGGGGCCGATCACGGACTCGCTGCTCGCCGTGATCAGTGTTGCTGCGGCTCCATCGCCAAATAAGGTTCGGACGCTTCTGTCGCGCTCATGGATGAACTTGGAATAGGTGTCGGCCGTCAGCAGGAGCACATTGCGCGCTGCGCCCGCCGCAATCAGCCCAGTTGCCAAGGCGAGACCGTAGACGAAGCCGGAACACCCGAGATTCACGTCGAGCGCACCGACGTGCCGACCTAAGCCGAGCCGGTCTTGGAGGAGGCAGGCCGTGGTTGGCAGCAGGTAGTCAGCCGCCTGGGTGCAGAGAATGAGGAAGTCGATGTCCTCACGCACGCAATCGCCCGCCGCAAATAGCCTCTCGGCGGCATGAAAGGCCAAATCGCCTGCCGTCTCGTGCTCTGCAGCCACGCGACGCTCGCGGATGCCGGTCTTGTCGAAAATCTTCTCGGAGGGCCAAGCCGGATAGAGTTCGGCGAGATGTTCGTTCGAGAGAACGCGCTCAGGGAGATGCGTCGCGATTCCGGCAATACGCGCGCCGACGGTCTGACCTCTGGATTGAATGGCAGGAATCATCAGCCTACGACAAAAGGTATGCCATCCTCATTCCGAGAATTTTTGGCTTATTCGCATGACAGCGAATTATTCTCCGAAGGAGGTTTCATAAGGAATTACGTGGCTTGTGCCGAGCTTGCGCGCGGGTGCTCGCCCTACGCAACCTGATCCGCCCGATTTCTCCGAAAGCGACTGTTGCCTCGGTTTCGCGAGGGGCTTCAGATTTCTCCCACGCGGCACACGCGCTGCCTATGCAGCTGAGTTCTATCGCCAACATGCCGAACTGGAAGACGCTGGTCGTGCCGACGAACTTCCGGCCACGGTCATGCAGCGCTGGGTTGCCCAAGCAGACCGGAACAAGGAATGTCGGGCGGCTGAGAGCGTCTGACGAAACCACAACGGGCACGCTCGTTGGGCGCCACGAGGGATAGTCGAGCCGCCGGGCGGTCGTCATTCCGAAGGGATCGCCGTCGCTTCGACCGATGCGCTCAGTCCCGCGCCGGTAGCCCTGTTTCAATGATCCGTGCCCAGAGCGAGGCGCCGTAGGGGATCGCGGCATCGTTGAAGTCGTATTCCGGATGGTGGAGACCGGCGGACGGGCCGTTGCCCATGAAGATGTAGGCGCCGGGCCGGTGGGCGAGCATGTAGGAGAAGTCTTCCGCCGCCATCATCGGTGCCACGGCCCGATCGACCTGCGCCTCGCCGACGACCTGCGCGGCGACATCCGCCATGAAGTCGGTCTCGGCCGGGTGGTTCTCGGTCGCCGGGTAGCCGCTGGCGAAATCGATGCTCGCCCGCGCTCCGAAGGCCGCAGCGACGTTCTCGGCGATCGCGGCAAGTCGCTCACGCATCAGACCGCGCACGGCCGGAGTCAAAGCCCGCATCGTGCCGCGCAGCTCCGCGGTCTGTGGGAGCACGTTGAACGCCTCGCCTGCCTCCACGGCGCAGACGGAGATGACGGCCGAATCGAGCGGGTCGATGTTGCGGGCGACGATGGATTGCAGGGCGACGACGATGTGGCTCGCCACCAGAACCGTATCGACCGCCGCCTGCGGCAGGGCGGCATGCCCGCCCCTGCCCTCGATGAGGATCGTGAAGCGGTCGGTCGAGGCCATGATCGGGCCGGGCCGGATGGCGAAGGTGCCGAGCGGCTGGCCGGGGATGTTGTGCAGACCGTAGACCGCCTCGACCCCGAAGCGCTCCATCATCCCGTCCTGCACCATGGCCTCGCCACCCCCGCCGCCTTCTTCCGCCGGTTGGAAGATCAGCACCGCGCGCCCGTCGAAGTCCCGCGTCTCGGCGAGGTACTTGGCGGCTCCGAGCAGCATCGCCGTATGCCCGTCATGGCCGCAGGCGTGCATCTTGCCCGGCACCGTCGAGCGGTAGGGAAGATCGCGGATTTCCCGGATCGGCAGGGCGTCCATATCGGCCCGTAGGCCGATCGCCCGGTTCGAGCCGTGGGCCCGCCCACGGATCACCCCGACGACGCCGGTACGGCCGATGCCCGTGACGACCTCGTCGCAGCCGAAGCCGCGCAGCTTGTCCGCCACGAAATCCGCCGTGCGATGCACGTCGTACTGAAGCTCCGGATGGGCGTGGAGATCGTGCCGCCAAGCGGTGATCTCCTCCGAGAGATCGGCAATGCGGTCGATGACGGGCATGGATCCAACCTTTCCGGAGAGTTCCAGCAAGCAGAAGGCCAACCGTGGGTCAACGGCCAAGCCTCGGCACGAAGGCTGGAATGCGCCCCCCTCCCCTCTTTCCCGGCTTGAGCGCGAGCATACACCATCGGAGGCGCCCGCCTCCGCTCCGATGCGTGCTCTCCGCGGCGCATAACTCCGAACGGACGCCACCGCGCCAAGTCTCACGGCGTCTTCGGTCCTCCCGCCAAGTCGTCGAGGATCGGACAGTCGGGGCGAGCGTCACCGCAGCAGCGCTCGGCCAGATGTTCGAGGGTGCGGGCCATGGCCTCTAACTCGCCGATGCGGCGACGCAGATCCGCCACGTGGTCGAGCGCCACCGCCTTGACCGCTGCGCTGGTACGGGAGCGATCGTGCCAGAGGGCAAGAAGGTCGGCGATTTCCCGCATCGAGAAGCCGAGATCGCGCGCCCGGCGCACGAAACGCAGAGCGTGCAGGTCGCTCTCACCGTAGACGCGATAGCCGGAAGCCGTCCGCTCGGCGGGGCCGAGCAGGCCCGTCTCCTCGTAGTAGCGGATCATCTTGGCCGAGACGCCGGTGGCGCCGGCCGCCTCACCGATGGTGACGAACCGTCCGCTCATGCAACGGCACCCGCTCGCCTGAGGCGCAGCGCGTTGCCGACGACGAAGACGCTCGAAAGCGCCATCGCCCCGGCGGCGAGCACCGGCGAGAGGGGCGGTCCGCCGAAGGCGACGAGGAGCCCGGCGGCGACCGGGATCAGCGCGGCGTTGTAGGCGAAGGCCCAGAACAGGTTCTGGCGGATGTTGGCGAGCGTGGCCCGCGACAGCACCACGGCCTCGACCAGACCACCGAGCGCGCCGGACATCAGGACCACGTCGGCACTCTCCACGGCAATGTCGGTGCCGGTGCCGATGGCGATCCCGATATCGGCCTCGGCCAGGGCCGGCGCGTCGTTGATCCCGTCGCCGACGAAGGCCACCGGTCCATGCGCCTCGCGCAGGCGACGAAGCGCCGCGACCTTGCCCTCGGGCAGCACCTCGGCCTCGACCTCGGCGATGTCGAGCGCGCGGGCCACTGCCTCGGCCGTGGCGCGGGCGTCGCCGGTCAGCATCGCCACGGTGAGACCGCGGGCGCGCAGGGACGCCAGCGCCTCTCGCGCCTCCGGTTTGATCGGATCGGCTACCGCGACGAGGGCGGCGAGCCGACCGTCGATGGCGGCGAAGATCGGGCTTTTTCCCTCGCTGGCCAGCCGGGCCGCCTCGCTCTCGAGAGCGCCGGTCGCGATCCCGAGCCGCTGCATGTAGCGCCGGTTGCCGAGCGCCACCGTCCGCTCCTCAACCCGGGCCGAGGCACCGTGGCCGGGCACCGCCTCGAACGCCTCAGCCTCGGGCAAGGCTCCGGCGTCGCGCGCCGCCGCGGTGATGGCGCGAGCGACCGGATGCTCGGAGCGCGCCTCCACCGCGCCTGCAAAGGCCAGCACCTTCCCCCGGTCGAAGCCGGGCGCGGTGACGAGATCGGTCAACCGGGGGCGGCCCTCCGTGAGAGTGCCGGTCTTGTCGAGGGCGATGACGCGGGCGTCCCGCAAAGCCTGGAGCGCGGCGCCCTGGCGGAACAGCACGCCGCGCTCCGCGGCCCGGCCGGTGCCGACCATGATCGAGACCGGCGTCGCCAGCCCCATGGCGCAGGGGCAGGCGATGATCAGCACGGAGATCGCTGCGACCAGGGCGTGGCCGAGCGCCGGCGCCGGCCCGAGGACGATCCATGCGAGAAAGGTCAGCACGGCGATGGTGATGACGGCGGGCACGAACCAGAGGGTGACCCGGTCGACCAGCGCCTGGATCGGCAGCTTGCCGCCCTGCGCCTCCTCCACCATGCGCACGATCCGCGCCAGTGCGGTGTCGGCGCCGACGCGGTCCACGGTCAGATCGAAGCTGCCGGTGGTGTTGAGAGTGCCGCCGACGACGTGGCCGCCCCTTCCCTTCTCCACGGGCACCGGCTCGCCGGTGATCATGCTCTCATCGACGAAGGACGAGCCCGACACCACGGTGCCGTCCGCCGGCACGCGTTCACCGGGGCGCACCCGCACCCGGTCGCCGATGCGCAGCTCGGAGGCCGGCACCTCGCGCTCGCGGACATCCTCGACCAACCGCGCCGTTTTGGGCGAGAGGTCGATTAGCCGGGCGATCGCCGCCCCGGCCCGGCCCCTCGCGCGGGCCTCGAGGGTGCGCCCGAGGAGGATCAGCGTGACGATGAGGACGCTCGCCTCGAAATAGAGGTGCGCCGACCCTTCCGGCAGCCAGGACGGGGCGGCGGTCGAAACGAGCGAGAAGAGGTAGGCCGCACCGGCGCCGAGGGCGACGAGGGCGTTCATGTCCGGATGACCGCGCAGCAGGTTCGGCACGCCGATCCGGAAGAAGCGGCGGCCGGGCCCGGCCAGAACCAGCGTCGCGAGCATGGCCTGCAGCCACGCATAGCCGGCGCCGAGCGCGTCCGTCGCTGCGTGGTGGAAGCCCGGCAGCAGGTGGCCGCCCATGTCGAGCACGACGACGGGGCTCGACAGCAAGGCGGCGAGGATGAGGTCGCGGCGGAGAGCGGCGGCCTCCCGCTCCTGCCTGTCCTCGGGAGGGAGAACTTGCGCCGTATCGATCCGGTGCGGCTCGTAGCCAGCCCGCCGCACGGCCTCCTCGACATCGCCCACCGTAACGGCACCGGCGGCGTGGCGCAGCTCGGCCCGACCGGTCGCGAGATTGACGCTGGCCGAGGTCGCACCGGGCAGCGCCAGAAGGGCGCGCTCGACCCGGCCGACGCAGGAGGCGCAGCTCATCCCCTCGACGGAGACAGCCGTGACGGCCTCCGGCACGTCGTAGCCGGCCTCACGGATCGCCGCGACGGCTCGAGACGGCGGCGTGCCCTCCGGCATGTCCAGGCTGGCGCGGCCGGTGGCGAGATTGACGGAGACGTCCGCCGCGCCGGGCAGAGCGGCGAGCGCCCGCTCGACCCGGCCGACGCAGGAGGCGCAGCTCATCCCCTCGACGGGCAGGGTGAGGCGGGACGTAGCGGTGGCGGCGGAGATCGGCGGCATGGCGGCATTCCGGAAAACTGGTTCCATGCCGGCTCAGATGGACCTTCCCATCATGGGAAGGTCAAGGGTCCGACCGTCATGCCGCCATGTCACGGCACGCTTCCTCGCAGGCGCGGCAGGCGGCGACACACGCATCCATGTCACCGACTCCTTCGCAGGAGCGGGCACAGGCCGCACAGATTTCCGCGCAGGCGCCGCACTGGTGGCGATGGACCGCGCTGCCGATCAGCATCAACTCGGCGGAGGCCCGACAGGCCTCGGCACAGGAGAGCATCAGGCGGAAATGCTCCGGCTCGACATGCCGGCCACCCGCTTCGAGGCAGTGGCGCGAGGCCATGCCGAGGCAAGTGCGGTAGCAGGTCAGACAGGCATCGATGCAGTGCTGCATCTCGGGCGACAGGCCGTGCATGGGCGATGCTCTCGATGACCGGACGATCCGCTGGGCGCCTCATCCTGCAACCGAGCCGGGAGAACGCCGTTCCCTCCCTCATCGGACGCAGGAAACGCTATTCCCCCACCGGAGGCTCCGGAAGCGCGGCTTCCGCCTTCTCCGGCCGGTGTTCCGGCAGACTGACCCGCACGAGGGTTCCACGGCCCGGTTCGCTCTCGATGAGGAGCTTGCCGCGGTGGCGGTTGAGCGTGTGCTTGACGATGGCGAGCCCAAGGCCCGTCCCGCCCTGCTGCCGGCTCGACGCCGTATCGACCCGGTAGAAGCGCTCGGTGAGCCGCGGGATGTGCTCGGCGGAGATGCCCGGTCCCTCGTCGCGCACCCTCAGCTCGATCCGTGACCCGCGCCCGTCCTCCCCACCGACACGATGGAGCGAGACCGCGACCACGCCGCCGCTGCCGCCGTACTTCACCGCGTTCTCGACGAGGTTCTCGACGACGCGCAACAGCTCGTCCCGATCCCCGAGCACGGGAAGCGGACCGTCGGGCCGCTCGACGCTCAGCGCGACCCCGCGCTCCAGGGCGAGTGGCGCCTGCATGTCGACCATCTGGCGCGCAATGCGGCCGAGATCGACGATGCGGGTCGGCACGACGTGCTCGTGCAATTCGATGCGCGAGAGCGAGAGCAGATCGTCGATGAGGCCGGTCATGCGCTGGGCCTGGGTGCGCATGATTCCGAGAAACTGCTCCCGGGCGCGGGAATCGTCCCGGGCCGGCCCCTGAAGAGTTTCGATGAAGCCGAGCAGCGCCGCGAGCGGCGTGCGCAGCTCGTGGCTGGCATTGGCGACGAAATCGACCCGCATCGCCTCAAGGCGGCGTGCCGCGGTGAGGTCGCGCAGGAACAGCACCACGTTGGCCTCGCCACCTCCGGGCATATCGGGGAGCGGCAGGGCACCGATCTGCACCTCGAAGGCGCGCTCGGTCGGCACGCGAGTGGCGTACTCAGTCCGCACGGGGGCGCCCGTCCGAAGGACCTCCTCGATGCCGTCGAGGACGTCGGGCGCGCGCAGGGAGAAGGAGAGCGGGTGACGCAGCTTTAATCCCGGCAGGAGTCGTCGGGCAGCCGGGTTGGCCTCGATCACCACGACCCGGCGGTCGACCAGGATCACAGGATCCGGGATATGCGCGAGCAGCGCCTCGGCGATGGCATGGCGCCGCGGCGTAGCGGTCTCGGCCGGCGGGAGGATCGCCACCTGCCCGCCGCGCCCGAGCAGTGCGCCGATCAGAAGTGCGAGGCTCGCCGACACCATCAGGGCGACATCGACGGTGCCGCCGACCGCCTCCGAGAAGACGATCACGGCCACGGCGATCGTCACGCCGAGCCACATCGGACGGGCGGAGTTCGTCGGCACGGCGCGTCAGACGGTCGGACGGGTCACGGGTCGTTCGCCGCCCTGTGCCGCCGCAGCCGCTGAAAGGCCTCGTACACACCGAGCATCAGCAGGGCGAGAACGAACGGGACGAGGTAGTAGCAGACCCGGAACAGCAGCAGCGATCCCAGCACCGACTCGCGGGGCAGGTACGACAGAGCGAGCAGGATGGTGGCCTCGAACACGCCGATGCCGCCCGGCGCGTTGGAGGCGATGCCGAGCATGGCCGCGAGCACGTAGATCGCAAGGAAGGTGGTGAAGGCGAGGTTCATGCCCTCGGGCATCAGCATGTAGAGCACGGCCGCCGCGGCGCAGACATCACCGATGCCGACCACCATCTGACTGAACGAGACCGTCGCGCCCGGCAGTTCGAGCTGCCAGTGACGAACCTTGATGTAGCGCCGCTTCACCGAGACCCAGGCCAGATAGCCGAGCACGAGGCCGAGGGTGCCGAAGCCGAGGATCTGGTTGAGGCGCGCGGTCGTGTTGACGCCGATGCTCTGGAAAGTGAGGCTCGCGAGCTGGCCCGCCTCGATGATGAGGCTGAAGCCCAGCACCACCCCCATGCCGAGCCAGAAGGTAAAGCCGGCGATCACCGTCAGCGCGGCGATCTTGGCCGCGGACAATCCGCGCTTCGAGTAGATCCAGTAGCGGATCGTCGCCGCGGTGATGAGCGGGAAGCCGAGGGTGAAGCTCACCGCGTAGCTCGTGAACGAGGCGAGCGCCGTGATGCGGTAGGGCATCTTGAGGCGGAGCTGGCGCAGGGCGAGCGCGTCGTAGCAGGTCAGGAACAGGTAGCTGACCGCCACGAACAGGAAGGCCTCGCTGAGCCGGCCCGTCGCGACGGCGGTGAAGGCCGTCTGCAGTTCGGCCCAGCTGATTTCCCCCGACAGCTTCCACAGAACGCCGAGGGAGGCGAGGATGAGAACGAGACTCGCGGCCGTGCCGATCCAGGCAAAGCGGCCGCGCTTCGAAGCCGGCTTCGATCCGGCGTCAGCCTCGCGGCCTGCATCGGCCGGATCGGCCTGCGCGACCGTCCTGTGCTTCCCGGCAGGTATCATGTGAGAACGGCGTCCGCCTCCGCTGGTCGACCGCAGAATGCATTCGGCACGGGTCGTCCCGGGCGGCGTCGGGTCCGAACCGCCCACGGGCATTTAGGAGCTTCGGTCGCTAAAGGCCAGCGAAGGACGCCGGCCACGGAGTTTCCCTGCACCGGAATGCGGCCGACATCACGCGATGCCGGCCTCTACGATGCGCGGCCCAGATGGGTGGCCGCCCGCGTCAGCCCCGCCAGGATGCGCTCGCGCACGGAGGGTGAGGTGCAGACGTAGGTCGGGCTCGGATGCGGGATCGGCACCAGCGGCAGGTCCGGCCGCAGCTCGGCGAGCGGTGACGCCGCCGCCTGCGCGAAGCGCCCGGCCGGAACGACCACGGCCAGCCGCGGCAGCAGCGCGAGCAGCGGCGCGAAGTAAGGAGCGGCGGCGACGGCTTCCGAACGGCGCGGGGCGCGGTTGAGGGCGCCCGGCGCGTGGATCACCCAGGGCACGGCGTTCCAGATCAGCGTGTCCCGCCGCGCGATACCGGCCTCGTTGAGGAAACGGAACAGGTTGGCGGCGGTGCCGGTGGCATTGTCGCGCGAGACGAAACCGGTGCGGCCGATCGAGGGGCCGGGCGTTTCGAGCAGAAGGAGCAAGCGCGCGTCCACGCCGCCGTCGAGGGGATCGGGGTCGGGCACGTCGGCGTTGCGTTCCGCGGCGATTCTTCGGGCGAATGCGCGCAGGGGCCGGACGTGGGCCGCATCGGCCATCGCCCGGCGCGCTTCCAGGAGCACGGGGTCGCGCAGGCTCTTGGGTGCTTCAGGCGAATCCGGCATCGCGCAGATCGGGCGGGAGCCGTCCCTGGAGACGGAAGCGCTCGACGCCGTCCTCCGCTGCGAGCCGCGCCCGCAGCCCCTCGGGGCCGCCGAACTGGAAACCGATCTGCGAGGCGTAGGCGGCGCAGGCTTCCGCCTTGCAACGCCCGGCCTCGGCATCGAGCCGCACGACCTGTTCGGGGAAGGTCGCGAAGAGCGGCCGCAGCGGCTCCCTCGGCTCGGCGGTGCGAACGGTGTAGGGGAAATCACGCCACCAGAGCACCGGCAGCGGCGGCTGCGCGCCGCGAAAAGCGCGGACGACCTGCACGTGATCGACGTGCCCGCCGACCGCCTGCGGAGCGAGAATCAGATCCGGTCCCGTATCGGCGACCAGCCGCTCGAAGGCGTCGGCGAGATTGGCTCCGATCCGGTCGTCGGGGCGCAGTTCGGCGAAGAGTTCGGGGGCCGAGGCGTATCCGCGGTGCGGCGCCTCGCGGAACGGCAGGTGGAGCGGCTCTTCGATACCGAGCGCACGGCCCGCGGCGCGATCTTCGTCGCGGCGCAGGGCCATGTAGTCGATCTCCGGCGCCAGTCCCTTGTCGAGCTGGCAGGCGAGTGCAAAGCCGCCCGGATTGGCAACCGAGGCGGTGAAGACCGTCGCCATCACGACCTGCCAATCCTGCGCGGCGAGCCGCGCCAGCGTGCCGCCGGCCGAGAAGACCGCGTCGTCGAGATGCGGCGAGATCGCCAGTGCGGTGCGCGTCACAGCAGGTGCGGCTCCTTGCGGAAGCGGCAATTCGGATCGAGGGGCAGCCTCTCTGGGACGCCGACCGGCGGCGGCGCGGCGGCGACCCGCTCGTAGATCTCCGTGATTTGGCGGCCGACGGCCTTCCACGAATAGACCCGGCGGCACTCTTCAAGCCCGCTCTCGGCGAGGCGCTGGCGCAGATCGTCGTCCTCGATCACACGCCGCAGCGCCTGGGTAAGCCCACGCACGTCGCCGGGATTGACCAGGAGGCCGTTCTCGCCGTCGCGCAGGCAGTCCGAGACGCCGACCGAATGGGTGGACACCACCGCGAGCCCGGCGGCCATCGCCTCCAGGATCGTGTTGGAAAACCCCTCCGCATAGGTCGGCGAGACGAACACGTCCGCCGCACGGTAGAGGTCGGGAACGGTGTCGTAATCGGCGTAGCCGGTGAAGCGGACCTGGGCCGAGGTGAAGCCGATGGCATCGGCCCGCTCGCGGGCAGCCTCGACATCCGGCCCGATCCCGGAGATCACGGCATCGAACGGCACGCCGGCTTCCCACAGCCGCTCCAGGGCATCCAGGAAATCGAGCACGCCTTTCCGGCGGTCGACACGGCCGTGATAGAGCAGACGCACCGGCTCCTCATCCTCCCGCTCGGCCCCGTAGCGCTCGCCGGGCGTGAAGCGGGCCGTATCGACCGCACCCGGAACGATGGTGAAGCGGTCGGGATCGGAGCCGAGCCGGTCGCAGACTTCCCGAACGAAGGACTGCCCGCCAATCAGCAGGGCATTGGCACGGGCCACCACCTCGACCATCGCGCGGCGATGAGTCTCGCAGCAGGAGCCGACCCAGTGACCGTCGCCGCCCTGGATCGAGACGACGGTCGGCAGCCCGAGGCGTTGACCGGCCAAAAGCGCCGCCCAGCCGGTCGGATAGCCGTACTGCGCGTGGAGCACGTCGAACGGCTTCCTGGCGTGCTCGGCGCCGATCGTCGCGACCATCTCGTCGATGTCGCGCTCGAAGTCGCCGTTCTCCTGCTCGCCGCGCTGTTCGAGACCGATGACATGAACGCCCGGTACGGGTGGAGGCGGGCCGCCGCCATAGACCCGCGTGCCGAATTCGTCGCCACGATATTGTGAGATCATCGTCACGTCGTGGCCGGCCGCCGCGACCTCGCGCAGGAGGTTCTGCGCATAGACGCTCATGCCGGAGATCGCCGGGAAGTAGCGGCGGCTGACGAAACAGATTCTCATGGATGGGGCAGCCCCGGAATCGCGGTTTCGCGCAAGGCGGTGTCGGGTGACGGCAGACCGGGGCCCGGACGGCGGCAGGTACGAAGGTATTCGAGGGCTTGGCCCACCATCATGTCGGCCCGGTGGGAATCGCGCGACAGCTCCACGCAGACGAGCTTCCCGAAGCCGACCGCATCAAGCGCGTCGAGCACCGCGGGCACATCCATGTCGCCCTCGCCGAAGGGCAGGTGGATGTGCTCCCCCCGCCTCATGTCCTCGATCGCCACCGTGCCGAGGCGTGGTGCGAATTCATGGACGGCCGCCGCCGGCTCGCGCTCCTGCGTGACGAGGCAATGGCCGGTGTCGAGGGCGAGCGACAGGCCGGGCACGTCGAGACCGGCAAAATCGTCGAGCGTCTCGATCAGCATGCCGGGCTCGGGTTCGAGAGCCGCGACGACGCCCTTCTCGGCGGCGAAGTCGGCGACCTCGCGCAAGCCCTCTACAAGCCAGCCGCGGGCCTCGTCCCGGTCGACGCCCGGCTTCGGCACGCCGGCCCAGAACGAGACGGCCTCGGAATTCAGGATCCTGCCGATCTCGATCGCCCGCTTGAGGAAGCCGACCCGCCGCGCGCGGCCGGCCGCGTCGGCGGTGACCAGCGTCGGCTCGTGCTTGGCGGTCGGATCGAGCAGGAAGCGCGCACCCGTCTCGATCACAGAGCCGAGTTCGAGCCGGTTCAGGATGCTGGCGATGCGGTCGGCCTCGACCACCCAGTTCTCGGCGAAGGGGTCAAGATGGTGGATATCGAGGGTGAGCGCCACGCCGTCGTAGCCCGCATCCTTGATCAGGCGGATCGCGTCCTCGATGCGGTGATTGGCGGTGCCGTTGGTATTGTAGGCGAAGCGCAGGGTCATGCCGGCCTCCGCTCGGCCCGGCGGCCCTGGCGCTCGTAGCGGAACGGCGCGTGGTGCGATTCGGGCTCGCGATAGAGCGGATAGTGCGAGCCGACGATCTGCTCCGCGAGCGCCACGTCGAACAGGGGCTGGCCGCCGAAGCGCTCGACCGCCTCCGGGGTCAGGCGCACGGGCAACAGCGTGTCGCTCGGCGTGCCGAAGCGGATCAGCGGATGCTCGCGCTCGATCAGCTTGCACGTGTTGCGCTCGCCGATGCGATAGTAGCTCATGGTCTCGACCTCGAGCCCCGGTACGATCGCCTTGACCACGCCAATCCCTCCGCCGGGGGGCGAGCAATCGACGTAGAGCACATCGAAGCCCGCCGCCTCCAGCCGCTCCTGAGCGATCCGGCCGCGGGCATGCCCGTCGGGCGCCTCGGTCGTCGGCAGCTCGGAAAACGCCTTAGTGCTGCGCTCGGAATAGACCGTGTTGCTCAGAACCTTGCGCAGCTCGGCCGAGGAGAGGTCGAGCCAGGCGAGCATGGCCTGGAGCGCGCGGCTCTCCTCAAGGTCGAGGCTCGGCAGCGCCTTCTGGATGAAGGCCTCGACATAGCCGGGGGGCGCCACCGTGTCGGCTAGGGCCAGCGGTCCGTGCCCGAAGGTCTTTCGGACACGGGCGGCCTGGAATTCCAGGAGGGCCTTGCGGAGCGCCCGCTCGCGATCCGGATCGCAGGCCTCGCCGCAGGCCGAGAGGGCAATCGGCGCGGGCGTGCGGGCCGGATCCTCGTCGTAGCCGACGACGTAGAGGTTGGTGAGGCCGAACTGGTCGGTGGCGAATTTTGGAAGCGCCCGGATGCCGAGGCTTTCCAGCCGATCGAGCATGCCGCGGGTCTCGGGGCCGATCCCGTCGAGGTCGAGCATGACGCCCTGATCGAGTGCGCGGAACAGCAATCCGTTGCCGTCGCGCTGGAGCAGTTCGAGCAGGCCGTGGCCGAGGGCGAAGGCCACGTCGGGACCGGCGCCGAGGCCGTTGGTGATGAGGTTGGTGAAGGGCTGGTAGCCCTGGCGCAGTTCGAAGTAATCGGTCGCGGCGATGTCGAGCGGCATCCAGACGGATTCGCCGGTTCGCGCCCGGACGGCCTTGGTCCAGTCGAGGGGCGTGTCGCGGCCGACGGGGGAGCCGGCCGGAAGGCAGAGCGTCAGCGGGTCGGCGACGGAGCCGGCGCCGTAGACGCGCACGAGATCGGCGTAGGAGACGGCCGCCTGGTTGTCGCCCTTGCGCGGCAGCAGGGCGACGGAGGGCATCAGGTTCTCGGCGATCTCGGCCACGGCGCCGATCAGCGCCTCGTCATCGGTGGCGCCGTAGCCGATGCCCGACGGCATGGCGCCGACATAGAACGGATCGTCGAGGAAAAGCGCCACGAACCAGACCGGGATGCCGGTGCGGTCGAGCCCCGCAAGGTTGAAGCCGACGACGCGGCCCTCGGGCAGCACGTCGAGATAGGCGCGCACCGCGTCCGGCAGCCGCTCGGGCAGGCCCTCGATCCGTCGCGGCGCGCCGCGGCGATAGGGGCGCGGCGCCGCGAGGCTCGGGTGGTGGGCGCGGTCGTCCCGGTCGAGGGCGTCGGTCGCTGTCATCGTCCTATCCATCAGCAGCGGCTGACCGGTTCCCCGCTCCAACCCTGCACCTCATCCTGAGGTGCCGCGAAGCGGCCTCGAAGGATCCTCCAGCCGATCGCGCGGGATCTGGAGCATCCTTCGAGGCTGCGCTGCGCTTCGCACCCCAGGATGAGGGCGCGGGTGGGATCGTCCGGTCTCCTCCCAAGTTTCGTCAAGCCGCGTCGCGGCCGGCCGGTTTGCCCGCTGCCGCGTAGGCGCGAGCGATCAGGCGCATGGTGTGCAGGTCGCGCTCCGCGTCCCAGGCGACGCGGGCGGCAGGGTCGCGCAGGGCGCGGCCGAAGGCGCGGACCTGTTCGAGGAAGGGCGAGGCGGTCGTGTCGAAGGCAACGTCTTCGGTTCGGCCATCCGCTCCGCTCGTGAAGGTGACGGAGCCTCCCGCGGTCTGTCCCATCGTATCGGTCGCGCTCAGCATGCCCTTCGTGCCGACGACTTCGAGCCGGCGACGGGGCAACGCATCGGGGCAATTGTAGGCGACGTTGAGCTGTGCGAGCGCGCCCGATCCCGTGCGGCCGATCAGGAGGGCGCCGTCATCGACGGCATAGTCCTGAGCCCGGGCCTGGGTCATGGCGGCGATCTCGGCGATGGGCTCGCCGAGCAGGAAATCGACGAGGTCGAGGCCGTGGGGCGCGAGATCGATCAGCGCGCCGCCGCCGGCCTGGGCCGGGTCAATGCGCCAGTTGTCCTGGCCGCGAAACGAGGTCCAGGCGCGGTCGAGCCAGCAGGCATAGACGATGCGAACTGCCGTCACCGTGCCGAGCCGGCCCGCGCGGATGAGGTCGCGCATGGCGCGGTGGCCGGGATGGTGACGCTGGTCGAAGGCTGTGCCGTAGAAGGCGCCGGTCTTCCGGACCGCCGCCGCCATCGCCTCGGCATCGGCGAGGGCGGCCGCCATCGGCTTCTCGCAGAGCACCGCCTTGCCGGCGGCACAGAGCGCCTCCACGGCGCCGCGATGCAGATGATTCGGCGTCGCGACGTAGACCGCCTCAACCGCCGGCTCGGCGATGAGGCCGGCGAGATCGGCATGCGCCCGCGCGCCTTCTGCTTCCGCCGCCGCGCGGGAGGTCTCGCCCGGATCGGCGACGGCGACGAGATGGTGACCGGCGGCGCGGATGCCCGGCGCCATGTAGTCGCGGGCGACCCAGCCGTAGCCGACGATGCCCCAGCCGACGCTCGCATCCATCACCAGCGCTCCGGCAGGTCGACATATTCGCGGCGGCGCACTCGGTCCGCCTCGGGTGCATCCGGCTTGCCCGCCCAATCGATCGCCTCCGGGCCCTGGGAGTGCAGGGGGTAGGTGGCGTGCGGCGCGTATTCCGCCTCGTAGCGCTCCGACGGCCAGCGGATGGCAAATCCTCCGTCGTCCGGCGCGTAGAGTGGGTTAAGCTGCAGGGCCGCGTCGGCGGGCGGCAGAGTGATCCCGTCGACCAGGGCCCGCGGCGCCGGGCGCATGCCGGGGCCGGCCACGACGGAGAAAGCCTCGCAGGTGTTCAGATCCCGCGGCTCGCGCGGCTGCGGAGCGCGGGCCTCGACGAGGGCACGGGTCAGTTCGGCGTCGTCGTAGACGAGTCCGTCGGGAAACAGCTCCTCGATTTCGGCCGAGGAGATCGCCTTCCCGGCCGAGAAGCCCGGCCGGCCACTGTTGTGGATGTGGCTGAATGCGAGCCAGCCCTCTTCCCCAGCCGTCTGGCGCAGGCAGGAGAGGATGCCGGGCTTGTCGTCGAGGAAGTAGAAGGCGTCGTTGCAGATCACGAGATCGACCGGCGCCTCGGGGATCGGCCATTTCGGTGACGCGGCGTCGAAGCAGACGAGCTGCGCCTTCTCGCCCACCACCCAATGCCGCGCGACCCAGAGCTTGGCGAAGACCACGTCGGCGCCCGCGACCTTGACGCCGCGGCGCTTCAGCTCACGCAGGTAATGTCCGATGCCGCAGGCGAGCTCGAACGCGCAGACGGGATTGTTCCAATGCGCCTCCAGCAGGCTCAGGCCTGCCAGGAAGGTCGGATCAGTCCAGCGGTTGACGAAATAATCGCCGACGCGGCCCCAGCCGAGCCATCCCACCGCCTGCCGCAGCGAGGCACTCCCGCGCTCGCGCACCAGCCGGCGCAAGGCGTCGGGATCGGCCGGGGGCCCGGTCCACCAATCGTCCTGGTCCGCGAGCAGCAGGACGAGGGCATCCTCCGCCCGGTCATGATCGAGATGATCGAGGGCGGCCGCGACGAGGCTGTCGCGCCCAGTGCGGAGATAGGGGATGCCGTCGATGACAGGCCAGCGCGCGCCGGTCTCGACGTCGCGCAAGGCGTGCGCGCCGTCGGCCTTGAGCCGATGACCGGTCTCCGGCGAGAGGAGATCGAAGGGGATCATGATCCTGGAATCTGCCGGATAGCGCGGAACGTCACGGGATGCGCATATCGGTCAGAACGCGATCCTGGAAAGCCTTGACCGGTCCGGCATGGACCAGTTCCATCTCGCCGAGCACCGTGTCCATGGTCAGCGAGGCCGCCCTCAGGTGCTGGGCGATCTGGAGCACACGGTCGATGGAATCGGCGGCGTGGAAGGCACGCCCCTCCGCGGTCGCGTCGTCCGGCAGGACGAGGCGGGCGGCGCGGACACTCTCCCGCAGCGGCGGTTCGAGTTCGTCGAGCGCCCATTGCGAGCAGCGCCCGACGATCGGCCAGAGATGATCGCCGAGCAGCATCTCTCCGGTGAAGCCGGCGTCGGGCATCGCCGCATTGTGGAAGTGATGCGCCATCGCCGCGAGGAACACCGTGGTCGGATCGGCCCGATAGAACGGGCTCAGCAGTACGCCGTAGACGGCCACGACGAGGCAGTGCTCGGCGTGGTTCTCCGGCGGCTCCAGAAGGATGCGCGGCTTGCCCGGACAGGTCACGCCCGCCCGGGGCTGCTGCGCCAGGGCGGCGACGAAGGCTGGCACCGGCCCCGCCGGCAGGGCGGCCGGGGCGCGCAGGTAAGCCCGCAGCCGGTCGCGCAGACCGGCGTCGACCGGGCCGGCCACGGCATCGAGCCCCGCCGCCAGCACGTCGGCGGCCTGCGCCTCATCGAGCCCGGCAGCCGCGAGGAACGCCGCATCGAGGTCGCAGAGCCGCGCGGCAGCGAGTGCCTTGGCGGTGATGTCGAGGGCGACCGTCTCCGGCGCCGCACCACCGGTGAGCGCCGACCAGCCCTGCGCGAACAGGCGTTCGGCAATCGAGCCGACGCGACCGGCCGAGCGGACGCGCTTGAGGTCGCCGAGTTCGACCAGCAGTTCCCGCATCGCGGCGGGGGCTGCCGGACCGTCTTCAGGAAAACCCGTCACGGGCGGGCGCCCTTACTGCTGCACGCCCAGCCAGTCGAACAGCATCCGCTGCTGCTTGCCGAAATCGTGCTCCGGCCCGTGGCCGTTCTTCACCATCGGCGCCTTGAAGAAGGTCGAGAGCTGTTCCTGCACGCCGCCGTCGCCGCGCGACTTGGCGAGGTCGAGCACGCGGGCGATCTCGATGACGAGCGGGGCGGCCAGGATCGAGTCCTTGCAGAGGAAGTTCACCTTGATCTGCATCCGCTGGCCCATGAAGCCGGTGACGTCGATGTTGTCCCAGGCTTCCTTGTCGTCGCCGCGCGGACGGTAATAGTGAATGTGGACCAAGTGATCCTCGACCGGGTAGCCGAGAATCGAATCCAGCACTGTGCCCTTGGTGTTGAGCTTCGACTGGAGCGAGTTCGGGTCGTTCAGGGCGAGGCCGTCGCGGTTGCCGAGGATGTTGGTCGAGAACCAGCCGTCGACGTGGAGCTGGCGCGCCTTGAGGGCGGGGGCCAGCACGGTCTTCATCATGGTCTGGCCGGTCTTGCCGTCCTTGCCGGCCACCGGCACGTTGAGTTCGCGGGCGAGTTCCATCAGCGCCGGCACGTCGGCGGCGACCGAGGGGGTGAAGTTCGCGTAAGGAACGCCGCTCTTGATGGCGGCATAGGCGTAGAGCATCGCGGGCGAGATCGACTCGTCACTCGCATCCAGCCCCTTCTCGAAGGCTTCCGACGAGTTCAGCACCGGATCGGCGAGGTCGGGCCAGCGCTCGGTCGAGGCGAGGTTGATCACCACGACGTCGTCGAGGTTGCTCTCCTTGCGGAAGCGGTTGAGGTCGTTGGCGATGACCGAGACGGTCTCGCGATGGTCCTTGGCGACGATGCGGTTGGCGCCGTCGATGTTCTTGCAGAACTTGGCCGAGCCGACCGCCGGCCAGGGGGTGATCCCCTTCAGGGCCTGGGCACCATTCTCGATGTCCTCGCGGGTGAGCACGCCGTGACCGGTCGCGGCGGAGGCGAGGTCGTCGCCGTTCAGATCCCAGCCGCCGAAAACGAGATCCTTGTAGTCGGCCATTCCAGTGACGGGCACACCAGCGAGCGGCAGACCATCCAGACGGTTCGAACCCGATTTGATGGTTTCGATGCCGGCGATAGCTGTCGTCGCGACCGCACCGCCCATGCCAACGAACGCCACTCCGACGCGTCGACCGGTCTGAATGCCCATGGGAACTCGATCTTTCTGCTGTGGTGGCGCTGACGCCTTAGGATGAGCCCTAACTGGCCGCCGCGCGGCCCATGACAACTGTGACCGACCTAGAGCGTTCCAGTGCAAACCCTGCCATCTTTGCCGCAGGCCGGCTTTCGCCGCGACGTCACCGTTTGGTTAAAATATCGTAAACACAATGGCTTAACGCTGGATTAACGGGATCACGTTTGGATCACGCGGTGGTCCCATTGTGGTCACACCCGGCGGCGAAACCTCCGCCGGTCAAAACGAAGCCCGGCACACAAGAACGCCGGAGCATCAACAAGGAAGACCGATGGGGGTTTACCCGGAGCCGGCGCGTCGCGCCGACGACGTGAGCCGATTCGTGCCTTGCGGGTCGGATGCCAGCAGCGAGGCTGCCGCCAGTTCTTCGCGCGGTCCTTCGCCGCTCGTTCGCCGCTTGGCCGCGATGACCGCCAGCCTCGCCCTGCTGCTGGCCGCACCGCAGGCCGTGTCGGCCTACGAGAACGCGAACGCCTCGGTATCGATCCCGATGATGGTGCGTGCCGATCTTCGACCGGCCGGTGCGGAAGCGGAATGGGGCGGCACCGCCCTGCTTGGCCAGGACGGCGGATTTACCGCTCCCATTGAGCGTCTGCAGGCGTCGTTCACGAATTCGCGCTCCGACAACGACGACGAGATCCTGCGCTTCGGCGACATGAGCGTGCCACGCCCCCTCGTGGAGACGATCCTGAAGGCCTCCGAGGTCACCGGCGTCGACCCCGTCTACATGATGGCGCTCGCCGACAAGGAATCGAGCTTCGACACGAGTGTGAAGTCCTCCGCCTCCTCGGCACAGGGGCTTTTCCAGTTCGTCACCGGCACGTGGCTGGAAATGATTCGCCAGTACGGCGCCAAGCATGGGCTCGCCGGCGAGGCGGCCGCCGTGAAGGGACACGGCGCCGGCATCACCATCGCCGACGCGGCGACGCGCAAGCGGGTCCTCGACCTGCGCAACGACCCCTACCTGTCCGGCCTGATGGCGGGTGAGCTGATCAAGCGCGACCGCAGCCGGATCGAGGCCCGGATCGGACGCGAGTTGAAGACGACCGAACTCTACCTCGCGCACTTTCTCGGCACCGCGAGCGCCGGCAAATTCCTCTCGCTGAGCGCCGATGACCCGGACAAGGTCGCCAAGATCGCCTTCGGCCGCGCCGCGCGGGCCAACCGCGCCATCTTCACCGCGAAGGATGGCGGAAAGCGACGCAGCCTGACCGTGGCGGAAGTTCACGAGAAGCTCGACGGCATGATCGACCGGCGGCTGAGCCAGTATCAGGCGATCGCCGACCTCGCGCAGCAGCAAGCCGACGAGCCGGCGGCGCCGATCCTCGATGCCCGCCTGCGGATCAACGAGGCCGTGGCACCGTCCCTCGCGCTCCACTCGGTGCAGTAGAGGCGGGGCTCACCCCCACAGTTCGGGCAACGGCGGATGGACCGTACTGCCCTCGTAACGCAGGGCCGGCTCCCGGTCCTGCGCGAGCAGCAGCGGCCCGTCGAGATCGACATAGGCCGCGTGGTGCGCGATCAGCATCGCCGGCGCCATGGCGAGCGACGACCCGACCATGCAGCCGACCATGATCTCGAAGCCGCACGCCCGCGCCTCGTGGGCGAGCTTCAGCGCCTCGGTCAGGCCGCCAGCCTTGTCGAGCTTGATGTTGATCGCATCGTAGCGCTCGGCCAGGGCGTCGAGCCCGGCACGGTCGTGCAGGCTCTCATCGGCGCAGATCGGGATGGTGCGGTCGATCTCGGCCAGCAGGCCGTCCTCGCCCGCCGGCAGCGGCTGCTCGATCAGGCTGACCCCGGCCGCCGCGCAGGCCATCAAGTTGTCGCGAAGCGTCTCCGCGCACCACGCCTCGTTGGCATCGACGATGAGACGGGATTCGGGCGCACCGCGGCGCACCGCGGCGATCCGCTCGGGATCCCCCTCGCCACCGAGCTTCACCTTCAAGAGCGGCCGATGCGCCGCTGCGCGGGCCGCCGCCTCCATCGCTTCGGGATCGCCGAGGCTCAGGGTATAGGCGGTGGTGACCGGCACCGGTGCGGCGACACCGGCGAGTTCGTAAGCGGGTCTGCCGGTGCGCTTCGCCTCGAGATCCCACAGCGCGCAATCGAGGGCATTGCGGGCGGCGCCCGGCTTCATCCGTTCGGCCAGATCGAAGCGCCCTCCGCGGTCGGCGATCCATCCGGCCTGCTCTTCGAGGGCGGCGGTGACGCTCTCGACCGTCTCGCCGTATCGGGCATACGGCACGCACTCGCCCCGGCCCCGAAACGCGCCGTCCTCGACGGTCGCGACGACGACGACCGCCTCAGTGCGGCTTCCGCGGGAGATCGTGAACGATCCGGCGATGGGAAAGCGCTCGACGGCAACGGTCAGACGCGGCATCGGCAGTTCTCCCTCAGGCCGGGAACTCGGCGGCGATCCGATCCACGATCGCCTCGACGCCGAAGCGCACGGGATCAGTGGCAGGAAAGCCGTAAACGGCTTCCGCCTCGCTCAGCACGGCGCGCGCCTCGGGCTCCGCCAGCGCCTGCGTGTTGACGGCGATGCCAACGGGGCGGATGCCGGGATTCGTCAGCGAGCCGCAGCGGATCGTCAGGTCGATGACCTCCTTGATTGTTGGAAGGCTCGCCTCGACGCCGCGCATTCGTAAGCGTGTCGGCTCGTGGCAGACGACGAAGGCGTCTGCCTGCGCACCGTGCAGAAGCCCGAGGCTGACGCCGGCGAAGGAGGGGTGGAACAGCGAGCCCTGCCCCTCGATCAGGTCCCAGTGATTCGGATCGGCGGCCGGCGCGACCCACTCGACGGCGCCGGAGATGAAGTCGGCCACCACCGCGTCGATGGCGACGCCGCGACCGGAGATGAACACGCCGGTCTGGCCGGTGGCGCGGAAGTCGGCATCGAAGCCGCGCTCGCGCATGCCGCGCTCCAGCGCGAGCGCGGTGTACTTCTTGCCGACCGAGCAATCGGTGCCGACGGTGAGCAGGCGCCGGCCGGGGCGCTTCGTGCCCTTGCCCGTGGGGAAGGTCTCGGTGGTGTGCCGCACATCGTGCAGGGCGCGGCCGTTGCGCTCCGCCGCTGCGTCGATCTCGCGGATCGAGCCGAGGCGCACGTGCAGGCCGCTCGCCACATCGAGCCCGGCATTCAGGGCCGCGACGATCTCCTTCACCCAGTGCTCGGGCAGCACGCCGCCGGCATTGACGACGCCGACCACCATGGTCTTGCAGCCCTTGGCGACGGCCTCGTCCAGGGTCAGGTCGGGAATGCCGAGATCGGCGGCGCAGCCCTCCATCCGAAGCTGGCCGACGCACCATTCCGGGCGCCAGTCGTTGATGCCGTAGGCCGTCTTGGCGGCGAGCCGGTCCGGCACGTCGCCGAGGAACATCAGGTAGGGCGTGGCGATCTGCATGGGTCCGACGTCTCTCCCATCCGGAGCGAAGCTCCGCCTGAGAACGCGTCTATGCGTGATCCGTGCCCGATGCGCGAGGGATGACGTGTGTCCTGCTGCAACCCGCTTCGATCCCCCGTAGCGAGGTGCCGGGCGCATATCTCGGCCGCGAAGCACGCCGCGGCGGCTCCGCCTTCGCTCGGAGCAGCGCGCCGGGCCTGGATCGACCTTGCGCCGTCATCCTCCGACGCCTGTTACGCGGGCGCCAGAGCATGAGGTGCCGAGTGGGATCCAGAACCGGCGCGATACGAGAATGCCCTACGGCTCGATTCGTCTCACCGCCCCCTTGGCGGCGCTGGTAGCGAGCATCGCGTAGGCGCGGAGCGCCGTGCTGACCTTGCGCTTGCGCGGTTCGGCCGGGCGCCATCCTTTCGCGTCGCGGGCGGCGCGGCGCTCGGCCAGCACCGCCTCGTCCACGGCGAGGTGAATGCGCCGGTTCGGGATGTCGATCTCGATGGGGTCACCCTGCTCCACGAGACCGATCAGCCCGCCCTCGGCCGCCTCCGGCGAGACGTGGCCGATGGAGAGGCCCGAGGAGCCGCCGGAGAAGCGGCCGTCGGTGACGAGGGCGCAGGCTTTGCCGAGGCCCTTCGATTTCAGGTAGCTCGTCGGATAGAGCATCTCCTGCATGCCGGGGCCGCCGCGGGGACCCTCGTAGCGGATCAGTACGACCTCGCCCGCCTTCACCCGGCCGTTGAGGATGCCGTCCACCGCTGCGTCCTGGCTCTCGAACACGTGGGCCGTGCCGGTGAAAGTCAGGATCGAAGAATCGACGCCCGCCGTCTTCACGATGCAGCCGTCCTCGGCGAGGTTGCCGTAGAGCACGGCCAGGCCGCCATCCTTCGAGTAGGCGTGCTCGGCGTCGCGGATGACGCCTGCCTCGCGGTCGAGGTCGAGCTCGTCCCAGCGCGAGGCTTGGCTGAAGGCGACCTGGGTCGGCACGCCGCCGGGTGCGGCGCGGAAGAACTCCTGCACGGACGGGCTCTGGGTCTTCTTCACGTCCCAGCGGTCGAGCGCCGCGCCGAGCGTGCCCGAGCCGACATTGCCCACCGCGCGGTCGATCAGGCCGGCGCGGTCGAGTTCGCCGAGGATGCCCATGATGCCGCCGGCCCGGTGCACGTCCTCCATGTGGATGTTCGCGACCGCCGGGGCGACCTTGCACAGCACCGGGACTCGGCGCGAGAGCCGGTCGATATCGGCCATGGTGAAGGGCACCTCGCCCTCATGCGCGGCAGCGAGCAGGTGCAGCACCGTGTTGGTCGAGCCGCCCATTGCGATGTCCAGGGTCATCGCGTTCTCGAAAGCGGCCATGGTCGCGATCGCGCGGGGCAGCACGCTGGCATCGTCCTGCTCGTAGTGGCGCCGCGCCAGATCGACGATGAGGTGGCCGGCCTCGACGAACAGGCGCTTGCGGTCGGCGTGGGTCGCCAGCGTCGAGCCGTTGCCGGGCAGCGACAGGCCGAGCGCCTCGGTCAGGCAGTTCATCGAATTGGCGGTGAACATGCCCGAGCACGAGCCGCAGGTCGGGCAGGCCGAGCGCTCGATCACCGCGACGTCCTCGTCCGAGACCCGGTCGTCGGCCGCCGCCACCATCGCATCGACGAGGTCGAACTTGCGGGTGACGCCGTTCATCACGACCTTGCCGGCCTCCATCGGGCCGCCGGAGACGAAGACCGCCGGGATGTTGAGGCGCAGCGCCGCCATCAGCATGCCGGGGGTGATCTTGTCGCAGTTCGAGATGCAGACCATGGCGTCGGCGCAGTGCGCGTTGACCATGTACTCGACCGAGTCGGCGATGAGTTCGCGGGACGGGAGCGAGTAGAGCATCCCGTCATGGCCCATGGCGATGCCGTCATCGACGGCGATGGTGTTGAACTCCTTGGCGACGCCGCCGGCCTGCTCGATCTCCCGCGCGACGAGCTGGCCGAGATCCTTCAGGTGGACGTGGCCCGGCACGAACTGCGTGAACGAGTTCACCACCGCGATAATCGGCTTGCCGAAATCCGAATCCTTCATGCCGGTGGCGCGCCAGAGGCCGCGGGCGCCGGCCATGTTGCGGCCGTGGGTGGTGGTGCGGGAGCGGTAAGCGGGCATTTCTTGGCTTTATCGATGTGAAGCGGACATCCGGCAGCGGACCGTTCGTCCAAACCTGTCCCTCATCCTGAGGTGCCCGCGAAGCGGGCCTCGAAGGATCCTCCCGAGACCGCGCGCGAACTGGAAGATCCTTCGAGGCTTGCGCTGCCGCGCAAGCACCTCAGGATGAGATCGAGAGTGGGACGAGCGACGGCTAAACCACCGCGGCGTGCTGCGCGTGCAGCCGCACGGAGGCGGCCGAGAGCTTGTTCAAGGCCGAGAGATAAGCCTTGGCGGAGGCCACCAGCGTATCCGGATCGGCGCCGCGTGCCGTCACCGAGCGCTCGCCGGCCTTGAGGCGAACTGAGACCTCCGCCTGCGCGTCGGTCCCCTCGGTCACGGCGTGGACCTGATAGAGTTCGAGCACCGCATCGTGCGGCACGATCTCGTGGATGGCGTTGAACACCGCGTCCACGGGCCCGTTGCCGTCCGCCTCCTCGGTGAAGGTGCGGCCGTCCATCTCGATCTTCATCGTCGCGCGCTGCGGCCCGCGGGTGCCGGCGATCACCGAGAGCGAGAGCAGCTTGATGCGGTCGTGGGCGGTGGCGAGCTTCTCGTCCACCAGCGCCTCGATGTCCTCGTCGTAGACGTGCTTCTTGCGGTCGGCCAGATCCTTGAAGCGCTCGAACACGTCCTGGAACTGGTTGTCGGACAGCGAGATGCCGAGTTCGGTCAGCTTCGACTTGAAGGCGGCCCGGCCCGAATGCTTGCCCATTACCAGCGAGGTCTTGGCGAGGCCAACGGAGGCCGGGGTCATGATCTCGTAGGTCTCGGAATGCTTGAGCATGCCGTCCTGATGGATGCCGCTCTCGTGGGCGAAGGCGTTCCGGCCGACGATGGCCTTGTTGTACTGCACGGGGAAGTTCGCCGCGTGGCTGACGAGCTTCGAGGCGCGGGTCAGCATCGTCGTGTCGATGCCGGTGTCGTAGGGCATCACGTCGGCCCGCGTCCGGATCGCCATGACAATCTCTTCGAGCGCGGCGTTGCCGGCCCGCTCGCCGATGCCGTTGATGGTGCACTCGATCTGCCGGGCGCCGCCCTCCAGGCCGGCGAGCGAGTTCGCCACCGCCAGGCCGAGATCGTTGTGGCAATGGACGGAGAAGATCGCCTTGTCGGCGTTCGGTACGCGCTCGCGCACGGCCCGGAACATCGCGCCGTATTCCTGCGGCGTGGCGTAGCCCACCGTGTCGGGCAGGTTGATGGTGGTGGCGCCGGAGCGGATCGCGGCTTCGACGCAGCGGCAGAGATAGTCGATGTCGGTGCGGGTCGCGTCCATGGCCGACCATTCCACGTCCTCGACGAGGTCGCGGGCCTGGGTCACGGTCTTCAGGATGATCTCGATCACCTCGTCCTGCGTCTTGCGCATCTGGTGGGCGAGGTGGATCGCCGAGGTCGAGACGAAGGTGTGGATGCGGCCGCGCTGGGCGTGGCGCACCGCCTCGCCGGCGCGGGCGATGTCGGCGGGGATGGCGCGGGCGAGGCCGGCGACGGTGGCGCGCTTGGTGCGCCGGGCGATCTCGGAGACGGCCTCGAAATCGCCGTTGGAGGCGATCGGGAAGCCCGCCTCGATGATGTCGACGCCCATCCCGTCGAGCAGTTCGGCCACCGCCAGCTTTTCGTCGAGGGTCATGGTGGCGCCGGGGCATTGCTCGCCGTCGCGCAACGTCGTGTCGAAGATGACGACGCGGTCCTTCGCGCTCTCAGTGGTGTTCGCCATGGGTCTTCATTCCTCGCAGCCGGCGCGCTCGACTCCTCGGGAGCGGCGCCGGAAAACCTGTCTTCCGGTGGACGAGCGGCACCCCCTGAGAGCCCAGGCGGTCGCGCCCGGACGGCCCTCAGGGGCGGCTAAGAAGCAGGCCTACGAGAATGAGCGCGCAGGACGACGCGGCCGCGAAAGCGGCACCGTCATTCGTCTGCACGGGGCGGCCAGGGGCCACGCTCGATTCTCCTGAGAGGCTGACTCGCCGGCAAACCGCCTGCGACCAGGGTGGCGTTCTGTACCGATTGGCGGGGATCGTGACAAGCGCGGGGCAGACCTGCGATTGACCGTTTCATCCCACCCGGCGCACAACCCTGCGGCCAAGCTTGGCTGCACCGAACTTAGCCCTCTCATGACCGGAGAGACCTGTCGTGCCCGCGCCGCTTTCCCGAGCCGTCCTGATCGCCGCCTTCGGCTGCACCCTGAGCGCCTGCCAGTCGAGCGCGCCGCCCCCGGTCGCACCTGTCGCTACCGCGCCCGCCGCTGCCGTCGCGCCCCTGCCGACCGGCACCGGCTGCGGCCCGAGCGTCGCGCGCACCCAGGCCATCGTCGCGACCGACGTGAAGACGGGCGATCTCTCCGCGCCGGTCGGCACGCGCTTCAGCGCCGACCTGTCCAAGGCGGAGGCGGCCTGCTCCGCCGGCCGCGAGGGCGAGGCGATGAGCCTGCTCGCGGCGGCCAAGGCCCGCTACGGCTACCGCTGAGGTCCGGCCTCACGCCGGAAAGACGCTCGCAAGATAGGCCTGGACGAAGCCCGGCATCCGGGCGGCGTCGATCTCGGCCCGCGAGCGGACGATCACGCTGCGGGCGAGCTCCGGCTCGTCCTCGTGGCCGCGATGCGCCTCGATGCGGGCCTTCAGCGACTCGGCGTCGCTGTCGAAGCGGACGGGGCGCAGGAAGGCGAGCTGGCCGTCGCCGCGCAGGAGCACCCATTCCTCCTCCGCCCCCTCGGGCAGGGTCAGGCCGGTCTCCTCCAGAAACTCGCGTTCCGCGCTGCCGGCGAGATCGACGGTGCCGTCCTCGCGCAGGTCGCCCGGATCGGGCGTGCCGCAGGGGAAGTAGATCTGGCCGGCATTGGCGGTGTGGGGGCCCATCATGCCGAGCAGCACCGCCCCGTCGCGGCTATGCGGGACGATCGCCGCGAAGGCGTTGGCCACCAGGGCATCCGGCACGCCCGCGTCGCGGAAGGCGATGAAGCGCGAGTAGCGCACCTCGAACAGACTCGCCTCGCAGGCATCCTCCGCGATGGCGCAGCCGCTGGCGAGATAGACCGGCCCGTCGAACAGGCTCGGCGTCTTCGCCTTGCGCTGCTCCCAGTTGCGGTCGATCGCCTCCGCATTGTCCCGCATCCAGGACCAGTCGTGCTCGACACGCCGGGCGGAGACGCGCCGGAGCGGCGTGATGCTGAAGCCGGGGGCGGCGTCGCCCGCGATCTCAACCGACACGCAGCACGCCCTCGCTCACCACCACCGCCTGCCCGCCGATCTCGACGGAACGCAGCGCGCCCTCACCGATGACGAGCTGGAGGTCGATTGTGCTCGGCCGGCCCATGGCGGCGCCCTGGCGGATCACCACGTCGTGGGTGCCCTCCCCCAATGGCTCGAACTGCATCAGCACGCCCGCGAAGGCCGCGGCGGCGCTGCCCGTCGCCGGGTCTTCGGCGACCCCGAGATGCGGCGCGAACATCCGCGCCTGGTAGCGATGCCCGAGCCCTACCGGGTCGAGGGCGTAGAGGTAGAGCGCGTCTGCCTGCGCCTGCGGGAACAGGCGCTCGAACCGGGCGGCATCGAGCCGGGCCCGCGTCAGCGCCTCGGTGGACGCCAGAGGCACGAAGGTGAAGAGGGGGCCGGCGCCGTGGCGGCTCGGCTGATGGCGATTGAAGCCGATCTCGTTCGGCTTCACACCCAGGGCCGCGGCGAGAGCGTCGTTCGGCCGGGCTTCGCCGAGATAGGTCGGCAGGACGGGTAGCTTGAAACGGGCGCGGGCGCTGCGGCCGTCCTCGGCCGCCTCGACGACGCAGGAGACGATGCCGATCCCCTCCTCGAGCCCGAAGGCGGCGGCATCGGCCAGACCCACCGCCTGCCGCTCGGCCCGGTCGCGCAGGGCGAGAAGCACCGCCGTGCCGACGGTCGGATGGCCGGCGAAGGGGAGTTCGCGGGCGGGCGTGAAGATGCGCAGGCGCGCCCGGTGGCGCGGCTCCTCCGGCGGCAGGACGAAGACCGTCTCCGACAGGTTGAACTCGCGGGCGACGGCCTGCATCGCCGCATCGTCGAGCCCTTCGGCGTCGAGCACCACCGCGAGCGGGTTTCCGGCGAGCGGCGTGTCGGTGAACACGTCGAGGGTGGCGAAGCGGCGTTCCAGCATCACGGCTCCTTTACAGCGTCAGACGCTCTCGACCGGAAACGCCGTGCTCGGCGTGACGAACTCGTCCTGGGCGGCGACGGTCACTAGTTCCTCCGAGCCGGCCTCGGCGGTCCGCCGCAGCAGGCCGTGGATCGAGGCCGCCGCCATGCCGAGCGCCAGGGCCGCCGAGCGAGTGCGCAGGTAATGAACGAGATAGAGCGCGGCGACCGCATCGCCCGCCCCCGACACCGCTTTCAGGTCGAGCCGGGGCGTGCGCACCCGCCAGAACGCCCCGCCCTCCGCCGCCATCATGTCGATTGCGTCCGGCGGCGTCTCGGCGGTGGTGAGCGAGGTGACGAGCAGCACCCGCGGCCCCAGCGCCTGCACCGAGGCGGCGGCGCGCTTGGCCGCCTCCAGCGTGTCGCTCGGGGCGTCCGAGATCAGGTCGAGTTCGAACTGGTTCGGCGTGAGGATGTCGGCCGCCGGCACCGCCTGAGATCGCATGAAGTCGGCGATGCCGGGGCGGACATAGACGCCGGAATAGGTGTCGCCGATCACTGGATCGCAGCAATACAGCGCCTCGCGATTGGCCGCCCGCACGGCGGCCACCGCCCGAAGTATCGCGGTGCCGATATCGGCCGAGCCCATATAGCCGGAGAGCACCGCGTCGCAGTCCTTCAACGCACCGCGCTCGGCCACGCCCTGCACCACCTCCTCCACCGCCGGCCCGTCGAAGACGCGCCCGCGCCACTCTCCGTAGCCGGTGTGGTTGGAGAACTGCACCGTGTGGACCGGCCAGACCTCGACGCCGAGACGCTGCATCGGGAAGACGGCGGACGAATTCCCGACATGACCGTAGGCGACGTGCGACTGGATCGACAGAACCTTCATGGTGCTCCGGTATCCGCATTTCCGCGCCGTGATAGCGCGGCCCGCGACCGCGCGCATCCGATCGATGCGGCGATGCGTTACGGCTCAGCCCGACACGACCCGCCTCCGGAGTGAGTATGGATTTCGACGCCGCACGCCAGTCCATCCTCACCTTCGTCGAGACCTACAAGGCCTGGGCGCCTGTCGTGACCGGCGTAATCGCCTTCTGCGAGTCGCTCGCGGTGCTGTCGCTGCTGGTGCCGGCTACCGCGATCCTGCTCGGCATCGGCGCGCTGATCGGCGGCAGCGACCTGCCGTTCTGGCCGATGGTGATCGGCGCCGGGATCGGCGCCGGGCTCGGGGACTGGGTCTCCTACGAGGTCGGCTTCTACTACAAGGACGGCGTGAAGCGCCTCTGGCCGATGAGCCGGCACCCGGAGATGACGACCAAGGCGGAAGCCTTCCTGCGGCGCTGGGGGGCGGGGGCCATCGTCATCGGCCGCTTCATCGGGCCGGCGCGGGCGGTGGTGCCGCTGGTCGCCGGGAGCTTCGGCCTGCGCCGCATCCCGTTCCAACTCGCGAACTGGAGTTCGGCCTTCGTCTGGGCCTTCGTGCTGCTCGCCCCCGGCGCGGGCTTGTTGAGCTGGCTGCACTACTGACACGCCATGCGCCGCTTCCCGCCCGAACGCATCGTCTGCCTCACCGAGGAGACCGTCGAGACGCTCTATCTGCTGGGCGAGGATCGCCGGATCGTCGGCGTCTCGGGCTACGCCGTGCGCCCGCCGCAGGTGCGGCGGGAGAAGCCGCGGGTCTCGGCCTTCACCAGCGCGGACCTGCCCAAGATCCTCGCCCTCGACCCCGACCTCGTCCTCGCCTTCTCCGATCTCCAGGCGGAGATCGTCGCCAATCTCGCCCGGGCGGGCGTGGCGGTCCACCTGTTCAACCAGCGCGACATGGCCGGGTGCCTCGCGATGATCCGCACGCTCGGCGCACTGGTCGGCGCGGCGGATCGGGCTGAGGCGCTGGCGCGCTCCTACGAGGATCGCCTCGCCCAGGTCGCCGCCGAGAGCGCGGGCAGGCCGCGGCTCAAGGTCTATTTCGAGGAATGGGACGAGCCGATGATCTCCGGGATCGGCTGGGTCTCCGACCTGATCGGCCATGCCGGCGGTCAGGACGTCTTTCCGCATCTGAGCCGGCAACAGGCGGCAAAGGACCGGATCGTCACCGCCGAGCAGGTGATCGCAGCGGCACCCGACGTGATCCTCGCCTCCTGGTGCGGCAAGCGCGTCAATGTCGAGCGCATCCGCGCCCGCCCCGGCTGGGCGCGCATCCCGGCAGTGGCGGCGGGGCGCATCCACGAGATCAAGTCGCCGCTGATCCTCCAGCCGGGGCCGGCGGCGCTGACGGATGGTTTCGACGCGATCCGGGCGGCTCTCGCGCTGTGACAAAGCGGCCAGTGACACTGGCGTGATCCCGCTGGCAGGATGCGCGGACTCGATTCGGCCGCATCCACAAGCCACCAGCCCGGCATGTCCACAGCCCTTGCCAACATCATCCTGCCGCCCGATCGCCGCCAGTCGCCGACCGCACTCAACATCCAGCGCGGGGTGCGGCGTCTGCTCGCCGAGATGGGCTGCGTGAGCCTTCCCGAATTCTCCCTCGCCAACGGACGCCGGGCCGACGTGATCGCCCTGTGCGGGGCGGGCCGGCTGACCATCATCGAGATCAAGTCGAGCGTGGCCGACTTCCGCGCCGACCGGAAATGGCCGGATTACCGCGACTATTGCGATCGCTTCTTCTTCGCGATCCCCGAGACCGTGCCGGAGTCGCTGATCCCGGAGGAATGCGGCCTCATCGTCGCCGATTCCTTCGGCGCGGCGATCCTGCGCGAGCCGCCGGACCATCCGCTCAGCCCGGCGCGGCGCAAGGCGGTGACCCTACGCTTCGCCCATTCCGCCGCTGGGCTCCTGCACGCCCTGGCCGATCCCGGCGCAATCCGCGAGGGGGCTCTTTGAGGGCTCAGAGGCGCCGCGAAAGGCGCCGAGTACGAACACACGGATCGCTGAGGAGAGGTTGCGCTCCCCGCGGGCGGAATCGATTGCGCCGATCAGCGCCTGCACCGACTGTCCGCGGGCTCGCGCGATGTCCTGCAGCGCGCTCCAGAACTCCGTCTCGAGCGACACGCTGGTGCGATGGCCGGCGATCATGACCGAGCGTTTCGCGTGTTCCCGCGCGGGCGCCCGCGTCATTCCCAGCGTCAGTCCTTGTCAGGTTCGGCGAGGCGGTGCGCCTCGTGGCGGGCCTGCTCGATCGCCTTGCGCGTCTCGGCCAGCGTCTTCGCTTTCTTCGGTCGGCCGAACAGAACGCGGTTCTCCGCGGCCTTGGCCTGTTTCGCCGCCTTCTCACGGTCCTTGCGCACCTGGCGCAGGTTGATGATCTCGGCCATCGCGTCAGCCCTCTCGACGACCCGGCGCGGTGAGCCCGCGCCGGGAAGCGAGACTAGCGCTTATTCCGCGCTCGGCGCCAGCATGGTTTCGGGGCGCACGACCCGCTCGAACTCCTCTTCCGTGACGTAGCCGAGCCGCAGCGCCTCCTCCTTCAAGGTGGTGCCGTTCTTGTGGGCGGTCTTGGCGATCTCGGCGGCCTTGTCGTAGCCGATCGAGGGCGCCAGCGCCGTCACCAGCATGAGCGAGCGGCTCATCAGGTCGCTGATCCGGTCGGTGTTGGCCTTGATGCCGACGACGCAGTTGTCGGTGAAGCTGACCGAGGCGTCGGCGAGCAGCCGCACCGATTGCAGCACCGCGTTGGCGATCACCGGCTTGAACACGTTGAGCTCGAAATGGCCTTGGCTGCCGGCAAAGCTCACCGTGGTGCCGTTGCCGACGACCTGCGCGCAGACCATGGTCAGCGCCTCGCACTGGGTCGGATTGACCTTGCCCGGCATGATCGAGGAGCCGGGCTCGTTCTCCGGAAGCGACAGTTCGCCGAGGCCCGAACGCGGGCCGGAGCCCAGCAGGCGGATGTCGTTGGCGATCTTGAACAGACCCGAGGCGAGCGCCGTGAGCGCGCCCTGAAGGAAGACGAGAGCGTCGTGGGTCGCGAGCGCCTCGAACTTGTTCTCGGCCGAGGTGAAGGGCAGCCCGGTCAGTTCGGCGACCTTGGCCGCGAACCGCTCCGCGAATTCCGGATGCGCGTTGAGGCCGGTACCGACGGCGGTGCCGCCCTGCGCCAGCGCCAGCACGCCGGGAAGCGTCGCGGCGATGCGGGCGCCGCCGAGGGCGACCTGCGCGGCGTAGCCCGAGAATTCCTGGCCCAGCGAGACCGGGGTCGCATCCTGCAGGTGGGTGCGGCCGATCTTGACGATGCTGTCGAATTCCTTGGCCTTGGCATCAAGCGCCGCGTGCAGGTGGGAGAGCGCCGGCAGCAGCCGCTCCTGCACCTCGCGGGCGGCCGCGATATGCATCGCCGTGGGGAAGGTGTCGTTCGAGGACTGGCCGCGGTTGCAATGATCGTTCGGATGAACCGGCGACTTGCCGCCGCGCTTGCCCCCGAGCCGCTCGTTGGCGAGGCTCGCGATCACCTCGTTGGCGTTCATGTTGGACTGCGTGCCCGAACCGGTCTGCCAGACCACAAGCGGGAACTCGTCGTCGTGCTTGCCGGCGACAACCTCAGCCGCCGATTCGGCGATGGCATCGGCGATCTTGGGATCGAGGCCGCCGAGATCCTTGTTCACCAGGGCCGCGGCCTGCTTGACGATGCCGAGTGCGTGCACGAGCGGCGCCGGCTGGTGCTCGGTGCCGATCTTGAAATTCTGGATCGAGCGCTGCGTCTGGGCCCCCCAATAGCGGTGGGCGGGCACCTCGATCGGGCCGAAAGTGTCGGACTCGGTGCGCGTCTCGACGGCGGCAGTCTCTTGCGGCGACATCGTGGCCTCTTCGTTGGCTCGGATGCGGCCCTACTTAACGAAGCATGATGCCGAGCGCGATGCCGACCCGGAACGGGGAATGACGCATTGCACACTCCGTTACCGCCGAGGTTTTTCCGTCTCCATGCTGGATCTGACGTCCCGCCCGGCCACCACCACGGAGGCCGGTCCGTTCCGCCCCAAGGTGCCGCCGCCGCTGACCCAGCCGCTCGGCTTGTTCGCCTTCCTGAAAAAGGTGCGCGAGAATCCGATCGCCACCTGGATGGACGCCCATTTCGAGGAATTCGTTGTCGCTGGCGAGACGGCGATGGGCCGCGTCACCGTCGTCAGCGATCCGGCCCTCGTGCGTTACCTGCTGGTCGAACGGGCCGCAAACTACCGCAAGGACGACCTGCAGAAGCGGGTTCTGGCGCCGGGACTCGGTAACGGCCTGCTGACCGCGGAGGGCGACGAGTGGCGCCTGCAGCGGCGCACGCTCGCGCCGATCTTTTCCGCACGCCATGTGGCGGGCTTCGTTTCACAGATGGATGCGGCCGGGGCGCGGCTCGGCCGGCGGCTGGCGCGGCGCGACGGCGCTACCGTCGATATCGCCCTCGAGATGACCCGCGCCACCCTCGACGTGCTGGAGCGGACGATCTTCACCCAAGGGCTGCCCGGCGATCCCGACGCGCTCGGACGCGCCATCACGCGGCTGCTCGAATCGATCGGGCCGATCGATCCGCTGGACGTGTTCGGCTTTCCCGCCTTCGTGCCGCGGCTCGGCCGCCTGCGCGCGCGGCCGGCGCTGCGCTTCTTCGCCGAAGTGGTGGACACGCTGCTGGAGCAGCGTAAGGCGGCGCTCGCCCGCGGCGAGGCGCCCCACGATCTGATGACCCTGCTGCTGGCCGCCCAGGATCCGGAGACGGGCCGCGGCCTCTCCGACATCGAGGTGAAGGCCAACATCGTCACCTTCATCGCCGCCGGCCACGAGACCACGGCCAACGCGCTGACCTGGGCGCTCTACTGCCTGTCGCAGGACGAGGCGGCCCGCGCCCGTGTCGAGGCGGAAGCCGATGCCGCCGCGGGATTGGAGGGCGCGCTGAGCCTCGACCGGTTGCCCTTCACCAAGGCGGTGATGGAGGAGACGATGCGGCTCTTCCCGCCGGTGCCGTTCCTGAGCCGCCAAGCGCTGCGCGAGGACCGGGTCGGGCGCGTGAAGATCCCCCGCAACTCGACCGTCATCATCGCACCCTGGGTGATGCACCGGCACCGCAAGCTGTGGGACGAACCGGACGCCTTCATGCCCGAACGCTTCTTCGGCAGCGCCCGGGATTCGATCGAGCGCTTCGCCTACCTGCCGTTCGGGGCGGGCCCGCGGATCTGCATCGGTCAGAGCTTCTCGGTGCAGGAGGCGACGCTGCTGCTCGCCCAGGTCGCGCGGGCGGTGCGGCTCACCCTGCCCGCGGACCACCCGCCGGTGACGCCGCTCCACCGCGTGACGCTGCGGCCGAAGGACGGGTTGCGCATGGTGGCACAGCGCCGCGCCTGACGCCCCTTCGGACGATGCGCGGGCCGAGCGGAATGAAGAATCAGTTCTTCTTGCGGAAGGCGTCGAGGCTCACGACCTCGGCAGTGCCGTCGCGTTCAGTCTTCTCGGCGGCCTCCGGCTTGGCCTCGCTGCCGTCCTCGGACTTGTCGTCCGGCTTGCCGTCCGCCTTGGCCTTGCCGCCGACCGGAAGGGTCGGAACGATCTTCGGCCCGCTCTGAACGGTCGCGAGACCCGTTCCCTTCGGCTTGATCTCGGCGGGCTCGGAGGCCGCGCCGCGGGGGCCGGCCTTGGCCGGCGCGCTCGGCTGGCTCTCCTCGGACTGTTCGCCTTCGGCGCCCTCGTTGAGATCGAACTTGAGGCCGAACTGCACGGACGGGTCGAAGAAGCCCGAAAGCGCGTCGAACGGGATCAGCAGCCGCTCGGGCACGCCGGAGAAGGACAGGCCGACCTCGAAGCTGTGCTCGGTGACGCCGAGATCCCAGAACTGGTGCTGCAGGACGATCGTCATGTCCTGCGGGTACTTCTCGCGCAGGCGCTGCGACATGCGCACGCCCGGCGCCTCGGTGCGGAACGAGATGTAGAAGTGATGCTCGCCCGACAGCCCGTCGCGGGCGGCATCGGTCAGCACCTTGCGCACAACGCCGCGCAGGGCGTCCTGAACCAGGAGATCGTAACGGATCAGATCTTCGGCCATCGGCGCTCGCTTGACCGGTCACGGCCGGGATTGGGCTGCGCCGGGTCGTGGAAATGAGTGGAGGTTTCTGTTGCCAGGTACCTCCGAACCCCGCCTATGCGGTGCTACCCGCTAGGACTTTAGGTCGGTTTTTGGCACCGCTTACGCGGCGACAGCCACCGGAGCAAAGTTGTCGTTGGCAACTATTGCAAAGGCCCGATAACGGCGGAACCATGCCGAGCGAAAGCTCTACCTTTACGCCCTCGTCGATCCTATTTCGCCCCCGCCCGAACCCAACACGCTGAGGCCGTGCGGCCATCGGTCCTGGGTTCGGGTGGAGGCGCCGGGTACCGCCCCCGGGTCCGATAGGTTTATTTCGAAGAACGTTTATCGCCATAGCCGGCCTCGCGACCGGCAAGGCGAATATAGAGAGGCCGTCGGCGGTTTTGAAGAGCGATCTGCGCTCAGACCCGCTCCGCGTTGCGAGCGTGGCTGATATGCCGCCCGCCCCCGCCGACGCGGGTCCGTCGAAGTGGCCCCTGGCTCCGGCCAAAACCGGGCTGGCGTGGCTCGGCCGGGTGCTTCTGATCATCGCGGTTCCGCTCACGATCCTTCTCCTGGCGAGCGCGCTCGCCATCGCCATGGTCCGGGTCGGTGGCGACCTGCGTCTCGGCATCGACCCGTTCACCAGTAGCGCGGCCCGCCCGCGCCTGCCGCTCTCTGAAGTTGCCGGCCGCGCCGTCGCAATGGATGCCCTCCGGCAGGTGCTGATGGCACTTCTCGTCGTCGCGCTGGCTGTCCTGGCCTCCGGCGGTGCGTGGCGCCGGCGGCTCGGATTGGCGCGGCCGCTCGAAGCGCGGACGCCGATGCGGCGGCTCTGGCTGCTGCTGCCGCTCTGGCCGCTGATTCACATCGCCTGGGTGACGACCACCGCGGCGGCGCTCCACATGAATTTCGGCAACGGGGTGCGTCTTTCGCCCTTCCTGAGCCCAGTGATGCTCGGCCTGTGGTTCGCCTTCGTCGTTGTGCTAGCCCCGATCGCGGAGGAATTGCTGCTGCGGGGCGAGACCTTCGCCCGGGCCAGCGCCTTCCTCGGGCCGGCGGGAACGATCGTGGCGACGGCGCTGCTCTTCTGCCTCGCCCACGTCTCTCTCGATCCCGGTGCCAAGGGTGCGCTTGCCCGGCCGCTGACCCTGCTGCCGCTGGCGCTCACGCTCGGCTGGCTGCGCTGGCGAACCGGCCGGCTCTGGCCCTGCATCCTGCTCCACGGCTGGAGCAACTTCTGTCTCGTCGCCTACCAACTCGGACCGGGCCTCCTGCGATAGCCGTGCCGTTGCGTAACCAAGCCGTCGGGAAAGGCGGGACGGCGAGGGCACTCGACTCGACATCGGCCCGGGCGACCGCCAGATCTGAGGGGCCATGCGCGCCTATCACGATCTGCTCACCCGCATCCTCTCCGAGGGCGTCCGCAAGGAGGACCGCACCGGCACGGGCACGCTCTCGGTGTTCGGCCACCAGATGCGGTTCGATCTTGCGGACGGCTTTCCCCTGGTGACGACGAAGCAGCTTCACCTGCGCTCGATCATCCACGAGTTGCTGTGGTTCCTGAAGGGCGACACCAACATCGCCTACCTCAAGGAGAATGGCGTCACGATCTGGGACGAGTGGGCCGACGCCAGCGGCGATCTCGGCCCCGTCTACGGCAAGCAGTGGCGCAGCTGGGCCAAGCCGGACGGCGGCACGGTCGATCAGATCGCCTGGGTTCTCGACGAGATTACCCGCAATCCGGATTCGCGCCGGCTGATCGTCTCGGCCTGGAACCCGGCCGACCTCGACCGGATGGCGCTTGCCCCCTGCCACTGCCTGTTCCAGTTCTACGTCGCCGAGGGGCGGCTCTCCTGCCAACTCTACCAGCGCTCGGCCGATGCCTTCCTCGGGGTGCCGTTCAACATCGCGAGCTACGCGCTGCTCACGGCGATGATGGCGCAGGTGACGGGGCTGCAGGCCGGCGATTTCGTCCACACCTTCGGTGACGCGCATCTCTACGCCAACCACCTGGAACAGACCCGGCTCCAGCTCTCGCGCGAGCCCCGCGCCCTGCCCCGGCTGCGCCTGAACCCGGAAGTGCGTTCGCTGTTCGACTTCCGCTTCGAGGACATCGTGATCGAGGGCTACGAACCGCATCCCGCCATCAGGGCGCCGGTGGCCGTCTGATGAAAATCCCCCGCATCTCCCTCGTCGTCGCGCTTGCCCGCAACGGCGTGATCGGCCGCGACAACGATCTCGCGTGGCGAATCTCCAGCGACCTGAAGCGCTTCAAGGCGCTCACCATGGGCAAGCCGATCCTGATGGGCCGCAAGACCTGGGATTCGATCGGCCGTCCCCTGCCCGGCCGGCGCAGCCTCGTCCTGACGCGCGAGCGCGGCCGCACCATCCCCGGCGCGGACGTGGTGCACGATTGGGACGCGGCTCTGGCCGCGGCCGGAGGCGCCGAGCTGATGGTGGTGGGCGGCGCCGAAATCTACAGGCTTGCCCTTCCCCATGCGGACCGGCTGCATCTCACCGAGGTCGATGCCGCACCCGAGGGCGATGCGTACTTTCCGCCCTTCGACCGGAGCGCCTTTCGCGAGACCTTCAGCGAGGCGCACGCCGCCGGTGAGCGCGATGAATTCGCGTTTCGTTTCGTGGATTTGGATCGCATCGCCGATCGCTGATCGCGTCAGCGGCGCTTTGGCCGCAGGGGCCGCAAGAGATTCGTGGCACGGACAGCCGTTGCGGTTGACGGGGTGCGGGCCCACCTGCCAGCCTTGACAGGACCGCGCGGCGCCACTCAGGTGCGCGGCGCCCTTGCGGCACCGCAAACGCCTTCTGGCGCTTAGCGAAACCGGCTCCTCCTGTCCCGTGGCAGGGCGATGACCGGGCGGCGGATCGAGTTTTAGGCAAAAGCCCGCCGCATCCGCGGGGGGCCGGCTTCAGCAGGAGTTCACGTCGAGAATGCCTTGGAGCAATCAGAGCGGCGGCGGAGGTGGCCCCTGGGGCCGTCCCGGCGGCGGCAATGGCGGCGGCCCCTGGGGTGGCGGGGGTGGCGGCAAGACGCCCCCCGATCTCGAGGATCTGCTCCGGCGCGGCCAGGATCGGCTCCGCGGCGTCATGCCGGGCGGAGGCTTCGGCGGTGGCAAGGGAATCCTCGTGGCGGCGGGCCTCGTGCTCAGCGCGTGGCTGCTGACCGGCTTCTACATCGTGAAGCCCAACGAGGTCGGCATCAACACGGTCTTCGGGCGCTACACGAGCCAGTCCGGCGAGGGCCTGCGCTACAACTTCCCCTACCCGATCGGGTCCGTGCAGAAGCCCAACGTCGGCATCGTGAACTCGATTCCGATCGGCTACATCACGACCGGCAGCACCACGCGCCAGCGCGACGTACCGGAAGAGAGCCTGATGCTCACCGGTGACGAGAACATCGTCGATATCGATTTCGAGGTGCAGTGGCGCGTCAATCCGCTCAAGGCGGAAGATTACGTCTTCAACCTCGCCAATCCGGAGGGGACCATCAAGGCCATCTCCGAGAGCGCGATGCGCGAGGTGATCGGCCGCCGCAACATCCAGGCGATCCTGACCAACGAGCAATCCAGCATCTCTCAGGAGGTCAAGGAGATCGTCCAGAGCGCGCTCGACGAGTACGGCGCCGGTGTTCGCATCGAGGTCGTGCAGCTCACCAGCGTCACCCCGCCGCCGGAGGTGCGTCCCGCCTTCATCGACGTGAACGCAGCGCAGCAATACGCCCAGCAGGTGCGCAACGAAGCCGAAACCTATGCCAGCCGCGTCGTTCCCGACGCCCGAGGCAATGCGAGCAAGATCATCCAGGGCGCCGAGGCCTACCGTTCCCAGGCCACGGCCGAGGCGACCGGTCAGGCGTCCCGCTTCCGTCAGGTCTACGATTCCTACAAGGTCGCGCCCGAGGTCATCCGCGAGCGGATCTTCCTGGAGACGATGGAGAGAGTGCTCGGCTCCGTGAACAAGGTCATCATCGATCAGAACGGCGGCGTGGCGGGCGGCGCCAGCGCCGCGGGCGTGCTCCCCGTGCTGCCGTTGCTCGACAGCGGTCGGACGCAGACGAACGGAGCGACCAGCCGATGAACAATCCAGCAATCCGGACCGGCCTGCTTCTCATCGCCGCCGTCGTGGGGATCGGGCTCTACGCCTCGGTCTTCACCGTGGGACAGATGCAGCAGGCGCTCGTGCTTCAGCTCGGCCGCGTGCGCGACGTGCTGAACCCGGTCGGCCAGAACAAGCCCGGCCTCTACTTCAAGGTGCCGTTCACCGACAGCGTCGTCCTGTTCGACAAACGCGTGCTCGATCTCGATCTGCCGGTACAGACCCTGCTCACCGCGGACCGGCAGAACCTCGAAGTGGACGCCTTCGCCCGCTACCGCATCGTCGATCCGCTGAAGTTCTATCAGTCGGTCGGCACGATCGCGCTGGCGAACCAGCGTCTGGCGAGCTTCACCAACTCGGCGCTGCGCAACGTGCTGGCCCGGACCAGCCGCGACGCCATCGTGCGGACCGAGCGCTCCGACCTCATGAACACGATCCAGGAGGACGTGAATCGGCAGGCCAAGGGGCTCGGCATCGAGATCGTCGATCTGCGCATGACCCGCGTCGACCTGCCCGCCAAGAACAGTCAGGCGGTGTATGACCGCATGACCTCCGAGCGGAAGAAGGAGGCGACCGACATCCGCGCCAACGGCGATCAGGCGGCGACGCTGATCCGCGCCAAGGCCGATCGCGACGTCGTCGTGATCCTGGCCGAGGCCAACCAGCAGCAGGAAGAGCTGCGCGGTCAGGGCGACGCGGAAAAGAACCGCATCCTGGCGGAAGCCTTCGGGCAGGACGCGGACTTCTTCGCCTTCTACCGTTCGATGCAGGCCTACGAGCAGTCGCTGAAGGGGCAGGACACGCGACTCGTGGTGAGCCCGAACTCGGACTTCTTCCGCTACTTCAACGATCCGCAGGGCCGCCGCCCGCAGGGCGCCCGCAACGGCGCCGCCCAGCCCACGGCTGCGGGTGCTTCGGCCGGCGATGCGACCACCGGCGCGGTGCGCTGAGCGGCCTGCGACCGATCCGACCGATCCGGCCGGCGCTCTTGATCGAGGGTGCCGGCCGCCGAATTTATATGCCGGCCTGAAACCGGGCACTCTCGGAGCTTGAGGAAACGTCCATGAGACTCGCCGCGAACGCCGTCCGGGGCCGAACGCCGTCGCTTGCCCGGCGCGCCTCATCGGCCCTGGCCGCCGCGGTGCTCGGCCTCACCGTCACGGTCACCGCGCTGCCAATCCCGGCCTTCGCGCGCGGTCCGGAATCGCTCGCCGACCTTGCCGAGAAGGTGACGGACGCCGTGGTGAACATCTCGGCCTCGACGACGGTCGAGGCGAATAGCCGCGGCGGCCGGACCATGCCGCAGCTGCCGCAAGGCACGCCCTTCGAGGATCTCTTCGAGGAATTCTTCAAGCGGCGCGGTCAGGGCGCCCCGAAGGGTGATGACGACAGCTCGCGCGGGCCGACGCGCAAGTCGAACTCGCTGGGCTCGGGCTTCATCATCGACGCGTCGGGCATCGTGGTGACGAACAACCACGTCATCGGCGACGCCAACGACATTCAGGTCATCCTGTCCGACGGCACCAAGCTGAAGGCGGAGATCATCGGCAAGGATTCGAAGATCGATCTCGCCCTGCTGCGGGTGAAGCCGACGGCCGAGCGCCCGCTCAAGGCCGTGCCCTTCGGTGATTCCGACAAGATGCGCCCGGGCGACTGGGTCATGGCGATCGGCAACCCGTTCGGCCTCGGCGGCTCGGTCTCCGCCGGCATCGTCTCGGCCCGCGGCCGCAACATCGAGTCCGGACCCTACGACAACTACATCCAGACGGATGCGGCCATCAACAAGGGCAATTCGGGCGGTCCGCTGTTCAACATGGACGGCGAGGTGATCGGCATCAACACGGCGATTCTTTCGCCCTCGGGCGGCTCGGTCGGCATCGGCTTCGCGGTGCCCTCGGGGACGGCGAGCCAAGTGGTCGATCAGCTCCGGCAGTTCGGCGAGGTGCGCCGCGGCTGGCTCGGCGTGCGCATCCAGAACGTCGACGAGGCCACCGCCGAGGCGCTCGGCCTGAAGGGCGGCGCCAAGGGCGCGCTGGTGGCCGGCGTCGATGAGAAGGGCCCGGCCAAGACCGCGGGCCTCGAAGTCGGGGACGTCATCGTCAAGTTCAACGGCGTGCCGGTGAAGTCGTCGAGCGAGCTGCCCCGCATCGTCGCCGCGACCCCGGTCGGCAAGACCGTGGACGTCCAGATCGTGCGCAAGGGCGAGGAGCAGACGAAGTCGGTCCTCCTCGGCCGCCTGGAGGACGGCGAGAAGACCCAGGTCGCCAACGTCAAGCAGCCGGAGGCGGAATCGGCCAATCGCCAGATCCTCGGCCTCAGCCTGTCCGGTCTCACCGACGAGGCCCGCCGCCGCTACAACATCAAGGAGAGCGTGAAGAGCGGCGTGGTCGTCACCAAGGTCGATCCGAACTCGACCGCCGCCGACAAGCGCATCCAGCCCGGCGAAGTCATCGTCGAGGTCGGCCAGGAGGCGGTGGCGAACCCGACCGACGTGACCAAGCGCGTGGACGCCCTCAAGAAGGAAGGCCGCAAGTCGGTGCTGCTGCTGGTTGCCAGCGCGAGCGGCGACGTGCGCTTCGTTGCCATCGGCCTGGAGTGATCGGGCCTCAACCCCAAAGCTGATCCGTTCGTTGTACTCCTCTCTCCGCCCGCGGAGAGAGGAGTCGATCCGATCAGTTTTGCGTTTACGGCAGCGCCGAAAACCTAAGCGGCGAACTCCGCCGCCGAGTAGCCCTGCAGGTAGAGAAGCGCGGTCAGGTCGCCGTGCTCGATCCGCACGTGGGCGGCCTCGGCCACTTTGGGCTTGGCCCGAAACGCGACACCGAGGCCGGCTTCTGCGAGCATCGGCAGGTCGTTGGCGCCGTCACCGACCGCCATCGTCTCCGCAGCGCCCAGGCCAAGCCGCTCGCGCAGCTCGATGAGGCTCGCCCGCTTGGCTTCCGCGCCGACGATGGGCTCGACCACCTGCCCCGTCAGATGCCCGTCCGCCACGTCGAGTTGGTTGGCACGGGTCTCATCGAAGCCCAGACGGCTGCCGATGGGACCGGTGAACAGGGTGAAGCCGCCGGAGACGAGACAGGCGAAGGCGCCGTGCGCCCGCATCGTCGCGACGAGGGTATGGCCGCCCGGCGTCAGGCGGATCGCGTCGCGGATCAGGCCGTCGATCACGCCGACGGACAGGCCCTTCAGCAGAGCGACCCGCTCCCGCAGGGCCGGCTCGAACGCGATCTCACCGCGCATCGCCCGCTCGGTGATCGCCGCCACCCGATCCTTGATGCCGACGACGTCGGCGAGTTCGTCGATGCATTCCTGTTCGATCATGGTCGAGTCCATGTCGGCCAGGAACAGCCGCTTGCGGCGGTGCTGGTCGTGGGGAAGCACGGCGAGATCGATCGGCTCGGACCCCAGCGCCTCGCGCAGAAGCTCGGTGACAGCGGAAGCCTCGCTCGGCGTCCCCGGGACCAGCAGTTCGGCGGCCACCTCGCCGTGGAGTATCCGTGGCTGGTGCTCGGTTTTCGTCACCCTCCGCGCTTCCGCGAGCACCGCGTCGGTGATGGCGGGCCGGGCCGGGTTTGCTATCAGCGTCGCGACGAGGGTCATGGAGAGCAGCCGTGCGAAGTTCGGACGGGCAGGAAGCAGGGCGCCCGGCCGCCATCCTCATTGCAGGGCCCACCGCCTCGGGCAAGTCGGCGCTGGGGCTGCGCATCGCCCGCGCCTTCGGCGGGACCGTGATCAATACGGATTCGATGCAGGTCTATGCCGACCTGCGCGTGCTCTCTGCCCGACCGACCCCGGAGGAAGAGGCGTCTGCCCCCCACCGCCTCTACGGCAGCGTGGACGGTGCGGTGAATTTCTCCGTCGGTCACTTCCAGCGGCAGGCCGCCACGATCCTCGCAGAATGCGAGGCCGCAAGCCTACCGATCTTCGTCGGCGGCACCGGCTTGTACTTCCGCTCCCTCGACGAGGGCATCTCGGACCTGCCCACGGTGCCGGAGGCGATTCGCGCACAAATCCGGGCGGAGGCGGAGGGGCAGCCGACCGAGTCGCTCCACGCCTCGCTCGCCCTGCGCGACCCTGAGAGCGCGCAGCGTCTGCGCTCCTCGGACCGGATGCGGGTGATGCGGGCCCTCGAGATCTTCGCGGCGACCGGCCGCTCCATCGGCTCGTTCCACGAAGCCCGCTTGCCGGGGCCGCTCGCCGGGCGGCCGCTCCTGAAGATCTTCCTCGCACCGGAGCGCGAGACGCTGCGCCGGCGCATCGATGCGCGCTTCGCGACGATGATGGAACAGGGCGCCCTCGACGAGGTCGCCGCGCTGCGGGAGCGGCGCCTCGACCCGCTGCTGCCGGTGATGCGCGCCCACGGCGTGCCGGGGCTGATCGCTCATCTCGACGGGTCGCTCTCACGCGAGGAGGCGATCCAGCGCGGCCAGGGCGACACCCGCCGCTACGCCAAGCGCCAGTTCACGTGGTTCCGCCACCAGATGGGCGAGGACTGGCACTGGACCACGCCGGAGGCGGCGTGGTCCCTGGCGGAGGCCCGGCTCAGCGCTCCAGCCGGGCGATGAGGGAAGAGGTGTCCCAGCGCTTGCCGCCCATGGCCTCGACCTCGGCGTAGAACTGATCGACCAGCGCCGTGACCGGCAGGCGGGCGCCGTTGCGACGGGACTCGGCGAGCAGGATGCCGAGATCCTTGCGCATCCACTCCACGGCAAAGCCGAAATCGAACTTGTCCGCATTCATGGTGCGGCCGCGATTCTCCATCTGCCAGGAGCCGGCCGCGCCCTTCGAGATCACGTCGAGCACGGTCTCCACATCCAGACCGGCGCGCTTGGCGAAGTGGATCGCCTCGGACAGGCCCTGCACCAGCCCGGCAATGGCGATCTGATTGACCATCTTGGTGAGCTGGCCCGAGCCCGACGGCCCTAGCAGACGGCAGGACTTGGCGTAGGCCATGATGACGGGTTCGACCTCGGCATAGGCCCCCTCGTCGCCGCCGCACATCACGGTGAGCACACCGTTCTCCGCGCCCGCCTGACCGCCGGAGACGGGTGCATCGACGAAGCGCAAGCCGGCCGCATCGGCGGCGGCAGAGAGTTCGCGGGCGACCTCGGCCGAGGCGGTCGTGTGATCGACGAAGACCGCACCCTTCTCCATCCCGGCAAAGGCGCCGTCGTCACCGAGCACCACCGAGCGCAGGTCGTCGTCGTTGCCGACGCAGGCGAAGACGATGGCGCATCCGGCTGCCGCCTCGCGCGGCGTCGCGGCGGCCCGGCCACCATTGGCCGCGACCCAGGCCTCCGCCTTGGCGCCGGTGCGGTTGAAGACGGTAACGTCGTGGCCCTTCTTCGCGAGGTGCCCCGCCATCGGCGAGCCCATTACGCCGAGGCCCAGGAACGCGACTTTCGCCATGGGATTGGTGTCTCCGGTATCGGATCGTCTCGTTCCGTGCTCTAGCCCCGAGCGCGCGACATTCAAAATACCAAGATGGTCAGCGCTGGGGATGGCCGTTGCCGCTGGGTAGCCGGTCGGCTAGGCTCCGCCGAGCGATGCAGGACCGCACCCGAAATCCCTATTCCGGTCTTGCCGACCACGCCTTCTGGGATCGCTCCGTCGGCTCACTACCCCTGTTCGCCCTCGATCCGATGACGGGCCCGTCGGTGCCGGAGGGTTTCCGGCTGACGCGGCAGACCCGGATCGCGACGGCGGGAAGCTGCTTCGCCCAGCACATCGCCGACCGACTCCAGGCCAGCGGCTACCATTATCTGGTCACCGAAGACGCACCCGCGGGCGTGCCGCCGGACGAGGCCCGCAGCCGCGGCTACCGCCTGTTCTCGGCGCGCTACGGCAATGTCTACACCGCGCGCCAACTCCTGCAGCTGATTGAACGCGCGTACGGCCGCTTCACGCCTGCTGATACGGCGTGGGAGCGGCGGGACGGACGCTTCGCCGACCCGTTCCGGCCGCGCATCGAGCCGGCGGGCTTCGCGAGCCCGGACGACGTCGAGGCGGAGCGGCAAGAGCATTTCGCCCGCGTGCGTCAACTTTTCGAAAGCCTCGACGTCTTCGTCTTCACTCTCGGACTGACCGAGGGATGGCAGGCGGAGGCCGACGGTGCGGCATTCCCGCTCTGTCCGGGTGTGGCCGCCGGCACCTTCGATCCGGGGGCTTACGCCTTCCGAAATCAGCCGGTCGAGGAGGTGATCGCGGATCTCGCCGCCTTCGCCGATGCCTTGAAGGCGGTCAATCCGCGGGCGCGCCTGATCCTGACCGTCTCGCCGGTGCCGCTGGTGGCGACCTATGAGGGACGCCACGTTCTGCAATCGACCGTCCACAGCAAGGCGGTGCTCCGGGTCGCCGCGCAGCGTCTGGCCGACACACGCGACGACACGCTCTACTTCCCCTCCTACGAGATCATCACCTCGCCCGAGGGAGCCTTCCGCTATCTCGAGAGCGATCTCAGGTCCGTCAGCAAGGACGGTGTCGATCATGTCATGCGGGTCTTCTTCCGCCATCTCACCGAGGGCGGGGACCGGGACGGCCTCCCCGCCTCCAGCCGCAGCCTGCACGAGGCGCGCCGGGAGTTCGCCCAGCAGGCGGCCGTGGTCTGCGACGAGGAATTGCTGGCAGCCGGAGGCACGCGTCCGTGGCTAGGCGAATCGTCGTCCTCGGCAACAACTGCCAAGTCGCCGTCCTCGCGGGGTGTGTGGGGTTCCTTGCGCAGGATGCTGAGATCGCGTCGGTAGAGCCGGCTACCTTCTCGCAGTTCGACTCGAGCCCCCGGCGGTTGCTCGACGCGGTGAGAAACGCCGACCTGACCGTGTGCTTTCCGTTCGAGGCCGGCCCGTTCGGAGATGTGACGCCCGCACGGGTCCTCGAGACTGCCCGGTTCGTCGTGCCCGTCCCGTCGATCGTCTTCCCGGCCTTCCACCCGGACATCGTCTATATCAGCCACAAGACCGGCCTGTTCGGTTCGCCGATGGGCGATTACCACTCGGCGCTGGTCGTCTACGGTTTCGCCCGCGGCTTCTCGGTCGACGAGATCGTCTCGCTGTTCCGAGCCGAGGTGTTTTCGCGGGTCGGCTACCTCGAGGGCTGGTTCGCGAATCGCGACGCCCTGCTGGCGATGAGCCACGCTCACGGCTGCAATCTCGACCGCCTGTTCGCCGGCTGGATGCGTCGCGGCTGCTTCATGCACACGATCAATCATCCGAAGCTTTTCGTGCTCGCGGATCTCGCCCGCGACGCGCTCCACCGCGCCGGGATTCCCGCCCGGACGGCGGCATGCGAAGATTACCTGCCCGATCCGCTCGGCGGATGCGTCTGGCCGGTCTATCCGGAGATCGCAGCGCGGCTGGGCGTCGCCGGCAGCACGACCTTCAAGCTGCCGCTCGGTGGGCTGAACTTCCTGGTAGATGCCGGCCGCTGCATCGAGCTGCGGGCGATGGTGGAGGGGTCGCTGGCGATCTACGCGCACACGCCGAAAATCCCCGGGCACTGCGATCGCGTCCAGAACTGGCTCGCCGATCCGGACATCCGGGACACGCTGGTCCCGGTCGCGGGGTGAGACCGGTCAGCCGCCGGTCACGCTCATGTGCCGCGGCACGGCCGCCGGGCGGGCGCGTTCGATGACGAAGTCGTGGCCCTTGGGCTTGCGCGAGATCGCCTCGACGACGGCCTGCGTCACCAGGGCGTCGTCGGGCGAGGCGCGCAGGGCGGCGCGCAGATCGGCCGCATCCTCCTGTCCAAGGCACATGTAGAGCTTGCCGGTGCAGGTCAGCCGCACGCGGTTGCAGCTCTCGCAGAAATTATGCGTCAGCGGCGTGATGAAGCCGAGTCGGCCGCCAGTCTCCTCGATCCGCACGTAGCGGGCCGGGCCGCCGGTGCGGTCCGGCAGCGGGGTCAGTGTGTAACGTTGCTCCAGGCGCTCGCGCGCGACCGAGAGCGGCAGAAACTGGTCAGTACGGTCGCCCTCGATCTCACCGAGCGGCATCACCTCGATCAGCGTCATGTCCATGCCGAGGCCGTGGGCCCAGGCGATCATGTCGGCGATCTCGTCCTCGTTGACGCCCTTCAGCGCCACCGCGTTGATCTTGACCTTGATCCCGGCAGCCCGCGCCGCCTCGATGCCGGCGAGCACGACCGACAGGTCGCCGCGCCGGGTGATCTCGCGGAACTTTTGCGGGTCGAGCGTGTCGAGCGAGACGTTGATCCGGCGCACGCCGAGATCGGCCAACTCGGGCGCGAAGCGGGCGAGTTGCGAGCCGTTGGTCGTCAGCGTCAATTCGTCGAGCGCGCCGCTCTTGAGGTGGCGCGACAGCCGGCGGAACAGATGCATGATGTCGCGGCGGACCAGCGGCTCGCCACCGGTGATCCGAAGCTTGCGCACGCCGCGATCGATGAAGACGCCGCAGAGCCGGTCGAGCTCTTCAAGGGTCAACAGATCGCGCTTGGGCAGGAACTGCATGTCCTCCGCCATGCAATAGGCACAGCGGAAATCGCAGCGATCCGTCACCGAGATGCGCAGATAGGTGATCGCCCGCTGGAACGGGTCGATCAGCGGCGCAGGGCGCACAGGCGCAGGCGCGTCTTCAGCGGGACCCCACATGCGCGCCTCTGAACTCGACTCGTGACCGGCCTTGGCGGTTTTGTCGGCTGACAGATCCAACATCGCCATCCATATGAGGGCGGTGGCATTTTCCGGCAAGCACATGCATGCAACGCCGGCATGAGAGCGTGGAACGGATCGTCATGAGTGAGCGCTGGCCCACTGAAATCCGCTTGTCCGGCGACAAGCGCATCCTGACCGTGGCTTTCGACGGGGGCGGTCGCTTCGAACTGCCCGCCGAATACTTGCGCGTTTCGAGTCCTTCCGCGGAGGTTCAAGGCCATTCTCCGGCGGAACGCAAGGTCCTGGGCGGCAAGCGCGACGTCGCAATCCTCTCGGTGGAGCCGGTCGGCAACTATGCCGTGAAGCTGTTCTTCGACGACATGCACGACACCGGCATCTACGGCTGGGACTATCTGTTCGACCTCGGCCGGGAGTACCGGAACCGCTGGTCGACCTATCTGCGCGAGTTGGAGGAGCGCGGTCTCTCGCGCGACCGCGCCGCAAGCGCTCCGGCCAAAGGCAGCCATGGCGGCGGCTGCGGCAGCGGAAGCTGCGGCTGCCACTGAGCGCCGCGAACCGGCGCGGGTCGTCCTCGCGACGACCCGCGGGCCGTTCTAGCTCGGCTGCTCCTCGACTTGGTCGAGGTCCTCGTCGGGAATCGCATCCGGCTGGGGCACCGGAGGATTTCCGGCCGGCGGCTGAGGCGGAGAGGGCGAATCCTCTTTCGGCTTCGGTTCGGCCTCGGATTGCGGCCGCTCACTCTGTCCCGTCACGGCGTTCTCCCACGATGACTCTTCGGCCTGCGCATCCATGCGCCTGCCCGACGTTGCAAAATCCGAGATGAGGTGTTTTCCGAGCGGTTCGGAGGACGGCGGATCTTCGCGTCACGCGGCGCCAGACGTGCTCCACTCCCGCTTCACCTCGTCGGCGCTCCGGTTGAGCCGGACCTGATCGCCCTCGACGGCGATGACGAAATCGAGCGGGATGTAGTGGTGAAGGCCGCCGGCGTCGGAATCGCTCTTCGTCAGCTTGATCTCGCCCTTCGCGACGTGATCGACCGTTCCGACATGTCCGCCGTCCGAACCGAGGACGGTGGCGTGCTCGCGGATCTGGCTGGCATCGACCATGGCTGCTCTCCCTGTTGAGCGGAGCCAACCGGTTGCTCGGATGCAGGTTCCGCAGCCCGGTCCGCCCGCTCCGGGAGGACGACCTGCGACCGTTCGGCATTGAACCATCCGCTCGCACCGCCGTTGCCGTGCGAGATCAACGGAACGAGCGGAAAGCAGCGCATGGCGGCCACCGACACCCAGCACCGCATCGGCCAGGACGTGAACACGGTCGATCAACTCAGCAGCGTCGTCATCCTGGGCCTCGCCGTTGCCGGCGGTGCCGCCGCCATCGTGCTCAGCCTGCTTCTGATCGGCTGACGCAAGCCTCCTTCAACCCGAGCAAAACGAGAAGGGCCGGCATTCCTGCCGGCCCTTCTCGTTGCGCGTCGTCGAAACGATCAGCGCTGGACGACGACCCGGGCGCCGACCTTCACGCGGCTGTAGAGGTCCGTCACGTCCTCGTTGGTCATGCGGATGCAGCCCGAGGAGACGGCAGTCCCGATCGTTTCCGGCTCGTTGGAGCCGTGGATGCGGTAGATCGTGTTGCCGAGATACATGGCGCGGGCGCCGAGCGGATTCTCGATGCCGCCCTTCATGTAGCGCGGCAGATCGGGGCGGCGGCGCAGCATTTCGGCCGGCGGGCGCCAATCCGGCCATTCACGCTTCATCGTAACGGTCTGGCTGCCGCCCCAGGTAAAACCGGGCCGGCCGACGCCGACGCCGTAACGGAGGGCCTCGCCACCGGGCTGGATGAGGTAGAGCCGACGCTCGGTGGTCGAGACCACGATGGTGCCGGGCGTGTAGGGGCCGGAATAGGGCACCGTCTGGCGCGGGATCGCCGTCATCTGCGGTACCGCGGAGGCGAGCGGATCTGCCGCCGCGCCCGGCGTGCCGGGGACGTCGGCCGGCAGGGCCGCATTGGCCGTCGGCAGCGCGTTCTGCGGGCGAACGCGCACCGTCAGGACGTCGCTCAGAGGCTGACGGGTAAGCGGGTCGATCTCATAGGCAGCAGCGGGGCTTGCCAGCGCGACCGTCGCGCAGGCAAGCCCGCCCAGGGCAACGACGAAACGGCGCATCAGGGCCTCTCGGGGCAGGCGAAGAACAGGGGACGCGGTGGAAGAACCGCCGCACGATGCCGTGCGGACCCTCGCCAACGCGTAAACGCTCGCCGTCCAAAGCCAAGCTTGATTTGCGGTGCGGTACCGCTTCGGCCGTGTTCGTGACTACGTGGCCACACTGTGGCAGCTTGGCCGTGAGCACAAGGATCATCGTCGTCGGATGGACCCCCCCCTCAGCCGTGGGCAGGACCGGGTGAAGCGACCTGATGGGGACGCAGGTGCCTACGGCGACGATCTCGGACGGCGTGGACGCCCCGCAGACCACGGGCCAGACGGGTCTCGACAGGCGCCGACGCCCATTCCGCGAGGCATCCTCGCACGGCCGTTGTAACGGACCGAAGCGAGCGGGACCGCCCGAATGCGCTTCGCAGCGGCCGACCTTTCCGTCGCCGAGGAGGAAGCGGTGATGGGATGGGCAGGCGCTCCGGCACCACCGGAGGCGGACGCACTCGACGCCCGACAGCCGCTAAGCCGCGTCGAGACCCAGATCGATAATCGCCGAACTATGGGTGATCCAGCCGACCGAGATCAGATCGACGCCCGATGCCGCGACCGCGCCGACGGTCTCCCGATTGATCCGGCCCGAGGCCTCGGTGACGGCGCGACCATCGACCATCGCTACGGCCTGACGCAGGGTATCAGGGCTCATATTGTCGAGCAGCACCGCGTCGGCACCGACCGAAAGCGCCTCTTCCAGCTGCGCCAGCGTATCGACCTCGACTTCGATCTTTACGAGGTGACCGGTTCTCGCCCGCGCCCGCTCGATGGCCGGGATGATGCCGCCCGCCACCGCGACGTGGTTGTCCTTGATCAGCACCGCGTCGTCGAGGCCGAAACGGTGATTCGAACCGCCGCCCGCGCGCACGGCGTGCTTCTCCAGCGCCCGCAGGCCCGGGGTGGTCTTGCGGGTGCAGACGATCCGCGCCTTGCCGTGCGGCCGCGCCGCCTCGACCAGGGAGGCCGTCGCCGTGGCCACGCCGCTCAGGCGGCAGAGCAGGTTGAGGGCGACGCGCTCGGCGGTCAGCACGGCGCGAGCCGGGCCGGACAGGCGGATCACCGTGTCGCCCGGCGCGACCCGGGTTCCATCGGGCCGCTCGACCGCGACCGACAGACTCGGGTCGATCAGCGCGAACGCGATGGCGGCGGCATCCGTGCCGGCGATCACCCCATCCTGCCTGGAGGCGATGACAGCCTCCATGCGCTCGCCCGCCGGGACGATGGCGTCCGTGGTGATATCGCCGGCCCGTCCGAGATCTTCGAGGAGGGCTGCCCGCACCACCGGCTCCACGAGGAGGCGCGGCAGCGGCAGCAGGACGTCGTCAGGCATCGGTGAGTTCCTGAAGCGCGGGAGCGTCCGCCGCCGCGGGCGTGACTACGGAGTGCCGGGCCGGAAGCTGGCCAGGGAAATCGCTTCGCCAATGTGCGCCGCGGCTCTCGCATCGGGCGCGTGCGGCGCGGGCGATCATCAGGCCGGTGGCGGCCGAATCGGAGCCGCTCTCGGACAGATCGGTGAGCCGCGCTACGGCCCGTGACAGGCTCGCCTCGTCGCGCACCACGCCGACGCAGCGTTCCATGATGCCGCGGATCCCGCTCAGCACCGCGGCGTCCTCCGTCCGGATCTCCGGCAGCGGCACCGGACGGTCGGCACCGGCAGAAGCGGGTGCGTCTCCGATCGACTCGGCGATGCGGGGCGCGAAGGCCAGGGCTTCGAGGAGCGAATTGCTGGCGAGACGGTTGGCGCCGTGCAGCCCGGTCGAGGAGACCTCGCCGCAGGCCCAGAGACCGGGGACGGTGCTGCGGCCGGCCTCGTCCACGAGGATGCCGCCCATGTGGTAGTGTGCCGCCGGTCGAACCGGGATCGGCTGCAGCGCAGGATCGATGCCGGCCTCGGCGCAGAGCGCGGCGACCGTGGGGAAGCGCCGGGACATGCTCTCGCCGAGAGCACCGCGGGCATCGAGATAGACGGTGCGGCCGCGGGCGAGCGCCTGGAAGATGCCGCGTGCCACGACGTCGCGCGGGGCGAGGTCGCCGCCTTCGATGCCGGCCATCACGGGCGCGCCGGACTCGTCGATCAGCGTCGCACCCTCACCGCGCAGGGCCTCGGTGGCGAGCGGCATCGGATCGCGGCCCGCAGCGATGGCGGTGGGGTGGAACTGCACAAATTCGAGATCGCGCAAGGCGGCGCCAGCCCGTGCGCCGGCAAGCAGGCCGCGCCCGAGGGCGCCGCGCGGATTGGTGGTCGAGGCGTAGAGCGCCCCGACGCCGCCGGTCGCCAGCACGACCGCGCGGGCGGGCAGGCGGAAGGCGACGCCGTCCCGCTCGCACACGACGCCGCGCACGCGGCCATCGGCATCCTGCATCAATCCGTGAAGGCCGGCGACGAGGGTCTCGATCGACGGGGTCGCCTGGGCGGCGCGCACGAGCGCGTCGAGCATGGTCCGACCGGTCGAGTCGCCTCGCGCCCGGACGATGCGGCGGCGGCTGTGGGCAGCCTCCAGCCCGAGCGCCAGCGCGCCGTCCGGCTCGCGATCGAAACCGGTGCCGAGGGCGACGAGCCAATCGATGAGAGCAGGCCCAGCTTCCGCGACGCGAAGCGCCACGTCCCGTTCGGTCAGCCCGGCGCCCGCGGCGAGCGTATCCTCCGCGTGCAGCGACGGCGCATCGTCCAAGCCCATCGCGGCGGCGATGCCGCCCTGGGCCCAGCCCGTGGCCGTACCCGTCCCGAGTGGCGCGGCGGTGATGAGGGTGACCGGTCGCGGCGCGAGCCGCAGGGCGGTGGCGAGCCCCGCCACCCCGGCGCCGACCACGATCACCCGGTCGGCAGGGCTCCGGGCGACGATGCTCATCAGGCGGCCTGTCGGGGCGAGACGGTCTGGGTCGGCTTGACCGCGAGCATCCGCTCGACGGCACGGCTCGCCCGTTCGGCCAGTTCCTCCTCGACAACGATCTCGTGCGTCATCGTCTCCAGCGACTGGCGGATGTTGCGCAGGCTGATCCGCTTCATGTGCGGGCAGAGGTTGCAGGGCTTGATGAACTCGATGTCGGGATTGGCCACCGCGATGTTGTCGGCCATCGAGCACTCCGTCACGAGCACGACCTGGGACGGCCGCTTCTCGGTGACGTAGTTCATCATCATCGCCGTCGAACCGGAAAAGTCCGACGCTTCGACCACCTCCGGCGGGCATTCGGGATGGGCGATGACGGTGATGCCGGGATAGCTTTCACGCACGTCAGCGATGTCGGCCGGCGTGAAGCGCTCGTGCACCTCGCAGTGCCCGGCCCAGGTCAGCAGTTCGACTTCCGGCACCTGCTGCTGGACGTTGCGGGCGAGGAACTCGTCGGGGATCATCAGAACCCGCGGCACGCCGAGCGCGCGCACCACGTCGGCGGCGTTGCCGGAGGTGCAGCACACGTCCGACTCCGCCTTCACCGCCGCCGAGGTGTTGACGTAGGTCACGACCGGCACGCCGGGATACCGAGCCCGCAGCGCCCGCACGTCGGCGGCGGTGATCGAGTCGGCCAGCGAGCAGCCGGCGGCCATATCGGGCATCAGCACGGTCTTGCCGGGATTCAGGAGCTTGGCGGTCTCGGCCATGAAGTGGACACCGGCCAGCACGATCACGTCCGCATCCACGCGCGCCGCTTCACGAGCAAGCGCGAGGCTGTCGCCGACGATATCCGCCACGGTGTGGAAGATCTCGGGCGCCTGATAATTGTGGGCCAGAACCACCGCGTTCCGCTCGCGTTTCAGGCGCAGGATCGCCTCGACGTCGGGCGCGAGCGCCGGCCACTCGATGGCAGGCACGTGACGGCTCACGCGCTCGTAGAGCTCGGGCAACGGGAAAGCCCGTCCGGCCGGCTCGCGAAGGGCGGATCCTGCCTCGGACATCGCGGTCTCCTTTATGCTCAAAGTGAGCATTGTGCCGCCTAACTTAGGGGGCGCGACCCGCCTTGTCCAGATATGCTGAGAGTGAGCATAACATTTTTGCGACGCAAACCTTTTGCTGCGGTTGCACACGCCGCCCGAGGGGCGGCACGGAGCTGGCGGTTTCGCCTACTCCAACGACTATTCGAGTTATCAATTGTTATTCAGTCGAAGCACGCAAAGCATCGAGACAATGACCTAAAGCTAATTTTAACTCGCACATGCCTATCATCTTAGACGCCGACGTAGAGAGTTTCCGCCCAATCACCGGTCAACCAGAAGGCGAGCACAGGGGCTCGATCGTGACTGTTCTGGGCATGGCTCTCTAGAAAAAGCGGCAGAGAAGGATCGGGGGCCCCTAGAACCATGCTTTCGCTCAAGCTCGGCCGCAGTGCCGGATCGTCCGCACCTGTCACGTCCGATCTTCCGGCAACCCACCCTTCCGACGAGATCCGTCTGATCGGCGCGCTCAAGCGCTTGGCCGATCGTGCCGCGCTCGACGCCTCCGCCATGCCCGACAACGCCGTGGGCGCGGCTCTGGGCGATCTTGAGCGTGCCCAGCATCACGGGCTGAGGACCGAGCGCAGCAACATCGCCGCCATCGCCAAGGAAGCCTCGGAAGGCGCGATCAACATCGGCTGGACAACCTACGATGTTGGCGAGGTGGCGCAGGCCACGCAGACGATCGCGAGCGCCATCGAAGAAATGGGCGCATCCATCGCCGAAGTCGCCGAGACCTCGGAGGCTGCCGGCTCCAGCGCCGCGCAGGCACGCGAGGCGATGACCGCCTGCATGTCCGATGTCGGCAATGCCCGCTCGGCCATGGATTCGATCCGTGACCGCACTCACCAGATCGACGAGCGGCTTCAGCTTCTCCAGAACGCGATCGCCGAGATCGGCACGATGGCGGGTACCATCGCCACGATCTCGAGCCAGACGAACCTCCTCGCGCTCAACGCCACGATCGAAGCCGCCCGCGCTGGCGAGGCGGGCCGCGGCTTCTCCGTCGTTGCGGCCGAGGTGAAATCGCTCTCCGGGCAGACCGCCCGCTCGACCGAGCAGATCCGCACCTGGCTCCACACGCTTCAGGGTGAAATGAGCCAGATCGCTCGCGCCGTCGAAGAGAGCCGGGCCGCCGTCTCGACCGGCAGCTCCGTCGTCGACAGCCTCGGGACCCGCGTCGAGGGGGCAGCCGAGCGGATCGCGCGCACGAGCGAAATGAACGCGGCTCTGGCTGCGGCCATCACGCAGCAGAGCAGTGCAACGGCGGAGATTTCCAGCAGCGTCCAGAACATCGCCACCAAGGCGGCCAAGACCCGCACCGAAATCGACAGCATCACGAAGCGCCTCGTCAAAGCGGAAACCCTGGCGCAGGCCGCGCTCGCCGAAGCCGGCGGTCTCGACCTCTACGAGTTGGTGCGTCTGCCCGCCGATCTCGGCCTGTGGAAGCGGGGGCTCGCGACGATTCTGCTCGGCGCCGCGCCCGCCGATCCGGCCACTGCGGTGCTTCGCAACCGCGCCGCCCGTCAGACCGTACAGGTGCTGGCCGCGGACCCCGCGCGCCGGTTCGCAGCGGAGGCCTTCCTGAAGGCCGATGCGACGGCTCACGAGGAGGCCGAGCGCATGGTCAAGGCGATCGCCCAGAACAACTGGGACGTCGGAACGCCGGCCTATCAGGCTGCGAACGCGGCGATGAAGGACATGGCCAAGGCCGCCGCCCAGCTCATCGAGGCGAAGTGAGCCGCGAGCCGCTGGCGAGGCGATCGTCGTGAGGCCGCTCCTGCCGCAGGGCAGGCGCGGCCCCGGCCGCGCTCAGGCGGCCTCGTCGTCATCAAGCGTCGGATCACCGGTCCAGGCGGTGGCGAAGGCGGCCAGGTGGCGCGCGTCGGAGAAGGCGAGCACCGTCACGGTGCGCTCCACCGGAGGGGCACCGGGATAGGGCGCGAGCATCACCGTCTCCTGCGACAGGCGGGCATCGGGTGCATTGGCATCGAGCCACGCCTTCGCCTCCAGCGTCAGCGTCACCGGATCGGCGAGCGCCCGTGAATCCGAGCGGAGCACGATGATCGTCGTGCCGAGCGCCGGATTGGCGTCCTGGATCTGCTTGATGATGTCGATCATCAGCCTCTCACTTCCGATGCCGCGAAATCGCTGAGCTGCACCGTCGGCTGCGTGTCGGTGAAGTTCGGAATATCCCCGAAGATCTCCGAACCGTCCGCGGTCGCCGCCGCCTTGAAGGCGTCGGCGGATTCGAAGCGCAACAGCGCCACCACCTGATAGGGCGGCGCACCGCCATCCGGCGTGCCGATGCCCTTCACGACCGTGTAGTCGTGCAGGCCCTTGGAGGTCCAGCGTTCGCTGACCAGCGGCATGTGCTTCTTGAGATAGTAGTCCATGTCGAAGCGGGTGCCGGCGCCGCTCGGATACATAACGCTGACGAGGATCATGGCGTCTCCTTCCGCCGGCTTCTCCTTGGGCCGGCGGAACGGGAACATGACGCACCGGACCGCCGGATCAAGCCGGAGCGTTCGTCAGTGCAGCTTCACGCGCGGCTCGGTGCGCCGGGTCAGGGCGCGGGCCAGGGCATCGAGGCTGGTCTTCCACCAGCCGTTCACCGCCGTCTCGTGCATCTTGTAGAGCGAGCGGTACATCAGCCGGGCGAAGAGTCCGGCGATGAACATGTTCCTGCCCTGGATGAACCCCATCAGGTTGCCGACCGCCGTGTACTCGCCGAGCGAGACGAGCGAGCCGAAGTCGCGATACTTGAACGGCTTCAGCGGCCGGCCCGCGAGGCGGTTGGCCATCTGCCCGTAGAGATGCGAGGCCTGCTGGTGCGCCGCCTGGGCCCGCGGCGGGATCGGCGTCTGCGAGCCCTCCTCCACGAGGTAGGCGCAGTCGCCGATGGCGAAGACGTCCGGATCGCGGGTGGTCTGCAAGGTCGGAGTAATGACCAGCTGGTTGTTGCGGGTGCTCTCGAGGCCGCCGAGATCCTTGAGGAAGGACGGCCCCTTCACGCCCGCTGCCCAAACCACGAGCTCGGAGGGGATGAAGCCGCCGTCGGCGAGTTGAACCCCGTCGGCCCGCACCTCGGTGACGCGGGCCTGCACCCGAACCTCGACGCCGATCTTGGCGAGTTGTCCCATCACCTCGGCCGCCAGCCGCTGCGGCACGGCGGGCAGGATGCGGTCGGCCGCCTCCACCAGCGTGATCTTGAGATCCTTGGCCGGGTCGATCCGGTCGAGGCCGGTGCGGGCGACCTCGCGGGTGGTCCGATGCAGCTCCGCCGCCAGCTCCGTTCCGGTCGCGCCGGCGCCGATCACCGTCACGTGGAGCTGTCCGGGACGCACCGGGCCCTCCTGAGTGTGAGCCCGCAGCATGCCGTTGACGAGGCGCTGGTGGAAGCGCATCGCCTGCTCCTTGGTGTCGAGGGCGATGGCGTGCTCGGCGACGCCCGGCGTGCCGAAATCGTTGGTGGTGGAGCCCACGGCCATGACCAGCGTGTCGTAGGGAACGGCCCGCATCGGGGTGACCTCACGCCCCTCGCTGTCGCGGCTGGCGGCGAGGTGAATCACCCGCTTCTCACGGTCGAGGCCGGTCATCTCGCCGATACGGTAGCGGAAGTGGTTGGCATGGGCGTGGTGCAGGTAGTCAACCGCGTGGTGGCCGACATCGAGCGAGCCGGCGGCAACCTCGTGCAACAGCGGCTTCCAGATGTGCGTGCGTGCTCGGTCCACCAAGGTGACGTGGGCCTTGCCGCCCTTGCCGTACTTGTTGCCGAGCTTCGTCACCAGCTCCAGGCCGGCCGCCCCTCCCCCCACCACGACAATCTTGTGCAGATCCGTGACCGATTCGCTCGGAACCATCCTCGCCCCACTCGCCTCGCCGGCCGCCTCGTCCGGCGGCCCTTCAGTTTGGAATGATCTTACATCAGCAACCCGGCAAGCACCCACACGTTCGCAGTGTGCCTGGGACGCAAATCCGGCATCGATGATGGGGCGATATCGTAAAAAAATTTTCCACCCTAGGACACGGGCGCGCCGGGCTGCCGGAGCGGATGGGCTCGGGCGACGGCATCGAGGGAAAGAAGCGTGTCGGCGATCCGCCCGACTGTCGGATAGGCAGCGGTGTCGATCCCGAAAATTCCGGTCCCGACCCAGAGGCTGATCAGGCACAGATCGGCGTGGCTCACGGCGTCGCCATGGCAGAAGCGGCCGGTGCCTTGTTCGCTCGACAGCCGCGTCTCCAGCGTCGTCAGGCCGGTGGTGAAGGCATGGCGCAGGAACTCGAGCATCCGCTCCCGCGGCAGCCCATAATTCTCCATCAGGAAGCTGCGCACCCGCGGCACGTAGAGCGGATGCGTATCGCAGGCGACGACCTGGGCCAGCGAGCGCGCCCGCGCGCGTGCCCGCGGCTCGGCGGGCAGAAGCGGCACCTGCGGATGGGTCTCTTCGAGGTAATCGAGGATCGCCAGCGACTGCGTCAGCGGCGGCCCGTCGCCGTCGAAGAGAGCGGGTACGGCACCCTGCGGGTTGATCTTCAGGAAGTCGGGCTTGAACTGATCGCCGGCATCGAGGTCGAGAAAGATTTCCTCGTAGGCGATCCCCTTGAGATTCATCGCGATGCGCACGCGGAAGGCCGCGGCCGAGCGCCAGTTGCCGTACATTTTCATGGGCACATTCCCGTCTCGCTATGACCGCTCAGAACGCGCGAAGCGTCAGTTCGGTGTGTTCAACCTGAGGCGGGCTCGCGAACGTGTCGGCGACCATGGCCCGGTAGGTCTTCCAGGCTTCCGATCCGGTAAAGTCCTGCGTGTGCGCTTCCAGCGTGTCCCACTCGATCAGAAGGCGGTAGCGCTGCGGCTTCTCGACCGATCGCCGGACGGCGAAGCTGCGGCAGCCGGCGGCGGCGCGGAAGATCTCGGCGGCCCGAGCGATATTGGTCTCGAACGCGCCCTCCGAGCCGGGCTTCACGTCGATCTGCGCGATTTCCAGGATCATGTCCGTCGCTTCCCAGCGGGCCCACGTCGGAGACGGGGCGGAGTGCTCGATCGCTCCGCTATAGCGGCTGGGCCGGGACCGGCAAGGCGCGCGACGGTGCCGAAGACCTCACAGGCAAACCGGGTCGTAGATCGCCGTTATCGCAGTGATCCGGCCCTGTTCGTCCGCGCTCCAGTCGATGCTCCAGGTATGTCTGCAGGGGAACGCCTGCTGGACGAAGCTCGATTGTTGACGTCCCGCGCTCTCGCGACGCCGAAAGCCTTGAGCATCGAGGGTCCGGACGAGCGCGGCTTCTGCTGAACCGACCGGAAAGGCGTTCACGATGCGCAACGAGAAGGCCCGGTTTGCTTCCCGTAACTCCGGGGGCAGTCCCTCGGCGAGTGGAGGGCGCGAAGCGGGTGACGGCTTGAGCACGTACCACAGGGCGAGCCAAGCACCGCCGACCAAGGTGAGGATGACGAGAAGAGCGACGCCGATTCCCAGGAGCATGCGTTTCTGGCTTCGCTTCATTGCCCTCCACCCTTTCCGCCAACACGGCGAACTAAAAAGCCCCTCCCTTGCGGGAGAGGCTTTTCGTCGGCGTCGAGTGGCTGAAGCTTATGCCGCGAGCGTGCGCAGCACGTAGGGAAGAATGCCGCCGTTGCGGAAATATTCCAGCTCGTCGAGGGTATCGATCCGGCAGGTCAGCGGGACCTCCTTCTTCGAGCCGTCGGCCGAGGTGATCTCGGCGGTCAGGGTCTGACGCGGCTTGAGATCGCCCGCGAGCCCCTTGATCGTCACCGTCTCGTCGCCCTTCAGCCCGAGCGACTGCCAGGACGTGTCGCCCTGGAAAACGAGCGGGACGACACCCATGCCGACGAGGTTCGAGCGGTGGATGCGCTCGAAGCTCTCGGCGATCACGGCGCGCACGCCGAGCAGCTTGGTGCCCTTGGCCGCCCAATCGCGCGACGAACCGGTGCCGTACTCCTTGCCGGCGAAGACGACGAGCGGCGTCCCCTCCTCGGCGTATTTCTGCGCGGCGTCGTAGATGTACATCTGCTCGCCATCGGGCTGGTGGAGCGTCCAGCCGCCCTCGACGACGTTGCCGGCCTCGTCCCGCACCATCTGGTTCTTGATGCGGATGTTGGCGAACGTGCCCCGCATCATGACCTCGTGGTTGCCGCGGCGGGTGCCGTACTGGTTGAAGTCCTGTACCCGCACCTGATGCGACTGCAGGTACTCACCGGCGGGCGAGGCCGCGCGGATGTTGCCAGCGGGCGAGATGTGGTCCGTCGTGATCGAGTCGAGGAACAGGCCGAGGATGCGCGCGCCCTCGATGTCGGTGATCGGATCGGGCGTCTTGGTCATGCCCTCGAAATAGGGCGGGTTCTGCACGTAGGTCGAACCCGCATCCCAGGCGAAGGTCTCGGCCTCGGTCACCTCGACGCCCTTCCAGTTGGCGTCGCCGCCGAACACGTCGGCGTAGCGGCTCTTGAACAGCTCTGAGGTGATGTTCTCCTCGATGAAGCGGTTCACCTCCTCCGAGGACGGCCAGATGTCCTTCAGGTAGACCGGCTGGCCGTCCGAACCCTGCCCCAGCGGCTCCTTGGTGATGTCGATCTGGAGCGAGCCGGCGAGCGCGTAGGCCACCACGAGCGGCGGCGAAGCGAGGTAGTTCGCCCGCACGTCCGGGTTCACGCGGCCCTCGAAGTTTCGGTTGCCCGAGAGCACCGCCGCCGCGACCACGTCGTTGTCGTTGATCGCCTTCGAGATCGGGGCCGGGAGCGGGCCCGAATTGCCGATGCAGGTAGTGCAGCCGAAGCCGACGAGGTTGAAGCCGAGCGCATCGAGGCTCGTCTGCAGGCCGGACTTCTCAAGATACTCGCCGACGACCTGGGATCCGGGGGCGAGCGAGGTCTTCACCCACGGCTTCGAGGTCAGGCCCTTGGCGACCGCGTTGCGCGCCAGCAGCCCGGCGCCGATCATCACGCTCGGATTCGAGGTGTTGGTGCAGGACGTGATCGCCGCAATCACCACGTCGCCGTGGCCGATGTCGAAGTTCGTACCCTCGACGGGGAAACGGCTGGCGATGTCGGCCGCCTTCTTGAACTCCTTCTCCATGGCATCGGCAAAGCTGGCCTTGGCGGCGTCGAGCAGCACGCGGTCCTGCGGCCGCTTCGGGCCGGCGAGCGACGGGCGCACGGTGCCCATGTCGAGTTCCAGCGTATCGGTGAAGACCGGATCGGGGGTCTTCGCGTCGCGCCACATGCCCTGCGCCTTGGCGTAGGCCTCGACGAGCGCGATGCGGTCGTCCTGACGCCCGGTGACCTTCAGGAAGTCGATGGTCTTCTGGTCGATCGGGAAGAAGCCGCAGGTGGCACCGTATTCAGGCGCCATGTTGGAGATCGTGGCGCGGTCGGCGACCGGCATGTCGTCCAGGCCGGGGCCATAGAACTCCACGAACTTGCCGACCACGCCCTTCTTGCGCAGCATCTGCGTGACGGTGAGCACGAGGTCGGTCGCGGTGGTGCCCTCCGGCAGCTTGCCGGACAGCTTGAAGCCGATAACCTCGGGGATCAGCATCGACAGCGGCTGGCCGAGCATGGCCGCCTCCGCCTCGATGCCGCCGACGCCCCAGCCGAGCACGGCCAGACCGTTGACCATGGTGGTGTGCGAGTCGGTGCCGACGAGCGAGTCGGGATAGGCGATCTCGACGCCGTCTTCGGTCCGCGTCCACACCGTCTGCGACAGGTATTCGAGGTTCACCTGGTGGCAGATGCCGGTGCCCGGCGGCACCACGGAGAAGTTGCGGAAGGCCGACTGGCCCCATTTCAGGAAGGTGTAGCGCTCACCGTTGCGGGCGTATTCAAGGGCGACGTTGTCACCGAGCGCCTTCGGGGTGCCGAACTCGTCGACGATCACCGAGTGGTCGATGACGAGATCGACCGGCACCAGCGGGTTGATCTTCTGCGGGTCGCCGCCCAGCGAGGCCATGGCGTCGCGCATCGCCGCGAGGTCGACGACGGCGGGCACGCCCGTGAAGTCCTGCATCAGCACGCGGGAGGGGCGGAAGGCGATCTCGGTCTCGGCCTTGCCCTTGTTGCCGAGCCACGCCACGGCAGCCTCGATGTCGCCCTTGCGAACCGAGCGTTCGTCCTCGAAGCGGAGAAGGTTTTCCAGGATCACCTTCATCGAGAACGGCAGCGCGGTCGCGTCGGCCAGGCCGTTCCTTTGTGCCTCGGGGATCGAGTAATAAGTGTAGGTCTTGCCCCCTGCCTCGAGTGTCTGGCGGGCTTTGAAACTGTCGAGCGATGCCACGGCGAGTCGGGTCCTGAGCTGGCGTTAGCGAACACGGAGCAGGCATAACCTGCGCCACGAGAGGTGTTCGGCCGGATGCGCTCCAAGGAGCGCGCGCCGCCCCGGGGGTGCCCGGGTAGCGAGTGCCCTCGGTGGTCTCCCGGTGCCGGGAGGCCCGCGAATGACACTCAGGATGGTGCGCGAGGGGCGGTTTGGACGCCCTTGAATGATCGCGCGGCGCAGCCTGGGCCGGTCTATAGAACGTTTCGAAATTGCCCGCTACTGGCCCGATGACACAGGCGTGCGACTGACATCCCTCGTCCGAGCGACGCGCGAAAACCCCCGGTCAGCCCTCGCCGGCCGAGGCAAAGCAGCGGCGCAAAGCCGCCCGGAACGCCCTGATCTCGTCCGGTGTCAGGCGCGCGAGTCGGGCTTCCAGCCACTCGCGTCCGGCAAGCGCGGCCGGGTCGCGGGCAGCCTCCTCCTCGGTCGGACGGAGGGGAGCCGGCGGCGGCCGTTCGGCATCCATCTCGGCCTCCATGGCAGTGCTTCCCGCGAAATCAGCGATCAGCGTCGAAGAACCAACGCGTTGGGCAATCGGGCGGTTCGCACGGCGCGGAACGATCGGCTATAGGCCGCAAACGACCGGCTCGCCGACGAGATCCGGCCTCCAATGCTCCTCGTCTCACGAGAGGCAGACCAACTTCCCTCGGGACGAAGACGAGACGTGCGGATTTTCCCCTCTTCCAAGGCCGATCCGTGCGGTTGATCGTCGAGGATCTCGCCTGCCGCCGCTCCGGGCGCCGGATCTTCTCCGGCCTCTCCTTCGCCGTCGGTCCCGGTGAGGGGCTCATGGTGACCGGGCGCAACGGCGCGGGCAAATCAACCCTACTGGCGATGCTCGCCGGGCGCCTCAAGCCCGATGCCGGCACGATCCGCGCCGAAGGCCTCGGCGAGGCCAGCCTGCCGGAATGCCTCCACGTGATCGGGCATCGCGACGGGCTGAAATCGGCATTGACGGCCGAGGAAAATCTAGGATTTGCCCGCGACCTTCTCGGTAATCCCGCCGCAACCCCGAAAGCCGCGCTGGAGGCGATGGGCCTTCCGCACGTAGCGCGGCTGCCGGTCGGCTACCTTTCCGCCGGTCAGCGGCGCCGAGTCGCACTGGCCCGCCTCCTCGTCTGCCGCCGCCCGCTCTGGCTCTTGGACGAGCCGACCGCCGCGCTCGATCTCGCCTCGCAGGGCGTGCTCGCCGGCCTGATGCGACGCCACCGGACCGATGGCGGACTTGTGATTGCTGCGACGCACCAGGCCCTCGGTCTGGAGGATGCCCGCGAGTTGCGCATCGCACCGGCTTCGTCGGCTCCCGCAACCGATGCGGCGCTCGACGCGGAGGATTGGCTATGAGTCGCGCGTTCGCCGCCCTGCTAGCACGCGATCTGAAGCTCGCCGCCCGGGTCGGCGGCTCGGGCGCGCTGTCGCTCGTCTTCTTCCTGATGATTGTGGTGCTCGTGCCCTTCGCCCTCGGGCCGGACCTGAAGCTTCTCTCGCGGATCGGCCCGGCAATCCTGTGGCTCTCGGCGGTGCTCGCCACGCTGATCGGGCTCGATCGACTGTTTCAATCGGACGAGGAGGACGGCTCCCTCGACCTGATGACCGGCGCCGCCCTGCCGCTGGAACTTGTGGTGCTGGCCAAGGTGCTGGCTTCGTGGCTCACCACCGGCCTACCCCTCGCCCTCGCCTCTCCGCTGTTTGGATTGCTGGTGGCGCTCTCGCCGAAGGCCATGGGCGCAACGGCGCTGACGCTCGCGCTGGGCACGCCGGCCCTCGCGTTCATCGGGGCGGTCGGAGCGGCGCTGACGGCCACGATCCGCCGCGGTGGCCTGATCCTGGCGATCGTCGTGCTGCCGCTGATGATCCCGACTCTGATCTTCGGCGTCTCCGCAGCGGAGGCCGCCCTCGGCGGCACGGTGCCGTTCGCGACCCCGCTCACGGTACTGGCCGCCCTGAGCCTGATCGCGGCGGTCGTGGGCACCCTGGCTGCGGCCGCCGCCCTGCGCTGGTCGGAGTGAGCCGGCCGCCGCTCCAGGCACCCGCGTCGTGAACGGCTTTCTCGGACCGCGAAGGTACTCGGATCACGAAACTACTTGTCGCAGCCGATGCAGATCCCGGTGTCGATCTTGTCGTCCTTCCGCTCCATCGCGGTTTCGCGGTCGGGATTGTTCGAGTCCCGGCGCGCTCCTCCGCCCCCGGCCGGCGGCATGGTCCGGCCGACCGGCGAGGTGTTGGGTGCGTAGATCGTCGAGGCCGGATCACCGCCGGTGCCGGTTTGAGCCGGTCCCTGCGCGGTCGCGGGGACAGCGAGGGCGGCCGTGAGAACCGCTGCGGACATGAGACGTGCGATCATCGGTAAACTCCCTCGGAGTTCCAACGCGGTAGCCCTCTGCCGGTTCACGTCCCCCCTGCTCTCGTCTCTCATTCCGTCACTGATCAGAGATGCGTCTTAGCCTCGCAATCCGGAAAAACCGTATCCCGCCGTCAATCAGGCCAGCGGATCGCCGCTTCGCGCAATCCCAACAGGCGCGCCTCATCCAGCCCGAAGGCCCGGGAGGCATCGAAGACCTCGCCCGAGACGCTCACCTCGCAGGCCCGATCGAGGCTACCACCGGCGCATTGCGACAGCGCCCGCCTGTGGCCTGCAATCTCCGCCGCGCCGACGCGGATCAGCAGCTTGCCCGCCATCCGAACATCGCCTGCCGCATCGCGCGGCAACAGACCGACGCAGGTGATCTCCTCCTCGGTCGTGTAGACGAGGTGGCAGTGATCGAGCGTGACGCGCTCACCGATGTGATGCCGGGCCGCCCCAACGAAGGCGACGACGTCCGACTGCGCCTCAAGAGCGCGCGGCGCGGACGGCATCAGCAATCCGGTCAGCAATACTGCGCACCCGATCCGCATGACGGTCCCCTTCGAACGATCCTGCCGGTCAATCCTGCAATTTGCAGGCCGAACAAGGTCGAGTGACATGGAGGGACATGGGAGCTTCGAGGAAGAGCCGAACGAATCGGCCGTGTTATGGTGCGTCGACCTTTACTGCGTCTGGCCGCTCTGCGGGGCGTGGGTGTTCTGGTTGTCGGTCGGACCGGTGCGTGTGAACGCGAAGACGATGATCGCTGCCATCAGCAGCAGCACGATCGGGAATGCGAACATCCAACGCGGCATCTCGAGCATCCAAAGGCGCAATCTGGACGACCGGAACTCGTGGGTGATCGTTTTGCTCCACCGGCCCGCAGGCCGGCAACATATGCGAACGATGCATGCCCCGTCCGATCCGCCGTCGATTGCATTGTGCAGTGCAACGTGAGACACAGGGACATGCCGGATCGCGATGGCGTCGCGGTCCTGCAGCCCTTCTTGGGCGTTTCCTCCCTAGACTTCGGGCCGTCCCTCGGGACGGCCTTTTTTGTTTTTGCTTTCCTCCGGATCGCCCCAAGCATCTCAGGCCCGACTCCTCGGGTCAGGCTTGCTCAGGCCCGTCGTCGCAGGTTGTCGAACCGCCCGGCACTATCGAGCAGTGCCGCGATCGGTCATGGCAGCGCAGGCGGCTGGGCCGGCTCATGGTCGCCGATACGATCGCCTCGCGAGCAAGACCGCCGCTGCTGAGATGGCGGCCGGCGTTATCGACGAGGGGCGTTGTCATCACGCCGCAGGGCCGTCAGGCAACCGAGCAGTCTTCGAAGGACTTGATCGAAGACAGCGGCCCTCTGGATTCCGTTCAGACGTATCCGAGGGCCTTGTCCAGGAGTGCTTTCATGCGTCGCGTTGCCTTCACCCTCGCTGCCCTGAGCTGTCTCGGTTCGGGGGCGGCCATTGCCCAGGTTCAGCCTCCGGGCCTGCCGGGCGGTCCGTACCCGCCAGGCACGATCATCCAGCGCCAGACCAATACGACCGGCAACACGGTCGATTATGTCATCGCGCCCGGAGCCACGGGTGCCGACACCATCACCACCAATTCGGCGGCGGGCGGTAATGCCGGCCAGCCGGAGCGTGCGATCCCGCAGGGCAGCGCCGGCGGTGGCAATGGCGGCGGCAGCTCTCGCTGACATCGGCTCGGCCGTGCTCGGGCCGCTTCGACGCCGAGATCACCCGGCGACGGGCCGGCCCTCACCCGTATCGGAAGACGCGGAGCATCGAGAGAAAGCGCGCTTTGCGATGCTCGGCAGGATGCGGACCGACATCTCGCGGCTTCGGATCCAGCCGGCGCCGCCGAGTCGCGCTCGGCTTCCGATTCGGTGAAAGGCTGGACAACGCTCGTCAGGCACAACAACCTGACATCTGTCGCCGACTGAGCGTAGCAGTGGTGCCGCAAGAGGGATTCGAACCCCCGACCCCCTCATTACGAATGAGGTGCTCTACCAGCTGAGCTATTGCGGCGTCGCATCCGGCCCGACGCATCGAAGCCTGACGGAATGTGCCGGGTCTTAGACGGACCCTCTGTCCTTGGCAAGCCTCGGAGCGGGTCCGACGTCGACATCGCGTTGCGGTGTTGGGGGGCTTGTGCGTAAGACCACGCCGATGAACGAGCTCCTCACCACCGATGCCTTGAAGCCGCAGGGTCCCGTGGGCCCACGCCGGCCGCCTCTCGTGCTGGCCTCAGCCTCACCGCGCCGGCTTGCGCTGCTCCAGCAGGTCGGCATCGAGCCGGACGCGCTCCTGCCAGCCGATCTCGACGAAACCCCGCGCAAATCGGAATCACCCCGCGATCTGGCGCGCCGTCTTGCCCGTGAGAAGCTGGAAGCGGCCGGTGCCGCGGCACGGCGCCGGGATGAGTTTCGGGACGCCTATCTCGTATCCGCCGACACGGTGGTGGCGGTGGGACGGCGCGTGCTGCCCAAGGCCGAACTGCTCGATGAGGCGGCCGACTGTCTCCGCCTGCTCTCGGGACGGGCGCACCGCGTCTATACCGCCGTCTGCATCCTCTCGCCGAAGGACCGCCGCCGCGAGCGCATGGTCGAGACCCGGGTGCGCTTCAAGCGCCTGTCGAACCGCGAGATCGAGGGCTATCTCTCCTCGGGCGAGTGGCGCGGGAAGGCCGGCGGCTACGCCATCCAGGGCCTCGCCGCCGCCTTCGTGGTGAAGCTCGTCGGCTCACACAGCGCCGTGGTCGGATTACCGCTCTACGAGACCATGAGCCTGCTCGAAGGCGAGGGCTTTCCCGTACGCGGTGCGTGGGGCGCCGCGTCGTGAAGCGAGCAGTGAACGGGGGACTCGCGCCCTGTCCGATCTGCCGCAAGCCGGCAAACCCCGAGACGAAGCCGTTCTGCTCGGCGCGCTGCGCCGATATCGACCTCGGTCGCTGGCTCGGCGAGCGCTACGTCATTCCTGGACCGGAGGACGAGGAGCTGCCTCGGCCACCGCGATCCGATGACGGCGACCCTTCCTCCTGACGCCAGGATCTGTGCTCGGCAAAAAAGCTTCGCCTCGGGCTCAACAGAGGCTGGACAGGCCCGAAACGCTTCACTATACCCCCGCCAGCCGACGACGCAGCGCGACGCGGCGGTTGCCCAGGTAGCTCAGTTGGTAGAGCATGCGACTGAAAATCGCAGTGTCGGTGGTTCGATTCCGCCCCTGGGCACCATAGTATTTTCTGGCGCTCAGACTTTTGGTCGCTAGCAGCCGAAAAGTCCCCCACTCTTAGTTTCTATGTCCAGCGGGACTTCTCGTCCGGTTGATGAGATGCGTCGCACCGTCGGCGAGTATTTCTTCAAGGGCATGTGCGTGTAGAGCGCGGCCTGCCTCGGGTGGTCGACCCATAGATCGCAGCGGGCTGGCACTCGGTCGCGATCGCGGCGCTAGCCCTGCGCAGGCGATAGGCCGACTACCGTTCAGCGCTTTCGAAACGGATTTCCGAACCCGCTCGCCGTGAACGCCTTGCAGAACTTCGTCGTCAGGGAATCCAGCGCCGGTGCGGCGCTAACGGTACTCGGCGTCGCATCGTTCACCCTCCGTGTGACCCGTAGGACCAGCAACATCAACGTCACTGGACCGATTACGGCCGCTCGCGTGCACGTGCAGTCGGGACGGCAGCGCACGAGCATCGAGCCGGCCTGAGAGGTCATGCCTCAGGCGGCGGTGGACTGTTCCAGCTTCTCACGGGCCGCCGTGAAACGCACGACACGCTGCGCTGTCGCGACCGAAAGTTCTTGGAAGGATTGGAAGGCGCTCTGCATGTCGTCCGCGTTCGGCTCGCCGTCGGAGCGGCTCGCGAGAAAGAGCTTGAGGGTTTTCCAACCAAACCGAGCCGATCGAACAAGAAAGAGAAGAGGATCAGTAGTCGGCGCCATATGAGCGTTGAGCGCGATGACGGAGGGCACTCCAGCAAATCTTGCAAGCGCTACCAATGCGTAATTGGTCTGCCCCATGCTCAGCCATTCCTGCACATTCGTCTCGTCGAGCTCGACCTTGGCTTGTCGAGCAACAGCCACTTCGATCGGCGTCAAATCCACCGGCGGGGCAGCGAGAGACTCTGCGATGGCGAGAGTTGCCCTCTCGGCAGCGCTCGCACCGAACTCCGTCGCCAGCGTCCTGCGAGCCCGTTCGCGGGCCATGGCAATCAGCTGAGAGCGTTGTGCCGCCGGTACGTCTACGCGCTCAGCCAAAGTGTGCTCGAGCTCAACATCCCTCTCCGCCCGAGTGGTGAGGATCTGGAAGCCACTAAGCGAAAATTGTGCGCCCCGGTTGCCAGCGACGCTGCGGACTACCTTCTCGTCACCGCGCGAGACGATCACATCCGTGACGCGTTCGGCAAGAGCGCTACGGCGCGACAACGCCATCAAGTGCTGCTGGCCAGCACCGCTCGCAATCTGAATCAGATCGCTCTCATCAAGGCGAAGCGAGCGCTCAAGCACTGGGCCGGCTACCTCCGCAGAGGCGTCATATGCAAGGTCACGCACCACATGGCGCGGGGCATTCGCGACGTCTGCGAGGTTGGCTGCCAGATCTGCCCGGGCCCGAGTTTCGATGTCGCGAGAAAGACGCAGAATGACTTGATCGAAGGCTCCGACCTGATCTTCATTGAGGCGCGGCGCCTGTGTCGTGAACAAGCTTGTCATCCGACGAAGCATGCTGACGCGCTTAGCCGGATCACCGCTAGCGATGGCTCCTTCAACCTCGGCAACGACGGAATGCAGCGCGACCACAACCTACTCCAGCCCAATCCCACTAAATATAATTTACATATATTTCCGAGTGATGAACTCTGCCCATAAACTCATGCAGACTGCCATTTTCAGCACGTGTGCCAGATTATAGGTGCCATCAGACCGCCATTCTAATGAAAAAACCTTCTGCGCTGAAATATATTATTGTACATTTGATAATCTACAGAATACCCGCGCCCGCCCCAAACATTCTCCCTCGCCTATGCAATACGTTTCCCAGAAAATATAAATTGCTACTCCATGTATTGCAGATTTGCAATGCTCGGCGGAGCTGCTGATGCATTTATCTTCAATCAATGTAGAGCAGAGGACGCCGCAATCTCCCGTGCCACAATTTCTACCGCGGTTCCCTTCGCCACACCGTCGAGGCTGATCTGTCCGTCGCCAATCGACGTCGCGCAACGCCTTCCGCGACGATCCGGATCAGCATCGCTACCGCGTCTCAAATCTGTGGGCACACCGGTCGTCACACTACGATGCAAACGCTCACTTTAGTTGCTTTTATCGGCAAAGGCTGCGGATTGTCAGAGTGGCCGCGTTCAACTCCCGCTGATCGATAGATTCCCGGCTCGGTGCTCACGGGCAAAGTCAGCGCTCGGTGAACGCCTCGAAAACATCACCATTCGAAAAAAGAGTCGAGCCGCGGCATCAGGCAGATGAGGGTTCCTGCGGCGCCGACCACACCCGCTACCATCACAATCGCCGCCACAGCCGGGCCTCCGCGTCCTATCTTCGTGGCCTTAACGCGGGATGGGCTTGGCAAGTTTCAAGCAACCGATCGATGCGGTGCACGGTTGCCGATCACCATTTCAGAAATCGATCCGCACTCGGACGCGCGGCGACGGTGATGGCGATTGCGCCGAGGGCACCAATCAGCATGATGGCGGCGGCAAGGATCATGACGGCTGCTCCACTGCGCGGATCGAGAAATCTCCCGAGACCAACGAGCGAAAACTATGGCGCGTGCCGTGCGGCAGATTGGCCTGCGCGAGGCTGACGTTTTATCCCCTCGCGACCGTCAGCTATCCCGCCCGATCCCGAGCCCTCTCAGGATGTCGCCGATCGGATCGATCCGGGCCGCCCTCTGCGGTGCCGTCGCCGTGTCTTCCGGCGCGGGCGCGGGCGTGGCGGTCGCGGATTGCTCGACATGTGCGGTCGGACGCGTCCGAGCGGCAACCTTGGCGGCGCGGTGGCGGCGCACCGCCTGAACCCGCTGTCCCGCATCCATCCTCGCGAAGTCGTCGGAGGCGAGAAGGGCTGCCGTCTCGGGGGCCAGAAGGGTGAAGCTCGCGAGCCTGGGAGCCGGCAACTCACCAGCACGGCCCTGACTCGATGGCGCCGCCGCATCGGTCACAGCTGGCAACCCGACCCTCTGTCGCGGCGGATCGATCCATCCGTCGCTGCCATTGCCCGAATGTGTATCGGCAGCCACTCTCTGCATGCGTGGCGACGCCGAATTCTGCTCTCGGACGAGGGGAGAGGTCGCGACCAGGCCGAAGACCATGACAGCAGTGGTGGCAAGAACGGATCTATAGTGTTCCATGCTTGCAGAACGTACCGTCAAGGTTCCGGTTCCGCGGTCTAAATCGGATCTCGCGATGGATGGTGCGTCTCGCCTCCTTGCCGCAGCTCGCAGTGACTTCGCCGTGCGGATCTGACGTCCGTCCGCCTCATCGGCTCGGCGGCGATGTCCGCATCTTCCCGCGAATCGCGTCGCAGGTGCCTCATCCGCTTGACGGCCCCCGCGCCCGCCGTGCTAGAGACCGGGCGAGAAGCAGGCGGGCTCAAGGGTGCGTTTGCCATCAATCACTTAAGCGGCGCTTCGAACCTTTCCTGCATCGAGCGCACGTTTCGTGTTCGAAGGCGGTCGCAGGTTATGCCCGCGCTCTCGAACCTAGCGCCCCTCTCGCCCCGGTGACCGTTTGAGGACCCTCCTCGATCTCCTGCGGGTGATGCGGCGGCGCGACCGGCAGCGGCTGTCATGGCTCGGCCTGGGGCTCGGGCTCGCCGCTCTTCTCGAAGTGGTCGGCGTCGCGTCGGTGCTCCCGTTCCTCACGCTGGTGGGCGATCCCGGCGCGGCCGCACGCATCCCCTACCTGGCCAGCCTTCGCAGCGCCCTCGGCCTCGGCGATGACCGCGCCTTCCTCCTCGCTACGGGGTTCGCCGCCCTCGCCGCGATTCTGGTCACCAGCGCGGTCAACGCCGCCTTCGCCTACGCTCAGCTCCTGTTCGCGCATCTTGTCGGATACGACTTCGCGCGGCGCCTGCTCGCCCGCTACGTCGGTCGCGAGAGGCTGTTCTTCGCCCATGCCAACAGCGCCGAGCTCGCCAAGAACGTGCTGAGCGAGACCGATCGCCTCGTGGTCGGCGTGTTCACCCCGGCCATGGTGATCGCCTCGCGCGGTGCCTCGGCCCTCGCGGTGGTCATTTTCCTGATCGCCTATCAGCCACGGCTCGCGCTGATTCTCGGCGGCGGCTTCGGCGGGCTCTACGTCGCGATCTACCTCGTCATGCGGGCCCGCCTGGCCCGGCTCGGCACGCGGGCGGTGGCAGGCAACGAGGGGCGCTATCGGGTCGTGCAGGAGACCTTCGGGGCACTGACCGAGCTTAAGCTCTATGGACGGGCCGAAACCTTCACGGCCCGGTTCGACGCGCCGGCCCGCTCCTATGCGCACGCGCTCGCCTCCAGCCTCGTGACCGGGCAATTGCCGCGCTTCGTCATCGAATCGCTTGCCTTCGGCGGTGTGATCGCCGTCGTGCTCTTCGCGCTGACACAGGGCATCGACACCGCCGGGATGCTGCCGCTGCTCGGCCTGTTCGCCTTCGCCGGCTACCGCATGCTGCCGGCCTTCCAGAACATCTTCACTTCCGTCTCGCAGCTGCGCTTTCATCTGCCCGGCGTGCGCCTCGTCGTCGATGCGCTGGCGGGCGAGAGCGAGCCCCGCCCCCGCACTGCCGAGCGCCTGCCCTTCACCCAGGCGATCCGCTTGGAAGACGTGGCGTTTGATTACGAGCCCGGCCGCCCGACCCTGCGCGGCATCGACCTGACGATCCTCGCTCACACCACGGTCGGCCTCGTCGGCCGCACCGGCTCGGGCAAGTCGACCCTGGTGGGCCTGATCCTCGGCATTCTGACGCCGACCCAGGGCCGCATCCTGATCGATGGCCGGCCCCTCGATCCCGATAGCCTGCCAGCGTGGCAGAATCGGATCGGCTACGTGCCGCAGGACGTCTTTCTCGTCGATGGCAGCATCGCGCAGAACATCGCCCTCGGCATTGAGCCGGACCAGCTCGACCGGGCTGCCGTCGAACGCGCCGCGCGGCTCGCCGGCGCCCACGACTTCATCACCGCCCTGAGCCACGGCTACGACACCGGCGTGGGTGAGCGCGGGGCGAGGCTCAGCGGCGGCCAGCGCCAGCGCATCGGCATTGCCCGCGCGCTCTACCACGACCCCGATGTCATCGTGTTCGACGAGGCGACGAGCGCCCTCGACGGCGAGACCGAGGCGGCGGTGATGGAGGCGCTCGGTGCGCTCGGCGGCACGCGCACCATCATCATGATCGCCCACCGCCTGACCTCGTTGCGCCGGGCCGACACGGTCCACGTCGTCGAGAATGGGCGGATTGTCGCCTCTGGGCCGCCCTCGCAGGTGATCGCGGATCCGGCGGCGCCGACCCCGTCCACCGGCGCCATCGCGGCGGAGACCCCGTAGCGGTCCCGCTTCGGCCCAGCTATCGCTGCGGGGACGAGCAGCGGCGGGGGGGGAAGCAGCGATGGTCGAGACGGTCGAGATCCGAGCCGGCGACGGCAGCGCGGCGCAGATCGCGTTGCGCGGCGCCGAGCCGGTCTCCTGGCAGGTGAAGGGCCGCGAATACCTCTGGAACGGCGACCCGGAACACTGGAATCGGAGCGCGCCCTGGCTCTTCCCCGTCGTCGGCGCCTCGGCCGGGGGCGCGGTGCAGGTGGCGGGTCAGCGTTATCCGATGGCGCAGCACGGCTTTGCCCGCGATCTGCCCTTCGCTGTGATCGGCCGGAGTGAGGATGCGGTCTCCCTGAGCCTGAGCGACGACGAGGCGACGCGGGCGCACTACCCCTTCCCGTTTCGCCTGACCATCGAGGCGCGCATCACACCCGGGACGCTCGCCTTCGAGGTGCGCATCGAGAATCCGGGCGAGACTCTCCTGCCCTACGCCCTCGGCTTCCACCCCGCCTTTCCGTGGCCCTTCGCGGGCGGCGAGCGTCGCGCCGGCGGCGGTTACGCGGTTCTGTTCGAGCGGGCGGAGCGGCCGTTCGTGCCCGAGGTCGGCGCGGGTGGGCTTTTGGTGCGCAGCGAGCGCGCGCTCGCCCTCGACGGGGCGCGGCTCGATCTCGATCCGGACATGTTCACCGAGGCCCTCGTTTTCCTGAACGCGCATAGCCGGACAATGCGGTTCGCGGCGCCGAACGGCCGGGCCATCGCCATGCGGATGGAGGATTTCCCTCATCTCGCGGTCTGGACGAAACCGACAGCGCCGTTCCTGTCGCTCGAAGCCTGGACCGGCCACGCCGATTGGGCCGGCTTCGATGGCGAGCTGGCGGAGAGGGACTCGCAGCGCCAGCTGGCGCCGGGCGCGACCGCCCGGCACGGGATCGTACTGGCGATCGAAGACTGAGTCCGATCGTCAATCGACGGCGATGATGACGTCGGAGCTCTTGATCACGGCGTAGGCGTCACCGCCGACCTTGAGCCCGAGCGCATCGACCGACTCGTTGGTGATGGCCGAGGTGACGACCTGGCCGCTGGCGATCTCGATCTTCACATGCGCCGTGGTCGCGCCCTTCTCGACCGAAACGACCTTGCCCTTGAGGACGTTGCGCGCGCTGAGCTTCATGGATGGCTTTCTCCGTTGCTGGGATGGCCCTCCCTGCCCCAGCCGTCGCGGGCCGGCAAGCGGCAGCCATCCGCTTGTCCCTCACGCGTCAGGGAGATCGTCCTCGCTCAGATCGGCATCGGCCTCTTCCGAGACGCGCCGGCGGCAGCCCCACTCGGCCAGCATTGCGTTCATGTCGTCGAGCACGAAGTGACGGGCGCTGTCGCGGTCGTAGCCCTCGTCGAGGAGGTCGTCGTACTCGGTGAAGGCATGGCGGGCGAAAGCCGTGAGGGCGAGCCAGGCCGCATTTTCCGGTACGGCGCCCCGCAGGCCGGGGCTGCGCAGCGCCCGATCCACCACCGCCTCCGCTTCGAACTCCGGCAGCCGCGGGGCCAGCCGCATCAGCGCCTCCGTCACCAACGTGCGCCGATCCGCCAATGGGGCGACGCCAGCCGGATGGTCCGAGCTCACTCCCTTCTTCATGCGACGATCTCGCCTCGTTGCGCGACACGAAAAAGGGCGGAGCCTCGCGGCCCCGCCCCTGACGACGTCGAAGATGAAGCGCCTTAGCGCTTCGAGAACTGGAAGCTGCGGCGGGCCTTCTTGCGGCCGTACTTCTTGCGCTCCACGACGCGCGGGTCGCGGGTCAGGAAGCCCTCGCGCTTGAGCGGCGAACGCAGTTCCGGCTCGTAGTAGGTCAGAGCCTTGGACAGGCCGTGGCGCACGGCGCCCGCCTGACCGGAGAGACCGCCACCCTTCACCGTGACGGTGATGTCGTACTGGTCGACGCGACCGACGATCTCCAGCGGCTGGCGCAGGATCATGCGCAGCACCGGACGGGCGAAGTAGGTCTCGACCGGGCGGCCGTTGACGACCACGGTGCCGTTGCCGGGCTTGATCCAGACGCGGGCGACCGCATCCTTGCGCTTGCCGGTGGCGTAGGCGCGGCCCTGAGCGTCCAGCTTCTGGACGTGGACGGGCGCCTCGTTCTCCGAGTTGCTCGTCTGGGTGTTCGCCCGATTGAGATCGGCGAGGGACTGAAGGGTCGCCATGATCAAGCGCTCACGTTCTTACGGTTGAGGGAGCCGACGTCGAGCGCCTGCGGCTGCTGGGCCTCGTGGGGGTGCTCGGCGCCCTTGTAGACGCGCAGGTTGCCGAGGATCTGGCGGAAGAGCGGGCCGCGGGGCAGCATGCGCTCGACAGCCTTCTCGACCACGCGCTCGGGGAACCGGCCCTCGAGGATGAACTTGGCCGAGCGCTCCTTGATGCCGCCCGGATAGCCCGTGTGGTGGTAATAGACCTTCTGGTCGTACTTGCGGCCGGTGAACTTCACCTTGTCCGCGTTGATGACGATGACGTTGTCGCCGCAATCGACGTGGGGCGTGTAGGCGGCCTTGTGCTTGCCGCGCAGGCGCATCGCCACGATCGAAGCGAGACGGCCCACAACGAGGCCCTCGGCGTCGATCACGACCCACTTCTTGTCGACGTCGGCGGGCTTCAGCGAAGTGGTCTTCATGGCCGATTCCCGTGCCGGTGACGTTGGAAACAAGGCGCCGCCGCGTCGGGTGAGGACGCAGCGGCGTGCGGGAGGGTCACTACGGAGGATTCGCGGCCGCGTCAAGGCGCGAGACGGACGTCTAAGCCAGAAAACCGCAATGAAACGAAGGCTTTTGACACTGCGGTATCGAGATACCGCATCTCTCTTGGTGTCTGGGCCGGATTTGCACGCTCCCGAGCGGTCGATGTGAGGACAAGAAAAACCCGCCGCGGATAGGACCGGGCGGGTTGAGTTGGAGATTCGTCCGGATAACCCGAACATAAAGGCAGACGGGTGATCGCGCCGGTTAATCCGGCTCTGACGAAAAAAATTTCAGATTTCTTGCCGACGGCTCGGCAGAAGCGGTGAGGCAGACGCAATCACACGGCGCCAGCATGCGGGGCCGGTGTTTCGGTCGAGATTGCATCGACCGTCCGTTGTGCCGGCTCGGGGCCTCCATCGGCCCGGTCGATGCGGATCTCCATGCCGGTGGGCTCCATCGTCCCGAACGGCGTCGAGAAGGCGATCTCGGCGGCGTCCCGGCCGACCCCGATGCGGACGAGACCGTCGAGATGGGCTTGGCGGGTCGCGTCGAACAGCCACCAGCGCCCATCGAGATAGGCCTCGAACACGGCGTGGAAGTCGCGCGGTACGAGGCCGTAGGCGTAGCAACTGACGAAGCGGGCCGGGATGCCGAGCGCCCGGCAGAAGGCTGTGCCGAGATGCGCGAAATCGCGGCAGACGCCCGCCCGCTTGAGAAGCGTCTCGTCGGCGGTCGTCTCGCTGTCGCTGGCGCCGCGCTGATAAGCGATGTGATCGTGGATCCAGTTACAGATTGCGTTGACCCGCTCATGCCCCTGGGGCAACGCGCCGAATTCGGCCTGAGCGAACGGCGTCAGGCGGTCCGAGGAGACGAAACGGCTCGGTAGGAGGAAGGGCAGGATATCGAGGGGAAGCTCCGCGACCGGCGTCTCGCGGATCGTCGCCGGGTCGGCCCGGGTCACGCTCAGCGCGACTTCTGCGTTGTACTCGAGCGAGAGCGCACCCTCCTGCGCGGTGACGCCGAGGTAGCGGTTCTTGAGGTCGGGATGAACGTAGACCCGACGCCCCGGATCAGGCGTCAAGGTCAGGGCTTCGCTGATGATATCGAGGCTGCGCAATTGTGCGACCTCGACGTTGAAGATGAAGGTGGTGGGGCTCTTGACCTCGTAGGCGAGGCTGCAGCCGAGCTTAAACCGCACGGGTCGTCTCCGGATCTTTGCGGGGGTTGCCGCCTCGCCAAGCGAGGCATTTGGTCGCAAACGCGCGGAGGATCCGTCGGCTCCGTTCTCAGGCTGCCTGTTTTTTGCGCTGCAACAAAAGAACCGTCAGAGAGCGGACACCCTGCGCTCCGTGGATCAGGACGCCCTCGATGTCGGCGGTAGCCGACGGACCCGTGTGGAGCACGGCGTAGGCTGCCTGGGCGAAGTCGGGTCGCTTGTAGGCCGCCTGGATGTTCACGACGATGTCAGCCGGATCGAGCAGGACGATCAGGTGCTGGGCGAGATAGGCGACCGAGTTTACGATCAGGTCGCTTTCCGTGAACAGCACCGAGCCGGTTTCGGCCACGCCGAAGCGGGCGCGCACCACCGCAACGTCCACATCGGCCAGATCGCCCGGCTTGCGAACGGCGCCGAGATCGCGGTTTCCGACGAATTCCGGCACGGCGGAGGCGATCACCCGCGCCCCATCGAAGCGCGACCGCACCGTCGCGAACGGATCGGAGGCCGGACCGGCCCGCTCGACCCGGCCACCCATCTTGCCCAGGCGCTCGGAGAACTCGGCCACGAGGTCGTCGCCGACGAGGGGCGCGAAGGTCGGCACCTCGGGCAGCGGGAAGTCACCGGCCGGGCGGTTGGCGCGCAGCCGGTCGAGAATGGCGTCGCGGGCGCTCACGCGTCGCTCCCCTTCTTCATGCGGTTCTGACGGTACCACGCGTGAAAGCTCTGCCGCGGGGCATGGGGCATCTCGCGCTTTTTCCCCCAGGTGTTGGCCGGATTGTAAACGGCGAAGCGCGGCAGCACGCGAAGCGCCGAGTCGGCGGTCTGGATCGCGGCGCGGTAGGCGGCCGGACGGCTCAGCACGGCACCGGCCGCCTTCATCATCCCCTGCTTCAAGAGCGGGATCTGGTGCTCCTCGGCCAGCACCTTACGCCACGCGAAGATCTGCTCGTGGATGTTGATCTTGACCGGACAGACGTTGGTGCAGGAACCGTTCATGGTCGAGGAGAATGGCAGCGTCGAGTATTTCCGCTTGTTGAAGGTCGGGTCGATGATGAGGCCGATCGGGCCGGAATAGGTCGCGCCGTAGGACAGGCCGCCCGAGCGCCGGTAGACCGGGCAGGTGTTCATGCAGGCGCCGCAGCGGATGCATTTGAGGGAGGTCCAGAACTCCTCCATCGCCAGCCGCTCGGAACGGCCGTTATCGACCAGCACCATGTGCATCTCGGTGCCGGGCCTCGGCCCACGGAAATGCGAGGTATACTGGGTGATCGGCGAGCCAAGCGCGGAGCGCGACAGCAGGCGGATGAACACGCCGAGATGCTCGACGCGCGGGATGATCTTCTCGATACCGATGGAGTGAATCTGCAGCGGCGGCACGTTGCCCGAGAGGTCCGCATTGCCCTCGTTAGTGCAGGTGACGACCGTGCCGGTTTCGGCGATGGCGAAGTTGCAGCCGGTCAGCCCCGCATCGGCCTTGAGGATCAGCGGACGGGTCGTCTCGCGCTGGCTCTCGGCGAGGTAATGGGCGTCGTCGTTGTCGGGATCGGTGCCGAGCGTCCGGGCGAACACGTCGGCGACGTCGAGGCGGGTCTTGTGGACCGCCGGCATCACCACGTGGCTCGGCTCCTCCTCGTCGAGCTGCTGGATGCGCTCGCCGAGATCGGTCTCGATCACGTCGATGTCGTGGGCCGCCATGAAGTGCCGGAAGCCGCATTCCTCGGTCAGCATCGACTTCGACTTCACCAGCGACTTGGCGCCGTGCTTCCGCAGGATGTCGAGGACGATGCGATTGTGCGCCGCGCCGTCCTCGGCCCAGTGGACATGCACGCCGTTGGCCTTGGCGGCTGCCTCGAACTGCTCGAGGTAGTGGTCGAGATGCGTGAGCGTATGCGTCTTGATCTGCGAGGCGAGCTCGCGAAGCTCCTCCCATTCAGGGATGCCGTGGGCCGCGACGTCGCGCTTGCGGCGCACGTCCCAAAGGCGCTCGTCGTGAGCCTTCTGGTGAAGCGGCGCGGCAAGGAAGCGCTCGGCAGCCTCCGCCTGATCGATCGGCTTGTTCCCGCGCACCTTGGCGCCGCGGGGCTGCGGCTCGCGCGGAGCGTCGGCCCGGATCGGCTTCGAGGCGGCTTCCGCGTGCTGGAGCCGGTCGCCGCCGGGGCCGCGCTCGCTCTCGTCGGAGGGCGCGCGCACCTCCGGGTGGAGCACGTCACCGGTCTGGCGCGGAGTCAGGTCCTCGGTGCTCATGCGGCAGCTCCGTTCAGCACCTGGGCGATGTGGATGTATTTCAACGGCACGCCGAGACGCTCGGCGCAGCCCTTCTGATGCATCAGGCAGGAGGAATCGGCCGAGACGACGTACTCGGCGCCGGCGCGGGCCTGATCCGTCACCTTGTCGTAGCCCATCTTGGCGGAGACGGCCGGCTCGAACACCGAGAAGGTACCGCCGAAGCCGCAGCACTCGTCGGGGCGGGTCAGATCGACGATCTCAAGCCCCTTCACCTTCTTCAGCAGGTTGAGGGGTTTCGAGAAGAACGGCCGGTTCAGTTCCGTCGGCCGGGCATGGCCGATGCCGCGCAGCGCGTTGCAATTCGAGTGGTAGGCGACCTTGTGCGGGAACGCCGCCCAGGGCAGCGCCTCGATCTTCAGGACGTCGTGCAGGAACTCGACCAGTTCAAAGATCTTGGCCCGCACGGCCTTCACTTCGTCGGTCTGCGGGATCGCGGTGAGGTGCTCGCGGACCTGATGCACGCAGGAGCCCGACGGAGCGACGACGTAGTCGAAGCCGGAAAAATTCTTGACGAAAAGGGCCTCGGTCGCGGCCGCCTCCTGATGGCAGCCGGTATTCGTCATCGGCTGGCCGCAGCAGGTCTGATCGTACGGGTAATCGACGGTGAGGCCGAACCGCTCCAGCAGCTCCAGCGTGGCAATGCCGACCTCCGGCTCGAAGGCATCGACGTAGCAGGGGACGAACAGTCCGATCCGCATGGCGCTCTTTGATCGCGGTTTCAGCTGGGTGCGCGGCTCGTCCACCTTGGAACGGTTTCAAGCCGGCACGGGGTGCATACGCCTGCGGTCTCAGGTTTCCAAGCGCTGGCCGCGCCCGTCGGTCAGTTGGTCACGGGCGCGGGTCGGCCGGCGGCGCGGATGCGGCCCAGGACGCTGGCGTAATTCTCCGGCGTCAGGATGCCGACGAGCTTGTCGCGGATCACCCCGTCAGGCCCGATGATGAAGGTCTCCGGCACACCGTAGACGCCGAGATCGATGCCCGCCCGGCCGCTCGTGTCGGCGCCGACGGCCGCGAATGGCAGGCCGTTGCGCTCCAGCCAGCGCCGCCCGGCATCACCCGGATCCTTGTAGTCGATGCCGACGAGGCGAATGCCGGGCTCCTGTGCGAGCCGCATCAGCATCGGGTGCTCGACCTGGCAGGGGGCACACCACGAGGCGAAGACGTTGAGAACGGTCACCTGCCCCTTCAGGTCCGTGCTCGACAAGCCCGGCACCGGCTTGCCGTCGGCCTGCAGGCCGTTCACCGGCGCGAGCGCGAAGGCCGGCACGGGCTTGCCGATCAGTGCCGAGGGCAGCGCCTGCGGATCGGCGCCCGAACGCAGCCGCACGAAGAACGCGACCGCCAGCACGGCGAAGACAAGGACCGGCAGCAGCACGAGAAGCGAGCGGCGGGGACGCTCGCCGCTGCCGGGCGGGGTCGCTCCGGGCGTCGGGGCGTTCACGGCCGCCCTCCCCGGTCGTCCTGAAGCTCCGCGAGCGCGCGGCGTTGCGTCCGCCCATCCCACCAGCCGTTGAGGATCAGGCCACCGAGCACCAGGGCGGCGAAGCCGTAGGAGCCGGCGATGAATGCGGTGTAGGGTCCGAAATCCATGGCTCGGCCTCAGATCGCCTGTCCGACGGGAAGGGTCGCAGCCGCGCGGGTGACCGGGACGGCCTCCTGCACGCCGGCATCGAGCCGTTCGGCCTGCCGGATCAGCAGCGTTCGCACCCGGCGGCGGTAGATCTCGGTGCGCATCGCCTGCAGGTGCAGGGTAACCCCGAGCACGGTCATCGCCAGCACCGTCTCGAGCAGCGGGTAGAGCATCGACGAATCGATCGACGAGCCGCCCATGCGCAGGATCGAGGCCGGCTGGTGCAGCGTCGACCACCAGTTCACCGAGAATTTGATGATCGGCAGGTTCACCGCTCCCACCAGCGTCAGGATCGACACCGCACGGGCGGCCCGGCTCGGATCCTCGATCGTCCGCCACAGGGCGATGATGCCGCAATAGATCAGGAACAACACCAGCATCGAGGTCAGGCGCGCGTCCCAGACCCAATAGGTGCCCCACATCGGCTTGCCCCAGAGCGAGCCGGTGACGAGGCAGATCAGGGTGAAGGCCGCGCCGATCGGCGCGGCGGCGCGCTGCGAGACGTCGGCGAGGGGATGACGCCAGACGAGCGTCCCGATCGCCGAAAGCGTCATCGCCCCGTAGAAGCCCATGCCGAGGATCGCAGCCGGCACGTGGACGTACATGATCCGCACCGTGTCGCCCTGCTGGTAGTCGGGCGGCACGACGAAAAAGATAAGATACAGCCCGGCCGCAATCAGAGCGGCCGAGGTCGCGGCGAGCCACGGCAAAGCCGCACCCGACCAGCGCAGGAAGTGGCCCGGATGGGCGAGACGGTTCCAGAGAGCGGTCCACATGGCCGCTTCCATACCGCCGAGTGCGCTGCAGCAGCAATGCGCGTCAACGTCCCGGCCCGTGCGTCGTGGGGCGGCGACACTCAAGTCGGCGCACTGCGGAATATTTGTGCAGCGCACGAACGGAACGGCTCGTAGATTAAAAACTTACCGGCTTGCCCTGCCCGAAATCTGCTGTTCGGGATCAGCGGGCGATATTGCAGGCTGTCCCATGCTGATCAAGACCGGTTACCACATCACCTTCGAAACCGATGCTGCAACGCCCATGTCGCTGTTGCTGAGCGTCCACCCCTCGCGCCAGGGCGATCTGCGCAGCCCGGAGACGATTGCGTTCGACCCGCCGATCCCGCAGCGGCAAACGCTCGACGCTTTCGGGAACGTCTGCACCCGTATCGTCGCGCCGCCCGGCCGCCTCTCGATCTCGGCGGATTTCCTCGTGGCTGATTCGGGTCAGCCCGACGCGGTCGTTCCGGAGGCCGCCCAGGCACCGGTGGATGGGCTGCCGGACGATGTGATGCTCTACCTGATGGCGAGCCGCTACTGCGACACGGACAAGCTCTGCGGGATCGCATGGCAGCTCTTCGGCCAGACGCCCGAGGGCTGGGCACGGGTCCAGGCCATCGTCGATTACGTGCACACGCGCATCCGCTTCGACTACCAGCAGGCGGACGCCACCCGGACCGCCTCGGACGGATACCACCAGCAGGTCGGCGTCTGCCGCGACTTCGCGCATCTCGCGATCGCCTTCTGCCGCTGCATGAACATCCCGGCGCGATACTGCACGGGCTATCTTGGCGATATCGGCGTGCCGCCCGTGCCCGATCCGATGGACTTCTCGGCGTGGTTCGAGGTCTATCTCGGGGGCCGCTGGTACACCTTCGATGCCCGCCACAACACGCCGCGGATCGGCCGGATCGTGATGGCACGCGGTCGCGACGCCACGGATTGTGCGATCTCGACAAGCTTCGGCACGGCGCGGTTGATCCGGTTCGAGGTCCACACCGACGCGGTGGAAGATCGGACGAGAACGGACATGATGCGCGCCGCCTAGAGTAGTTCCCGACGGCGGGCGGCCGGCTCATCGACAGAATGTGTGTCAAAACGGGGTCCAGAACCGCGGCCGAGCGGAATCGATCAGCTCGGCCGAGGATATTGCGTCACATCATCAGCCGATCGGCCACTGCCTCGGCCAGTGACAGCGAGGACGTCAGGCCCGGGCTCTCGATCCCGAACAACTGGACAAAACCCGGCAGCCCGTGCTCCGCCGGGCCGTCGATGCGGAAGTCCGCCGCGGGCTCGCCGGGGCCGCTGAGTTTCGGTCGGATGCCCGCGTAGTCCGGCGTCAGGCGATCATCCGGCAGACCGGGCCAGTATCGCCGGATCGCCGCGGCGAAGCATTCGGCGCGCGTTGCATCGACGGCATAATCCGGGGCCTCCACCCACTCGACATTGGGTCCGAACCGCATGCGGCCGGCGAGATCCAGGGTCAGATGGATGCCCAAGCCGCCCTCGACCGGCGCCGGATAGATCAGCCGTGTGAAAGCCGGTCGGCCGGCGCACCCGAAGTAGCTGCCCTTGGCCAGCACCTGTCGAGGCACGGCGGCCGGCGCCAAACCCTCGATCCGGCGGGCAAGGGATTGCGCTCCGAGGCCGGCGGCATTGACGAGCCCGTCGACCTGCAATTCACCCGCTGCTGCACCGCCGAAGCGCACGTGCCAGCGCCCCGCCCGTCGCTCCGCGGCCTCGATCGGAGTGCGCAGAGCCAGCACGCCGCCGGCATCTTCGACATCACCGAGGAGGGCGAGCATCAGGGCATGGCTGTCGACGATCCCGGTCGCGGGCGAGTAGAGGGCGGCGACGCAGGACAGTGCCGGCTCCAGGGCGACGGCCTCTTTCCGTTCGAGCAGGTGGAGGCTCTCGACGCCGTTGTCGATCCCACGCGCGAGAATCGCCTCAAGCGTCGGGCGCTCCGCCTCCGACGTTGCCACGATGAGCTTGCCGCACAGCCGATAGGGTACGCCGTGGCTCTCGCAGAAATCGACGAGGCGGTGGCGTCCCTCGACGCAATGGCGGGCACGGAGCGAGCCCGGCGGATAGTACATGCCGCCGTGGATCACCTCCGAACTGCGCGCGGATACGCCGGTGCCGATCGCTTCGGCCGCCTCCGCGACGATGACCGCCGCGCCGCGCCGGGCGAGAACCCGCGCGATCGCGAGCCCAACCACTCCCGCTCCGACAACGAGCGCTTCCATGCCTCGCCTGCCTCACTAAAACCCCGCGACACCGGCTGTTTCCGCCGCGATCGGGAGGATCCGGCGGAGCCCGGTCGATGATCGGATGATCTTGCCGGCCCCCTGTCGAATCCGATGGAACCCTGTCGGGGCGGATTTCGATTTCGCTCGTGCGCCGCGTCGGTCCGACGGCACGGATCTCCGCTTCGAACGAGCGGGCCCCCGGGTCAGGACTTGCTGTCGAGGGGGCGGCCGAGGAGGCGGGCGAACTCCGCTTCGATTTCCTCCACCGAGAATGGATTCTGTCCTTGACCAGCCGGCTCCGGCGCTTCGGCCTTGGGCGGCTCAGGCTTCGGCGGCTCGGCTCTCGCTGGTTCAGGTCTGGTCGCCTCGGACTTGACGGGTTCGGACTTGGCCGGCTCGGGTCGGGACGGCGCTACGAACTGCGGTGGGGCGACGGGCTTGGCGGCCGAAGCCGGCTTCGGTTCAGGCCCGGGCTCGGGTTTCGGCTCGGATGCGGGCGGACTCGGAACAGCAGCCGGGGCTGGTTCAGGCCTGACCGAAGGGGGCGGCGGCACCGCCGCCGACGGAGCCGACCGGGCCGGCTCGGCCGGCCGTGACGCAGCCATCGCGGCCGCGATCGGATCGGGCCGGGGCGGCAGCGGCTCGCCGGGCTTCGGAGCCGGTGGCGAAGGGGGTGCTTCGCCGGTGCCCCCCGGCGGCGGCGTGACGGCGGATGAGGGACGCTTGAGGGCGACCTGGAGCTGCCGCGCCATGTCGGAGAGAACGGCCGGGTCGACCGCCCTCGGTTCACGGCTGGCCATGACCGGCGCCGCTTCGGGCGCAGAAGCCGCCGCCGCGGGCTCGGGGCGGAGCGTCCGTTCGGAGGCGGTCTCCGGGCGCGGGCTCACCACCGGCGGCGCGGTGCGCCGCATCAGGCGGCTGACCGGCGTGGCCGGCCGGGGCGGGGCGTCGGCGGGCGAGATCTCGGGCTCGAACAGGCCGGGATCGAGAGGCGCCGCCCGATCGGTCACGGGGGGAGCGCCGGGAACGGCGGCCGGCACCACCTCCGGCATCGCGAAGGTCGGAGGCATCGGCGAGTCGAAGAACGGATCGGTGCGCGGCGTCTCGATGCCGCCGGGTTCGACCGCGCCGATCTCGCCCGAGCGCGCATGCCCCTCCGCGGCGTAGCGGCTCCCCGCCCCGCGCTGGATATGGCGCTCGACCACGACGTCGTTGGGGCCGCCGACGAGAAGGAGGTGCTCCACGTTGTCCCGTCGAAGCAGGATCAGCTGCCGCTGACGATCGAGCTCGTAGATGTCGACGATGCCGAGCCGCGGCTGGCGACCGCGCTGGCCCGCCCCCGCCGAAAGGGTGAGGCCGCGCCCGGACAGCCGCACGAACAGCAGCGCCGCGATCAGGAGCAGCACCAGGATCACGACGAAGATCACCAGGAACTGCAGGGCGAGTGGGCCCTCGGAACTGAAGAACGCTTGCAAGACCCGCGTCTTTCGTAGTCGGAGCTCCGGTGTCGGCGCGCGGCGTCCAGCGGTGACTGGAGGCCGGCGGGCGACGCGATCTCGGCCCCACGCAATACAATGCCTGATTATCGCCGCCGCCTTGCCGCGCGGCAACAAAGGCTGACACTTCGTTAACAACTCGGTGCGCCGTGAGCGGCGCGTTTTCCACGCCGTTATCAGGGCAGGCCAGCAGGCACTCGGCAGGATTTGCCCGGTTAACGGCTCCTTAACCATGTCGGCGGCAGATTCTGCCGGGTCCGGATCTGCGGCTCCTCCGAGCCCCATCGCCCGCCGCACCGGATCCGAGGCACCATGTCGCTCACCGACCTGCCCCTGCTCGGCATGCTGCGCACCCGGATGCACTGGCATCAGGCGCGCCAAGCCCTGCTCGCCGAGAACGTCGCTAATGCCGACATGGCGGGCTTTCGCCCGCGCGACCTCGCCGAGCCTTCGGCTGCCTCGACCGGCCTCGCTGCCCCTGTCGGCGCCTCCGTCGGCGGCGACGGGCTCGCCCGCACCGATTCCGCGCATATCGGCATGCCGGCAAGCGCCGGCCCGAACGCCGACCCCCGCCGCTTCAAAGGCTTCGAGGTCCGCCCCTCCGGCAACGGGGTGAACCTGGAGGAGGAGATGATGAAGGCCGGTGACAACCAAGCCGACTATCAGCTCGTCGCCTCGCTCTACCAGAAGAGCCTCGACGCCCTGAAGATCGCCGTCGGCAAGCGCTGAGATCCGTAAACGGAGACCGTCATGGATTTCCTGAAGAGCCTCGGCATCGCCGCATCCGGCCTCAAGGCGCAATCCGGCCGGATGCGCATCATCGCCGAGAACATCGCCAACGCCGACTCGACGGCCCAGACCGCCGGCGGCGATCCCTACCGGCGCAAGATTCCGACCTTCACGAGCCGATTCGACCGCGAACTGAACGCAAGCGTCATCGAGGCCGGCCGAGTGCGGCGCGATCCCACGCCGTTCCGCACCAAGCATGACCCCGGCAACCCGGCGGCGGATGCCCGCGGCGAGGTGCGCCTGCCCAACGTCAACGGGCTGATCGAGAACATGGACATGCGCGAGGCCCAGCGCTCCTACGAGGCCAACCTCAACATGGTGACTGCCACCCGGCGGATGATCTCCCGCACCCTCGAGATCCTGAAGGCGTAGCCTCGATGACGACCTCCGCCTTCGCCGCCGGCGCCTATGGCGCCGCCCAGAGCCTCGCCCGCCCGGGCGCCGCGAAGCCCGCTCAAGGCTTGGCCCAGGGTCCGACCGCGCCGGGGGGCTTCACCGGCTTCCTGCAACAGAGCCTCGACAGCGTGGCCCAGTCCGGCGCTCAGGCCGACCGCGCCGCCCTCTCGGCGGCCACCGGCAAGGCCAATGTCGTGGACGTGGTCACCGCCGTCGCCGAGAGCGAGACCGCCCTCCAGACCCTGGTCGCCGTGCGCGACCGCGTGATCTCCGCCTACGAGGAGATCATGCGCATGCCGATCTGAGCGCTCTTCGATTCCTGCCCCTCCCCGCAGGCGGGGAATGCCGCCGACCCGCAGAGTAGACGAAAAGCCCGACGCCCCATGACCGGCCTTGCCATCCTCGACATCGCCCGCGACGGCATCTTCGTCTTCCTGAAGGTCGCCGGTCCGCTGATGATCGTTGCCCTCGTCGTCGGCCTGATCGTCTCGCTGTTCCAGGCGCTGACGCAGATTCAGGAGCAGACGCTGATCTACGTGCCCAAGATCGTCGCTGTGTTCGGGGTGATGCTGCTGATGCTCCCCTTCATCGGCGACGCCATGGCCGCCTACATGGCGCGGATCGCCGCCCGGATCGCCGCAGGCGGATGATGAAGCCGCAGCGCGGGCACGGCCGAGCGTGTAGGATGGGCGGGCATGACCACGCCGCTCGACCTGCTGCTGCCCGGCCTCGCGGCGGCCTTCCTCATCACCTTCGCCCGGGTCGGCACGCTGATCATGCTGATGCCGGGCCTCGGCGAGCAGCTCATCGCCGGCCGCGTCCGGCTCGCCCTCGCGCTCCTCGTGACGCTGGTGCTGTTCCCCACCGTGCGGCCGATGCTGCCGACGGGCAACGCCGCACTAGCGTCGCCCGCCCTGATCGGGCTCCTGTTCGGCGAGATCCTGATCGGGCTGATGCTGGGCCTGTGCGTGCGCATGATCCTGGCCGCGCTCCAGACGGCCGGCGTGGTGATCTCGCAGCAGCTCGGGCTGTCCTACGCCATGACGGTCGACCCGACGATGGGCGGGCAGCAGGCGGCGCTCGGCAACTTTCTGGCCCTGCTCGGCGTCACCCTCATCATGGCGACCGACCTGCACCACGTCGCCCTGGAAGCGATCGGGCGCAGTTACCTCCTGCTGCCGCCGAGCGGCGTCCCGGCCATGGCCGATGCCGCCAAGCTGGCGCTCGACGCGTTCAGCCGCGGCTTCGCCCTGGCCGTGAGGATTTCCGGACCGTTCATCGTGTTCGGCATCCTGTTCAATCTCGGGCTCGGCGTCCTCTCCCGGCTGATGCCGCAGCTACAGGTGTTCTTCCTCGCCGTTCCCGCGTCCGTGCTGATCGGCATGATGCTGCTCGTCGGCGCGCTGGGTCTCGTCATGGGACTGTTCCTGGACGATCTCGGCCGCTATCTCGGCGCGTTCCTCGGGCGCTGATCGCCCTTGCGCTGATCCGGAACACGGGAGCCTGAGCCGGTGTCCGACGAGAGCGACGACGAGGACAAGACCGAAGACCCGACGCCGCGGCGCCTTGAGCAGGCGATCGAGCGCGGCGACGTTCCGAACTCCCCCGAGATCAACACCTTCTTCATCCTGGCGGCCTTCACCCTCGTCCTGATGCTCTCGGCCCGCCCTGTGGCCGAGGGATTGACCCGCGACATGCGCGGCTTTCTCGAACATGCCGGCAGCCTGTCCTCGGATGGAGGCACCTATCTCGGTGTCGCCCTGCGCGCCTCATGGGTCTGCGCCAAGGCCCTCGCGGTGCCGCTCGGCATCGCGATGCTCGCGGCCATTGCCGCCGGCCTGATCCAGCACCGGCCGATCTTCACCGCCGAGAGCCTGATGCCGAAATTCGCGCGCATCTCGCCCATGGCCGGCGCCAAGCGCCTGCTCAGCGTCGATGCCTGGGTCAATTTCGGCAAGGGGCTCGCCAAGATCGCGGTGGTCGGTACGATCGCGGGGGCGATCCTTTGGAACGAGCACGACCGGGCGGAATCCTTCGCCCAGCTCGATCCCGGCGCGGCACTCCAGGGCACCCTCGCGCTTGCCCTCAAGATGATGGGCGGCATGCTCGCAGCCTACGCCGCCATCGCCCTCGGGGACGCCCTGTACCAGCGCCACCGCTGGCATGCGCGCCTGCGCATGACCAAGGAGGAGATGAAGCAGGAGCACAAGGAGAGCGAGGGAAGCCCCGAGGTCAAGGCCCGGATCCGTCAGCTGCGCCAGTCCCGAGTGAAGAAGCGCATGATGGCCGCCGTGCCCACCGCGACCGTGGTGGTGACGAACCCGACCCATTTCGCCGTGGCGCTTCGCTACGAGACCGGCATGGCCGCGCCGATCTGCGTCGCCAAGGGCGTCGACTCTCTGGCGCTGCGCATCCGCGCGGTCGCCGCCGAGCACGACGTGCCGGTGATGGAGAATCCGCCGCTCGCCCGCGCCCTGCATGCCACGGTCGAGGTCGATGCGGAGATTCCCGCCGAGCACTATCGCGCAGTTGCGGAGGTCATCGGTTTCGTGCTTCGCCTGCGCCGCCGAGCCGCCTGAGGCTCGATCCGGTTCCGCATGGGACGGCGAAGTCGTTCAGGCGCCACGGTTTATGCACCATTGTCCGGCAATGCTCCGGCAAGAGGCGCGGCGGTTGACGATCCACAGGGCTCGAAGCGGCCACTTGCGGCGGCTCGGTTGGCGGCCATGTGCGAGGGATGGGTAGGGCCTGATGGCTGAGGTCAGCGGACCAGCGGTGCCGGCGTCCGGTTCGATCGATCGTTCGGAACGGCCCGGCCGGGTCGGCCTGCTGCTGATGCTGGCGGGGCTGCTCGTCGGCGCGGCGGTCGGGCTGTCCTTCGTCGCCAACGAGCAGGCGCAGCCGCTCATCCTCGCGCTGCTGGCGCTGCTCGCGATGGCGGGCGTGTTCTTCCTGTTCGCTCTGGCCATCGGCGCGCTGCAGCTCGCCGGCCCGGCGGCGCGCGACGACGTCACCCGCGCCATCGTCGACGCCGCGCCCGAGGGCAAGCTCGTCGTCGAAGACAATGGCCGGATGATCTACGCCAACGAGGCCTATATGCGGCTGGCCGGCGGCGACAGCTTTTCGAATCTGCGTTCGATCGAGCGGATTTTCGTCGGCGCCCCGGAGGTATCGGAGGCGGTCTACCGGCTGGCGCAGGCATCGCGCGACGACCGCGCCTACGCCGAAGAAATCCGGATGTCGCCGCCGCCGGGCGGCGCGCCGGATCGTGACTTCGCCTGGTACCGCATCGCGGTGCGGCCGATCCAGCGCCACCGCGGCTCCGCCGCACTCTGGACGGTGAGCGACATCACTCACGAGCGCGAGCGCCAGGAAAACGTCTTCCAGGAACTCCAGCACGCGATCGACTATCTCGACCACGCGCCGGCCGGCTTCCTGTCGATCGATGCCGCCGGCTCGATCGTCTACATGAACGCGACGCTCGCCTCCTGGCTCGGCTACGACCTCGCCACGGTCGGCTCCGGCGGGCTGAAGCTCTTGGAAATCGCGCCCGGCGCCGACATGCTCACCACCGCGCCCGGTCTGCCCGGCGAGGTGCGCACCGACCGCTACGACATCGATCTGCGCCGCCGGAACGGTCAGCCGCTACCGACCCGGCTCTACCATCGCGTCGCCTACGGCCAGGACGGCGCGCCCGGTCCCTCCCGCACCTTCGTGCTCAACCGCTCCGCCGGCTCCGATGCCGACGAGCCGCAGCGCGCGGCGGAGGTGCGGCTGGCTCGCTTCCTCAACAACAGCCCGATCGCCATCGCCACCCTCGACCGCGACGGCCGCGTGATCCGCGCCAACGCCTCCTTCGTGCGCCTGTTCGCCGGCATGCCGCGCCAGCCGGCGGCGGAGGCCGGCCGCGACGCGCCCGACCCGATGATGCGCGACGCCGTGCTCGAGCGCGACCGCGGCGCGATGGAGGGGGCGCTGGCCCGTGCCGCCAACGGCTTCGGCGGTCTCGAACCGATCGAGGTCGGCCTGTCCGGTCCCGGCGATCGCTCGGCCCGCGTCTGGATGAGCCCGGCGGATGCCGACGGAACGCAGGGTCAGGACGCCGAGGGCAGCAAGGCCGGAAGCGACGGCGACCGGGAGCGGGTGATCCTCTACGCCCTCGACACGACCGCTCAGCGCCAGCTCGAACAGCAGATCGCCCAGACCCAGAAGATGGACACCGTCGGCCAGCTCGCCGGCGGCATCGCTCACGACTTCAACAACGTCCTGCAGGCGATCATCGGCTACTCGGACCTGCTGCTCGCCAGCCACCGGCCGACGGACCACGCCTTCCAAGACATCATGCAGATCAAGCAGAACGCGAACCGGGCTGCCTCCCTGGTGCGCCAGCTGCTGGCCTTTTCCCGCCGCCAGACCCTGCGGCCGGAGGTGATGGATGTCGGCGAAGCCCTCTCCGACCTGACGCTTCTGCTCAAGCGCCTGCTCGGCGAGCGCGTCCAGCTCGATTTCCGTCACGGCCGCGAGATCTGGCCGATCAAGGCCGACGTGAACCAGTTCGAGCAGGTGATCGTGAACCTCGCGGTCAACGCCCGCGACGCGATGCCGGGCGGCGGCAGCCTGACGATCCGCACCGCCAATTGCCCCGTCGACGGCGAGCGGCCGGTCGGGATTCCGGCGGGCGACCACGTGATGATCGAGGTGACCGATACCGGCGAGGGCATCCCGCCCGAGGTGCGCCAGAAGATTTTCGAGCCGTTCTTCACGACCAAGGAGATCGGCAAGGGCACCGGGCTCGGCCTCTCGACCGTGTTCGGGATCGTCAACCAGTCGGGCGGCGCGATCGACGTTCAGTCGACGGTGGGCGAGGGCACCACCTTCCGCATCTACCTGCCGCGCCACGAGCCCGGCATCGAGCCCCTGCCCGAGCCGCTGCCGCCGTCTCGGACGACCTCCGAGCGGGACGCGATCGCCGCCCCGGCAAAGCCTGCCGTTGCCGACGATACCGAGGCGAGCCCGGAATCGGTCGAGACGGCCGATGCGAAGCGAGCCGAACCGGAGACGGATGCGACGCCTCCGGTTGCGCGCGCAGCCGAGCAGCCGCCGAAGCCCGCGACGGACCATACGGGCCAGGGCACCGTTCTGCTTGTCGAGGACGAGGATCCGGTTCGTGCGGTTAATTCCCGTGCCCTGTCGGCGCGCGGATACACGGTGCTCGAAGCCGCTTCCGGCATCGAGGCCTTGCGCCTGATCGATGAGCATGCCGACGGCATCGATGTGGTGGTGTCCGACGTCGTCATGCCGGAAATGGACGGCCCGACCCTGCTGCGCGAGCTGCGCAAGCACTATCCCGACCTCAAGGTGATCTTCGTGTCGGGCTATGCGGAGGACGCCTTCCGCAAGAACCTGCCCGAGGGCGAGACCTTCAACTTCCTGCCGAAGCCCTTCAGCCTGAAGCAGCTTGTCGAGACGGTGAAGCGCACCATGGCGAGCTGACCGTCGCCGAGTGCACGGCGGCTCTCAACGGGAGAGGCGTCGCGAAGAGTATACGGATCCGCTTCCGTGATCGAAGCGGATCAGCACAGCGTCGAGCGGCCTTCACAGCCTCCGCTCGCCAGCAAAGGACGTTGTGCGGCCGTCGCCTTCCTGCGCGAGACCAACCGCGGGACAACGGTTTGACGGTTTTCCGGCTGATCGAATCGGCCCGACTCCGAGCTCCGGTCATTCCGAACCTTTCGACGCGGCCCCCGGGATGACAGCGGACTCGGCTTGGCCTTGAACGCGGTGCGGGTCTGCCGAGCGGATTCCCTCTTCGACCGAGCGAGGTCCGTATCATTTGTCCGGATCGTCGCTCTGCGACTCGGCCAGAGTATTCCTGTCGGCATCGTCGACCTCCGCCCGCAAACCGCGCCGCAACTCGAACAGGCTCATCTGCAACAATGTGCGCTGCCGGAATGTCGCACTCGGTCCCAATCGCTCTTCGGCTTCTTGAAGAAGCTGTTCAATCGCGCGGAGTTCATTGAGGTCTCGCGACATGAAGACGGCCTTGTCGTGTATTCGACGTAGTTGCGGTAGATTTTGCTGCCTGTACTACTCACAAGAAAACACTAATGAAATACTATAATTATATGTAGTTGAAATCACTCGACCGATCGCGAGCAAACGCTTTTCGAAGCGCATCATTTAATCAGACATCAGCACGAGCATTGCAGGCCGCATTATCTTCAATTGGATATGACGGATCGATAGATTTGGTAACATATAGTGAAAATACCTAAACGTACACTGGCAGCGCATCATCTTCAGATGCGACAAAAATGACAGGTCACGACGAAGGAGGGAAACCGACGTTACGCTGATCGCTTCGCCTCAACCTTGATCCAGACGACATATCCTTTGTGGCTCGTTCCATCAAATCGGGGGGTTCCGTTCGGAGTGGGTGAACGCCGCATTCGGCGCGAAGGCGGACGCTACGTGGCAACCGCCACAGAACGTGCACCTTGGCCCTTGCACACTGAGAACAAAACAAGTACGAAATGGATCAGCTCCGGCGGATTGAGCGCCGTGCCCCTCCCATGCATAAGGAAGCCTCGCGATGGCCCAGCCTGCGCTGAAGATGGTGGATTCCTCGACAATGGCAGCAGCCGACAAGGACAAGTCCAAGGCGATCGAGGCTGCGCTGACGCAGATCGAGCGGGCCTTCGGCAAGGGCTCGATCATGCGCCTCGGCAAGTCCGACAAGGTGCAGGAGGTCGAGACCGTCTCGACCGGCTCGCTCGGCCTCGACATCGCGCTCGGCGTCGGCGGCCTGCCGCGCGGCCGGGTGATCGAGATCTACGGACCGGAATCGTCGGGCAAGACGACGCTGGCGCTCCACACGATCGCCGAGGCCCAGAAGAAGGGCGGCGTCTGCGCCTTCGTGGACGCGGAGCACGCCCTCGATCCGGTCTACGCGCGCAAGCTCGGCGTCAATCTCGACGACCTGCTGATCTCGCAGCCCGATACCGGCGAGCAGGCGCTCGAAATCACCGACACGCTGGTGCGCTCCGGCGCCATCGACGTGCTGGTGGTCGATTCGGTCGCCGCGCTGACGCCGCGCGCCGAGATCGAGGGCGAGATGGGCGAGAGCCAGCCGGGCCTCCAGGCCCGCCTGATGAGCCAGGCGCTGCGCAAGCTGACCGGTTCGATCTCGCGCTCGAACTGCATGGTGATCTTCATCAACCAGATTCGCATGAAGATCGGCGTGATGTACGGCAGCCCCGAGACCACCACCGGCGGCAACGCGCTGAAGTTCTACGCCTCGGTGCGCCTCGACATCCGCCGCGTCTCGACGCTCAAGGACCGCGACGAGGCCATCGGCAACTCGGTGCGCGTCAAGGTCGTGAAGAACAAGGTCGCGCCGCCCTTCAAGCAGGTCGAGTTCGACATCATGTTCGGCGAGGGCGTGTCGAAGGTCGGCGAGTTGATCGACCTCGGCGTCAAGGCCGGCATCGTCGAGAAGTCGGGCGCTTGGTTCTCCTACGACAGCCAGCGTCTCGGCCAGGGCCGCGAGAACTCGAAGGGCTTCCTGCGCGACAACCCCGACATCGCCAACAAGATCGAGGCCTCGATCCGGCAGAATTCGGGACTGGTCGCCGACCGGATCCTCGAGAACGCCAAGCCGACGGCCGACGATCTGGACGAGGGCGAGGCGTAAGCGCCCCGCTCGACCCATCGGAACTGAAAAGGCCCGCCGCGATGGCTCGCGGCGGGCCTTTTCTTTAGTTCGTTGGGATGAACGCGGAGGGTCAGACCGCCGCGTAGCGGGCGTCGAACTCGGCGGCGAAGCGGGCGCTGGGCCGGTCCATGCAGCGATCCACCCAGGCATCGATCTCAGGCACACCCGGCTTGCCGAACCACGCATAGGGCGAGTGCAGCAGGAGGTCGACGGCGGTGAAGCGGTCGCCGAGCAGGAAGGGCTTGTCCTTCAAGGCGTCGGCGAGCCGCGACTTGATCTCCGTCTCGGTGCGGAAGGTGCCGGCGAGGGCCGGGTGTTCGACCCCGAGGGCCTTGAACACCAGCACCGGCTCGACGACGCCGGCATACCACGCCAACCAACTCAGATAGGGCCCGCGCCGCGGGTCTCCGACAGGGATGCCCAAGCCTGCCTCCGGGAACAGCTCTGTGAGGTGCTGGATGATTGCACTCGATTCCCACACCAAGACGCCGTCGTGGTCGAGCACCGGCACCTTGCCGTCGGGATGAGGGTTGCGCGGATCGCGGCCGCCCGATCCGTCCATGCGCGGGATGGTGACGACCTCGATGCCGACCGCGTCCAGGGCGTCGAGTTCCTTGAGGAGCGCGACGATTCGGGTCGAACGGCTGCGGGGCGAGTGGAACAGGGTGATCATCGGTGGCCTCCAGCTGGCGGGGTGACGGGAGACGGTGTAGCCAGGGCCACCTGCCAGTTTCCGTCAGTTGAGCGATGGCGCGGACCGATCGGCTTTTCCGGCTGCTGCACGCGATGCGCATCTTGCCCGCGCCGGTCACCGCGGCCCGGCTCGCGGAGGAGACCGGCGTGTCTCTGCGCTCGCTCTATCGCGACATCGACAGCCTGCGCGCGGCCGGCGCCCGCATCGAGGGCGAGCGGGGCTACGGCTACCGACTGATCGAGGATGTGGCGCTCCCGCCCCAGACCTTCGACCGGATCGAGATCGAGGCCCTGGTGCTCGGTCTCGCCGAGGTCCGCCATATGGGTGATCCGGCCCTGGAGACGGCTGCGGCCTCGGTGCTGGCCAAGGTCGCGGCCACCCTGCCCGACCGGGCCGAGCAGCACCTGCTCCACGCGGTCTCGCAGGTCCGCCGCGCCGAGCCGCGCTTTCCCGCGATCCCCGACATGGAGACGATCCGGACCGCCTGCTGGCGCGAGGAAGCGCTGCGGCTGCGCTACGCCGACAAGGACGGCGCCATCACCGAGCGGACGATCCTGCCGCTCTCCGTGGTCTATCTCGACAGCAAGATGACGCTGCTCGCGTGGTGCTGCCTGCGCGAGGCATTCCGCATGTTCCGGCTGGACCGCATCCGGGAGGCGGGTCCGGCGGGCACCAGCTTCCGGCCGCGGCGAGTGAGCCTGCTGCGCAGCTACCTCGCCGAATTAAGGTCGGGGGGGTTTCGCGGCCCGAGCCGACCCTACGCATCATGAGCCGACGTGACTCGCACAGCTCAGGCCCGTATGAGGGCGCAACAATGCTGCCGCGCTGCCCGTCAGCCGGCTCCCGACGCGACATGATTTTCGAGCCTATCCGATGAGCGGCGTCAACGAGATCCGATCGACCTTCCTGGACTACTTCCGGGATGCCGGGCACGCGGTGGTGCCCTCGTCCTCGCTGGTGCCCAAGAACGACCCGACGCTGATGTTCACGAACGCCGGCATGGTGCAGTTCAAGAACGTCTTCACCGGTGTCGAGAAGCGTCCCTACGTCAAGGCGACCTCGTCGCAGAAGTGCGTTCGCGCCGGCGGCAAGCACAACGATCTCGACAATGTCGGCTATACGGCCCGGCACCACACCTTCTTCGAGATGCTCGGCAATTTCTCCTTCGGCGACTACTTCAAGGCCGACGCGATCGAGCTGGCCTGGACGCTGATCACCAAGGAGTTCGGGCTCACCCCGGAGCGGCTGCTCGTCACCGTCTATGCCGACGACGACGAGGCGGCGGGTCTCTGGAAGAAGATCGCCGGGTTCGGCGACGACAAGATCATCCGCATCGGCACCTCCGACAATTTCTGGCAGATGGGCGATACCGGCCCCTGCGGCCCCTGCTCGGAGATCTTCATCGACCAGGGCCCGGCGCTCGCCGGCGGCCCGCCCGGCTCCCCGGACGAGGACGGCGACCGCTTCCTCGAATTCTGGAACCTCGTCTTCATGCAGTACGAGCAGGTCGAGCCGGGGGTGCGCAACCCCCTGCCCCGGCCCTCGATCGACACCGGCATGGGCCTGGAGCGGATGGCCGCGATCCTCCAGGGCGTCCACTCGAACTACGACACCGACCTGTTCCGGGCCCTGATCGATGCGGTGGCCCACGCGGTGTCCCGGGCGCCGGAGCCCGCGTCCCGCGCCTCCTATCGCGTCATCGCCGACCACCTGCGCTCGACCTCGTTCCTCATCGCCGACGGCGTGCTGCCCTCGAACGAGGGCCGCGGCTACGTGCTGCGCCGGATCATGCGCCGGGCCATGCGCCACCTCGAACTCCTCGGCGCCCGCGATCCGGTGATGTACCGCCTCGTCCCCACCCTGGTGCGCGAGATGGGGCAGGCCTTCCCCGAACTCGCCCGCAGCGAGGCGCTGATCTCCGAGACCCTGCGGCTGGAGGAAGGCCGCTTCCGCAAGACCCTGGAGCGGGGGCTTGCCATCCTCGACGCGGAAAGCCGCGATCTGAGCGCCGGCCAGAACCTGTCGGGCGAGACCGCCTTCACCCTCTACGACACCTACGGCTTCCCCCTCGACCTGACGCAGGATGCGCTGAAGGCCCGCGGCATCGGCGTCGACACGCAGGCCTTCGACGCGGCGATGCAGCGCCAGAAGCAGGCGGCCCGCGCCGCGTGGCAGGGCTCGGGCGAGGCCGCGACCGAGACGGTCTGGTTCGGCATCAAGGAGCGCACCGGCGCCACGGAGTTCCTAGGCTACGAGACCGAGACCGCCGAAGCCGTGGTCGGCGCGCTCCTGCGTGAGGGCGCCGAGGTCGAGGCGCTGAAGGCCGGTGAGAGCGGCCTCGTCGTCGTCAACCAGACTCCGTTCTACGGGGAGTCCGGCGGTCAGGTCGGCGATACCGGCACGATCACCGGGCCCGGCCTCAAGGCGCGCGTGACCGGTACGGACAAGAAGCTCGGCGACCTGTTCGTGCATCACGTCACGGTCGAGGAGGGCACGCTCGCCGTCGGCGCGGCTGTGGAGCTGAAGGTCGATCACGCCCGCCGCGCCGCGATCCGGGCCAACCACTCGGCGACCCACCTGCTGCACGAGGCCCTGCGTCAGGTGCTCGGCGACCACGTGGCGCAGAAGGGCTCGCTCGTCGCGCCCGAGCGCCTGCGCTTCGACATCAGCCACCCCAAGCCCATCGATGAGGCGGAGCTGACCCGCGTCGAGGAGATCGCCAACGCGGTGCTGCTGCAGAACGCGCCGGTGGTCACCAAGCTGATGGCGGTGGACGAGGCGATCGAGTCGGGCGCCCGCGCGCTGTTCGGCGAGAAGTACGGCGACGAGGTCCGCGTCGTCTCCATGGGCAGGCCCGTGGACGACGACGGCCGCGAGGTCGAGGGCCGCGAGATCAAAGGCTCCTTGCCGAACTTCTCGATCGAGCTGTGCGGCGGCACCCATGTGTCGCAGCTCGGCGAGATCGGCCAGATCACCGTGATCGGCGAGAGCGCGGTGGGCGCCGGCGTGCGCCGGATCGAGGCGATGACCGGAACGGCGGCGCGCCGCCACCGCGCCGCGGAGAGCCGTACGCTGAGCCAGCTCGCCGGCCTGCTCAAGGCGCCGGTCGCGGACGTGCCGGAGCGTCTCTCCACCCTCATCGAGGAGCGCCGCCGACTGGAGAAGGAACTGGCCGACGCGCGGAAAAAGATCGCCATGGGCGGGGCGTCCGGCGGCGGCGACGAGGCGCGCGAGATCAACGGCGTGAAGCTGATGGCCCGGGTGGTCGAGGGCGTCGAGATGCGCGACCTCAAGGGTCTGGCCGACGAGGGCAAGAGCCGCCTCGGCTCCGGCATCGTCGCCATCGTCGGCGTCTCCGCCGACGGCAAGGCCGGTCTTGTCGTCGGCGTGACCGAGGATCTCACCGGCCGCTACGACGCGGTCAACCTCGTGCGCGCCGGCGCCGGACATCTCGGCGGCAAGGGCGGTGGCGGACGCCGGGACATGGCTCAGGCCGGTGGCCCGAACGGTGCCGGTGCGGATGCCGCGCTCGCGGCCATTACCGAAGCGCTCGCGGCGGCCTGACGACTTTGCCGCTCGCGCGGACGGCGGTCGAACAAATTCAGTGACGATCACGGAACGGTGAGCGGGTTCGCGGCTTGGTTGCCCGCAAACCCCCGCCGCCTCCGGGCCTTGAGCCCGGTGCGACCCGCTCGCCGACCGGGCTCGACCCGGATCGTGGAACGGGCGTCAACGTCCCCGTGAGCCGATGAAACTCTTCCGCTGCCAATCCTGCGACAACGTCCTGTACTTCGAGAATCGCGTCTGCGGGCGTTGCGGTCACCGCCTCGCCTACCTGCCGCAACTCGGTCGGATTTCTGCCCTCGAGCCCGCCGGCGACAACAATGCCTGGACGCCGCTCGCGGCGCCTGACCGGCCAAGCTTCCTCTGCACCAACGCCGCGCACGACACCTGCAACTGGATGGTGCCTCCAGGCACGACCGACGCCTTCTGTCTCGCCTGCCGCCACAACGGCATCGTCCCGGATGTAAGCGACCCGCTGAACCTGGAGCGCTGGCGCGAGATGGAACACGCCAAGCACCGGCTGTTCTACACCCTGCTGCGCTGGAACCTGCCGCTGAAGACCCGTGCCGAGGATCCCGAGCACGGCCTGATCTTCAACTTCCTGGCCGATCCGCCGGATGCGAGCGGTCCGAAGGTGATGACCGGCCATGAGAACGGGATCATCACCATCGCCCTAGTCGAGGCCGATCCGGCCGAGCGCGAGAAGCGCCGCACGTCCATGGGCGAGCCCTACCGCACGCTGCTCGGCCATTTCCGCCACGAGGTCGGCCACCATTACTGGGACATCCTCGTGCGCGATGCCGGCAAGCTGTCAGCCTGCCGGGCGGTGTTCGGCGACGATTCGCAGGATTACGGTGCGGCCTTGCAGCGCCACTACGATCAGGGCCCGCCGCCGAACTGGCAGGAAACCTTCGTCTCCGCCTACGCTACCACCCACCCCTGGGAGGATTTCGCCGAGACCTGGGCGCATTACCTGCACATCGTCGATACGCTGGAAATGGCGAGCGCCTTCGGGATGCAGGTCGCGCCCAAGGCCGATATCGGGGGGGAGCTCGCCGCACGCGTCGATTTCGACCCCTACCGCGCCGATACGATCGAGCAGATCATCGATGCTTGGCTGCCCTTCGTCTTTGCGATGAACAGCGTCAGCCGGGCCATGGGCGAGGGCGACCTCTACCCGTTCGTGCTCGCGCCTCCGGTGGTACGAAAGCTCGGCTTCATGCACGACCTCGTTCACGGGCGGGTCTGAGACCGCTCGCATCCGCCGGGTGGAGGCCCGGCCCTCGCGTCAGGCCCGCCCGGCTTCCGCCGAGAGCATGGCAGGGTCGATGCCGATCGCCCTGAGAACCTGATCGTACTTGGTGCCGAGCCCGGGATCGAAGATCAGCTCCGGATCGGCCGGGCAGGTCAACCAGCCATTGGCCAGGATCTCGTTCTCGAGCTGGCCCGCCTGCCAGCCGGCATAGCCGAGCGCCAGCACCGCGTTCGAGGGACCGCGCCCGTCAGCGATGGCGCGCAGGATCTCGACCGTCGCCGTCAGGCACACGCCCTCGTCGATCTGCAGGGTCGACTGGTCGATGTGGAAGTCGGCGGTGTGCAGGACGAAGCCGCGCTTGGCATCGACCGGCCCGCCCATCAGCACCGGCATGTGGCCGACCCGCTCGCGCAGGCGGATCGCATCCGCCTCGCTGGCGATATCGAGCTGGATCAGAAGATCCGGCATGCTGAGATCCGCCACCGGCTTGTTGACGATGATACCCATCGCCCCGTCCGCCGAGTGGGCACAGAGATAAATCACCGAGCGCGCGAAGCGCTCGTCGCCGATCCCCGGCATGGCCACGAGGAACTGGCCATCGAGATAGGCCGGGTCTTTGAGCGCGGGGTCGGGTGTCTGCATCGGGCTATGCTAATGCGGCCGTCGTCATTGATCCATAAGCCAAACGCGCGGGCGGGATGCCGGTGCCTCGACAGGTGCCCGAACCGCGTCTAACGGTTCATGGCTTTTTCCAGGAGTGCGCGGATGACGATTCAGGTTGGCGATCACCTGCCCCAGGCCACCTTTCGGGTGAGCGGGCCGGAGGGTCCGCAGGCCAAGACGACCGACGACGTGTTCAAGGGGCGTCGCGTCGTGCTGGTCGGCGTGCCGGGCGCCTTCACACCGGCCTGCCACCGCAACCACCTGCCGGGCTTCGTCGCCAAGCGCGAGGAGATCCTGGCCCGCGGCGTCGACGCGATCGCCGTGACCTCGGTCAATGACATCTTCGTGCTCAACGCGTGGCAGCAGCAGAGCGGCGCCGAGGGCATCGAGTTCCTGGCCGACGGCAATGCCGAGTTCGCCAAGGCGATCGGCCTGGAGATGGACGGCTCCGGCTTCGGCCTCGGACCGCGCTCCCAGCGCTACGCGATGCTGGTGGATGACGGCGTGGTGCGGATCCTCAACGTCGAGGACACGCCGTCCAAGGCCGAGGTCTCGGGTGCCGAAGCCCTGCTGAAGGTGCTCTGACCCTTCCAGCCTGAGCCCTCCCCCGCCGGGGGAGGGTTCGAACCCACTATCTTTCCCAGCCGTAATCCCGCGCATCCGCGGCGGTGCGGTGGAAGGCGAGCCGGCGGTCGTATTCCAGCGGATCCTTCGGCTGCACCAGGGCGCCCGGCGGGACATTGAGCCAGTCCACGAGGCGGGTCAGCATGAAGCGCATGGCCGCACCGCGCGCCAACACCGGCAACGCGGCGATCTCGGCGGGCTCCAGCGTCCGGACCGCGTCGTAGCCCGCGAGCATCGCGCCCGCCTTGTCGCGGTGGAAGGTGCCGTCGGCGTCGAAACACCACGCGTTGAGGCTGATCGCCAGATCGTAGGCGAAGGCGTCGGTGCAGGCGAAGTAGAAATCGATCAGGCCCGACACCGCGTCGCCGATGAAGAATACATTGTCGGTGAAAAGGTCGGCGTGGATGACGCCGCCCGGCAGGCCCTTCGGCCAGGACGTCTCCAGGAAATCGAGATCGGCGCGGGTGCGAGCGGCGAGCCCGGGGGCCACCGTATCCGCCTGCGCCTCGGCCTGCGCGAAGAGGGGGCGCCACGCTCCCACCGACAGGTTGTTCTCGCGCACCATGGGAAAGTCGCGGCCCGCCGCATGAAGCCCGGCGAGGGCGGCGCCGAGCGCCCGGCAATGCTCCGCATTCGGGCGGCTCAAGGAAACGCCTTCGAGGAAGGTGACGATCGCCGCCGGCCGGCCACAGAGGCGCCCGAGAGCGGTGCCGGCGCGGTTGCGCACCGGCTGCGGGCAGGCGAGGCCGGCCCGCGCCAGATGACCCATGAGGTTGATGAAGAACGGCAGGTCCGCCTCGCTCACCCGCTTCTCGTAGAGGGTGAGGATGTAGTTGCCCGTGCTCGTGTGCAGGAAGAAGTTCGAGTTCTCGACACCTTCCGCGATGCCCTTGCAGGAGAGCAACTCGCCGAGCTCGTACTCTGTGAGGAAGGCGCGCAGCGCCTCGTCGGATACGTCGGTATAGACCGCCACGGGTGCCGCTGCCGGGTTCACGCAAGAGAAAGGGGCGCCGTGGGCGCCCCTGGATGTCGTTCGGCCGGCCGGGACCGGCGATGGTCTCGCCCTACTCGGCGGCCTCGCTGCGCAGCTCACGCGGCAGCGGAAAGGACATGTCCTCGACGGTCACCGAGACCTGATCCACCGTCACGTCGAAGCGCGCGGCGAAGGCGTCGATGATCTCCTCCACCAGAACTTCCGGCGCCGAGGCGCCGGCGGTGAGGCCGAGGCGGCGCACATCCTTGAAGGCGTCCCAATCGATCTCTTCCGCCCGCAGGACGAGTCGGGTGATCGGGCAGCCGGCGCGCTCCGCGACCTCGCGCAGGCGCTGCGAGTTCGAGGAATTGGAAGAGCCGACCACGATCAGCGCATCCACCCGCGGCGCGACCTCCTTGACCGCTTCCTGGCGGTTGGTGGTGGCGTAGCAGATGTCGTCCTTGTGAGGGCCGTGGATCGCCGGGAACTTGGCCTTGAGCGCCTCGACGATGTGCTTGGTGTCGTCGATCGACAGGGTCGTCTGCGTCACCCAGGCCAGCGCCTGATCGGAGGGCGGGTTGAGCGCGTCGATCTGCTCGATGTCCTCGACCAGAGTGATCGAGCCCTTGGGCAGCTGCCCCATGGTGCCGACGACCTCCGGATGGCCGGAATGGCCGACGAGCAGAACGTGGCGCCCGCGCTTGTGGTGAATCTCGGCCTCGCGGTGCACCTTGGTCACAAGCGGGCAGGTGGCGTCGATGGTGGTAAGGCCGCGCGCATCGGCGTTCTGCGGCACCGTCTTGGCGACGCCGTGGGCGGAGAAGATGACGGGCGCGCCGCTATCAGGCACCTCGTCGAGCTCGCGCACGAACACGGCGCCCTTCCGCTTCAGCGTCTCGACCACGTACTTGTTGTGGACGATCTCGTGGCGGACGTAGACCGGCGCGCCGTAGATCGCGAGCGCCCGCTCGACCACGTCGATGGCGCGCACCACGCCCGCGCAGAAGCCACGGGGGGCGCAGAGCAGGATCTCGAGGGGCGGCTTGTCGCCCGTCACGGCCGGCTGCGGGACCCGGTTCGGGTCAGCGGTGAGGTTGATGGTGTCAGCGCTCATGATCCGGCGGATGTGGAGAGGGGTGGCCGGGTCTGTCAACAGCGGCCAGCCCGAAAGCCGCGACAGGCTTGCGCCCATCCGTCGCTTTTACATAGCACACCCACCGCGATCCGTGACCCCCGCCATCCGCCCGGGGGACCTGCATCCTCACTCCTGTGGCAACGGTGCCCGTGGCGCCGGCCGAGACGGCGGGGCCGCGCATGTGACGAACGACACGCGAATCACCCTCGCGAAGGCGGGGCCAGCGGGATAAGGGGAAGCCCTTCTCCCATCCGGATTAAGCGAGGCACCAGGCTTTCATGGCGAGCGCCACGGACCATGCCAGCTTCCTGCCGCCCGTGCTGACCTTCCTGTCGGCGGCGGTGATCAGCGTTCCGCTCGTGCGCCTGCTCGGCCAGAGCGCGGTGCTGGGCTACCTCGTCGCGGGCGTGGTGATCGGCCCGGCGGGCTTCTCGCTGATCGCCGAGCCCGAGACGGCGGCGAGCGTCGCCGAGATCGGCGTGGTCCTCCTGCTCTTCATCGTCGGGCTCGAACTCGAGATCTCGCGGCTCGTCTCGATGCGGCGCGACATCTTCGGGCTCGGCGCCGCCCAGTTGGCCCTCTGCTCGCTCGTCATCGCGGGAGCAGCCCTCATCTACGGCCTGACGCCGGCGGCGGCGAGCGTCGTCGGCATCGCCATCGCGCTCTCGGCCACGGCCGTTGCGCTCCAGTTGCTGGAGGAGCGCGGCGATCTCGGCTCGCCCTATGGCGGGCGCTCCTTCGCCGTGCTGCTGTTCCAGGATATTTCGGTGGTGGCGATCCTGGCGCTGCTGCCGCTGCTGGCCTCGGCCGGGGCCACGCCGAAGGACGGCTGGCTCGACGAGGGCCTGCGCTCCACCGGCCGCGCGGCGATCGCGGTCACCGGCGTCGTGCTCGTCGGGCGCTACGGCCTCAACCCGTTCTTCCGCCTGCTCGCCGCCGCCGGCGGACGCGAGGTGATGACGGCGGCCGCCCTCCTCGTCGTACTCGGGACGGCACTGGTGATGGAGAAGGCCGGTCTCTCCATGGCGATGGGCGCCTTCCTCGCGGGCGTGATGCTCGCCGAGTCGAACTTCCGCCACCAGCTCGAAGCCGACATCGAGCCGTTCCGCGGCATGCTGCTCGGCCTGTTCTTCATGAGCGTCGGCATGTCGATCGACGGCGGTCTGCTCACGCATCATTGGCTGGCGCTTCTCGCGGCGACCATGGCGGCGATCGCGGTCAAGATCGCGCTCGTGGCCGGGCTGTTCCGCCTGTTCGGCTCGCCCTGGCTCGACGCCCTGCGCGGCGCGGCGGTGCTGGCACCGGCCGGCGAGTTCGCCTTCGTCATCCTGCCGGCGGCGGGCGACCTGCGTATCCTCGGCTCGGACGTGACCCGCTTCTGCGTCGCGCTCGCCGCCCTGACCATGCTGGTCGGACCCATCGCCGCGAAGGGACTCGACGCGCTGATCGCCCGCCGCCCGAAGGAGGCCGAGCCGCCCTCCGATGTCGGCGAGGCGCAGGAATCCGGCGACACCCGCGTGCTGGTGGTGGGCTTCGGCCGCTTTGGACAGATCCTGGCGCAGGTGCTGCTGGCGGAGGGCATCAACATCACCGTCATCGACAAGGACGTCGAGCAGATCCGCAACGCCACAAGCTTCGGCTTCCGCATCTATTACGGCGACGGCACCCGGCTCGACGTTCTGCGCGCCTCCGGCCTCGCCAAGGCGGAACTGATCTGCGTCTGCATCGACGATGCGCCGGCGGCGCTGAAGATCGTCGATATCGTCCACGAGGAATTTCCGAACGTACGCACCTACGTGCGGGCCTACGACCGCACGCACGCGATCGAGCTGATGAACCGCGACGTCGATTTCCAGCTTCGCGAGACCGTGGAATCCGCCCTCGGCTTCGGCCGCGCCACTCTCGAGAGTTTGGGGCTGTCGGCGGAAGCGGCCGCACGCCGCGTCGAGGACGTGCGCAAGCGCGACGTCGCCCGCCTCGTGCTCCAGCAGGCCGGCGCGATGCCCGACGGCTCGGGCTGGCTGCGTGGCACGCCGGAATTGCGGCCCGAGCCGCTCACCGCGCCGAAAAGCCCGTCGCGGGCGCTCAGCGCCGAGACCCGTGGGCTGATCGAACCGCAGCCGCACGAATCCGCTGCCCGCGCGCTGGAACCCGAGGATGCCGAGCCGAATGCCTGAGGCGGGCGAAGCTCCGGTGCCGGAGTCGAGGCCGGACGAGGGCGGGGCGCGCTTCGTCTCGGGCTCGATCCTGCGCCACGTCGTGGTGATGAGCGCGACCGGCTCCGTCGGCCTGATGGCGATCTTCGCCGTCGATCTCCTGTCGCTGTTCTACGTCTCCAAGCTCGGCGATCCGGCGCTGACCGCCGCCGTGGGTTTCGCCTCGATCGTCCAGTTCTTCGCCATCGCCATCAATATCGGCCTGATGATCGCGGCCGGCGCCCTGGTCTCGCGGGCGATCGGCGCGAATGATCCCTCCGGGGCGCGGCGGATCGCGACTTCGGTTACCATCCACTGCCTGATCGCATCCGGGCTCCTCGCCGCCTTCCTTCTCGCCGTGCTCGATCCGCTGCTCTCGGCGATCGGCGCGGAGGGACATACCCTCGACGTCGCCAAGCGCTACCTGTGGATCAGCCTGCCGTCGAACCTGCTGCTCGGGCCGGGCATGCTGTTTACCGGGCTCCTGCGTGCGGTCGGGGCGGCGCGGGAGGCGATGTATGTGACCCTCGGTGGGGCCGTCGTCACCGTCTTCGTCGATCCCCTCCTGATCTTCGGCTTCGGTCTCGGCGTCGACGGCGCCGCGCTGGCCGTCTGCGTGGCGCGGGTGACCTTCGTGGCCGTCGGCTGGGCCGGCGTCCGCCGCTACCGGCTGCTCGAGGCGCCGCGCCTTCACGCGATCCTCGGCGACCTTCCGCTGGTGACTCGCATCGCAGGGCCGGCGGTGCTCACGAACCTGGCCCCGTCCGTCGCCAGCGCCTTCGTCGCGCATGCCCTGTCCGGCTTCGGGCCGCCGGCCATCGCCGGCAATGTCGTCATCGAGCGCCTCGCGCCCGTCGCCTTCTGCGGGCTGTTCGCGATGTCGGGCTCGATCGGCCCGATCCTGGGCCAGAACTGGGGCGCGGGTCGCTTCGACCGGATGCGGGGCGTGCTGCGGGCCGGCGCGGGAGTCACCGCCCTCTACGTGGTGGTCGTCTGGCTTCTTCTTGCCGTGGCGCGGTCGCCGCTGGCCGGCGCCTTCGAACTGAAGGGCGTGGCGGCCGAACTGTTCGGTTTCTTCTGTCTGGTGAGCGGGCCGGTCTGGTTCTTCAACGGGCTCCTGTTTCTCGCCAACGCCTCGTTCAACAATCTCGGTTTTCCCTTCATCTCCACCTTTCTGAACTGGGGCCGGGCCACGCTGGGCACGGTCCCACCCGCCCTGGTCGGGGCGGCGTGGTACGGACCGGAAGGCGTGATCGCCGGCACGGGCATCGGTTCGATCGCCTTCGGGGTGGCGGGTCTCGCCCTCGCCTTCCGAACCGTTGGCCGGCTTGAGCGGGGTGTGAGCAGCGAGGCGGGCCCCGTTCTCGATCCGCCCGCGGCCGACGAGGCGGTGCAGGCGGCGCCTTCCAGCGGAATGTCGCTGTGACGATTCCGGCGCCGAATCGCCGCTATCCCTAGGGAAATCGGCGCGGAATCCGGCTTAGCGCTGGTCAGCCCCGCCCGGTTGCGACACACTCGACGCCGAGGCCGTTCCGGCGAGCCTCCGGGCACGGGTGTCGACGGCCATCACCGACGCCCGGCCGGATCGAGGATGGGCCCGCGTCATGCGCTCGTTGTCACGGCGCGATCGTGACAGGGCCCGGAGACGTTCGGCATCCGGACCGTTGCTGCTCCCGCGAGGCGCCCGGCCATGTACACGATGTTCGACATCCTCCAGAGCCAGGGCGACGCGAGCGTGCAGGCCTTCGGGCAACAATTCGGTCTGTCGCCGGAGCAGACGCGGCGCGCCATGGAGGCCCTGTTGCCGGCCCTGTCCATGGGGATCCAGCGCAATGCCGGGGCCGATCCGATGGGGTTCGGGCGCCTGTTCGGCCTCGCACAGCCGGGACGGGCGCAACAGCAGCCCGGCGCGGACATGCTGGCAGGACTGTTCGGTTCGCCGATGATCGCGCAGGCGGTGATCCAGCAAGCCTCGGCGGCGAGCGGCGTCGGTGCCCAGGCGCTCCGCCAGATGTTGCCGATCATGGCCGGCATGATCGTGGCCGGCGTCGTCCACCTGCTCCTCAACGCACCCGCCCCGGCTCCGGCGGCCGACCCCCCACCCTCCCCCTATCCGGTCGGCACGCTGTGGACGGACTGGTTCAACGGGCTCAGTGCCGCCGCCGCGCAGATGACGCCCGGCGCAACGTCCTCGGCCCCGCCGCCCGAGCGGCGCGCGACCTCCCGGAAGCCGGAGGCCGCGCCGCTGCCCGACGCGACGAAGGCCTCGATGGAGGTGATCCAGCAGATGCTCCAGACCGGTGCCGAGGTTCAGGAGCAGAACGTCAAGGCGATGAGGGAGGTGTTCGAAGCGTTCTGGAACCAGCCGAAACCCGAGGTCGACCGGCCGGGCGCGGAAGGCGCCGCGTCTCCGGGGGCCGCACCACTCGGCAAGGAAGGGACGTCTCCGTCGAGACGCAAACCGGGCGGCAAGAGCTGATCATTCCAGAGCTGATCATCCCCGGCTTGCCGCCGAGGCACGAGCGTTTGCGCGCGCCCCGCGGTTCGGCCCGCGACCACGCCGCGGGAGCAATAAAAGACAGTTCGGAACGTCCCTTGCGAGGACTTATTGTATCGAGGGGAAGCTCACGATTTTCGGATACGCTTGCATCAACGTACTTCCGAAAACCTGCATGCCCGCCAAAACCGCGAGCCCGATGAAGACGCAGATCAGGCCGTACTCGATCGTGGTCGCACCATCGTTATGCCGTGAGAACCGCCGGGAGACGCCGAGCAACGGAGTGAGGTAGCGCGCAATCGGTCCGGCGGAGAAGAGAGACACGGCGAATATTCCGGACCAATTGCTGTCGCGCCAAGCTATCGACCGAAACTTGCAGCGAGCTTAAGGGCTTTCCAGAAAAGCGGCCCTAACTCGCAGATCCCCGATGCCGGAACACCATCCATCCGGCGAGAGGCGAGAACATCCGAACGACGTCTTGCGACGCCTTCGCGCCGAATCGATCAGGCGACCGCCAGGACGGCCCGCCCTCGCTCGGACGGTGCCGGGTCCCGCCGACGCCGTCCGAGCTTCGCGCTGACGTTCGAACGCTCAGTCCTTGCCGGTCTCCTTGCGCAGGGCGTCGATGCGCTTCGACGCCTCCGCCTTGTCGAGATCGGCCTCGTAGGCGTCCGGCGCCTTAGCCTGCTCGGACAGCGTCTTCAGGTAGGAGGCCTGCGCTCCCGTCATCGGCTCGGAGCCGGTCGTCCACTCGTCCGGGTCCTTGATCCGGTTCGACTCGTCGGTCGGATCGGATTTCGGATTCTCGGCCGCAGCTTGGTCCTTGGTCGTCTTGCCAGTCATCGGCATACCCATCTCGTTCATGAATTGTTCTCATGAACGCGGGCCCGGCCGCGAGGTTCCGAGCGCCTCGACGGGCTCGGAACCTCGCGCGATCCTTAGGCCGCAACGGCTCGCGGCTGCACCTCGTCGAGGTAGTCGTCCATCAGCGTCTTGGTCAGGGCGCCGGGCGTGAAGCGGTAAGGACCGATCTCGGAGACCGGCGTCACCTCGGCGGCGGAGCCGGTGATGAAGCACTCGGAGAAGCCCGTCATCTCCTCGGGGCGGATGCGCCGCTCGACGACCTCGATCCCGCGCCGCTTGGCCAGCTCGATCACGGTCTGGCGGGTAATGCCGTTGAGGAAGCGGTCGGCCTGGGGCGTGTGGATCACGCCGTCGACGATGAAGAAGACGTTGGCGCCGGTGCATTCGGCGACGTTGTCCTCCCAGTCGAGCATCAAGGCGTCGGCATAGCCCTTGTTCTCGGCCCGGTGCTTAGAGATCGTGCAGATCATGTAGAGACCGGCCGCCTTCGAGGTGGAGGGCGCCGTGCGCGGGTCGGGGCGGCGGTAATCGGCGATGTCGAGGCGGATGCCCTTCATCTTGGTCGCCGGGTCGAAGTAGCTCGGCCATTCCCAGGCGGCGATCGCCAGGTGGATGGTGTTCTTCTGGGCCGCAACACCCATCATCTCCGAGCCACGCCACGCCACGGGACGCAAATAGGCGTCCTGCAGGCCGCTGGTGGCCAGCACCTGAGCCTTGGCCGCCTCGATCTGATCGACCGAGTAGGGGATCTCGAAATCGAGGAGCTGGGCCGAGCGGCGCAGGCGCTCGGAATGCTCGCGGCTCTTGAAGATCCGGCCGCCATAGGCCCGCTCGCCCTCGAACACCGACGATCCGTAGTGGAGGCCGTGGCTGAGCACGTGGATCTTCGCCTCGCGCCACGGCACCATGACGCCATCGTACCAGATCGTGCCTTCGCGCTCATCGAAGGGAATCACGGACATTTCTCGAAGTTCCTCTGCGCGGCCTCGGCGAAGCACGGGGTCGCAGGGTGGGGCAGGAGCCGGCGCGCGGACGCAGAACGATGCAGCGGGCAGCTGTACCGGCAGGGTTGACGGGTAGCAACGGGGCTGAGATATGTCAACAACACTGACTTATCTTCCGGGACCGCCGAGGCCCTGCGATCCGCCGAAGACCGAGGTATTCGCGACGTGAACCGTGTGATGACGCCCGATGCCGATACAGCGGTACAGGCTTCCGGCGAGGCTTCGCTTCCGGGCGGTCCCGCGACGGGCGGCGACAGCGACGACCTGATCGAGCTTCTGTTCTTCGCCTATCGCGATTTCGTCGGCGACCCGGATCGGATTCTGGCGCAGTACGGCTTCGGCCGCGCGCATCACCGCGTGCTGCACTTCGTCGATCGCTACCCTGGCCTCACCATCGCCGAACTCCTCGATATCCTTCGCATCACGAAGCAGAGTCTCAACCGGGTGCTGAAGGACTTGATCGATCAGGGCTACATCGAGCAGCAGACCGGCACGAGCGACCGGCGCCAGCGGCTCCTGTTCTGCACCCCGCCCGGCCGGACGCTGACGGCCGACCTCACCCGCGTCCAGGTTCGCCGGATCGTGCGGGCGCTCGACGCGCCGGCCGAGGAGGACGAGGCGGAAGGCGGGCGCGGCGCCCGCGCGGCCTCCGCGCAGGATTTCCTGCTGGCGATGATCGAACCGGCGGAGCGCGCCGCGATCCGCCGGCTGATGGCGCGCCGCGCCACGGTGCGCGCCTGATGTCGGCCGAGACCGCGCTCAAGGCGCGCCCCGAGCTTCCAGACCACGCACCGCACATCCTGCTCGTCGATGACGACCGGCGGGTGCGCGAACTGTTGTCCCGCTTCCTCTCCGAGCAGGGATTTCGCGTGACGGCGGCGGCGAACGCGGCCGAGGCGCGCCTGCGCGGGCAGTGCTTCGTATTCGACGCCCTCGTGCTCGACGTGATGATGCCCGGCGAGAGCGGCTTCGACTATGCCCGCTCGGTGCGCGAGACCTCGCGGGTGCCGATCCTGATGCTGACAGCCCGCTCCAACCCCAACGACCGGGTGACCGGCCTGGAGATCGGTGCCGACGACTACCTGCCCAAGCCCTTCGAGCCGCGCGAGCTGATCCTGCGGCTCAACAACATCATCCGCCGCCACGCCGCCCCGGAGGCACGCGCTTCGGGCGACGCCTCGGTCGGCTTCGGCCCCTTCACGTTCCGCGCCGACCGCGGCGAGCTGCGGCGCGAGAACGAGCCGGTGAAGATCACCGAGCGCGAGCGCGAGATCCTGACTATCCTGGCGCAGGCGCGCGGCGGCAATGTCGAACGCGAAACGCTCGCGGGCAATGGCGGCTTGGCGGCCGAGCGCACCATCGACGTGCAAATCAACCGTCTGCGCCGTAAGATCGAGCCGGATCCGGCCAATCCGAGCTTCCTGCACACCGTTCGCGGCGTCGGCTACCGCCTCGCCATCGACTGAGGATCCCATGGCGGCCCCCGCCGGCCTCTCATCGGGCGAATCCCGGACCAAGCCCCGTCGGGCCGGCGCTCTCCCCGCCGCCTTCGGCCGGATTCGGAAGGGGTGGCGGCGCATCAGCCGATCCATCGGCGACGCCCTGCCGAAAGGCCTCTACGCCCGCTCGCTGATCATCATCATCGCACCGATGGTGCTGCTGCAGTCGGTGATCGCCTACACCTTCATGGAGCGGCACTGGCAGCTCGTGACCCGCCGGCTCTCGGCGGCGGTCACCGCAGACATCGCTGCGCTGATGGACATCTACGAGTCCTACCCGCAGGACAAGAACGCCGAGACGCTCTCGCGCATTGCCGGCGAGCGGCTGAACCTCGACATCGACATCCTGAAAGGCGCCAAGCTGCCGAGCCCGGGGCCGCGTCCGTTCTTCTCGATCCTCGACGAGGTGCTCTCGGAGGAGATCCGCCGCCAGATCCGGCGCCCGTTCTGGATCGACACGGTCGGCCGCTCGAATCTCATCGAGATCCGCGTGGCGATCCCGGAAGGCGTGATGCGGGTCACGGCCCGGCGAAACCAGGCCTACGCCTCGAACTCGCACATCTTCCTGCTCTGGATGACCGGCTCCTCGCTGGTGCTGCTCGGCGTGGCGATCCTGTTCCTGCGCAACCAGATCAAGCCGATCCTGCGGCTGTCGGCGGTGGCGGAGGGGTTCGGCAAGGGGCGCGAGATCGAGTTCAAGCCCCGCGGCGCCCGCGAGGTCCGGCAGGCGGGCCACGCTTTCATCGAGATGAAGCGGCGCATCGAGCGCGCCATGGAGCAGCGCACGACGATGCTCAACGGCGTGAGCCACGACCTGCGCACCATCATCACCCGCTTCAAGCTGTCCCTCGCCCTGGTGGAGCAGACGCCGGAGGTCGAGGATCTCCAGCGGGACGTCGACGAGATGAGCCGGATGCTGGAGGGCTATCTCGCCTTCGCCCGCGGCGATTCCGCCGAGACCGCCGCCGAGACCGACATGCGGATCCTGCTGGAGGATCTTCGCAGCGACGTCGAGCGGCTCGGCGCCCATGTCGAGGCGGTCGAGATCGAGGGCAGCCCCCTCGTGACCGTGCGGTCGGACGCGATGCGCCGCTGCCTGTTCAACCTCGCCGCCAACGCCGCGCGCTACGCCGACACCGTGGCGATCTCGGGCAAGCGCGAGCACCGCGCCTTCCTCGTCGCCATCGACGACGACGGGCCCGGCATTCCGGTGGAGAGCCGCGAGGAGGTGTTCAAGCCGTTCGTCCGGCTCGACGACGCGCGCCAGGATGCCGGCGGCTCCGGCCTCGGGCTCGCCATCGCCCGCGACATCGCCCGCGCCCATGGCGGCGACGTCGCACTGCACGACAGCCCGCTGGGCGGCCTGCGGGCGACGGTGCGCATCCCGGCCTGACCGGCGTTCTCGGGTGGCCCGCGCCTTCGGACCGCCGCGCGATGCCGATCGGGGCCGTCGCTCGAAGGCGCTCGCGCCGACCGAATCTCGGGTCATGCGCGGCCAAGCGATTGCCCAGAGATTCTGAAGCGCGGGAGTTTCCTCCGGAGGAACGGCGATGCTAAGACCGCTTCGCATTATTCTTCGGGCCGCATCGCGGTCCCCCAACCAACGCGAGTGACGTCGAATGAACCCGCTGGTGCCGCTTTCCATCGTGCTGCTCATCCCGATCGCGGCCGTCTGCGCCGTGCTCTTCACGGATACGGGGATCGAGCCGGCCCTGTTCTACGCGGCGGTCAAGACGTTCGCGATCCTGTTCGTCGTCGGTGGGGCGATCTCGTTCGCCGCCAGCCGTCTCGCCGCTCGCACGAACGGCTGAGACGCGGCGCCGGCCGGCGCCGGACGGAGAAGGAAGCCATGCTGCGTATCGTGCCTTCCTTCGGCCGGATCGGCGAGGAAAACGCCTTCGCGGTGCTGGCCCGCGCCGGCGCCCTCGCGGCGCAGGGCCGCGACATCGTCAATCTCGGTATCGGCCAGCCGGACTTCCCGACGCCGCCTCATATCGTCGAGGCGGGCATCAGGGCCTTGCGCGACGGCCATCACGGCTACACGCCGGCCGTCGGCCTCCCGCCGCTGCGCGAGGCAGTGGCGCGGGACATCCATCGCCGCCACGGCGTCGAGGTCTCGCCCGAGGCTGTGATGATCGTGCCGGGCGGCAAGGTCACCATGTTCATGGCGATCTTGATGTTCGGTGAGCCCGGAGCTGAGATCCTCTATCCCGATCCCGGCTTTCCGATCTATCGCTCGATGATCGAGTTCACCGGTGCGACCCCGGTTCCGGTGCCGATCCGCGAGGCCAACGGCTTCGCCTTCTCGGCGGAAGAGACGCTCACACTGATCACGGAGCGCACGCGCCTGCTGATCGTGAACTCACCGGCCAACCCGACCGGCGGCGTCACGCCGAAGGCCGAGGTCGATGCCCTGGTAGCGGGGCTCGCAGCCCATCCCGACCTCGCCGTCCTCTCCGACGAGATCTACGGCAGCATGACCTATGACGGGCAGACGCACGTGTCCCTGCTCGCCTATCCCGAGATCCGCGACCGGCTGATCTATCTCGACGGCGCCTCGAAATCCTACGCGATGACGGGCTGGCGGCTCGGCTGGTCGGTCTGGCCGAAGCCGCTCTACGACGCCGCGCGAAAGCTCGCGGTGAACTCCTTCTCCTGCGTCAACGCTGCCGCGCAATGGGCGGGCATCGCCGCCCTCGACGGTCCGCAGGACTGCGTCGCCGCGATGGTTGCCGCGTTCGACCGCCGGCGGCGCCTCGTCGTCGACGGCCTGAACCGCCTGCCCAACGTGTCCTGCATCACGCCGAAGGGCGCGTTCTATGCCTTCCCGAACGTCAGCCGCACCGGCTGGAAGGCCAAGTCGCTCGCGACCGCCCTCCTCGACGAGGTGGGCGTCGCGGTGATCGGCGGGCCGGATTTCGGCGTGCATGGAGAAGGGTATCTGCGCCTCTCCTACGCCAACTCCGCCGAGAACATCGCCCGCGCCCTCGAGCGGATGGAACGGTTCCTGTCCGAACGCTCACCCGGCTGATCCCCGGAAAGCAGACGCCTCGCCTCGCGGCAGCTTTCGAGAAGCTCTGCCTACGATTCAGGCCATTTCGCGCAATCTCGGCCTTTCTCGATTTTCCATGCATCCGAATTCGAGGCTCGGGCGTTACCGGGCCATGCTTCGCTGCGTCTCGATCGCAGCGGATGTCACAACGACGGAGTTGCTCGAATGAAGATCAAGACCCTTCTCGCGGCCTCGGCCATCGTCTTCGCTCTGCCCATGGCCGCCCAGGCTCAGGGCACCCTGCGCGGTGCCGAGCGCGGCGCCCAGGAAGGCGCGGATGCGGCCGGACCGATCGGCGGCATCGTCGGCGGCGCGGTTGGTGCGGCCACCGGCACGATCGGCGGCATTCTCGGCGTCGAGGATCGTCCGCGCTTCCGCTCGTACGTTCGCGAGCGCAACGTCCGCTCCTACGACTACGATGGTCGCGTCGTCGTCGGCTCCACTCTGCCGTCTTCCGGTGTGACCTATTACGACGTCCCGAACGAGTACAACGTGACCCGCGGCACCCGTTACACGGTCGTTAACGACCGCCCGGTGCTGGTCGACGGCCGTCACCGGATCATCGAAGTGCTCGACTAAGCACCCGCTTCCCGGGCCGCCCGACGAGGGCGGCACCAACCGGCCCCGGCACTCCGTGCGCCGGGGCCGTTTCTTTTCGCCTCGCCCTGCACCTCCGATGCCTCACCTCGAGCTTGCCGCCCCGATCTTGCAGACCAGCCGAACCGTGCACCTAACCATAAGCCGGCACCAAGCGGCTTGGCCGGACGCAACGGTCTATGTCTTCGATCGTTTATCCGTGCGAGACGATGCTTCAGCAGATCAGGACTGGTGATGAGCGGCCCCGAGACGACGTCCGAAAATCTTTCCGACAGCCCGCCGCTGCCGGAATCAGTACGCGACCATCTTGGTCATGAGTTGCGCGGCGTCCTCACCGAGGCCGCGCCCGAACCGCGCTTCCTCGGCGATGAGCCGACCGTTCCGGAGAAGTTCGAGCCGCAGATCCGCCGGCTCGAAACACGACTGAAGACGCACGAGGAAGGCACGGAGGCGGTGGAACAGGCGCTCGACCGGATCCTCGACGCGTTCGGCGTCACGCCTCGCCAGGACGAGAGCGGAAGGTAACGCCGCTCACGCCTTCCGTGTCGCTAGGAGATCGCGGATTTCGGCCAGTAGCTTCACGTCGGCCGGCACCTCCGCCTCAGGCTTCGGCTTGGCCTCTTCCCGGGATTTCAGCGCGTTCATGGCCCGGATCACCATGAACAGCACGAAGGCGATGATGGTGAAGTTGACCGCCAGCGTCAGGAACTGACCGTAGCCGATCACCGCGCCGACCTTCTTGGCCTCGGCATAGGGCATGCCCTCCTGCACCTTGGAGGAGAGCGGGATGTAGTAATTAGAGAAATCGAGGCCGCCGGTGACCGCGCCGATGATCGGCATGATCACGTCCTGCACCAGCGAATTAACGATTGCGCCGAACGCCGCGCCGATGATCACGCCAACAGCGAGATCGACCACGTTGCCGCGCAACGCGAACTTCTTGAACTCTTCCAGCATGCCCGGCCTCCTTCGGCGTCGCGAAACGAGCGCGCCGTCTGCGAAGCTATGCCGGAGGCAGCGGCTGCCAAGGGGACGGCGTCGGTAGCTCTCACGTTACCTGTCGGCCAATGCCGAGCTCCTGCATCCGTCGGCTTCACGGTTCTGCGACCGATCTTGCGGCGCGATATCTGATGCGTGGAGACAGATCGGCCTAAACGGCCAAGCCATAATAGATTGCCAGATGAGGCAATCTTCGGCCTTTGAAACCCTCTAAGCTGTCAATCTTCGAGAAAACTTTAGAAACAAATCGGTGAGCGTTGCAGGCAGTCCAGCCGGCGGCTGCGGTCGGATATGCGCATTTTGCGCTGCCGTTTAGGATCAGTTCATTTTTAGATTGCTACCGAGAAACGACTACTCCCAATGCTCCTGCCTTTGCCGAGGTACCGCTTCGGATGCCTGACGAACCGCTTCACCATACATTGCCGGATCATCCCGGGCCAAACCAGGGTGAATCGGCAAATGCCGTCACGGGGCACCTGACGCTCGCGCTGCGCGATTACTTCGATCTCGCCAGCCAAGCCCCCCTCCCCGGCCGATTAGCCGAGCTTCTGCAGCAGTTCGAGACCGCCCTCACCGCACACGGCGGGAAGGTCGAGGCCGTCTTCCGAGACGATCTGGTGAAGGCGTTGCCGATGCTGCGCACCTTCGCGATCTCGCTCACCGCCAACCCGACCCGGGCCGACGATCTCGTGCAGGAGACCATGGTCAAGGCCTGGGCGAATCGGGAGCGGTTCACGCCAGGCACGAACTTCACGGCGTGGCTGTTCACCATCCTGCGCAACCAGTTCTACACCGAGGTGCGCAAGGGGCGCCGCGAGGTGGAGGACGCCGATGGCGTCCATGCCGGCACGCTCACAGCCCATCCCGATCAGGAGCACGCGGCGGGGCTGCGGATGGTGATGAACCTGATCGGCACGCTGCCGCTGCCGCAGCGGCAGGCGCTCCTGCTCGTGGGTGCCGAGGGATTCACCTACGAGGAAGCGGCCGAACGGCTCGGCTGTCAGGTCGGCACGGTCAAGAGCCGCGTCAGCCGCGCCCGTGCCTTTCTGATCGACTCGTTCGATGGATTGCCGGACGGTTTGGCGGCGCGGGCCTGACCCGCGCCGTCGCGACGTCTGGGGGAAAGCGAATAAGGAATTCTCCGGCCGTTGATACATAAGGGTTTTTTGCGGAACATGAAAGCGATTGTGGGTCGTTCCGAAAGCGAATACGTGCTGAAACAGAGAGGCTTGAATGTGATAAAATGTTCAGATGGACGCTTGGCACTCTGCTGGTAGTGACATTCCGGCGCTAGCCGTGTCCCCTTCAGGCTGACGGAGTTACGACAATGGCCAACGGCCGCGCCTTGCAGAAGGTCAGCCAGCGCCGTTCGTCACAGAGCTACCGGCTGCACGCCTCGCGTCGGCTGTTTCTTTAGAAATGCCTTCAGGGCGTCCGTACGCCGGTAGATGCGGCCTCTCGCTGTATCCGGGTCAAAAGCCGGCTTGTACCCACGCCTCCGCATGAGGTGGAACACGGCGATAAAGTGCAGATCGAGCATCTGGCCGATCTTGACTGCCGATATGTACTCTCTCTGGAAGCTCTCGACACTCTCGAAGGTGGCGCGACGCGAGCGGCGGTCCGAACCGGAGGTCTTCAGGATACCCTCTCGTACCAAGAATTGGAACGTTGCGCTGCCGATCCCGAGCAGCTTGCAAACCTGATCCCGTGTCGGTGCCTGAGCGGGTCGGCCCTGCGCCATCAATCCCTCGACGTCCGACCGTCTGAGGAGGATTCGGGATAAGCCTTGGCCACGGTCGCGCAGGCCTGCCACGGGCACCGTGCGGCGTGTAAGGGCCTGGAGGAGCCGCTCAAGGCCCAGGAAGCCGTGGCCATCCGTGAACTGCGTGGCGGCGGCGGCATCGATCAGGTCGATGGTGTCAGTGGCAGCCACGACCGGCGCTGACCCCGCTATGTCGAAGAGCAGGTACTCGATCTCCACCCGGCTATACCGGTAGCTGCTCTTGTCATGGGGATTGTCCCGAATTGTCAGATAGCCGGCAGCCTGCAGCGTCGACACGCCGTTCATACTGATGCCGAGCAGCTGCGCAGCCTGTGTTCGGGTGAGGGCGTCATCGTACATCTCCTTGACAGTCGGCAGGAGCGACCGGGGAAGCTTCACCCTCGTGTGGTTGACCTTGCCCGGACCGACAATGCCGAGATCGCAGAGGATCGGGTAGAGTTCGCCGGACCATGGCGCGAGCCCGCAGGTCTCGTTCGTGTAAGTGAGATTGACCCAGCGCGACGCTTCCGCCGGGCGGCCGAAGATCAATGTCTTGGGGCCTGCGGGGACGTTGGCCAGGAAGTGGCGTTCGTACTCCTCGCGCAGCGGCTGCGCGCCGGGCAGGTCCCATCCGTCGAGCCTGTGCCCGAACAGGCGGTAAGCCCGACTCGACCCGTCGTCCCGGCGAGCTGAACTCCCGAGGTTGTCCTTCGCTCGCCGGAAGAGATCGTCCAAGAAGCGCTGATAGGCCCAGGGCCAGCGGCGGAGGATGCGGAAGCTGTCCATCTTCGCCGCGAGCTTGGCTTCCCGAGAAGCACCGCGCTTCCACAGGGTTCCCTTCGTTATCTCGGGCCGCGGCCCAGAGGACGCCCGGTCCGCATGGCGGTCGCGGCCCGCCCGGTACCGGTTGTTCTCGACCTGCCAACCCAAGGAGAACATCAACGCTGTCGCCTGCCCGAGCGGCATCGCGTCGAGCAGCGGGATGGCGCGGTGGGGCCTGCCTAGAAGCCGCCCGAGGATGTACGCGTCCGCCCGCGTCTCCAGCGGGTCGACCTGCTCCGGCTCGACACGGGCCAGGTCCGAGCCGCACTCGCAGAACCGCACGTCCGCGGGAAGAAGCGTGAGGGGCCGTCCGCAGGACGGACACCGGTCGGCCAACCAGGCCGAGTGCCTCGGGCAGACGTCGATAGCTCGCAGGTCCCACCAGCAGCGCCGGTGACAGCAGGCATGGTGGGCGGCCGCCTCGCCGTGCTGGATCACGTCGTCCCGGAGGCAGGCGACGCAGACCCGGCGTTCGGCGTGCACAAACCAGTCGTTGTTGTGGAACTTCTCGCCTCGGAAGTGGCGCGCATGCCAGTCGGGCGTCGGCGTCCAAGATCGAACGAGGCCAGGTTCGAAACCGGCCAGTTCGGCAATGGCCGAGGCGGCGCTTCCACCGACCGTATCCTGATAGGACAAGCCCACGTCGCGGGCGAAGGTGGGAAGGTCCACGCGTCGGTGCCGCAGGGCCAGCCTTGCCAGCAAGCCATAGGCGGGCTCCTCCTCACGGAATCGGACCCGGAGCGCCAGCGAAGCCAAGTCGGTTTCCTTCTAGGCAGGTCCGGCGAGGCGGCGGACGCGACCGTCTCGGGGACGGCTCCATCCTGCGGGGCGGAGCTGAAGAACCGGTTTCGCTCGTCGGCCTTCCCTCCCAGTGATGGCCGTTTCGTCCTCCTTCGCCGCGCCGGTCCTTGTGCATGCCTGGGGCCCACCCGGGCGGCAGCACGCCGCCGGGCCCTCGCGGGGCTGGCGGCGCTCGGATCCCGGCATGCGTCACGATGTGCCCGGCGTCCGTCGTCTAAGCCGGCCTACCGGGCGCGCATCGCGTGGCATCACCCAGCGGACCTGACCGGTGCACATCGCGCAAGTTCGGGCGCGGCGCGCGACACCGAAGCCCCGCTCGGCTGCGCCTCTGCAGGCAGCGGCCGCCGGGAGGGCAAGTCAGAGCGAACCCACGGCTCGTCCCTTTGCGACACGGGGCCGCCGGAACGAGCCGTGGGTACCGCGGCTGTCCCCGGCCGCCGCACTTGCTGGACCCGACGGCTTGCCTCCCGATGTCCCTGCCGGCTGTGCCGCAGGTGCAGGGGAACGGGACGGGCCAGCCCTTCTGGTTCTTGGTGATGCAGTGGATCTCGACCACCGTTTCGGTCGGGCGCGGATCGGGGAGAGGCTGGCCCCTGGGCTTCCGGATCGGACGCTCCACCACCTTCGGTGGGTAGGCGTAGAAGGCGTCTAAACGCAGCCAGGCCGAGGGATTATCGTTCGTGCCTCGATACTCCTCCAGCCACGCGCCAAGCGTCGGCAAGGGGTACGTTTGGCCTCGCTCCCGTGGCAGCTTGTGCCGCTTTATTGCCCTGTCTGTCTTGACCGCTGGGTCTCGGGCGATTGATGCGGGGCGGGGGCTTTCGGAACCGTTCCAGGGACAAAACCCAATCAACTTGACCGTGCGTAGGCTCGCTGACGGTGGGGAGCGGACCCAGCCCCTCCCCCCGCAAGCGGACGTTCCGCGTCCGACCCAACCCAGCCGCCGGGAACGCCGTCCAGCAACCTCGGCTCGGAGTGGCAACCGGAACTTGGCCCTTGATCCGGAAGGCGACGTTCGCCCTCCTACTTCAGGCAGCGAACTTGCGGATCACCGCCTCGATCCTGCGACGGTCGAAGGGCTTGCCGAGGACCACACCCCGCTGCGGGATCTGAGCGGCGTCCCAGGGCTGCGAGGACACCATGAGCAGCTCGATGGGCGGCCAGCGGTCTCGGATCGTCATGGCCATCTGCATGCCGATCGTAGAGCCGCGCATGTCCAGGTCTGCAAACACCGTGCGGATGTCGGCGCGGTTCTCCAGGATCTGGAGCGCCTCGGTCACGCTGGTCGCCTCGATGGCTTCGCAGTCCGCCTGTTCGACGAAGTCGACCAGCGACATCATCAGGATCGGGTCATCCTCGACGACAAGCACGTAGGTCGGGGTTGGGTCTCGGGACTGCGCCATGGGGGTTAGCGAACCTGGACCAGGACATCAGCGAGCGGCGCACGGAACTCGGCGCGAAGGCCCACAGGAGCGTAATCAAGGGCGGCCACGCGCGTTCCCAGCAAGCCCATGCGGATCAGCTTTGACCCGAAGCCGCCACGGTTGCTCGGCGGTACCACCGGCGGCCCATCGATTTCAGCCCAGTCCAACACCAGCGTCGGCGATGGGTCGATCTCGGTGCGCCAGCTGATCCGCACCTTGCCGGCTGCGGTCGACAGCGACCCGTACTTCAGCGCGTTGGTCGCCATCTCGTGCAGCAGCAGGGACAGCGACAGGGCCGCTTGCGGACTGATGTCCAGGTCCGGTCCATCGAGCGCGAAGCGGTCGAGGTCCGCCTGCATCACCAGCACGCTCTCCATCACGCCGCGCATTCTGGCAGAGGCCCAACTCCTCTGCACCAGCACGTCATGGGCGCGCGACAGGGCGAGCACCCGGCGCTCGAACGCCTCGACCAAGTGCCGTTCGGTGACCCCGCGGAGGGTCTGTGTGGCAATGGACTGCACGATGGCCAGGGTGTTCTTCAGGCGATGCGACAGCTCGTGGTTGAGGATGTCCTGCTGCTCCGCGGCACGCTTGCGCTGGGTGAGGTCGGTGACGGTGACGACCGCGCCCACTACCTCTCTCTCACGGAGCAAGGGAGCGTTGGTGCACGTCACCGGCACCGGCGTGCCATCCTGCCGGAAGAAGACCGTCTCCTCGGCAAAGATCGGCGTTCCCTCCCGCAAGGCTCGCACGAAGATGCAATCCTCGGCGGGGAAGGCGGTGCCATCCTCCCGGTGATGATGCAGCGTCTCATGCAGGTTCCGGCCCACCAGCTCGCCGGCGGGCCAGCCGAACAGCCGCCCGGCCGCCGGGTTGGCTAGCAGGATCGTGCCGTCAGGATCGAGCCGGAACACGGCTTCGCTGACATGATCGGTGACGGAGCGCAAGATATCGGTCTGCTCGACCAGGGCCTGCTCTACCTCACGCTGGCTGGTGCGGTCACGCAGGATCTTGAGAAAGCCGATCACTGCGCCGGCCTCGTCCTTGAGCGGCATTAGCTCGCCGCTGGCCCAGAACCGCGAGCCGTCCTTGCGCAGGTGCCAGCGTTCGTCGATGCCGCGCCCCTGTTCGAGAGCCGTGCGCATTTCCTGCGCCGGGATCGCAGCGGCGCGGTCCTCCTCGGTGAAGAAGGTTTCGGTGGGGCGGCCGACCATCTCCTCAGCACGCCAGCCCAGGACGTGCTCGGCGCCGGAGTTCCAGGTGGTGATGGTGCCGGACAGGTCCATGGCGACCATTGCGTAATCGGTCGAACTTTCCACGATCGCGCGGTAGCGGGCATCGCTGGCGGTCAGCGCAGTCTGAGTCTCGCGTGCACCTGCGACGTCCGAGGTCACATCCTCGACGTAGTGGATCAGGCTCAGGACCTCCCCACCCGGGCCCGTCACCGGCACGGAGAGCGGTCGCCAGTGCCGCTCCACGAACACGCCGTCTGAACCTCGGATGTTGTAGTGCTGCACGGCCATGCGATCTGGCAGGCCGGTCTGGATGGCGCGATCGAGGGACGCACGCAGGTTGCGTTCGCCGAAGGCTTCCGGCGTGGCCGGATCGTCCGGGAAGACCTCGAACAGCGACCGACCCATGATCGCCTCGCGCTGGGTCATGGTCGCGCGCAGGTAGGCCTCGTTCACGCCGATGATCGTGAAGGTGGGGCTATCGGCGGCGAGCAGGAGGTACGGGTTCGGAGTGGCCTCGAACACGTCGTGGGATGGAACGGCAGCCCTCATCGGGCAGCCTGCGGAAGCTGCGCCACCGCTTCGATCCGATCTACGCGAGCACAGGCGCCAACCATCCCATCCAGGATGGTGACTTGGCGCTCGTGGCGCCGTGCGCGGGTTGTAGGCGGAGGCTCATCCAACAGCCCGCTTCTCCAGGTGCAGATACGTCGGATTAAACGAAGAAACCCGGAGAAGTTCATCCCGCGACTCGATCATCGAGTCGATCATCGGCTGCCAAACGGTCGGAGAGGGAGCCTTCCGAGGGTCGGCAAAGGATCGTGAGCGGTCCCCGTGTCTATGGCCGCTTCGGTGCATCCGCCGTTCGGACGCGGACGCTGCGAGGTGCGCCTGACCCAGGCGGGAGCAGGGCCGTGGCGGGTGCCAGAGGAACCCAATCTTTTCGGCGTCTTTGTCTGCAGGCCAGACGTTAAGGCCATCGCCGCGCGCGGGGACGACCTCATCATTCGCCCAGGAGGCACCCTGGCCACCCTGAATGGGGCTTCTACGTGGTCGGCGGGTGCGGTCCTGGCGGTCTCCTGGTTCGCACCGGCGTCCCAGGATCTGTGGGACAGCCACCCTGTCCGCCCGACGCGGCCGCGGAGCGGAAGCCGCGCCCCGGTTTGACGTTGCCGCCCCCCCCCCCTTGCCGCATCGCGCCAGGCCTCCCCGGTCACGTCGACAGGGTACCTCACGGCCTGGGCACCGCCAACCCTTGTCGCTGGGCCTCCGCGCGGAGGTAGAAGGTCTGGCGACATGTTGGCGGCCCGGCCGCGACGGTGACCTGCCGGTCGGCCATGAGCCTGGTCGCCCGCTTCGGGGAGGTGCCGAGGAGGCGCGCCGCCTCGCTGGCCGGGATGTACCGGCGCGCGAACGTGTCGACCTCACCGCGCCGGAGGGAGCGCCGGCCCGGCCGGACCCGGCCGAGCAGGCCCAAACGCCGGAGCGACCGCGCCGCCTCGTGGTGGATGCCCAGCGCCTTGGCGGCCTCCTCCACCGTCAGCCCGTCGTCCTTCCGAAGACGGCGGAGGTCCGCGGGCCTGACCATGATCGCCGCCAGGGACGGCCGCCCGGGCGCGACGCCGGTCGCCCGGACGTCCCCCTCCCGCAAGCCGGTGCAGGCGACCTCGACGGGAACGCCGGCGGAGCGGCAAGCGCTGGCCAGCATGGCCGATCCGTGCGGGAGCTTACGGCGTACCGGGACGCCCTTGACCAGGGATCTCAGGAAGAGCTCGGCGACCGCGACTTCGAAGCGGCCGGCCGTCGCGCCTGGGCTGTCGCCCGCGGGGGGGACTAGCCCTGCCTCCACGATGCGCCGAGCCTGTGCCTTGCCGACGCCCAGGATCGCGCGCAGCCCCTTCGCATCGGTCGTCCGATCCAAGGCCTCCCGCAGGCGGGTGAGACCCACGCCGTCGATGGGGAAGGCGACGCTCCGGCGGATGCCGCCGGGCAGCATGCCTCCCCGCCCCAGGATGGCCCGGGCGCGGGCATGCCCCATGCCGAGGGCGGACGTCGCCGTCGCGAGGTCGACGAGAGGCCCACCGGGGCCGCCGCCGAGTGCCCGTTCCCGCTCCGGGATGACGCCGTTCGCCACGGCATGGTCCCGCAGGGCGGACTTGAGCGTCCTGCCGAACTCGTCGTCCGGCAGGACACCGATCCAGAGCTCATAGACCCACCCGTAGGACCCGATCAGGCCCGGCCCGCCTCCCCGTGCCCGGCCCTCCGCCAGAACCTGGTCCAAGGCACGCGCGAGGCCGTGCCGCCAGTCAACGAGGAGCGCCATGCCGGCATCCCGAGATGCCGCCGCGTCGCTCCCGTCCAAACGCGGCTTTCGGGCGCTCCATCGCCCTGTTGCGACGAGCCCGAGCCGTTCCAAGGCGCGAACCGCGTCCCGGTAGCTCAGGGCATCGACGAGGGAAGTCCCCGAACGGATCCCGGTGAGGCGCCCCGCGAGGTAGTGGTCTGCCGGGCTCGGCCGGCAGCCGTTCGCCTCGGCGGCCGGCAGGAGCGATGCCCCGCAGGGGCACCGGTGCACGGGACCGGCCCAGCCAGGTCCGCGGCCGCAGGCCGCGCACGTCTGCGCGAGCGGGACGCCATGCACCGCGCAGCCGAAGACCGACTTGACGTCCCACCAGAACCGGTGATGGGCGAGCCGCTCCGTCGGCAGGCCCCGCCCGAGTGCGAGCCGCGCGTCGTCGGCGAGGCAATGCGGGCACCAGCGACGGTTCGTCGTGGACCAATCGCCGAGCGCGATGCGCTGCCCGCCCAGGTCGACCGTGCGCCCCGGGGCGTTGACCCGCGGGGAGCGCTGCCCGAGCGCGAGCGGGTCGAAGCCCGCCAGGCGTGCCACGGCGTCGGCGCCGCCGCCGCGCAGGACGCTGCGAAAGGACAGGCCGCAATCCGCCGCGAAGCCGGCCGCGTCGCCGGGACGTCGATGACGCGCGGCCAGGCGCATCAGGGTGCCGTGCGCGGGCTCGCCGGGCATTTCCGGCACGCGAAGCGCGAGCGGAGCGGCGCTCACGCCGGCCTCCCGAAGGCGCTCGGTGGTGCAGCCTCCTTCGTCCTGTGCGCCGTCACCCGCGACTGGTCGGCAAGGCGGTCGCCGGCCATCTTGCGCCAGAGCGCGCGGAACGCTTCGCCCTGCGCCAAGTAGGGGTTGTCGTCCGACGCGGCCTCGGGGCCGGCGTCGCGCGCCCTCCCCTCGGCCTCTCCCGTCCGCCCGGCCGGGACCTCGTCGGGGAACCCAGCGTCGAAGTCCAGCAGGACGGCGGGCTTCCGCTTGAGGACCAGGTCGGCATACGCCCCGGCCATGAGCGGCAGGTCGATCCGGGACTTGCCGTCGGCCACCGCCGTCTCAAGCGCCAGGCTGAGATGAGCCGAGATGATGCCGACATGGCCGCCCGTCGCGCAATAGATGCGGGCGGCGAAATCGAACCCGATGAGGTTGGACGGCTCGGGCAGACCGAGGTGCCGTTCGAAGAATGCAAGCATCCCGAGGTACTTCCTGCGCCCCGTGCGGTCGCTCCAATTGTAGGGATCCAGGTGCACCGGCGGCCGGAAGCGCCGACGCAGCTGCCGGAGCTTCTTGGTCTCGGGGAGGACGCCGAGGTGCGGCAGTCCTGCGAGCACGATCTGCGTCGAACACATGTTCAGCAGCTGCTTTAAGAATTCAGCTGCATCCTCAAGGTCGTCCGTATTCTTATGGTCGACGATGTGGTGCGCCTCGTCGATCATGAGCACCTCGACGCCCATCTCCTCGCAGAGCATCTTGATCTCGCTCAGGATGCGCGCGGTGTTCCATCCGTCACGCAGTCGGTACCCAGGTTCGAGGGCATCGAAGATCGCCGCGGCGAGCTGACGCGGCGTGGTCCGCTTCGGGGCCTCGACGAAGATCACCGGCCGGACGTCGCCATCCTCCGTGGCCCGCTTCGGGTTCTCTTCCGCCAGGGTCTCCAGGATGAAGCTCTTGCCGGCTCCGGGCTCCCCGAGGATCAGCAGCGCGCGCGCCTTCAGCGGCTTGACCCCCTTCGGACGCCAGCGCCGACGCAAGGTCTCGATGGCGCGCCTCCCCTTCTTGAACAGCTCGTGGGGCACCACGGCATGCTCGAAGGACCTGACCCGCTCACTGATATCCGCGTCCGTCGGCGTCATGCCCGGCTCCATTCGTCCATGAGGGCGTCGAGGTCTTCCGTCAGGCTCTCGTGAAGCGAGCTGGCGGACGGGGGCGGCGCCGTCGGCGCCGGGGCGGAAGGCGTATCCGGCGCCACGGGCGCAACCGCGGCGGGGACCGGCTCGGCCGCCGGAGTGCCCTTGACCCGCTCCGGCTGACCCGCCTTCCGGGGACCGACGGGCGTGAAATACTCCCCGTTCGGATAGCGATATCGGGCGACCTTGGCCGCGGTCGTGACGGACCCTCCGTTGCCGAGGATGCGGTCGCTCTCCTCCTCGACGCGCTGCTTGGCCAGGACGATGTCCTGCTCGGTGACGAAGCGGCCGGCCCCGGAGCTGCGCGCCTGCTGGAGGTGCAGGCCGGCCGCGAAGATCGACACGTTGTGGGCGATGGCCTGGTTGGTGCAGTCGACCGGGATGTGCTCGCCCGTCTCCTCGTCGAGGACCCAGATCCTCCAGAGGTCGAAGGGGTCGAACCGGACCTGGTAGAGCTTCTGGCGCCCGCCCCGCCGCTCGCGGAGGGCGGTCAGCCGGTCGGAATGGTAGTTGAGGCCTTCCAGGTGGATGCCGGTGTTGCCGATGGGCCGCTCTCGGACCTGGCCGATGAGTTCGATGATCTGGGCGTGCGACGGGACGGCCCGGATGCCGCCGTTGCGCGCGACGAGGTCGTTCCAGACGTCGAGCGGCCGCGCCTCCAGCGTCCTGTGCCGCGTGACATGATAGTCATCGACGATGTAGCCGAGCAGGTCCCGGCGCAGCTGGGGCAGCGTGGTCTCGGCCCGCTTGATCGAGTTGTAGTCGCCGCGCGCGACCGCGCTGTGGAACGTCTTGCCCTCGCGATGGGCGTAGACCTGCGCGTTGAAGCGCCCGAACAGCCGTTCCAGCTTGCCCTTCAGCCACGGTGCCATGACCGGAAGGGGGCGGATGCGGAAGTTCATCGCCGTCTCGCTGCGCCGCAGGCTCTTCGACCGGAACTCCTTCCCGTTGTCCACGAACGCGAATTGCGGGATGCCCTCGCAGGGCCAGGGATTGCTCAGCCCCTCGATGCCGCGCAGGTCCTTCGGCCAGAACGCGTGCCCCATGCAGCGCTGGAGCGCCGCGTAGCTCGGCACCTCGAAGGACAGATGGCACCCGATCAGCATCCTCGACGCGCGGTCGAGCGCGGCCGTGAACCACGGCCGGCCAATCGCGCGCCCGGTTTGCTCGTCCACGACGATCAGGTCGACCAGCGAATGGTCGAACTCGACCTCCGCCATCACCTTGGCGAGGCGATCCGTCTTCCGGAAGACATTGAACGTCAGGTAAGCCTTCCGGCCCCCTTCCCGCACCTGCATCTCCTCCCGCGCGTCGAGCATCCCGTTCTTGAGGGTGCGGAAGGCCGCATAGGTGGGATAAGGGCGCGGCTCGCCCTTCCTCCGCGGCTTGTCGGCGTCGAGGCCCTTGCCTTTACAATGGTCCTCGAACTTGCCGTACGCGTAGGTCAGCGGCGGCCGGCGGCGGTCCTTGACCAAGTAATACTTCTCGATATGGGCCCGCATCTCGACGTAGATCCACTCGGCATAGCGCTGCGTCCGGTCGCCCCGACCACGAAAATCCGGCAGGAGCACGCGGATGTCGCGGTCGTGCGTGATCCAGGTCCGGTACCAGAGCTCGACCGTGCGGGGCTTCGGAACGACGAGAGGCTGCCCCTTCTTCGGCCGCTTCAGCTCGGTGGCAGCCTTGCGCTGCCGCTGGCGCCGCCGCTCCGCGAGCGCCGCCGCGTAGGCGACGTCCTCCTCGCGCCATTCACGCTCGAAAGCCGCGAAAACGTGAAGCGCCGCCCATACGTAGCTCTCCTCCAGCGTCTCCCCCGCCCCGTGCCAGTCATCCACCTCGCGCACGTACTCGGCCCGGCGCAGGGCGATGGTCTTGAGGTCTTCGGGAAAGGCCTCGAACGCCTTGGACAGGCAGTAGGCCACGTGTTCGTCGGCCTCGGGATCGGCGGCATAGAGCTCGACGGCATGGTCCAGGCGGAGGTCGTGGATGTGATCGTCCGACCAGGTGACCGCGTCCTGGTCCCCGAGCTGCACGAGCCAGCCCTTCCGCTTCCGCTTCAGAACCTTCCAGAGTTCGGGACGGCCTCCCTCGCGCTGCACGTGCACGTGCGCGCCGGGATGGAGCTCGATTTGGGCGGCGCTCACGCGGTCCTCCGGCCGACAAGACGGCTTCGCAGGGAGAGGGGCTGGTCGAGGTCGATCCGCAACTCGTCGAGGGCAACGAGCCCGAGCAGCGTACCGAGGGCGTCCGGGCCGAGGCCGGCCGAGCGCAGGAGCTCGCCGGTGGTCCCCGCGCAGGTGCCCGCCCGAATGGTTCGGCGCAGGGCCGCGAGCGCCGGCTCATCCCAGACCGGTCCGGCGTGGCAGAGGATCTCGCGCGCATTCTCAAGGCGCGGTGACCGCCGGATCTCCTTCTCGGTCCATGTCTCGAACGTCGCCCCGCGCCGCGCGCTTTCCGCTTCGATAGCCGGGCGCCTGCCGCCCAGCGAAGGGTCCTTCCGAAGGCGACGCAGGGGCTTGACCTCGCGGTATGCGCGCGCGCCGGCGGTGGTCAGGATCAAGAAGTCGGGCACGTACCGACGCACCTTGCCGTCCTGCCGCCAGCGAAACGCCTCCGGCTGCGCCCAGAAGCCATCCACCTCGGGATCGACGCACAGGATGGTAACCAGGTCCGCCTCCAGCAGGCTTTCGTAGGGGACGTCTCCCTGCATCCGGTGCGACCAGATGCGGTGCATGAAGGACCAGCGGCTTCGGCCTTCCGCGCCCGTGCGAACCGGTGCCCAAGGCTGTGCCGCACCGGGAGGAGCGCGCCCGGGTGCGAAGCCGAGCCGAAACGGTGCCTCGCGCGAGAACGGCAAACTTCCACCTCCCCTGCCTCGTGATCGTCCATATCGCGGCGGGCCGACACGCCGGCAGGCTAGCCCGGGTCGGCTAAGCTTGACTGAATCCCACCTCGCCGGCGTGTCGGGGCCGTCCCCCGGACCGGCTCCGGCCCGCGACGCGCGGCGCCTGGCGGGTCAGGAGGATCCGGTCTCCGCCCCGGCTTCCGAGCGCCTGCCCGCTATGCCGGATCCGCCCGCGAACGGTGCGCGGCGACCGGCGACGGACGGCGAGCCGGGTCCGAGGAGCCGGTGCGGTCCCGGCGATCAGGCCGGCCAAAGCCGCGGCTCCCCGGCCCGAGGTGCCTGCCTCGCTGCACGGCGTACAGGCATCGCCGCCGCGAGCGCCAAGCCGTCACCGGGAGCCGGCAGGAGACGGCTCGGACGCGGCGGAACGTTTCCGCCGCGCGGCCTCAAGGTCGATCACGTTGGTCGTCCCGGCCGAAGGCAACGCCCGATTTGCCGCGTCCGGTCTCGCCGCGGCCCGTGGTCCGCCGCGGAGGGGGGCCTTTCCTGCGGGAGCATCCCCGCACGGCACGCGGTGCCAGGCGCCGCGGACCAACGCGAAGATCCAACGTGGGTCAGCTGCGTCGACGGCCACGCGAACCCGGCGCTCACCGGCCATCCGGGCCGCCTGGACGGCAGGAGACGAGTAGGTCCGGCCGTGGACCCGCACGCCCAGCCGGGTGATGTGACGGTCGACGTAGATCGTGTCCCGCTCACCGGGACCCACTCCCCGGCACGGTCCCGCGTCGAGGGATGGGTCACGGTCGTCCGGCCCTTCCGGAGCGTCGGATCCTGCGCGCACCGGCGCATCAAGCTCGTTCGGGCCGCGCCTGTTCGGGCCCGCCGTGTCGAGCTCCCGGTCCCGCGGGACCCCCGGCCGGCCGGACGTCGGGTCGAACGGAAGATCGAGTTGGTGGGGTCGGGGATTTCCGTCCGGGGCTTCGGTGGAGGGGCCTTGCCCTTCGGTGCGGCTGGTCATCATCGCGCTCCATAGCGGTCCCACACGGGCACGCGTCCGGCGAGCCGGACGTGCCGTTGCGGGTCGGTGATGGACCGACGGGGGCGCGAAGCGGGCTTGCGGCCCGGAATCGACTGTGCGATCGATATGCGAGGAGCGCACGGGACCCCCGGCCGGCGAAGCCGGCCGACGTCGATCCTGGATATCCCTTAGGGCGCTGTCGTGAGCGTGATGGCCCTGAAGGGGGGATGGCTCTGACGAGGCGCGCGGTCTGGCAGGACCGCGTGCCTCAGCCCGCCTGCGGCGGCTCGCGCGAGCAGGCGCGGCAGTTCGATGCGGTCATGTCCCGATCTCCTCCTGATGTGGCTTGTGCCGCGCGTATCGATTCCAGACGCGGGGCCGGTCCGTCAACAGCAAAATACGCTGGCCAAAGTATCGCAGGTTCGGACGCCGAAGGTGATGTTCCAAGTTTCCCCGGTCTTTCCGCTCGACCGTTGTCATGCGTCAAGGATTGACTGTGTCTGAGCTGGTGAAAGGATTGAACCTCTTTTCCTTTGCTTGCCATCGGCCGGGCCACGCCCGCGTCCGGGCGGGATGAATGGACCTTCAAGGATTGGTCGCTTAATCCTTGAGGGGCCATTCCGCGGCCATGGTGTCACGATCCGGCTCGGCCAGGCACGCCGGTTCCGCGCGCGACCTTGTTCCCGCACGGAGATCCGAGCCGGGCCGAGCTGTGAGGAGTTGCAGAACGCTTATTATAGCAGCCGCGTCCATGGCGGCACATCCGCCGAGCGCTTCTTCCTGTGGATGAGGCGCCGCAAGGGGCTGTTGCGCCGTGCTTATGTGTTAGGCTCGGCGGCCGCATGGTGGCGACAGCGCAGGTCAGTCTGCCCGGGGCCTTTATCCGGCGCCCGGCGGTTAACACGGTCCTGCTGCCGTACAGACTGCTCAGGCAGTTCAGCCTGCGCTTCAGGCGGGTCGCCTGCTTCAGGATCGGCCTGCGCTGACGATGTCTCGGCCCGGGGGGCGCTCAGCGTGCGACACGTGGCGGGCCGCTGGTACGGGCTCGGCGCCCTCGTCCTTGGACGACCTCCTGCCCGCACCCGTGTGCTTCCCGGATGTCGCCTGTCGGCCACCCAGAACCGCCGCCACGCGGTAGCCTCGGTCCGCCCGGTCCAAATGCCGGTCAGGTCTCCCCCTCCCTGCTGCGCGCGGGTTCGCCTGCCCTCAGCCTCGGGCGCGTGGCCCGTAGAAGCGGTGCGCGTTCCGAACCACTCCGGGTTCATGCTCCCTCGGGAGATCGCGCCCATCCGTCATGGCGTTGATCACCTCGAACGCGTCCTCGATCCTCTCGAAAGCGCGACCGCCTTCGAGGTCCGGCACGAACGTCCCGTCCGCCGCCAGGAAATAGATGACGTCGTCGTGTCTCAGGTAGACGTGATACTCGTCCGGCCGGTCTTCGCCCAACGTCAGCCCCCACTCCGCGAGCGGCCTATATGGAACGCAGCCAGGCCGGCACACACCGTAGAAAGTACGGTTGCTCGGGATCTGGGATTGACGGCCGTCCGTGGCGGGCGACCGTATGGCGTGAGACGTTGAGCGTGCCGGAGCGAGGTACGATGTCCCGGTGGCCGAGCGCGCGTTTGCCCGACCGGCCTGGTGACGGTGGCGCGGGAGAGCGGTGCGATGACACCACGCCGGGCGCCGGCGGCAACCCCGGCTGCGCTTTCCCGGCCCGTATCGGTTGAAGTTGTGCCGCCTCCGGGCGGCCTCGGGCGCAAGCCGTGGACACCGCTGGAGCGCGCCGGAACGGGTTCGACGCGGCTTCGCAACGCGCCACGGGACGCAGGGCAGTTCGTCCGGGGGGTCTGGTCGGCGCATCGGCGAACGTGCGCTGGTACCGCGGCCGCGGCTTCGTTCAAGTTCCGTTGTCCATCATGGACGGTCGCGTGCCGGTGCTGCCGCTCGCTTAACCGGCTCCGGCGAAACTCGGCCCCGGGCTGGAATACGGGGACGGATCGTGGGCGGGCGGGCGAGAACTCAAGCGGAGGAGGAGCTCCGATACGCCTGGGTCGACGTGGCAAAGGGCATCTGCATCTTGCTCGTGGTGATGATGCACTCGACCCTCGGCACCGGCGAGGCGATGGGTGGGGAGGGCTTCCTGCACCCGGTCGTCGCCTTCGCCAAGCCGTTCCGGATCCCGGACTTCTTCCTGCTCTCGGGTCTGTTCGTCGGACGGGTGCTGGACCGTGACTGGCGCCGCTTCGCCGACCGGCGCATAATCCACTTCGCCTACTTCTACCTGCTCTGGCTGCTGCTTCAGTCGGCGGTGAAGTACGAGACCGTCGTCGGGGATGGGGGCATCCCGGCCTTCCTGGCTCACCTTGCCCTCGCCCTCGTCGAGCCCTACTCGACGCTGTGGTTCATCTATCTCCTCGCCGTGTTCTCGATCGTGACGAAGTTGCTGCGGCCTTTGCCTGGCCCGGCGCTTCTCGGGACAGCCGCGCTGTTGCAGATCATGCCGGTCCAAACCTCCTCCTACCTCGTTGAGGAGTTCTGCGCCCGCTACGTCTACTTCGTCGGCGGCTACCTCCTGGCCAACCAGATCTTTGCCTTCTCCGATGCCGTGCGGCGCTACCGGCGGCTGGCGCTTGCAAGCCTTGGGGCCTGGGCGTTGGCCGAGGGCTGGCTCGCCTTCACGCCGTCGGGCATCCCGGACCACCCGACCCTCGCGAGCCTGCCGGGGGTGGGTCTCGCGGCCGGATTCGCGGGCGCGCTGGCGATTGTCGCACTTGCCAGCTTGCTGGCCGAAGCGGGCGGCGTCGTGACGGGGGCGCTGCGTACCTGCGGGAAGCGCTCCATCGTGATCTATCTTGCCTTCTTCCTGCCAATGGCCGCCTGCCGCAGCCTGATCGTGAAGACGGGCGTGGTCGAGGATGTCGGGTTGGCCTCGCTCGCCGTGATGAGCGTCGCCGTCGTACTGCCTCTTCTCTTCGAGCGGCTCATCCGCGGCACCTGGCTCGACTTCCTATTTCGCCGTCCCCGCGTCCTTCATCTCGCGGGTACAAGGGGCGGTGAGGCAGCGCTCACGACGCCGCTGACCGGCAACCGGGTGATCGAACGTCAGGCTCGCGGTTAGCGCAGGACCGGGGGGCGGCTCGTCGGTGACGAGCAGGTCGAGGCTCGCGCGGCCGATTGCCTCGGCGAGCCGGTCCGTCGGGCGTGGGCGGGCCGGACAACCCTTCCGCACTCGCAAAGACCCGTTAGGTCTCGCCGTGTCAGGATCGAAGCGACGACAACGCAGCCGGGGAACGCCGCGCGATGATCCTGCCTCGGCGCCTCCCGCGCATCCTCCGGTCCGGCCGCAACTGGGTCGCGCTCAGCGTGCTGGCGCCCGTCGGCATGCTGGTCACGTCAGGGCTCCTGCTGCTGGAGGTGCGCCGTGACGCCTGGGACAAGGCCGAGCAAACCTCGAAGAACCTACTGCAGGTCATCGAGCGTGACATCGCCCGCAACGTCGAGCTCATCGACCTGTCCCTTCAGGCGGCGGTCGAGAACCTGCGTGCGCCCGAGGCGGCGGGGGCCGGCCCCAAGCTGCGCCAACTCATCCTGTTCGACCGGGCCGCCACCGCCAAGGACCTCGGGGTCATGCTGGTCATCGACGCCGACGGTGACGTCGCGGCCGATGCGGGCGCCGTCCCTCCGCGCAAGGGCAATTACGCCGACCGCGACTACTTCCAGGTCCACAAGGCGCGCTCGGACGTCGGCCTCCATATCGGCCGACCGCTGATCTCGCGCCTGACCGGGGAGCGCATGCTGCCGTTCAGCCGCCGCATCGCCAACCCCGATGGCTCGTTCGGCGGCGTTGCGCTTGGTACGCTCAAGCTGTCGTACTTCACCCGGCTGTTCGACCGGATCAGCCTCGGTCATGAGGGTGCGATCAACCTCTACATGCGGGACGGCACGCGCGTCGTGCGCCATCCCTACGTCGAGGCCGACATCGGCGTGAACATCGCCGGCACCCGGAACTTCGACCGATTCGTGCGCGAGGGCGGCGGCGCCTTCGTCGGCACCTCGGTCCGGGACGGCGTCGAGCGCCATTACGCCTTCACGCGGGTCGGCGACCTACCCCTCGTCCTCAACGTCGCCGTCGCCACCGCCGAGGTCGAGGCCGCATGGCGGACGAAGGCGCTCGGTATCGCCGCCGTCGTACTCGTGCTGTGCGGGCTGACGGTCACGCTGTCGCTGCTGTTCGGCCGCGAGCTCCGCCGCCGCGCGGAGATGCACGCCGAGATGGCCCGCCTCTCGCGCACCGACGCGCTGACCGGCCTTGCGAACCGCCGCCGGTTCGAGCAGGTCCTCGCCCGGGCCTGCGAGGACGCCCGACGCACGGGCAACCCGCTGTCGCTGCTCGTCGTCGATGCCGACCATTTCAAGCGCTACAACGACCGTTACGGCCACGCTGTGGGTGACGAGGTGCTCAAGGGCTTGGCCGGCTGCCTCAAGGCTGCCGTGCCCCGGCCCGGCGACCTCGCCTGTCGGGTCGGCGGCGAGGAGTTCGTGCTGCTCTTGCCGAACACCGACGCTGCGGGCGCGCGGCGCGTCGCCGAGAGGGTGCACGCCCAGGTGTCGGGACTGGCAATCGCCTCGGCCGGCATCGCGCCAGGCGCCGTCACGGTCAGCATCGGGCTGGCGACGGGGATAACCGACGCCGACCTCTACGGCTTGGCCGATGCCGCCCTCTACGAAGCCAAGGCATGCGGCCGGAACCAGACCCGCTGCGCATCGCCCCTAACGGGCAGGTCAGCCGGCGAGCCGCAGTTTCGTCTGGTCGGCGCCTGAGACGCTCGGCCGGGGCACGATGGCGTCGCGATGCCCGTGATCGCAACCCTCACGGCAGCGATCCTCGGGTGGGTCGTTCTCGACCTCAGGCGCCCGCCATAGCGGGGGGCTGGCTTGAGCGGGGCGAGGCCGCATCTTGGAAGCGACGGTCTTGCCAGGGCGCCGAGCCTGGTTCTCCAGGTCCGACGGTTGACAACCGCTTCCCTGGGGAACCGTGGGCAACGGCTGGATGCGAGCCATCCCGTGACGTCCAGCCCTGTTGCTCGACCGCCGCAAGCCGATGCCGGTAGAAACGTACCCTCATGTAGAGGCAAGATCCCTTCGCGGAACCAAGCTGTTTAGCCTCGCCCGGTGCCCTCCTCCGCGTCATCGCGCTTCACGTGCGGCCTGCTGACCAGAACGCCAATCGCTTCTCCGCTTCGGTAGAAGCGCGCCCCACGGTTCTCCAGGGCTTCGCGCAAGGCGCGGACCACGCGGCTTCGGGGCTCCACCTTCTGGTTCTCGAAGTCATTTATGGTCTTCTTGCTCACGTCCGAGAGTTTCGAGAACTCAAGCTGCGTCAGGCCGAGCAACTCGCGAGCCGCTTGGCACACAACGCCCGGAAGGGGGGCGCCGGGCTCCAGCGCTTCGACGTTGGCTGAGGATAAGTCGAGCGGCGGCTTGCTTTGCTCGTGATAAAATATTACACCCGTGGTATAGTTACATCTCGTTGTTTGAGCTCGCCCGTCCGCGCGTGGTCCCACTCCATCGCCGGCATCCGTGGCCCGCTCCGCTCTCTCGGGATGGGACTGCTCCATGCTCTACGCCTTCTACGGGGCCGATGGCCGTTCGGCCGCGACCCATGCCGCCCTCGCGGCGGCCCACGCCCTGACGACCGCCGCACGGCCCGCCACGTTGCTGAGGATCACCGAGCGGGGACAGGGCCTTGCCCGGATCCCGGAGACGATGCCAGAGGCCCTGTGCGTCGTCGAGGCCGAACCCGGCGACCTCGTCACCTTCGACGATCCGGAGGATCTGATCAGGCAGGCGCGGGCGACGGCGCGGGACGTCGTCCTGGACCTTCCGCTCTCCTGGCTCCCCTACCGCAGCTTGCGCGAGGCGGCGGCCTTGTCGGTGGTCGTTGTCGGTCCGGGCGCCATGGAGGAGCGCCTCGCGGCCTTCGCCCTCGGCCAGTGCGGGGAACAGGTGATCTCGGGACGGGCGGCGGCGGATCAGGCTTCCGGCGTGGGGCCGGAGCCCGGATCCGCCGCCCCGGTCTGGCTGCTCGGGGCCGGACGGGCCGGAGGAGGCCCGGACGCCACGCGCTTCGAACAGACGATGCGCCCCCTCCTCCGCCGCGCCGGCGCCGGTGACGGCTGCCGGTTCCTGCCCGTTGCCCTGCCCGCGCCGACGCGATCCGAGACGCACGCCGTCGCGGCGGGCCATCCGCTGGCCGGAACGGTGCGCCAGGGCATGCTCCTTCTCGCCGCCATCGAGGTGGCCGCCCAGGATCCCTTCGTCGCTTCCCTCGACAGCGGGCGGTTCGCCCGCGCGCTCGGCCTCGATCCCGAGATGCCCGTCACCCCCGACGAGCGGCGGCTCTGCGACCGGCTGCGCGACCTGGCCGACGCGCTGGAGGCGCTGGAGCAAGGCGGACCGGCTCCGGAGGAGATGGCGCGGGCGCCGCTCATGGAATCCTGGAGTTTTCTGAGCGGCCGGACGCGGGTGCTTGCCGGCGTCTCCTTCGGCCACCCGACCATCGCTTCCGGGCGCCCCACCCTCACCTCGGACGTCTTCGCCACGGACGGAAGAACTTGGGCGCGGACGCTGTCGCGCCTCTATCGCCTGGGGACACCGGCAGAGGCGACGCCGGCGGCGGGGCTCCAGTGAGCGCGCGCCCTCCCGCCCATCCCGACGCCATGGAGATAGCCTGACATGTCCCGACCCGCTTCCGGGCGCCGCGACGCCTGCCCGGCCGCTCCCGCGTGCCCGCCCGCCGCCAACGCCGCGCTGAGGCGCGCGCGCCCGATGCTCAGGCTGTGGCGGGTCGTGCCGCCGCAGTCCCTCGGTCCCGCGACGGCGCGCTCGCTCCTCATGGTGTTGCGCGCGGTCGAACCCCCTTGCGCCCGGCGACGCTGGGACGCCGCGCTCCGGGGCGATCCGGTCGCGACCACGCGCATCGCGCTCACGGTCCTGCGCCTGGAAGGGGTGAGCGGACCGGCGGCCGACACCGTCGCGAGCGCCCTGCTGCTGCGTGCCTTGTGCGGTGATCGAACCGCCCCGGTCGTCCTCGCAAGCGCGCTGAGGCGATTGGCGCGCCGACGTCCGGACGAGCGTCACCTGGTCGAACTCGCCGCGCGGTGGGCGGCCTGGGTGCCGCGCGTCCCGCCGACGCCGCGGCCGTGACCGACCGGGACCGGTTCGCCCCGGCGCCGACCGAGAACCCCTGCCCCGCATCCCAATCGCCCAAGGACGGCACCCATGCGCATCTGGATCCTGTCGGACCTCCACCAAGGAGTGGGAGGGCCACCGTGGAACCCGGCCCGTATCCCCGAAGCCGACGTGGTGGTCGTCGCTGGCGACGTCTGCGAGGGGCTGGGCGCCGCGGTGGACTGGGCGGCCGAAGCGCTCGGACGCCACATGCCGGTCGTGATGGTCGCCGGCAACCACGAGTTTTACCGCCGCATCCACGGCGAGGAACTCGCGCTGGGCCGTGCCGCCGCGCAAGCCGCCGGCATTCACCTGCTGGAGGACGAGGCGGTCACGCTCGGCGGCGTCCGGTTCTGCGGGGCCACCCTCTGGACCGACTATGCGCTCGATGGCCTTGAACGGCGGCGGGCGGCGATGGACGCCGCCGGCCGTGGCCTCAACGACCACCGGCGCATCCGCTGGGGCCACGCGCGGCGGCCCTTCCGCCCGGAGGAGGCGCTCGGCCTGCACGAGGCCTCGCGCGCCTTCCTGGACGCCGTCCTCCGGGAGACCCCCGGCGGGTTGCCCCAGGTGGTGGTCACGCACCACGGCCCGGCACCGGCCTCCGTCGCGCCGGCCTTCGCCGGCGACCCGCTGAACCCGGCCTTCGTCTCCGATCTCGGGCCGATGATCGAGGACCGGCGCCCCGCCCTCTGGGTTCACGGTCACGTCCACGCCAGCCTCGACTACGTGCACGCCGCCACACGGGTGATCTGCAACCCCCGCGGGTACGGCTCCGAGAACCCGGCCTTCCGCGCGGATCTCGTGGTGGAGGTCGGCGCGTGAGGACGCCTCCCGCATCGGGCGTCGCGGCAAACGGGGGACTTGGATGACCGCCTACCTTCCGGCCGACCTGCACGAGCAGGTCGCCGCCCTGCGCACGCTGCTCGGCCGCCTGGAGCGGGTCGTCGCGGGGGCGTCGCCGATCCGCAGGGAGCTCGCGTGGGCCCCCCTCGTCGAGGGCTGGGTGCCCGCCTCGCAGCCGCTTCCCGCCATCGTCGGCGTGATCGACGGGAGCGCCGTGCTGACGGGCCGGATGTGGGCGCTCGACCCGAACCTCGGATGGGCGCTGACGGAGGAGGGCTGGCTGCGCCTCGGCCAGCGCGGCGAAGCCTGACGCGTCGGACCACGAAGATGGAGGACGAATTTCCTTTGACCGGTCCTGTCGTACCCCCGAGCCTCGCGCGCAGGATCGTCCTGCGCCACCTGCCGCGCATCCTGCGTGCGGGCCTAGATCCCGACGGCTTGTACGGTCGGGTGCCGGTGATGCTGGCGCGCGACGCGGGGGCCGTCGACGCCGGCCTCGGCGAGGCGGTCCTGGCCTGGATCGCGCAAGGACCGGCGCGGGACATCCACGACGACCTTCCGGAGATGGCCGCCGGGACGGCGCCGCGGGGCCCCAGGGCCCTGCTCAGGCGCGTCCTGAGGTTGCGCTCTGACGGCCGCGAGGAGCGGCCGTCAGAGGTCCATCCCGCGGAGGCCCGCACGCTCGTCGGCCTCCTCGACGGGTTCGCGGCCGCCCACGACTCCGTCACGGTCCGGGAGATCGCGGACGCGGTCCTCGTGTTGACCGCCTCGCCCGCCGACCGGTCGGCCGCGGCGCGCTTGGCCGCCTCGATGTGGCGGGAGCTGCCGCGCATCGACGAGAGCGCGGCGATCCTCCGGCTCCTCGACATGGCGGAGGAGTTCGACGACGACGACGACAGCTTCGTCTCGGCCGAGGCGGGCCGGCACGGACTCCTGCCCTTGCCCGTGCCCGAGGACGCCCGGGCCGAGGTTCTGCGCCGGGCGTGGGTCGAGGCCATCGACGCGGCCATCGCGGACCTGCGGGTGCAGGCCCGCGCCCTGGCGCTCGGCCTGTCCGCGCTCGCCGTCGGCGAGACCGAGCGCTACTACGGCACCGAGGGGATCGGGAGCGCGGCGCTCCGGTTCGGCGAGGCGGCGCTCGGACCCGTCGAGCGGCGCGCCCGCGCCGCCGAGCGCAGGCGCGCCGAGCTGGCCGCCGCGCGCAAGACCGCCGAAATGCCCGGGAGCGCCGCGCCCGCGCCGGCGGACGAGCCCGACGCGGGCGTGCCCGAGGGACACGTCCTGGTCTGTCCGGCCATCGGCGCCACCGGCTCCGGCAAGGGCCGCGACGTGACCAAGGGGTACGAGAAGTCCATCGCCAAGCCCCTCCCGTTGGTCCCGACGCCCGATCTCGTGCGCGTCCGGCGCCGGCTGCTCTACGAGTTCCCCCAGGCGGGCGGGGCCGTCGATTTCGTCCTATGCGATCTGGTGGGCAAGCCGTTCGTCCGCCTCGGCCACCTCCTCATCGTGGGCCCGCCCGGCAGCGGGAAGTCGCGCTTCGTCCGCCGGTTGGGCGAGGAGCTCGGGACCGGGGTCTTCCGGGTCGACGGCTCGAACGACGCCGGGGCGAGCTTCGGCGGCACGGAGCGGCGGTGGTACTCCGCCGAGCCGGCGCGACCGTTCATGGCGGTGAACCGGTTCCTGCAAGCCAACCCCCTCGTCCTGGTGGACGAGGTGGACAAGGCACCGACCCGCAGCGACTACGGACGGCTCTGGGATGGCATGATTTCCTTCCTAGAGCCCGAGACCGCCGCACGGTTCCCCGACCCCTGCGTGCAGGCGGAGCTCGACCTCTCCTGGGTCTCCGTGGTGGCGACGGCGAACGTGGACTGGAACTTGCCGGCGCCCCTGCTCGACAGGCTGAGGCGGATCGAGTTCCCGCATCCAGGTCCCGAGCATCTTGAGGCGCTGCTCCCCGCCCTGCTCGCCCAGGCCGCGGCCGAGCGCGGGACCGACCCGCGCTGGGTCCAGGGGCTGACGGGCGAGGAGGTGAGGGTCCTCCGCAGGGCGTGGCGGGGCGGTTCGGTGCGCCGCCTCCGCCGGATGCTGGACGTCTTGCTGCGCCACCGGGAGCAGGCGGCCGTCAGGCACTGACCGCCACTCGCCCCACCCCACAGCGCGGCCGGCGCCCCTGCCCGCCGCTTCGCGACGGAGAACCCCGGACATTGTCAGGCCGCATCCTGCCCGAACCGTATGTCCTGCCCCCGGTCTTCCGGCCCGGGCGCGCCCGCCGCAGCCTGGACGCGACCGCGGCCTCCAACGCGCGGACCCCCCTGCTTCCCGCCCGGTCGGAGGGGATGCGGCTCTGGATCATGTCCGACCTCGCCGTCCGCGACGGCGCGTTCGCCCTGCCGGATCCGCTTCCGGACCATGACGCCCTGCTGGTCGCCGGCGGGATCTCCGAGGGGCTGGTGGCCGCGGTCGAGTGGCTCGCCGGGGCGCTCGGCGACCGGAGGGCCGGCCGACCCGTGGTGCTGGTGCCGGGGATCAGCGAGTACCGCGGCGGCTTGCCTCCGCACGAGACCCTGCGGCTCGGGCGCGAGAGGGGGCGTGAACTCGGGATCACCGTGCTGATGGATGAGGCCGTCCGGCTCGACGACGGGCGGGGGGCTGCCGTCCACGTTGTGGGGGCGACGCTCTGGACCGACTGGGCGCTCGGCGGTGCGGCATACGCCGGCGGCGCGCGGGCGCGCGCGCGCAACATGTGGCGGGGCGGCGACAACATTTTGGCGGAGCGCGACCGGACCTGGGGCCCGTACGACGCGGCCGGTGCCCATGCCCGGTCACGCGCCTACATCGAGGACTTCCTCACGAGCGTCGTTATCCAGTCCAACGGCATCTCGGTCCCGCCATCATCGCTGGCCGCCGGGGTGCGTCCCGGCGACCGGGCCGTGGTCCTGACCCACCACGCGCCGTCGGCGCGTTCGCTGCATCCGGGCTGGCCGGAGTGGCAGTGCGAGGAGTGGGAGGCCACGACCTTCGCGTCCGACCTGGAGGACGTCCTCCGGGCATGGGGCGCGCCGGCGCTCTGGGTCCACGGCCGCGTGCCGGCGGCGGCGGACTATCACATCGGAAGGACCCGGGTGCTGGCCAATCCATGGCGGAGGCAGGGCAACCGGGCTTTCGACCCGGCGCTCGTCGTCTGCGTCTGAACCCTCTCCCCTCCGTTTTCCGCCCAGCGAGCCTGCGAGGGCTGCCGCGGACCACGGGAAGCCCCTTTGAGCCCCGCCTCCCGCAGCCCGCCGCGGCGCGAACCCGGAAAGGTCTCGACATGTCCCTCAACGCCATCGCGAACGTGACCGCGCGCCCCGGACTCCAGGCGCCGGGCGGCGCGGCCCGCCTCGCCGCGGGCGCGACGTTGCTCGACGGCCACGCCCCCGCGGCGCCTCAGAGACACCGTCCGGACCGGCCGGAGGCGCGGACCGGCGTCGCGGAGCCGGCCGGCCTCCACCAGGCGTTGCTCGTCCTCGATATCGAGACGGTGCCCGACGAGGAGCAGGTTCCGTCGGATTGGCCGTCCGAGAAATTTCCGAAGGCGGCCTGGCACAAGGTGGTCGCGGTCTCCTTCGTCGAGGCAGCCATCGCCCGCGACGCGGCGACCGGAACCGAGGCATACCAGATCCGGTCGTGCCGGAGCGGGGGCGAGCCTGGATGGGATGAGGAGCGCCTGCTGCGGGCCTTCTGGAAGTTCTTCGCGGCCGGCCGCTACAGGGTCGTCACCTGGAACGGCCGCAGCTTCGACCTCCCCACGCTCCTGCTGCGCTCGTTGATGCACGGTATCGCGGTGCCCTCCTGGTACAGGAGGGGGACCAAGTGGGACGGCTACGGCCACCGCTACGCCGTAGACTGGCACGCGGACCTGATGGAGGTCCTGGCCGAGTTCGGGGCCTGCGCGCGGCTGACCCTGGAGGAGGCCGCCGGGCTCCTGGCCCTGCCCGGGAAGCTGGGCGAGCACGGCTCGCAGGTCGCCGCCATGATCGCCCGCGGCGAGATCGGGCGCGTGCGGGCCTATTGCGAGACCGACTGCCTGAACCTCTTCGTGCTGTACCTGCGCTGGGCGCACCTCACCGGAAGGACCGGCCCGGAGGCCCACGACGCTGCCATCGACGGCCTGATCCGGTACCTGGAGTCCGAACGGGCGGCGCGCCCGCACCTCGGTGCCTTCGTGGACGCATGGCGGCGGGCGACCGAATCCCGGTCCGCCTTCGTCTCCCGGCCGCCGCAGGCTTGGCCCGCCGTGGCGGGCTGAGGTCGGCCGGCCTGGACGCTCCCGCGCACGACCGGGACGGGCTCGCCGGCGACGAGGGCTTGGTCGGCGGGGCCAACGACTGGGACCGGGCCGCCGCCGTGGGGAGCGCTGGCACCGCCGGCCTGTCCCGACGGACGTCCCCATCGCCGATGGGTCGCGGCGAGCACGGCCGTCGCACGCGCGCAGCCTTCCGTCGTCGAGGGTACGGGCGCGTCTATCGCGGGTGGGACACTTGCCCCGGCCGGATGGGCCGCGACGCCGGCGGATACCCGCGCCGTTTCAGCCGGCCGCACTCAGGTCCCTGGTCCTCCCGAGCACGCCGGCCATTGCCGGTGCGATATCCGTCGAGCGGGTGATCGAGGCCCCGCCCCCGGAAACCAGATCCAGGTCGTGACGCCGGCCGGGCGACGTGGGCTCGCTGATCAGGCGCCGGCACAGCAACTCAGCCAGCGACGGATCCTCGACGGCACAGACGATCTGCCGGCCCGATCGCTGCAGGGCTGAGAGCACCTCGACGAGGTGCAGGGCCCGGAAATCGTCGATGTGCTGGACCGGGTCGTCGAGCATGAGCGTCCGCCAGGTGCACCACGGTCGGGACAGGTGAACGGAGAGGAGGAAGGCCAGGCCGGCCGCACGCCTCTGCCCGCTGCTGAACACGAATTGCGGGTTCAGCCCGTTGCCGACCCTCAAGCTCAGGAAGCGCTTCACGTCGCCGCGTATGCCGTAATCGATGGTGCGCCACTCGGAGTGCGGGCGGAGCCGTTGATACAGCTCGTTCAGCAGCGGGCTGATGACCGCGAGGCGCTCGTCGATGATCTCGGCATTCGTCCTGCGGACGGTACGGTCCAGCGTCCGGGCGGCGGTCACGGCCGCGCGGGCCCGCGCGAGCCGGTCCGCCGCGGCGTCGGCTTCCACCCGGAGCGCTTCGAGATGCGCTTCTAGGTCCGTCACGCGTTCCACCGCCTGCGAGGCTTCCAAGGTGAGGATGCTCCGCTCCAGGTCGATCAACCGGCTCCGTTCGGCCTGCACGGCCGCGTCGAGGGCGCCGGCGTCGTGCGCGAGCTTCCCGTCCAGCGAGCGTCGCACGAGCTCGGCCGACAGCGCCTCTTCGCGGGCCGACAGCTCGGCCTCGGCGGACGCGAACCGGAGGACCGCCGCCTCGGTCTCCCGCAGGATCTCGGCCGCGGCCTCGTGCCGGGTCCGGGCCGCCGCGAGTTCGGCGCGCGCCTCCGGCACCCCCGAGCGCCGGGCGGCGAGCCGCTCGCGCGCAGCCGCGAGCCCCGTCTCGAATTCGGAGGCGCCTTGCGGCGCGCGACAGAGCGGGCAGCGGTCGTCATGAAGCCCGACCCGGCTGCCATGGTCGACCAGGATGGCCAGCGACGCGGCGAGCGCGTCGGTCTCCTGCTCCTTGTGAAGGCGCGCCTCGGCAGCCTCCAGCGCGTGGCGGGCCGCCCGGACCGCGGCCTCGGCCTCGGCCGCCGCCACCGCCGCCGCGTCCCGGCCCGCGCGGAAATCGGGGCCGGCGACCGTGTCGCGCAGCGCGGTCACCGCGCGAACCTCGTCCGCGACCCCACCCATCTCGCCGAGGCTCAGCCGGCGGCGGGCCAGCGCCTGCCGCGCCGCCGCGACCCGGCTGCCCAAGTCCTGGCCGCCGGCCGGCGTCAGTCCGTCCAGGCTGGACAGGGCGGCGGCGATGTCGCCGGCCTGCAGGGCGACGTCCCGGGTCTCCTCCAGATCGGTCAACGCCGCCGTCAGGCGCGCGCGCGCCTCCTCGTAGGCGTGCGCGGCCGTATTGTGCGCGCCCTCGGCGGAGGACATGACCTCGCGCGCCTTGGCGGCGTAATCCGGGCCTTCGATGGCGCCCAGCGCCGCCCGCACGAGCTCGAAGCGCTGCGTTTCCGTCAGGTCGAGGCTGAGCGCCGCGATCCATTCGTCGCGGATGATGGAGGTCCTGCAGACCTGCTGCAGCGCCCGCTCGGGCTTCGCGCCCGGGACGCAGAGCAGTGCCTCGATGCGGGCCGCGTCCCGGTCGGCGCCGGTCTCGCGCGAGCGCGTCACGGCAAAGCCGCTCCCGTCATCGGCACGGAACCCCACCGTGACGAAGTGCGCCTCCGGCTGCCCCTCGCCGCGCCACCAGACATAGTCGTCGAGGCTCTCCCTGGCCGCCTTGTCGACGAGGTACTTGTCGATCTGGCCCGTGAGCGCGAACTCGACCGCGTCGCACAGCGTGCTCTTCCCGACGCCGTTGCGTCCGCAGATGACGGTAAAGCCGGGGCCGAAATCCACGCGTTGGCGCTCCCGGAAGCCCCGGAAGCCGCACAGTTCGAGGTAGTCGAGCCTCATGGCGCATCCACCAGGATGCGCGCCACGTCGGAAGCGCTCGCGGCGCCCAGGAAGGCGGCCACCGCGGCGTCCGGAACGTCGCTCAACCGCGACCGCAGACGGGCGCGGTAGTCGGCGCCGCCGATCACGGGCGCGCTGAGAACCGGCAGGAGGGGCAACAACGTCCTTCGCAGGTCGGCCGCCGTGCGCAGGTCGCCGCGCGCGATCTTGCGGGTCATGGAGAAGTTCTCCTCGATCCGCTCGATCTGCCGCGCGAGGCCGGGTTCGGCACCGCCGGCCAGGAACAAGGCGTAGACGTTCCAGGCCTTGGCGCCCGCGGACCGCAGCGAGGCCGCATGTCGGCCGAGCGTGGCCTGCTGGACCTGCCGCCAGTCGGCGAGCAGGCTCTCGCCGCTCCCGAAGACGTGCAGGAAGCCGGCGACGGACGCATTCTCGAAGCAGACGACCGGCACGCTGCCGCCCGGCCAGGTCCAAGTCTCGTAGCCGGCCGAGCGGAGCAGCACCTCGGATTGGGTCGCGATGTCCATCACACACCGAGCTCCTGGCGTGCCGCGGGAAGGTCGAGCCACGCCGCCGAAGCGCCCGGCCGGATGATGTCGCCCGGGCGCCCCTCCCGCACGAGGTTCACCGGCAGGCCGACGTCGACGGCGCCGGCGCAGACCACGACGTCGGCGACCTCGAACGGTGTCTCCCTGAACCGGTCCTGCGTCGTCTGGAGCAGCGTACCCGAACCGTTCACGACCCTGACCCGGCGGCCGGCGAGATCATAGCCGACGGAGGTCTGGACGGCGCCGGCACGGCGCAGCAACAGGTGCGCGTAGCCCAAGACCTCGGAGGGGCCGGGGTTGCGCAAGGTCGCGGCGGCGGTGGCCGGCACCCCCTCGGCGTCCCGGCGAAGGCCGTAGAGGTCCTCGCTGCCCAGGTCGGGCGGATCGAGCCAGGTCGGCTCGCACGCCGCCCCCGTTTCCCGCTCCAACGCGGCGCGTCCGGCGTGCAGCACCTTGCGGAGGTACCCTTGGGAGAACGCCCTGCGCAGTTCGTCCAGGACCTCGGCCCCCGAGCGCCTGACATGCGCGAAGCGGACGTTCCCCGAATTGGCCAACGTCCAGAGCTCGGGGGCCTTGGCCTGCAGGACGTCCTCGCCCGCGAGGTCGACCAAGGTCACCGACAGCGGCGCGACGCCCGTCATCGCCTCGGCAAGAACGGCATTGAGGTAAGACCAGTCCGACCAGAAGCCGACGACGAGCAGGTCCTTCTCGCGCAGGTTCGCCGCCATCCAGGTCTTGGTCTTGGCGATGCGCGCGGCGATCACGCCGTCCCCGGTGAGTTGCGAGGCCGTCCAGACCGTGGCGCGCCGCTCGCGCACCGAGCAGCCATGGAACTTGAGCAAGGGCGCGTGCATGCGGGCCCGCACGGTGGCCTCGTCGCCGTCGAGCGAGGCGGCGAGGTCGAACCCGTAATCCTGCGCGCGGCGCTCGATCAGGTTGTCGTAGTTCGCCGAGACGGCGCCGGCGGCCATGCGCGTGATCAGGAAATCCGCCACCGCCGCGTGGCCGGCGTTCGGCGGCCTGACGAAGCTCTCCCAGGGAACGAGGGCCTCGATGAAGACCGAGCCGAGGGTGTCGTCCGTCGCGAAGATCTCCGCCAAGGCTTCCAGGTCGCCGCGCAACGCCGGCGGGCACGCGGGGTCGATGCTCATGACGTACCGGTCGTAGCAACTGGCGGCCACGGACCATGCCGACGGTAGGGAGCTCGGCGGCGCCATCGACAGGCCGGCACCGCAGAGTATGACGAGGCGCCCCGCCTCCATGGAGGCGAGCAATCGCGCACGAACCGCCGCGTCCAACCCGCCCCCCTTCGCCGCGCGAACCTTCGCGATGGCGATAGACCGAGATAAACCCAACGTAAAGTCACGCTAGCCGCTGCGCTCGCCGCGGCCCGAAGCGCGTCGGGCCGGCATGTCACGCCGGCCTCGCCCGCGCGCAATCGCCCGGGCGGCCGGGTTTCAGGCCAGGCACCCCGCTCGGGGCGGCGGACGGGTCCGGCAGGCGGGGCCGACGCGTGGGCCCGCACGGCCTCTCCCGGCACGGCCCGGCGACCGTCACCTCAAGGCAGCGTCAGCTGCACCTCGCGCCGGTCCTTGGCGGGCAAGCCGTACAGCTCGCCCATCCGGGTGATGAATTCGCCTTGGCCGCCGTAGCTGGGGTGGCGGACCCGCGCGGCCGCCATGCCCAGCTCCGCCAGGGCCGCCTCGGCGTCCCTCCCGATAGCGACCAGGGTCCGGGGCCGCAGCTCCGCGACCAGCCATTCGAGGAGGTGGCGGGACGCCTGCCGTTCGGGACGGGTGTGGCAGCGGTTGGACAGCGGGTCGCCGGCCGCATGCGGGTGGAGCGGGAAGACGTTCCAGAGGAAGACCGGGCGCCGCAGGTCCCGGAGGACCTGCCAGATCACCGTCGCGGTGCGCTCGGCCATCGCGGGTCCCCGGGTGGCCCGCGCGAGCGGCAACTGCCCGAAGAGGCCGGCATGGGCGGAGAGGTGGGCCTCGTCCGTGAGCGCCAGGCCGGTGCGCCGCCCGCCGCGATACCCGAGGTCGCGCGCGATCCAGACCGAGTCGACGCCCCCGGCGAGGGCCGCCTCCAGGACGAGGCGCAGGTTCTCCCGCCGGATCTGCGGGGCGCCGGCCCCGTCGTGGTCCGGGCAGGCCTCGGCGTAGGGGTTGAAGGCGTCCCGGAAGCGCAGCGCCGCCAGGGCATCGATGAAGGCCCCAGGTGTCATGTCGGTAGGTCCTCGACCAGCATCCTGCGCTCGACGAGGTCGAGCGTGAGGCGCCCGCGCCGCTTCTCCCGCAAGAAGCGAAAGGCTTCGTTACCGGCGAGGATGGCTTCTTCCCAGAGCCAAAGGGGACAGGCCTCGGCCTCGTAGCCGCGCACGAACTGCCGGACCGCCTTCAGGAAGGCGAAGCCCAGGTCGCCCGGGCGCTGCCCCTCGAAGAAGCCGAGCTGCTTCGCCTCCCCGAACACGAAGGTCGCCACCCCCTCCTCGATCAGGATCGCGCGCGCGCCATCCTGCCCTTCGTCGACGCGGGCCTCGCTCTTCCTCTTCAGGCGGAACAGCGCGCGCGTCACGGGCGACCAGCCGAGGACGGCCGCGTAGGCATAGTGGAAGGCGTCGTGGAACCGGTAGTCGTCCGGCGTCATGATGTTGTCGGTCAGGCGGTCGCCGATGAAGATGCCGTTGCATCGCTGCACCACGTAACGCCGGTCGTTGCCGCCGGTCCGCTCGAAGATGTCGACGGTCAGCGAGCGGGGCAGGCGTTCCTCGGCCGGGAAGCCCTCGTCGAACAGCGGCGGGGCCACGCGCCTGGCCGGCCAGCGGTCGTCGGCCTTCGCGAGGTTGCGCGCGGCCGCCTGCTCCAGGGTGATGCCGGCCTCGTTCGCGGCCGCGACGAGAAGACCGAAGACGGCGGAGAGGCGCTCCGCGAGGTCCGGGTTTTCGGCGAGGTCGCCCCGCGCCCCCAGGGCGGCCAGCCGGCCGACCGCCCCGGCCAGCTGCAGCAGGGTGTGCTCGAAGGCCACGGTCGGAACATGCAGCGGCAAAGCCCGCTGCGGCTGCAACTGGGCGAACGTCGGGTCCGGGCCGGCAAGAGGGCCGCCGGCGAGCTCGCCCAGGCGGAGGCCGGCGTGATCGGCGATCACGGCCAGGTACCAGAGCGCGTCACCCATCTCCTCGACGACGCTCGCCTCGTAGCCGAGATAGGAGCGTGCGTCGCGCTGCTTCTTCTTGGTCTCGCTCAGCAGGCTGCCGGCCTCCCCGAAGAGCCCGAGGACGGCCAGGTCGAGACCCGATCCCTTCCCCCGCGTCCGATCCGTGCGGGTCGCCCCGGCCTGGTACGCGTTGAGGCTAAGCGGCGCCGTATCCATCTCCCCTCTCCCCTCCTGCGATGCTCAAAGAGCCTAAGGTTGGCATCGTCGAGCCTTTCGGGGGGGCAGTCCAGGGCGCCGGCGACCAGGCACGCCATGCGCGGGGCTTAACCCTTGCTATTTTCGCCGGGGTTGACCACCTCAGCTTGACGCTGCCGGGCTCCGAGGCGCGGTACGCGTCGGAAAGCCGGCCCCGGGGAGACGCCGCACATGCCGCAGGTCCACGTACTCGGTTCCGTCGACGATGAGACGCGCGAGGCCTTGCTCAAGCTTTTGGCGGAGGCGGGCTGCGAACTCGTGGACGAGGAGGTCGGCGACGACCCCGCCGGCGGGGAGGACGACCCGGATGGAGAGGAGGACCCCGAGGCGCCGGAGGCTGACGCGCCGGTACCGACGGACGATGATGCCGCCGCCGAGGACGCCGTGCCGTCAGGCGAGGAGGTGGGCGTGCTTGTGCTGTCGCCCGAGTGCCTCGCGGACGAGGCGCTCGAACGCGTGATGCAGGGTGCTGCCGCCCGCGGCTGCCGTGTCGTCGGGATCTGGCCTCCCGGAACGCGGCACGAGACGCTCCCGCGCGCCTTCGAGGATTACGGCGGGGACACGGTGACCTGGGATGCGGGCCGCCTCCGCGGCGCCATTGCGCGGCAGGACGCGGGCCCCGGATGGCTGAAGCCCGATGCCCAGCCGCGGGCGGAGCGCCCGACCAAGCGGAATAAGTGCTGAGGTTGGCGTGCGCGTCCACTCCTACGTGATCGACCACGACCTCGGGTTCGCGCCCAATCCCTTCCACCGGGTCTGCACGCTGAGCGCCTGCAAGCCGTTGATCCGGCAGCACGCGAGCCTGGGTGACTACGTGGTCGGAACGGGGTCGATCCCGAACGGGCTCAAGGACCGGATCATCTATTGGATGCAGGTCGACGAGGTCCTCACCTTTGATCAATACTGGTCCGACAAGCGCTTCGAAGTGAAGCGGCCGGTGATGTCCGGCAGTCGCATGCAGATCTACGGCGACAACATCTACCGTCGGTGCGCGGACGGAACCTTCGTCCAGGCCGATTCCTTCCACAGCGAGCCCGGGGGCGTCACGAGCCTGCCGAACCTGGTGCGCGACACCGGGCGGACGGACAGGGTTCTACTCGGGCGTGAGTATGCCTACTGGGGCGGATCGGGCCCACGCGTTCCCCAGGAACTGCGGGATCTCGTCCACAGCACGCAAGGTCACCGGAACCAGTTCGCACCCGACCGGGTGGACGCTTTCGTGGCATGGCTTCGCGGCATGCCGGGCCGCGGCTTCCTGGGACGGCCGGCGAACTGGCCCGCCTGACAGCGAGCCGCGGCGCCGACCGTCACCGTCCCGGCCGCCGGTTCGTGAACCCGGCCGCTCAAGCCTTGTTCGTGAACCGTGCGGAGGCGGCCTTGCCGCCGACCTTGAGCGACACCGTTGCCACGACCTGGCCGGTCGCCGCGACGGGCAGCTTGCCCTGCACGCTGTTGGCCCCGGCCGGGCTGAGGGCGACCTTGTAGCTCTTGCCGCCGACGAGCACCGTTGCGGTGCCCGACACCTGCGCTGCCGGAACGGGCTTGCGCATCTCGTCCAGGATGTAGACCGTCACGTCGGTGTCCTTCACCACGAGTTCTAGCCAGAGCTCCTGGGCCTCCTGCACGAGGCCGCCGTGCGCGGCCTGGGGCGGCTCGCCATGGGCGAGGGCAGAGCCGGATGCGAGGCTGAGGGCAAGAACCAATGGAATCGCGCAGAACTTCATCGTGCTTTCCTCGTAACAAGCCGGAAATCGGTGGTAAACGCGTCTTCGGCGCGGTTTCCTAGGTTCCATGTCGGCCGGACAGGGGGCGGCGAACTCTGCTGTCCTGCTCCAGGATTGCCTCGAACAAGGCGTCGTAGGCCGTGGCCGCGCGCCGCGGGGAGAAGTCGGCCGCACGCCGTCGGCGTCGGTCGGCGTCGCCCGGATCTTCCAAGACGACCTCGATAGCCTCGGCCATCTTCGCGGCGTCGCCGACCGGAACGATAACCCCAAGCGCCGGGTCAAGCAGGATCTCGCGCGGCCCGTCGCAATCCGTCGCGACGACGGGCATGCCGTGGGCCAAGGCCTCGACAACGGCAAGACCGAAGGCTTCGACGCGCGAGGACAGAACGAGGCAACTCGCCTCTGCGAAGGCTGACCAAGGTTCCATGACATAGCCGCGAAGCTCGACCCGGTCGGACAGGCCGAGGCGGTCGATCTCGGCTGCGAGGCTCGCATGCTCAACCCCCTCCCCGAGGATCACCAAGCGCGCGCTCGGTTGTCGTACCTTGGCGAAGGCGCGCAGGAGGGTCTGATGATCCTTCGCATGGTCCAGGCGACCCACGGAAAGGATGACCGGCACGGTCCGGTTGGGTGCCTTCTCCGCCACGCGATCAGAGAGGACCGGATTGTAGATCCGGCTCAAGCGGCTCGGATCGGCCGCAAGCCTCTCCTGCAGGTATCGGGCAAGCCCGTCCGAGACGGCGATTGTACGAGCGGCCATCCGGGTGAGAAGCGGCGTGGCGAGGTAGCCGATGCGGCTGAGAAGCCCACGCTCGTTCGCCGTATAGCCATGGTACGTGATGACGCTCCGGCGCAAGCGGCCGGCCAGGACCGCTGCCACCGTGTGCTTGAGGTTTGAGGAGGCCAGCGCGGAGATCGTGACGTCCGGCCGCTCGCGACGTATCAGCCCGGCAAGGCGCGCCGTTGAGCGTAGATGTCCGCCTCCTAACACGACAAGCCGAGCATCGGGGCTCAAATGAGCCCTGTTTTCCCGGGCCTCGTAATCAACGGCCACAACTACCTCATGTCCGAGCTTGCAGAATTCAGTGGCGAGGATTGCCCACACACGTTCTGCGCCGCCGCCCGCCAGGGCGTGCACGTACATGAGAATCCTACGCGGAAAAGTTCTCGGCCTGTCGGAAGCAGGTAGAGCATTCACCGGAAGTATCCTGCCTTGGCGCTGGCGTCGTACGGCTCCTGCTAATGGTTGTGCTTGTGGCGCGCGCCGCTGTCCGGCTGCGCTGTGCTGGAGGGGTTCTCCGCCGCCTTGGTGCCATCTGTCCCGGCGGCGCCGTGGTTCATTCCAGCATGACCCTCGCCTGCCTGTGCCTGCATCCACAGGTCGTTGTACTCGTCGTCGGTCATCTCCGGCAGCTTCCGCAGCAGCGCGACCGTCGCCCAGAGCATCTCGTCCCCGTCGCTCGCCATCGACGGCATGCCGCTCATCTTGATGCCGTTCTTCAGGATCCAGAACAGCTCGCCCGCACTGTAGCGCTTCGCGGCCTCCTTGAGATTGGGCGGCTCAGGATACATGCCCTCCGCGACCTCGCTGCGCTTGGTGCCCGGCCCGCCATGGCAGGTGGCGCAATGCTCGGCGAAGTGCCCGACGGCCGGCACCAACCTGGGTTGTTCGTCGTAGCCCGCCGGAGGCAGCAAGCCGGCCGCATGGGCTCGGATCGAGCGCACCCGTGCCGTCTCCAACACCCACGAGGTCAGGGCCCAGTGCGGCTCCGTGGCGGCGACGTTGAAGACGCCCGCGTAGACCACGGCCGCGGCGGCGACCGTCGCCAGGATGCCGGCCGAGAGCAACGTGAGGAAGACGATCTTGGCGGTTCGCATGGAGGTGTCCTGAGTGACCGGTTTCGAGCCGGGCCGCCCACGCGTCAGGTGCGGGGGCGCCGTCGGCCGAACTGGGATGAGCGCGCTCTCGACGGGTTGGTCTTCTCACCGCGCCTTCTGGATGCGCGTGATGGCAAGCTGCCCGTTCACCCGGTCGGCGGAGAACCGGACCCGGTCACCGGCTTTCACCCCCTTCAGGATGGCGGGGTCGGCGACCCGGTAGGCCATGGTCATGGCGTCCATGTCGATGTTCGGGATGCGCTCGTGGTCCAGCGTGACCTTGCCAGCGGCCTCGTCGACCTTCTGGACGGTCCCGCTCACGAGAGGCGTGTTGGCAGCGGGCTGGGCCGCGGCGGGCTTGGCGGGGGACGCCGGAGCGGGCGACGGCGACGCGGGCTGGGCCGAGCCCCCCGCCTGGGCCTGGCGGTCCAGCGGACCCTCGCCGGACGGCGTCTGGTTCGGCTGCGGCCGGTAGTCCGACTGCCGGTTCCGGACCTGCCACTCCTTGAGGGCGTCGATCTTCTGCTGCTGCTCGTCCTGGATCTTCTGCGCGGTCTCGCGCAGCTGCCGGTCGCCGCCGTAGTCGAGCTGCGCCTTGGCGAGGAAGAGGGACTGCTCGTAGCTCGCGATCAGGAGCTCGGCGAAGTCCCGGTCGGGGTCGCCGGTCAGCTTGAGGTTCCTGAAGCGGTCGGCCATGACCTCGCGCACGCGCTCCAGGGCGGCCGGGGCACCCTTGGCAGGTTGCGCCCAGGCCGCCCCCGATACCGGGCCGGCGAGCGCCACGGCCATGGCGGCGGCGAACAGGGATAAACGTCGCATGTGACTTCCTCCGCGGCATGGGGCCGCCGCGCGGGATCGGGCGTGTCCGCGCGGCGGGCCCGTTCGAGGCGCTACTTGGCTTTTTGGATCTTGGTGACGGTGTACTGGCCGCCGGCTTCGTCGACGTCGAACTCGACCTTGTCCCCGGACTTCAGGTCCTTGATCATCGCCGGGTCCTTGACCTTGTAGGCCATGGTCATGGCGTCCATGTCGAGCTTCGGGATGCGCTCGTGATCCAGCGTGACCTTGCCGGCCGCCTCGTCGACCTTCGTGACCGTGGCCTTGACCGATTGCGCCCAGGCCGGGCTCGCCAGGGCGAGCAGCGCGGCGAGGGCGAGGGGGGGTACCTTCCTCATCGTGTTCTCCTGATGGTCGCTGTACCGCTGCGCGGGCGCCTCTTGAGGGGCGATGAGGGCGACCCGCGCAGCGGCCTTCGGGGGGACTAGGTCCGCCCGAACCCGCCCGCCGGCGCGCGCCCGTGTCGGGGCGCCGTCCCGGCGGAAGCCTGGAAGACGTCCGGCATCGCCGGCTCAGTGGTTTCCGTGACCGCCCGGGTTGGCGGCCGTCCGGCGCTTGCGCGGGTCGACCGCGCGCAGGTCCGTCTCGCGGGCGCGCTTGCCCCGCGGAGTGTTCGGATCGCGGCTGGGTTCGGGCAGGGGGTCGCCCGTCCACTCGTAGGCCAGCGTGCCCTCCGGGTGCTGGTACCAACCGGGGTCCCTGTAGTCGCCGGGCGCCACGTCGGGGCGGACCTTCAGCACGGTGAACATGCCGCCCATCTCGACCGATCCGAACGGGCCGGCGCCGGTCATCATCGGCAGCGTGTTCTCGGGGAGCGGCATCTCCATCTCGGCCATGGAGCCCATGCCGGTCGAGCCCATCGGCATGTAGCCGGGCGCGATCCTCTGGATGCGCTTCGCCGTGCTCTTCAGGTTCACGCCGATGTAGGTGCGCACCGAGTGGCCCATGGCGTTCATGGTGTGGTGCGACTTGTGGCAGTGGACCGCCCAGTCCCCCAGGTTGTCGGCGTTGAACTCGATGGCCCGCATCTGGCCGACCGCGACGTCCGCCGAGACCTCGAACCACTGGCGCTCGGGCGGGATCCAGCCGCCGTCGGTGCCCGTGACCTTGAAGTCGACGCCGTGCACGTGGATCGGGTGGTTGGTCATGGTGAGGTTGCCGAAGCGCATCCGCACCTTGTCGCCCTGGCGCGCGACCATGGGTTCGATGCCCGGCCAGACCCGGCTGTTGAAGCACCACATGTTCATGTCGAGCATCGTGTTGACCTTGGGCACGTAGGACCCGGCCTCGATGTCGTAGGCGTTCAGGAGCCAGACGAAGTCGCGGTCGACCCGCCGCTCGGCGGGATCGCGCGGATGCACGACGAAGAAGCCCATCATGCCCATCGCCATCTGGACCATCTCGTCCGAGTGCGGGTGGTACATGAAGGTGCCCGAACGCCTCAGGATGAACTCGTAGACGAACGTCTTGCCCGGCGGGATGCCGGGCTGGTTCAGGCCCGCCACCCCGTCCATCCCGTTGGGCAGGGTCTGGCCGTGCCAGTGGACGGCGGTCGCCTCCGGCAGCTTGTTGGTGACGAAGATGCGGACCTTGTCGCCCTCGACCGCCTCGATGGTCGGCCCGGGCGACTGCCCGTTATAGCCCCAGAGATGCGCCTTCATCCCGGGGGCCATCTCGCGCACGACCGGCTCGGCCACGAGATGGAACTCCTTCCAGTCCCCGCGCATGCGCCACGGCAGCGTCCAGCCGTTGAGCGTCACCACCGGCTGGTAGTCCACCCCGGTGGTCGGCACGAGCGGCGGCTGCGTCGTCGCCTTGTCCATCGAGGGCGCCTCGGGCAGGCCGGCGGCCTGCGTGCGGCCGCTGATCATGGACGTTCCTGCGAGGACGAGCCCCCCGGCGCCCAGCAGGCCCCTTCGCGAGATGTCAGTCATCGGTTTCTCCATGGGTCTCGTGGGGGAGCGGCATCAGCCGCCGGGCGTGGCGGCCGCGAGGGTTTCGCCTCCGCCGCCGGCCACCGCCTCGGCTCCGGCCGACTCGCCACCGAAGCCTTCGCCGGTGAAGCCGCCGCCGATGACGGCCGCCCTGAGGTCGGTCGCCGCGATCCAGAAGTCGCGTTGGGCCTCGATGGCCTGGATATTGCTCAGGATCCGCGAGCGGGCGTCGATGATCAGCGTGGTGACGTCGATCAGCATGCCGCTGTACTGCAGCAACGCCTGGTCCTGGATCGTCTTGCGCAGGGGCAGCACGCTGCCCTGGTAGTGCCGGGTGATGTCGTATTGGCCGCGGTAGCGCTGGTAGGCCTCGCGGACCTCCGAACGGGCGTTGACCGCCTTCTCCGCGAGGCGATGGGCGGCGCCGAGATATGCCTCCCGCGCTCCGCGCACCACCGTCGTCCCGAAGTCGTAGATCGGGATGACCAAGTCGACGGTGTAGCCGCGGCCGAAGCTCTTGTCGCGCGTGACGTTGAAGCCGCCCTGCTCGTTCGGCTCGAACGCCTTCGAGCGCTCGTAACGGTCGGAGTAGCCGATATCGAGCACGTTGATGAAGCCGCTGACTTGGTTGAGGCCGTACTGGCCCGCGAGCGACTGGAGTTCGAAGCGCGCCGTCTGGATGTCCGCGCGCTTCTTGATCGCCTCGGCCTCGATCTGGGTGCCGCTCACCAGCCGACCGGGCAGCGACGGCAAGCCGTTCGGCAGCTTGAAGTCGATCTCGCGCCCCCACAGGCCGAGCAGGCGGATCAGCTTCTCGCGCTCGACCCGCTGCAGGACGCGCGCCTTGGCGAGTTGCGCCCCGAGCTCGCTGTAGAAGGCGTGCTCGCGCGCCTGCTCCAGCTTGTTCAACGCGCCCGTCTCGCCGAGCTGCTTGGCCAGGGTGGAGGCGGAGCCGGCGCTCGCGAGCGCCTGCTCCAGGTAGGCGACGGACTGGTTCGCCGACACCGTGCGATAGAACTGGCGCCGCGCCTCGCCGGCGAGGCGCAGGACCTGCCCGACCGCGCGGTACTGCTCCGCCCTGAAACGGTTCCGCGCGATCGGGATGCGGACCGGCAGCGTCAGGAGCTCGATGAGGCTCGCGGTGAGCGAGCGCTCGACCTCCAGGGTGAAGTCGCCCCCGGTCCGGCTGAGGGAGAGCCGCGGGACCGGCGGCAACGTCGCCTGGACGAACTCGGCTTCCGACACGCCGAGGTCGTTGAAGGATGCTTGCAGGGCGCGGTTCTTCAGGAGGGCGACCTGTACCGCGCTGTCGGGCGTGAGCGGGCGCCGCAGCAATTGCTCCGCACGGGCCGCGGCGCCGGTCGCGGCGATCTCGTCGGACACCTTCACGATGTCCTTCCTCAGCTCCAGGGCGGCGTAGCTGTGCGCCGGTCCGAGACCGCCGTCGGCCGAGAAGCCCACGCAGCCGCCAAGCGGCACCCCGACCGACGCCAGGAGGGCAGCGGTCCGGGCGCGACGGCCGAGCGACGCTGCGGCTCCCCGGCGGACGCCGGACCCGCGAGTCTGAGGCAAGGTCATCCGTGAGTTCCCTTTGGGGGTTAGTCCGTGGGCGGGCGGGGTTTGGTTACAGGTGGGTCCCATCACCGCCCTCCCGTGTCGCGCTTGCCGCCCATGCCGGGCATGTTCATGCCGGGCATCCGGGAGTGGTCCATGCCCTCCATGCCGCCCGAGCCGGACTTCGGCGTCACGGCGCGGTTGAGCTCGCGCCAGTCCTTGGGATCGACCACGTCGTAGCGCGCCACGCCCGCGGTGACCGCGGAGTAGCGCGGCGCGCGCACGGCAGCGGCAGGGTTGGCCGGGGCAACCAGCCAGTCCGGCGCGGCGGTGGGCACGCAGGCCGCGAGCGGCAAGGCCGTGAGCGCCAGGGCCGTGAGCGCCACGGCCGGCCTGAGGAAGGTGAGCATCGCTTCGGATCCCGAACGGGGGCTGGCGGCCGCGCTCGGGGGCGCGGACCGGCGGACAGGGAGGGGGGGGCGCGGGCGCGGCTGAGCCGGCCGGGCCGGGCGCGGCCTGCGCAGGCAGGATCCTGGTCAGGGCGCGTCCGGGTGCGGCGGGCGGGGGCGGGCGGGCGTTTGGCCCGCCGCGGTCAGGCGCGCTGCCTGGGGGGCCGCTCGATGCGCAGGGGACGCGGCTGGGCGACGCCGTCATCCTGGGCCAGGCCGATGGGCTCGGAGGGGCGCAGGACCAGCGCCGCGCCCGACCAGGGCGCGTCCGGCACGGCCGCCTGGCAGGCCAGGGGGCAGCAGGTGGCCGCGCAGCTGACCGGCCGCTTGTGGTGGCCGTGGCCGCCCGGGTGGTGCTGGCCGGCCGAGGCATGCCGCTGGCAGTCGGGGCCGTCCGCCTGGAGGGCCGCTCCCGCGGGCGCGTCGGCGGAGCCGGCTCCGTGCCGGTGGTGGGCATGCGGGTCGGCGGCGGCCTGGTCGGCGGCGGCGTGATCGGCCGCGGCGTGGCGCTGCATCGTGCACGGCGCCGCCGGGGCGATGGCCACGGCCATCGCCAGCACGGCAAGCAACATTGCGCGAAGAACTGCCAAGGACCCAGAGACCCTGCCAAAACCCGACCCAATCGTCGCACGGATGGACTTGCCGGGCAACGCACGAACACTTTGATTTAATGTGAACCTGCCTCGGCCCTCGGCGCTGTTGGAATTCGGTCACAGGTCATGCCCGCGCGGCGGCCGAGAGGTGTCGAGATCGTGCCGGCGGGCTTCTGGAGGCTCGTGACTTGGGCGTCTCTGCGTAGGGTGCGATTGCCTGCGGCCTAGGCCGGCTCGCGACGATGCGGATCTCCCCAGGCGCCCGTGACGCCGGTCTTGCCTTCCGAGCTTTGGGCGGGGCCTCGATGTCAGTCCTGACCGGGGCAAGAGGGCGCCGGCCCGTGAGGCTAGGACGCCCGCCCCCTCGGCCTCCCGGGTGCCGGGTCCGAGATGGTCGCGATGCGACCTGATCCTGTCCTCGGTGCCGCGCCAGGGTGCACCACGGACCGCGCGGCCTCGTCTCACCGCCGAGCGCCGGCCGGCTCGGGGCGCTCGGTGACGGGGCGTTGGGGCGCGCGCCGGATCGAACCGGTCGTCAGGCCGTCGTCGAGCGAGCGGAATGCGGGACGCAATTTCTGATACCGTTCGTTGCGCCAAGCAGGGGGGACGTTGTCCCAGGCGCCGGCAAGGGCGTTACCCGGCATCCAGGCCATCAAGGCGGCGCCCAGAAGGGCGGCATGGACAGCTCGGTTCATGGCTACGTTTCCCTCTTCTCAAGAAGCTGGCGGCTTCTTGGAAGAGTTCGGGGCCGACGCGGAAAAGGTTGCAGACCGTTCGAATCTCGAACTGCGGTCGGGCCAAGACCCCGGGGCCGCGCCCCGGGGAGACCAGCCCGGCATTGCGGTGTCCCAGCGGCTCCGGGCCCGGTCTGCGCCCGGCCCGGTCGCAGCCTGACCGCAGCGGTCGGACGACACGACGAGATGGACGGCGTCGCGGCCTGCCGCCACCCGCGCGGAACCCGGCTCTCAGCGGGCAGGCTGCCGCCGCGCTTGCCCGACGTGGCCCGGAAAACCCAAGCCGAACCGATCCTGGGCTCGGGGCCGGGACAGCTCATCGGGATGGCGCGGAACAGATCCTGGGCGAACCGCCATTCGTGGGCGAGACAGAACCGGACTGTCTCGACATCGGCCGGTGGCACCGGCGCAGCCGCGGCGCAACCTCGCCGCCGAACTTCCGGACGATGCAAGCGCGGCACTTGGCCTGCGCGCCTGAGTTCACGGACAGCAGGTGTCCCTTATGCAGGGGGGAGCGCCAACAGGATCCTCTGACGTCGGCTGGACGCTCCCTCCTCCGGCCGTGGCCGTGTCCGCTTTCGGCGACGGGGAGAAGTTGTTCGGCCAGCCTGACCCCGACGACCCGGACGGCGGTGATTCCGGCCCGCGGAGAGCCTGGCCGGGACCGTAGCTAGCGGGCCCGCCAGACAAGGCGTCGCCGAGCCGTCGAGTCGTTGCCCTGACCCGTCGGCGGTCCGCAGCGAGGCCAGGGGTGGAAGATCTACTTCTCCTTCCGGATCTTGGCCTGGATCTCGCGCAGGCTCTTTTCGTTTTCCTCCTTCGTCTTCCGGGCTTCCTTCACCACCGTCTCGTCCTTTGAATGCTTGATGGCGGCCTCGGACATGTCGACCGCGCCCTGGTGGTGTGCCGCCATGCCCTTCATCCAGGCCAAGTCCGGATCGGGGTCCATCATGCCTTGCATCATCGCCTTGTTCATCTTGTCCATGGCTTCCATGGAGGCCTTCTGCAGAGGGCCCATGTTCTTCATGTCCATGCCCGACATGGACCCGCCCTGGCCGCCTTGGGCGAGCGACGGTGTCGCGCCGGAAGCCATGAGTGCCGTGGCTACGAGTGCGGTTCTCACTACCTTCATGCGAGCCTCTCTGTTCGTTTTACCCTGTGGGGGTACAACCCGGCGGCGTGATCCAGGTTCGCCGTCCGATCGCGCTTTTCTGTTGGGTTGGGTCGTAGGCCGGGCGCGAACAAGCCTGCTGCCATCCGGATGGCCGCGCCCGCCAGCCCCCCCGGCGTCCTGCAGCCGCGGTCTGGGGTGACGCCACGGGAACGCTGAGCTCCCGACGAGCGCGCCCGTCGCCGAGAAGGCCACGGGCGACGGGATGAGGGTGTCGGCGGGGCTTGGCACCCCGTGTCAGTGACGCCCTTCCCGGTGGTGGCCGCCCTCGCGCACGACCTCATGATGCTCCTCGTGATGGTCCGCCTCACCATGATGGCCGTGCGTCTGCCTGTGCTCGATGACGTGTCCATGGCGCTCCGCGCCGTGTTGGTCGCCGTGGGCGGCCCCGACTTCGTCGAGCGCCCGCGCCGGCCCTGCCGTGGACCCGAATGCGGCCGCGGCGGCCACGAGCAACCCGACCTGCAACAGTTTCGGCATCCCTTCACCTCCATCGTCGTTCTGCGGCTCAAGGAACGCGCTTGGCCCCATATACGATCCGGGGGTATACAGGCGTTTTTGTTGCCTCCGCGAGCGTTCCGAGCAAAATGGAGGGGCCGGCCGACAGCGGGCGGGCTGGGTCGCGGGGTGGGCAAATGGGCAGGTGGGGCCCTGTAACCATCTGCGCGTTTCCTGCGGATTGGTCCTGGCGGGCACTGCGTCCGTGCGAGGCGGCGGTACCGGGCCGGCCGCTCCGGTGGTCGAGCCCTTGCCCGCTCGCGGCTCGGGTTCGCCTTAGCCCCGGCGAAGGCTGCGCGGGCGGGTGGGCGCGTGTCCGGGGCCGGCACGCGCGGATCGAATGCGAGGCGAGCCGCGGTGACGTGTTTGATGGCCGGGTCAGACGCGTCTTCGCGGTGTGGCCGAGAGAGGCGTCTTGATCAGTCAGGAAGACGAGTTGCGGGCATTGCTATCGTCCGGCCTCGCCGGAAGCGCGGCGGACTACCGGTTGTTCCTGGAGCGACTTGGTCCCCACCTGCGGGCCTATTTCAAGGGTAAGCTTGCGCGCTCCGGACGCGCCGCGCCGGAGGCGGAGGACCTCGTCCAGGAAACGTTGATGGCGGTTCACACGCGACGGCACACCTACGACGTTGGCCAACCGGTCACGCCCTGGCTCTACGCCATCGCGCGCTACAAGCTCATCGACCACCTCCGGCGTACGCGCGCCTCCCTCGCCGACGTACCCGTCGAGGATGCGAGCGAGCTGGTTGCGCATGACGACCACGCCGCCGTCGAGAGCACGCTCGATGTCGAGCGCCTGCTCGGTCGCCTTCCCGGCAAGATGCAGCAGGCGATCCGGGCCATGAAGGTCGAAGGTCTGAGCGTGGCCGAGGCCGCGACGCGCTCCGGCATGTCGGAATCGGCCATAAAGGTCAGCGTCCACCGCGGGTTGAAGGCGTTGGCCGCCATGGCAGGAGGCAAAGGGGAATGAAGACCGACGAACTCATCGGCTTGCTCGGCGCGAGCTTCGCCAGCGAGCCTGCCAAGTCTCCCGCCATGCTGCGGCGGATCGCGCTGGGGGCCGCCATCGGGGCCGCCGGGGCGCTCTGCCTCGCCCTGCTCGCATTGGGCGTCCGGCCGGACTTGGGTGAAGGCAAGTCACTGACCTTCCTGCTGGCCAAGCTGGCCTTCGCCCTCGCCGTCGGTGTCTTGGCCCTGCGCTACCTCGGTCGCATCGCTCGGCCAGGGGGCGAGAGGAGGGTGCATCTCGGCATGGCGGCCCTGCCGTTCGCGGCGGTCATGGTCCTCGCTGCCCTCAGCCTCGCCAACGCGCCGGCGGCCCACTGGGGGACCATGCTCACGGGCCACATGTGGCTCGAATGCCTCGTCTCCATCCCGGTGATCGCCGTGGTTCCCTTCGCGACCCTGATGTGGGCGGTCCGGAAGTTCGGCGCGCCGACGGACCTCGTCCGGGCCGGCGCCCTGGTCGGGCTCGCCTCGGGCGGCGTGAGTGCGATGGGCTACGCGATTCACTGCATGGACGACACCGTGCCCTTCATCGCGCTCTGGTACGGCGGGACGATTGCCCTCTGCACGCTGGCCGGCGCGCTTCTCGGGCCTCGCCTGCTGCGCTGGTAAGGCCGTCGGCTCACCCGTACGCACGGGCGAACCGCTCTCGGCCCGCCGCGCGCCTCGGGGGCGGGTCAGCCCGAAGGCGTCCAGTTCGGCCGTGGGTACCCGGACAGGTCACCGTGTCGCGCGGCGCGGACGCACGGATGTGCGTCCCACGCCTCCTGCGTCAGCGCCTCCCCGTCGGTCCGGAAGGCGCTCGTCCCATCCTGGGCCACGACCGCGGGGCCGAGCGGATTGTCGAGGATATCGTAGAGCCCGGCCGCCTCGTTCCAGGCGCGGACCGAAACCGAACGGCCCTCGTCCATCAGGAAGGCGCAGTGCGTCCCCGCGGGATGGGGCGGCACGACAGCCCCTGCCCGCACGGGTGCGGCGGTCGCGCGCCCGGGAGGCGAGGGAAGGCCGGCGAGGAAGGCGAGCGCACGCTGTGCCAGAACCTCCTCGAACCCGCATTCCGCTACGCGCGCCTGGATGACGGCAAGGTCGAGAGGCCGGGCCCGATGGTAGGCCGCGATGTAGTCCCTGTCCTTGTCGGCGAGGCGGGCAAGCTTGGAAACGATCAGGTCGTCCGGGCCGGGGGCCACCACCGTCACGGTCGCCGTGCCGTGGCCTCTCACCTCCCGCACCACCGCGCGCGCGGGCCACGAGGGCGGCAGGCGGGCGGTGCGGTCGTCGACGCCGTCGATGTAGAAACCGTGCGCCGCGTGGAAGGGCGAGCCCTCGCCGAAGATGACGGAGATCTCCTAGGATGCCTCCGCGAGGTCGTCGTCCTGGGCTGCCTCCCAGGCCCGGGCGTTGGCGGGATAGGCGTCGATCTCGGGCGACATGCACATCGTGACCGGCGCGCCGGGCCAGCCTACGAGGATGCCTTGGCTGCCGACGACCACCACGGTGCGGGCCTTGAAGTGCAACGCCAGCGAGCGGGCGGTGCGCTCCAGGTCCGCGACCGTCCGGATCTCAATCGGACGGCTCACGCCGGAACGGAGGAGCCTTGGCGGCCGGCATGCGCCGCGCGCTGGGCGGCCGCGCCTTTGCGTGCCAGGCGCCAGATCCGCTTCCGGACGTTCGGGTCGCGCACGAACGACACGCCCTCCCCTTCCAGGAACGGCGACGACAGCCGAAGCCGCTGCATACCCTCGTCCCGCCGGGTGAGGAGTTGCCGGATCGTCCCCGGCGGCTGCCCGAGGATCTCGCGCCACTCGGAGACGAAGGTGCGCTCGGGGTAGTCCGCCTCAAGCCGCATTACGGCCATCTTGGCGCTATCGAGGATGCCCGGGTCGCGCGCGAGCCGACGCGCCACCAGCCGATGGATCATCAGCTTGGCACGGTCGTTCACGACTTCCCTGTTTACCTCGGGACGCACAGGATGCCTCTGGAGCCACACGCGTTTCGGACCGTGGGCATTATGCCCGACGCCCGGAGACCCGACAACGTCGGAGTTGGGGCTCGGTTCGACTTCCACAGAACTTCGGTCCCCGCGGATATGGGGTCTGGCACCGGTCTCTTTGACATCCTCCCCGCCCTGGAGGGCGGGGATTCCTACCGCGTGTCAGGCCGCGAGGGCCGGACCCGCCTCGGTGGGTTCCTGGGCCGACGCCCGAACGGGCGAAGTCTCTCCGCAGGCTAGCCGGGCGTACCCCGCCCTTGCGATGTTGACCGACGCCACGTCGTCCGCGTGCGCCGCGTACCCGCACGCCACGCACCGGAACACGGCCTGGCTCGGGCGGTTTTCCGCCGCCACGTGCCCGCATTCCGGGCACGTCCGGCTCGTGTTCGGAGCCGGCACCGGCAGCAGCCAGCCGCCGAGCCATTCCTGCTTGTACCCGACCTGCCGGCGGAACTCGCCCCACCCCTGGTCCAGGATCGCCTTGTTCAGCCCCGCCTTCTGACGGACGTTCACGCCCGGCTCCTCGACCGTCCCGGCCGCGCTCGCCGTCATCGCCCGCACGTCCAGGTCCTCGACGCAGACCACCGCGTGGTTCTTGCTGACGGTCGTCGAGGCCTTGTGCAGGAAGTCGGAGCGGATGCGGGCGATGCGTGCCTGGACCCGTTGTACCTTCGCCTTCGCCTTCCTCCAGTTCCTACTGAACTTGGTCTTGCGGGCCATCGCCCGCTGCGCCTTCGCGAGCGCCGCCTCGGCCTTGCGGAACGCGTTCGCCGGTTCGATGACGGTGCCGTCGGACAGCGTGGCGAAACGCGTCACGCCGACGTCGATGCCGACAAGCGTCGTCGACGGGTGGACCGGCTTCTCGACCTCGCGCTCGGTCTGGACCGAGACGTGCCACTTGCCGGCCTTCAGCGAGACGGTGACCTGCCCGACCGCGCCCTCGACGGCGCGGGAGGCGCGGTAGCGCATCCAGCCGAGCTTGGGCACGCGGATGCGCCCGTTCGGCTGGTCGAGCTCGACCTTCTGCGGGTGGCGGAAGGCGTCGTCCTTGCCCTTCCTCTTGAAGCGCGGGAGCTCGGCCCGCCCCTCGAAGAAGTTGCGGTAGGCGTGGTCGAGGTCCTTGAGCGCCTGCTGCAGGACCTGGCTGTGCACCTCCTTGAGCCAGGCGGTGGCGGGGTCGGCCTTCCAGGCGGTGAGATGCTTGCAGAGGTCGGCATAGGAGAGGTGCTTCCCGCCGGCGGCGTACCGTTCCTTCTGCAGGGCGAGGGCCTTGTTGAAGACGTAGCGGCGCGCGCCGCAGGAGCGGCGCATGAGCCGTTCCTGCGCGCCGTCGGGCCGGAGGACGAACCGGTATGCCTGGACGCGAAGCACGGACCAAGGCTAGAACGGAAGCGGAACGCAGGCAAGGGCCTTGGTACGGATGCCTGGATGGCGGCTGTCGCCGCCGGCGCTATCCATCCCCGCCCTCAAGGGCGGGGCTTTCCGCGCTTCTACTGTAACGCATCGTCCGCGCGTCCCGAAGTCGTCGGTAGCGGCGCCGTGAAGGCAAACGCGAAAGACGATGGAGCATTCGATGAAGTACATCCTTGCGACCTTGGTGGCCTCCACCCTCATGACCGGCGGCGCTTGGGCGCACCCGAGGCTGACCGGCGAGGCCGTTCCCTCGGCGGGCTGGAGCGTCCTGGAAGGCCCGACGGGAGCCGCGCCCGAGGTGACGGGCAGCCTCGGCCGCGTTTGGGAGGGGCGTGATCTCCAGGGACGGGACCTGAGGAGCAGCACGCGCGGGAACGCCCAGTTCCCCGAGCGTCCCGCCGAGGCTCAGAACCTCGGCGCCACTTCGGGCGGACCCGCGTTCTGATCAGCGTCGCGCACGTTGCGCACGCGGCTGTAACCCGCGGGCCCGCATTTGCGAACTTGTCGTCGTCGGGCTTGTCGCGAGCCCGGCGCGTCCGGGGCTAGGCAAGGCCCCCGATCAGTGGGATCCTGGGAGCGGATGTCGATCCGATCCACCATAGCGCGCCTGCTCACGGCCCTCGCCGTGCTCGGCCTGGTTGCTGGGGCGCTTGTCGCCCCCGCGCAGGCGCGCGCTTTCGCGGGCGGCGATTACCGGGACGTCGTCGCGCAGCAGGACGACGTCGCGTCGCCGCACGTTGCGCCGATGCCTGCCGACATGCCGTGTTGCGATCCCGCACCCTCGGACCCGGACTGCCGCGACACCAAGGCCTGCCCCTTCGCGGCGGCCTGCGCCGCGAAGATCGTAGCAGGGATCCTGCCTACCCCACTTGCCGGTGATGCCCTGGTCGCCCCGGTCCTCCTGCCCGTTCGGCAGGACCATACCCGGCCAAGTTTGGCCGCAGCCCCGCAGGCCCCCCCTCCCAAACCGCGTTCCTGAGCCCGCCCGAGAGCGGTGCCGCCCCGTGCACGCGCGTGCACGGCAGCCTTCGCGCATCGCCGCCTCGCGGCGGCCCGAACGGTCGAGGCCCCGCGTCCAGACGCTCCGGAACAGGAACATCCCCGTGTCCATCGAACATCCCGCATCCCCGCCGCGTCCCGCCCCTGGGACCCCGGCGCATCCGGCGTGCCCCGAGCCGCGCGGCGCGCTTCCCCATCCCCCCGGCTCCGCGAATGGCGCCATGACGGGACGGGAAGGATTTTCCGCCGCTGACCAGGAGGGGCGCCGGCCGGCCGGAATGGGCGCATGGCTCCTGCTCGGGTTCGTCCTCATCGTAGGAGCCGTGGCGGGAGCCGGCGCCGGTTACGGGCTCGCGCGCGGCGCATGGGTCATTCCCGGCGCGGTCGCGGCACGGCTTCCGGAACCGGTCGCGGCGTGGCTGCCCAAGGGCGCGCCACTTATGCCCCCGGACCTCAAGGATTATTCCTTCGAGCTCCTGGATCCCGAGACTAAATCGGGCGAGGCGACACTCAGGGTGCGTCTGCTCGACAAGCGCGCCGGCAAGCCCGTGGCCGACGCGCTTGTCTACGCCCGCCGCCTCGACATGGCACCCGACGGGATGCCGACGATGACGGGTAAGATGAAGCCGGAGGCGAGCCCGGAGGCGGGCATCTACGCCTTCAGGGCCAATCTGTCGATGGAAGGCCGCTGGCGCCTCTCGCTGGCCGCGAAGGTACCGGGCAAGACCGGCACAGTCCAAGATCAACTCGTGCTCAGGGCCGTCGAGTGATGGACCAGACGACACCGATCCACCTGGCGCGGCGACGTGACCGCGCGCACCCGGGCGGCCAGGCGAAGGCGTGGGCCGCGACCCTCGTTCTCCTGCCCCTCGCCGTCGGCGGCGGCGCCCTCGCCGGGCTGAAGGCCGGCGAGGCGGGATGGCCCCTGCCGGCATGGTTCCCAGCCTCGGTCTCCGGTCTGCTCGTCGGTCGCGACGCGAAGCCGGCCGCGGCCGCGGATGCGCCCGTGCTCTACTACCGCGACCCCGACGGAAAGGCGGCTTACGCGCTCGCGCCGGCGAGGACGCCCGACGGACGCGCCTACCTTCCGGTGCATGTCGGCGAGGATGTCGACTTCGAGCCGCGGCCCGCGGCGGCGAAGGAGACCGAGGCGAACGCCACCTACGCCGCGCCCCCGGGTGGAGGCCGGAAGATCCTCTACTACCGGAACCCAATGGGCCTGCCCGACACCTCGCCGGTGCCGAAGAAGGACTCGATGGGGATGGACTACCTCCCCGTCTACGAGGGCGAGGCCGAGGACGGAAACACCGTCAAGATCTCGCCCGGCAAGGTCCAGCGCACCGGCGTGCGCACCGAGCGGGCCGAACGTCGCGTCGTCAGCCGACCGGTGCGGGTCCCCGGCACCGTCACGCTCGACGAGCGGCGCGTCACCGTCGTGGCGACACGCTCGGATGCCTACGTCGACCACGTCGAGAACGTGACGACGGGCGACCGGGTGCGGAAGGGCCAGCCCCTGGTCCACGTCTACTCGCCCGAGATCAACGCGGCCGCCGCCCAGCTCATCGCAAATCCCGGCTTCGACGGGGCGCGGCGGCGCCTGCAGAACCTGAACGTCTCGGAGGAGGTGATCAACGAGATGGAGCGGACCCGGAAGGTGCCGATGGCCATCACCTGGTCCGCGCCCCGGGACGGCCTCGTGCTGCAGCGCACCGCCATCGAGGGCATGAAGGCTGCGGCCGGCGACACCCTGTTCCGGATCGCCGACATCTCGGTGATGTGGGTGCTGGCCGAGGTGCCCGAGTACGACCTCGGCAATGTCAAGGTCGGCCAGCCCGTCAGCGTGCGCGTGCGCTCGCTACCCGGGCGCAGCTTCACCGGCAAGGTCGGGCTGATCTACCCGCAGGTGAACACGCAAACCCGCACCACCCGCGTGCGCATCGAGTTGCCGAACCCCGACGGGGTACTGCTGCCCGACATGTACGCCGACGTCGAGATCGGGACCGGGGCGACGAAGCCCGTCGTCGCAGTCCCGAACGATGCCGTCATCGACACGGGCGCGCGCCAGGTCGTGCTCGTGGACAAGGGCGAGGGTCGCTTCGAGCCGCGCGAGGTCAAGGTCGGCGCCCGCGGCGAGGGCTACACCGAGATCCGCGAGGGTGTGCAGGCCGGCGAGCAAGTCGTGACCGCGGCCAACTTCCTCATAGACGCCGAGAGCAACCTGAAGGCGGCGCTGCAGAGCATGGCCGCGCCCAAGCCCCCCGCCGAGCCCCGGGCGCAGGCCGAGGAGAAGCCAGAATGATCGCGCGCCTCATCGGCTGGTCGGCCCGCAACCTCGTCCTGGTGCTGATCGGGACCGTCTTCGCGGTGGCGGCCGGTCTCTATAGCGTGCGCACCCTGCCGCTCGACGCCATCCCGGACCTCTCGGACGTGCAGACCATCGTCTACACCGAGTACCCGGGGCAAGCGCCCCAGGTCGTCGAGGACCAGGTCACCTACCCGCTGACCACCGCCATGCTCACGGTGCCGCGGTCAAAGGTGGTGCGCGGCTTCTCGTTCTTCGGGGTCTCGTTCGTCTACGTGATCTTCGAGGACGGCACCGATCCGTACTGGGCGCGCTCGCGCGTGCTGGAATACCTGAGCGCGGCCGGCAAGCGCCTGCCGGCCGGGGTGACGCCGACGCTCGGGCCCGACGCGACGGGGGTGGGCTGGGTCTACCAGTACGCCATCGTGGCCAAGCAGCAGACGCTCGCCGAGCTGCGCTCGCTGCAGGACTGGGTCGTCCGCTTCGGCGCCTCGCGCGCCGAGGGGGTGGCCGAGGTAGCGGGCGTCGGCGGCTTCGTGAAGCAGTACAACGTCGTCGTCGACCCGAACCGGCTGCGCGCCCAGGGTATCAGCCTCAGCAGGCTCCGGGACGCCATCCGGTCGAGCAACGCCGACGTCGGCGGCCGCACGGTCGAACTCTCCGAGTTCGAGTTCATGGTGCGTGGGCGCGGCTACCTCAGAAGCGTCTCCGACATCGAGAACATCGTCCTGAAGACGGAGGCCGGCACCCCGCTGCGGGTGCGGGACATCGCCCGGGTCGAGCTCGGGCCGGACGAGCGGCGCGGCATCACCGAGCTGAACGGCGAGGGCGAGGTCGCCGGCGGCATCATCCTGCAGCGCTTCGGCGCCAACGCCCTCACCGTCATCGAGGGCGCCAAGGCGAAGCTCGCGGAGGTCGCGAAAAGCCTGCCGGCGGGCACCGAGATCTTGGCGGTCTACGACCGCTCGCAGCTGATCGAGGCGGCCATCGACACCTTGAAGCACACGCTCGTCGAGGAGAGCGTCATCGTGGCGCTCGTCTGCATCGTGTTCTTGGCTCACCTGCGCAGCGCGCTGGTGGCCATCCTGATGCTGCCGGTCGGCATCCTGATGGCGTTGGGCGCCATGCATCTCCTCGGGATCGGCGCCAACATCATGAGCCTGGGCGGCATCGCCATCGCGGTCGGGGCCATGATCGACGCCGCCATCGTCATGATCGAGAACGCCCACAAGCACCTGGAGCGGGCGCCGCCGGGCAAGCCCCGGGTCGAGATCCTGGTCGAAGCGGCGGCCGAGGTCGGCCCGTCGCTGTTCTTCTCCCTCCTCGTGATCACGGTGAGCTTCCTGCCGATCTTCACCCTGGAGAGCCAGGAGGGGCGGCTGTTCGGGCCGCTCGCCTTCACCAAGACCTTCGCGATGGCCGCCGCGGCGCTCCTGTCGGTCACCCTGGTGCCGGCCCTGATGGTGCTGTTCGTGCGCGGGCGCATCATCCCCGAGCACCGCAACCCGCTGAACCGGCTGCTGATCTGGGTCTACCGCCCGGTCATCAAGGTCGTGCTGAGGGCCAAGGTGCTGACCATCCTGCTGGCGGTGGCGGCGCTCGGCCTGACCCTCTGGCCGGCCCGCCAGCTCGGCTCCGAGTTCATGCCGGACCTGAACGAGGGCACCCTGATGTACATGCCCACGACCTTGCCGGGCATCTCGGTGACCCAGGCCGGGGAGCTGCTGGCGACCCAGGACCGCATCATCAAGTCCTTCCCGGAGGTGGCTTCGGTCTACGGCAAGGCGGGGCGTGCCTCGACGGCGACGGACCCGGCCCCCACCGAGATGTTCGAGACGATCATCACCCTCAAACCGAAGGCGGAGTGGCGTCCCGGCGTGACGCTGGCGAGCCTCAAGGCCGAGATGGACAGGGCCCTGCAGTTCCCCGGGGTGTCGAATGCCTGGACGCAGCCGATCCGAGCCCGCATCGACATGCTCTCGACCGGCATCCGCACGCCGGTCGGCATCAAGGTCTACGGCACCGACCTGGCCGAGATGGAGAAGGTCGCCCGACAGATCGAGGCGGTCGTGCGCAACGTGCCGGGCACGTCGAGCGCCTACGCCGAGCGGGTCATCGGCGGCTACTTCCTCGACATCACCCCGGACCGCGAGGCGCTCGGGCGCTACGGCCTGACGGTCGGGGACGTGCAGGACGTCATCGCGACGGCGCTGGGCGGCGAGAGCGTCACGAACACGGTCGAGGGCCGCGAGCGCTACACCGTCAACGTGCGGTACCCCCGCGCCTTCCGTTCGGATCCGCAAGCCATCGCCACCGAGGTGCAGGTGCCGTTGCCGGCCGGCGGCACGGTGCCGCTCGGCGAGGTGGCCAAGGTGCAGCTGACCCGGGGGCCGACCTCGATCCGCACCGAGAACGGGCAGCTCGCCGTCTACATCTTCGTCGACATAACCGGGCGCGATCTCGGCGGCTACGTCGCCGAGGCCCGGGACGCGGTCGACAAGGAGGTCCAGCTCGCGCCGGGCACGAGCGTCCAGTGGAGCGGCCAGTTCGAGTACCTGGAGCGGGCGGAGGCGCGGCTGAAGATCGTGGTGCCCGTGACGCTGCTCGTCATCTTCCTGCTCCTCTACCTGAACTTCCGGCGCCTGACCGAGACGCTGATCGTCATGCTGTCCCTGCCCTTCGCCCTCGTGGGCGGCGTCTGGCTGATGTGGTGGATGGGCTTCAACATGTCGGTGGCGGTGGCGGTCGGCTTCATCGCGCTCGCCGGCGTCGCCGCGGAGACCGGCGTGATCATGCTGGTCTACCTCGACCATGCCTGGGACGAGCGTCGGGCCGCGGCCCTCGCCGCCGGGCGGGAGACCACGCGCGCGGACCTGTACCAAGCCATCATGGTGGGGGCGGTCGAGCGGGTGCGCCCGAAGATGATGACGGTCGTCGCCATCATGGCGGGCCTGCTGCCCATCCTGTGGAGCACCGGCGCGGGGTCGGAGATCATGCAGCGCATCGCGGTGCCGATGATCGGCGGCATGGTCTCCTCGACCGTGCTGACCCTCGTCGTGATCCCGGCCATCTACGGGCTGGTGAAGGAACGGAGGCCGACGCTTCGGCAGGAGCGGCGGGCCGCCGTGCACGCGGGCCTCCCCCGGGCCGCCGAGTGAGCGTGGCTGGACGGGCCGTCCCGGCGGCCGTGAGCAGACAGGAGTTGGTTATGAGCGAACTTTTCCGGCCGTCCCGACGCATGGTGGTCCTCGGCCTGGCGGCCGCCGGCGTACAGGCGGCGCGGGCGGAGGATCTGCCGGAAGTCGTCGCCACGAAGGACCCGAGCTGCGGTTGCTGCGAGGCCTGGGTCAAGCACCTGCGCGCCGAGGGTTTTCGCGTCCAGGTCGTGAATGCCCCCGTGAACCCGGTCAAGGCGAGGCTCGGGGTGCCGCGGGAGCTGGCCTCGTGTCACACGGCCCAGGTCGGCGGCTACGTGATCGAGGGGCACGTGCCCGCATCGGCCATCAAGCGGCTGCTGGTGGAGAAGCCTGCCGGCACCGGCCTCGCGGTGCCCGGCATGCCGGTCGGTTCGCCCGGCATGGAGGTCGACGGGGTGGAGCCCGCCACCTACGAGGTGGTGCTGTTCGGCCCTGGCGTGCGCACCACCTTCGCGCGATTTCGCGGCGGGCAGGCCGTCTAGCCGGGCATGGCGGCACGCCCGCCCTGGCAAGCAGGGGGCTTCTTGACCGAGGTCGACCGGACCGCCGCGGCATTGACCTTCGAGCGCGACGACGAGGACGAACTCTTGGCTTGCGGCGTCGGCCCGCGCATCGCCGTCGCCATCGTCAACGCGAGCAAGACATCGGCCGGCTTGGGCCGCCTCGACAACGTCCGCCACGGGACGGGGGAGCCGAGGCGGCTCTTGCCGAGGGCCCCGGGGGCGGCGCCACCGTCGGTCTCGTCGAGCTGAGGATTGCGTGCGGTGACGATCGCCATCCTGAGGCCTCGCCGCAGGTCAACCGGGGGCGCCGCGGCGGCACTGGCGGGGTGCCGGCCTTCCCAACGCAGGGCCCACCCACCGCGCTGTGGCTGGATGCAGGGAGCCCACGACGTCGCGGTCGTCGCGAGCCCTGCCGACATCTGGTTCGAACCCGGGGCACCCGAATCGGGCGACGCGCCGAGACAGCGGCCTTGGGACTGGGCGGGCGAAGCGCCGGCCGCCCTCGCGTGGGGAGCTCGGGCAAAACGGCAGGGTGGTGCCGCTAATCCTCGATCCAAGCGAGCTGCCGCCGGTACACCTGACCCTCGCCGCCACAGGACCGGCAATCGAAGTCGTGCCGCTGCCCCGTCCCCTTGCAGCTCGGGCACGTCACCAAGTCATACTGTGACCAGTCGTACCGGTCCGCCCGCTGCCGTTCCATGCGCCCGTCGCCGCCACAGGGTGGGCAGTCGTAGCCGTTGACCTGTCCGCTGCCGCCGCAGAGGCGGCACGGCACTTCGGCGTAGTCCGACAGGTCGACGCGCTCGGCGTGCCGTGCCTCGACCCGCCCGTCGCCCTGGCACACGGGGCAATCGAGGCCGTCCCGTCGCCCGCTTCCGTGGCAGAGGGGGCAATCGACCTCGTCGTATGCGGTTGGATCGATCCTGTCGGCGACGTGCCGCTCCATCGACCTCTCGCCGCCGCAGGCCGGGCACTCCTCGCCCTGCCGGCGCCCGACGCCCGCGCAGACGGGACAGGGCACTTCCTGGTAGTCCCTGGCGTCGACCGCTTCCGCGTGGCGACGCTGCATGCGACGCTCGCCGCCGCAGGCCGTGCATGGGCTCCCGTTGCGCTGGCCCAGCCCGTCGCAGACCGGGCAATCGACGGCTTGGTAAGCCGATACGTCGATTCGACGGGCCTCCGCCGTGCCGATGTAGCCTTCGCCCCCGCAGGCCGGGCAATCGGAGCCGTCCCACGAGCCCGCACCCCCGCAGAGCGGGCAGGCGGTCATCGAGGCGTCCCGCAGGAACTCGTCCCGCGCCTCGACGACGGCCGCGGCGAACGTCGGTATCCGAGCCCCGGGCAGCGTACGGGCTCCCTTCGCCGAGCTGGCGACCTTGGCCGCGAACTTGCCGTAGGACCGGCCGACGGGACCGGCCGTCGGCTTCGCGGTCGCGGCCCTGCTCGCGGTCTCCTCCAGCGCGACGATGTCCTGTTCAGCAAGGGCAACCGCGGCGCCGTGGGCCGCGGCGAACTGCGCGTTGGCCAGCAGGCCGCCGATCTCCTCGATCTGCCGGACGAGTTGCAGGACGGCGAGGCTCGCGTTCCGTTCGATGGTCCACCCCCGCACGCGCCGGTTGACGAGCATCTGCTTCACGGCCCGCACGGTCGCGAGGTCGACGTCGCGGGGCATGTACAGGCCCTTGTCGAAGTCCGTGTGGTGGTTCGGGCAGAGCCAGATGAGACCGGCGGGATGGTGGCTCAGGGTTTGCGAGACGGGCTCGATATGCGCGGCCTCGCAGTTCGCGCCGTGGTTGCAGATCGCGCAGCCGCAGTTCGCCTCAAGCTTGATCTCCAGGCGGACCTTCTCGGGCATGTGCGGACGCGTCTTGCCTTCCTTGACCGGCCAAGGTTCCCGCAGGAACTTGTCGAAGGCGGCGAGCTCGGCTTCCTCGTACCAGCGCAGCCCGTCCGCGGTCTCGCACGCGAGCTTGCGCCGGATGCCGGCCTTGGCCCCGTAGCGCGTGAAGTGTTCGAGCAGTTCCGGCGACATCCGCAGGCGGATCGCCGCTTCGACCTCCGACAGCTTCCCTTTGCCTTCGGGCTTGGTGTTGCTCGCCATCCGGGGGCTCTAGCGTCCGTCGAAACAGTCTTTGGCGTGCCGGCCAGGGACGGTCGCCCGCCGAGGGAGACGACGCGGCGGTCGCCCCTCGGCCCACCGGCTCGGGCCGGGCGCGCCCTTCTAGACTTGCCGGCGCCACCCGGCAACGACGTGCCCGGACCGGCTCGCCCGATGTACGTCCGAGCCGAACGGCACCGGACGCCTGGGTCGACGTGCTGCCCTCGCTGAAGCCGTCTACGCACCACTCGTCCCGCGGCGAAAGCGAGGGCCGCCTCGGTTCCTACTGGCCGAAGCAGGCGTACGACGGACCATGGTGGCAGGTGGCGTGATCATGGCGCGTGAAGTGGTTGTAGAAGCCGCGGTCGTGGGCGAGATGCTCGCACTCGTGATAGGAGTAGACGCAGCCGAGAAAGACCGGGCGATTATGTACCCGGAGTGTCCTGCCGGTCGGTGCGAGGCCGGCGCTCGAACCGTGATCGGACGCCGCGCCGTAGGGCGGCGGTGTCATCCGGAAGCCGACGGCACCTGCCCCGGTCGGGACCAAGACCAGGGCGAGTGCGGAGACGTAGAGAACCCGTTTGAGCATCGCGTATCCCTCCCGGGTCGTTTCCTGCAGTTGAGATCCCCCGTCCGGGATCGAGTAACGCACGAGCGGCCTGAAACGGTTGCACACCCCTAGGGGGTAATCGGCGCAGCGGGTCGGCGAAGTCTCCGGATCGGGTGAAGTTCGGAGCCTATCCGGGCCGAATGACTTCGTCTTGAAAGCGCCGCGCGCACGCCTAGACCCACGAAGGCCTCAGCTCCTGCCGACGATGGCAGCGCCCCGTCGATCGTTACCCCCATGGGGTACGTTAAGGGGACATCAACCGTGCCGTGGGAGGGTTCGCTGACGGGGACTGCGGGTGAGGGACCGGACGATGGGTGGAATCGGTGAAATGGCGCGAACGCTCGGCCTGCTCGGCTGCGGCCTGATCTCCGCGACGTTCGCGGCACCGTCACACGCGGCTGACCTGCCGCCGGCCGCGCCGATGCCGGAACTGCGCGGAACGCTCGCGCCGGAGGCCGAGGTGTCGGGCTTTTACCTCCGCGGCGACATCGGTTTCAGCAACCAATCCGTGGAACGGCTCTCCAACAGCCTGGACGCGCTCGGGACGATCGAGAAGGTCAATCTGGGTTTCGCGGGCGCCCCGCTCGCGGGCGGCGGCGCCGGCTACCGCTTCGGCCGGTGGTTCCGGGCCGACGTCACGGGCGAGTATCGCAGCGCCGCCGCGTTCACCGGGCTTGAGCGCTACCGCGACGCGAGCCTGCCGCTCGGGTACGGCACCGACGAGTACACCGCGTCGAAGCGTGAAGTGGCCGTGCTTCTCAACGGCTACGTCGATCTCGGCAATTGGTACGGCCTCACGCCGTTCCTGGGCGCCGGCGTCGGCGCGGTGCGGATCACGCTCGACAATTTCAAGGACACGAACGTCGTCACGCAGGGCCTCGCCTACGCGAAGGCAGGCTCGAAGACGAACCTCGCTTGGGCGTTGCACGCGGGTGTCGGCTACGAGGTGAGCCCGAGCTTCACGGTCGAGCTCGCATACCGCTACCTCAATCTCGGAGACGGAAAGACCGGCACTGTCTACAACTATGCCGGCCAGTGCGGGTCTTGCGAGGCGCTGACCTTCAAGAACGTCGATTCGCACGACGTGAAGCTCGGCTTGCGCTGGGCACCATGGGCCGCGACCGCTCCGGCCGAGCAGGCGCCGCTGGTGCGCCGGTACTGAGGTCGCGCGGTCCCGCGCGGCACCCGCACCGGTGGCGGGCTCCCCCGAGCCGGAACGGCGGCCACCACGCGGGCAGGATGGGGGTGCGTGCACGGCAGGGGCGATTGGCTTGCAGCCTCAAATCGCCAGGAAACGGCTTCGGACGCTCCACCAACAGCAGAAGTGTTCGTGCGTTGCCGATATTGGCGGCCTGTGCAAGGATTGGCCTGGGTACGAGAGGGTCTCTGGGTCCTTGGCAGTTCTTCGCGCAATGTTGCTTGCCGTGCTGGCGATGGCCGTGGCCATCGCCCCGGCGGCGCCGTGCACGATGCAGCGCCACGCCGCGGCCGACCACGCCGCCGCCGACCAGGCCGCCGCCGACCCGCACGCCCAGCACCGGCCCGCAGCCGGCCCCGCCGACGCGCCCGCGGCAGCGAGCGGCCAGGCGGATGGCGCGGACGGCCCCGACTGCCACCGGCTCGCCTCGGCCGGCCAGCACCACCCGGGCCCGCACGGCCACCACAAGCGGCCGGCCGGCTGCGCGGCCACCTGCTGCCCCCTGGCCTGCCAGGCGGCCTTGCCGGACGCGCCCTGGTCGGGCACGGCGCTGGTCCTGCGCCCCTCCGAGCCCATCGGCCTGGCCCAGGAGGACGGCGTCGCCCAGCCGCGTCCCCTGCGCATCGAGCGGCCCCCCAGGCAGCGCGCCTGACCGCGGCGGGCCAGACGCCCGCCCGCCCCCGCCCGCCGCACCCGGCCGCGCCCTGACCAGGATCCTGCCTGCGCAGGCCGCGCCCGGCCCGGCCGGCTCAGCCGCGCCTGCCCGCGCCCCCTCGCTGTCCGCCGGTCCGCGCCCCTGAGCGCGGCCGCCAGCCCCCGTTCGGGATCCGAAGCGATGCTCACCTTCCTCAGGCCGGCCGTGGCGCTCACGGCCCTGGCGCTCACGGCCTTGCCGCTGGCGGCCTGCGTGCCCACCGCCGCGCCGGACTGGCTGGTTGCCCCGGCCAACCCCGCCGCCGCCGTGCGCGCGCCGCGCTACTCCGCGGTCACCGCGGGCGTGGCGCGCTACGACGTGGTCGATCCCAAGGACTGGCGCGAGCTCAACCGCGCCGTGACGCCGAGATCCGGCTCGGGCGGCATGGAGGGCATGGAGGGCATGGACCACTCCCGCATGCCCGGCATGACCATGCCCGGCATGGGCGGCAAGCGCGACACGGGAGGGCGGTGATGCGCGAGCCCTGTAACCAAACCCCGCCCGCCCACGGACTCACCCCCAAAGGGAACCCACGGATGACCGCGACCGGCATGCGCTCGATGGCCGAGACGAAGCTGCCGCCCTTCGGGGTCGCGCGCTTCCGGAAGCCGCGATGAGGCAATCGTCCCCGATGAGGGCGGCGTCCCTGTCCGGGGAAGCGGCCGCCGGCGTGCGAGGTGGGGTGCCGGGCGCCCTCGTCCTGCCTCGCTCCCGGCTGTTCCTGGTCCCGTGCGCGGCACTCCTCCTTTCATCCCCGGCCGTCGCCGTCGGGGACGCGCCCGCGGGCGCGTCCGCCCCTGCCGCGCCGTCATCCGCGGGCGATGCGGCTCGCACGGCGTCGGATCAGGCCGGCTATCGGCGGATGCTCGCGCGCGAGGCCGAAGCGCGCGGAGTGCCCCCGGCCATCGCCGATGCCGTCGCGTACGTGGAGAGCGGGTACGATGCCGGCGCGGTCGGCGGGGTCGGCGAGCTCGGACTGATGCAGGTCCGGCCGACAACCGCGGCCATGCTCGGTCACACGGGTCCCGCCGGGGCCCTCCTCGATCCCGCGACCAACGTCCGCTTCGGCGTCGCCTACCTCGCACGAGCTTGGAAGCTCACGCAGGGCGATCTCTGCCGCACGCTGATGAAGTACAGGGCGGGTCATGGCGAGGAGCGGATGAGCCCGCGCTCCGCCACCTACTGCCAGCGGGTGCGGGTCCGCCTCGCGGCGACCGACGCTTCCCTCGCCGGGACCGCCCCACCCCCCTTCCGGGGAAGCGTCCGCGGGGTTCCCGCGGCGCGCGTCACGGAAAGCGACCCCCGTTCGGCAATCGCGCGGCGCCTGTGGGCCGAGCATGCGGCCCGTGTCCGCGGCATCGGGGCGCGCATCGACCGCATCATGGGCGGCGGCTGAGAACCTGTCGGAGCAAGCCACGTGAACGTCCGCCCCAGCCCGGTCCCGCCCGCCGTCAAACCACGTGCCCTGCCCGCCGCGGGCGGCGGCAGCTTGGAGGTCTGAACCCATGGACCACGGTCACCACGCGCACCATGCCCACGGGCACCGTCACGGCCACGGCGTGGCGTGCGCGGCCGGGGAAACCGCGACGGACCCCGTCTGCGGCATGCGGGTCGACCCTGCGGCCACGCCCCACCATGCCGAGCACGAGCACGCGACCTACCACTTCTGCTCGGCGGGCTGCCGCGCGAAGTTCGTGGCCGAGCCGGCACGCTACCTGGCGGCTGACAAAGGGCCGCCGGACGCCCCTGGCGGGGCGATCTACACCTGTCCGATGCACCCGGAGATCCGCCGCGACCGACCGGGCAGCTGCCCGATCTGCGGGATGGCGCTGGAGCCGCTCACGCCGACGAGCGGCCCGGTCGAGAACGCCGAGCTCAAGGACATGAGCCGCCGCTTCTGGGTCGGCCTCGTCCTGACCCTGCCCGTCTTCGCCCTGGAGATGGGGGGACATCTGACCGGCCTCGTCGACCGCCTCGGCCTGCAAACCTCGAACTGGGTCCAGCTGCTGCTCGCCTCGCCGGTCGTCCTCTGGGCGGGGTGGCCGTTCTTCGAGCGGGGCTGGCAGTCGCTGGTGAACCGCCGCCTCAACATGTTCACCCTCATCGCCCTCGGGACCGGCGCGGCCTACCTCTACAGCGTCGCCGCGACCGTGGCGCCGGGGCTCTTCCCCGAAGGGCTGCGCGGCCATGGCGGGGCGGTGCCGGCCTATTTCGAGGCCGCGGCGGTCATCACCGTCCTGGTGCTGCTCGGGCAGGTGCTGGAACTCGGGGCCCGCGAGCGCACCTCGGGCGCGATCCGGGCGCTGCTCGACCTCGCCCCGCAGAAGGCCTTGCGTCTCGGGATGGGAGGGGCCGACGAGGAGGTGCTCGTCTCGGCGGTGGCGGTCGGGGACCGCCTGCGCGTCCGACCCGGCGAGAAGGTGCCGGTCGACGGCGAGGTCGTGGAGGGGCGCTCGGCCGTGGACGAGGCGATGATCAGCGGCGAGCCGATCCCCGTCTCGAAGGAGCCCGGCTCCCTCGTGGTGGGCGGGAGCCTGAACACGACCGGGGGCTTCGTCATGCGCGCGACGCGTGTCGGGTCCGAGACCACGCTGGCCCGCATCGTCGCGATGGTCGCCGAGGCCCAGCGCTCGCGCGCCCCCGTCCAGCGCCTGGTGGACGATGCGGCGGCCTGGTTCGTCCCCGTGGTGATCTCCGTCGCCGCCCTCGCCTTCGTCGCCTGGATGGCCTTCGGGCCGGAGCCACGCTTCACCTACGCCCTCCTCGCGGCGGTCGCGGTCCTCATCATCGCCTGCCCCTGCGCCCTCGGCCTGGCGACGCCGATGTCGATCATGGTCGGGGTCGGTCGCGGCGCCCAGGACGGGGTGCTGGTCAAGAACGCCGAGGCCCTGGAGCGGTTGGAGAAGGTCGACACGCTCGTCATCGACAAGACCGGGACCCTGACCGAGGGCAAGCCCAAGGTCACCGCCGTGCTGCCGGCCCCCGGTTTCACGGACGCCGAGGTGCTGCGCCTCGCCGCCGCGGTCGAACGCGCGAGCGAGCATCCCCTGGCCCTCGCCATCGTCCGGGCCGCGGAAGCGCGCGGCGTCCCGGGGGCCGTGGCGTCCGACTTCGAGGCCCCGACCGGCAAGGGGGCGCTCGGCACGGTCGAGGGACGGCGCGTGGCCATCGGCAACGGGCGTTTCCTGGAGGAGCAGGGGACGGACGTGACGCTGCTCCAGGCGCGGGCCGAGGAGGTGCGCAGCCGGGGCGCGACGGCGGTCCTCGTCGCCGCGGGCGGGAAGCCGGCCGGCGTCATCGCCATCCAGGACCCCGTCAAGACGAGCACGTTCGAGGCCTTGCGAAGGCTGCGGGGGGAAGGCTTGCGCATCGTCATGTTGACCGGCGACAGCCGGACCACGGCCGAGTTCGTCGCCAGGTCGCTCGGCATCGACGAGGTCGAGGCCGAGATCCTTCCCGACCGGAAGGCGGAGGTGGTCAGGACGCTCCAGGGCCAGGGCGCGGTCGTGGCGATGGCCGGCGACGGGATCAACGACGCGCCGGCCCTCGCCGCAGCGGACGTCGGCATCGCGATGGGCGGCGGCACCGACGTGGCCATCGAGAGCGCGGGCGTGACGCTGCTCCGCGGGGACCTGGTCGGCATCGTCAGGGCCCGGCGCCTGTCCCGGGCGACGATGCGCAACATCCGCCAGAACCTGTTCTTCGCCTTCATCTACAACGCGCTGGGCGTGCCGGTCGCCGCCGGGCTGCTCTACCCGTTCCTCGGCATCCTGCTCTCGCCCGTCATCGCGGCGGCCGCCATGGCGCTCTCGTCGGTGAGCGTGATCGGGAACGCCCTGCGCCTCCGCACGACGCGGATCGGCTGAGGCAGGGCCATGGCCTGCGCGCCGCCGCCCTCCGCCGACGGGCCCGGCCCGACCCGCAGGGCGGAAACCCGGCGCGGGCGAATTCAGGGACATGCTCCCCTCCCTCCTTCGAGCAACCGCATGAGCCCGTGGAGACCATGACCACGCACCCGCTCGCACTCGGCGTCACAGGCGCCTACCTCGCCATGGTCGATACCGTCGTCCCTGACTTCGTCGAGGCCTTGTACCTCGTCGGTTCCGTCGCCATGGGCGACTTTCGGCCCCCGCTCAGCGACGTGAATTTCGTGGCGGTGTCCCAGGCTCGCCCGGGCCGGGGCGAGGTGGCCGCCCTCGCCGAGGCCCATGCCGGCCTCGCCCGCGGCTGGCCGGCCCCGGCGCTCGACGGCGTCTACCTGACCTGGGACGACCTGCGGGCCGGCCCGCTTGCCGTCCCGAACGGCCCCTGCGTCCGGCAAGGGCGATTCTTCGCGTCGGGATGCCACGACCGGCATCCGCTCACCTGGAGCGTCCTGAGGGCCAGCGCGGTCACCATCCGCGGTCCGCTCTGCGCGGGCACCGGGCTCTGGCGTGGAACGACCCACCTGGAACGGTGGGCCCTGGCCAGCGTCGACGAACGCCGGCGCGCTGGACTCGGACCCGATACGGCGGACGCGACGCTCCTCGCGGCGAACGGGGTCGAACGGTTCGTCCTCGGCATGTGCCGGCTCCATTACGTCCTCGCGACCGGGGTCGTGCCCTCGAAGAGCGACGCCGGCCTGTACGGGTTGATCACCTTCCAGCCGGAGTGGCATCGCATCATCGACGAGGCCCTGCGCATCCGCAGGGAACCGGGGGCGGAATGCCTCTACGCGACGCCCGGCGAGCGCGGCCGCGACGCGTTGGCTTTCGTCCGCCTCGTCGCGGACGACGCACGAACGCTCGTCGTCGGTCCTGGCGGTTCCGGACCGGGCTGAGGGCGCTCGGTCTCCCACATCGCCCGGCCGGGAACGGCCGCGCTGCGGTGCGCGGCCGCCTGTGCCGACCCGAGCTTGGCCGTTACGCCCGGCCTGCGGACGGGCCGCGAGAGGGGCGCCGACGAGATCGGCCTTCGTTCTGCCGGGAGCGCCCGCGGGCGCTCCCGGCAGGGCCGGACCTCCGGAGCCCATTCGGAGGTCGTCGGGCTCACGGCAAGCCGCGCCGCGCCCTTCCGCCCGGACAAACGCCGGAGCCTTGTCGCCAGGAGTACCCGTTGCTGACCCCGCCGATCATCCACGACCTGATCCATTGGACGTTGGGCCTCGACCACCCCCACACCCACTGGTGGATCGACCTCGTCACGGTCCTGGTCCTCGTCGTGGCGCCTGCCTGGACCGCTTGGCTCGCCGTCCGGTCGGGCCTGCGCTGGGCCGCCGCCCGGCGGCATCGCACCCGCGGGACGGCGGCGCTTCCGCCGCCCGCCGCGTCCCTGGACGCGGCGGGACGGCCAGGCGCCCGCCCGGCCGTGGCGGCGCGGCTGGAATCCTACGTCGTGCGTGCGACCTCGCGGCTGCAGTTCCGTCTCGTGCTCCTCTCCGTCCTGACGCTGCCGGCGGCCTGGCTGCTCCTTGAGATCCCCAAGCACATCATCAACCACGCCCTCGCCGACGATACGGGCGACGGTCACCCGAAGATGGCCTTCCTCGGCGTCCAGCTGGGCCGCGTCGAGCTGCTGTTCGCGCTGTGCGCCAGCTACCTGGCCGTGCTCACGCTCAGCGGCCTCGCCAAGTACGCGGTCAATCGGGTCCGGGGGCGCGTGAACGAGCGCCTCGTGCGCCGCCTCCGCCTCGCCATCGTCCGCCGCGCGCGCGGCGAGCGCTCCCCCGAACGGCGGGCCACGCTGGCCGCCGTCGCGGTCCAGGAGGTCGAGCCCATCGGCTATTTCGGCGGCAGCCTGGTGGTCGTGCCACTCGTCCAAGGCGGCACGCTCGTGACCAGCATCGTGTTCCTCCTCCTGCAGAACGCCGCCCTGGCGCTGGCGGCCCTGATCATGCTGCCGGTCCAGCTGTCTATCCTGCCGCGGTTGCAGGGGCGGTTGAACGCGAAGGTCCGCCAAAGGGTGCATGCCACGCGGGAGCTGGGGGCGCTCCTCACCGCTCCCGCGGACGCGCGACAAGCCGGCCGCGCGGCGTGCGAGCCCTCCGACCTGAGCCGGCAGATGCTTCAGGCTCGGAAGCTTGAGGGGGTGCGCATCGAGATCAACGACCTGAAGGGCCGCCTCAAGGGCCTCTACAACTACACCTCGAACCTCACCCCGTTCTTCTTCTTCTCGATCGGCGGCTACCTCGTCGTGCAGGGTCAGCTCTCGCTCGGCGCGCTCGTCGCAGCCCTGGCCGCCTACAAGGAGATCGCCCCGGCCATGCGCGAGCTGTTCGACTTCGCCCAGGACTGGTCCGACGCGAGCGCGCGCTTCGAGGAGGTCACCAAGGCCCTCGGGCCGGCCGGGCCTGGGGATCGCGCGACGGAGAGGTCGGCGCGCGACCGGACCGTTCGGGCGGCCTGAGCGAAGCCGGCGAGCGCCGGAGCCTCGCGAGCAGGCGTCCGGCCCCGCGCGACGACGCCATCCCGCATGGCCGGGCACCACCCTCACCCTCCGGCACGCACCCGGCGCGGCCGCTCCTACCGCAGCAGCGTCGCGCCGAGCTGTGCCAGCCCGCGCCCCAGGCCCGGCGCGATGCCGAGGCCCAGCGTCCCTGCCGTGCACAAGCCGAGCGCCCATGCGTAGCCGGCGCCGGATGCCGGCCCCTCGGCACGGTCCGGGTCCCTGAAGTACGTCTCCGCGATGATGGCCGCGTAGTAGAACAGCGCCACCGCCATGTTGGCGGCGGCCACCACGGCCAGCCACGCGAAGCCGCCCTCGATGGCGGCCACGAGCAGGAAGACCTTGCCGGCGAAGCCCGCCAACGGCGGGACGCCCGCGAGCGACAGGAGGGCGAGCGCCAGCGCCGCCGCCGGCCCCGGCGCCCGCCGTCCGAGGCCGCGGACCGCGGCGAGGGCGTCGCTCCCGGTCATGCGCTCGACCTGCGCGACCACCGCGAACGCCGAGAGGTTCATCAGGAGATAGGCCGCGAGGTAATAGCCTATGGCCGGCAGGGCCTCGGGGGACTGCCCGGCCGCCGCAACCCCCATCAGCACGTAGCCGGCCTGGGCGATGCTCGAATAGGCCAGCAGGCGCTTCAGGCTCGCCTGGCGGAGGGCCACCAAGTTGCCGAAGGTCATCGTCGCGGCGGCCAGGAGCGCGAGCACGGTCGGCCAGGCGGCGAGGCCGTCCGGCATCGCCGCCAGCAGGAAGCGGAGGAGGCCGGCGAAGGCGGCCACCTTCGGCACGACCGAGACGAAGCCCGAGGCGGGGGCCGTCCCGCCCTGGAACACGTCCGGGGCCCAGACGTGGAAGGGCACCAGCGTCATCTCGAAGCCGTAGCCGACGAGGACCAGGCCGAAGGCCAGCGCCACCCAGGCCCGGTCGGCGCCGGCCAGCCCCGCCCCGATGGCCCGCAGGTTCAGGCTGCCGGTGAGGCCGAACAGGAAGGTGAGGCCGTAGGCCATCACCGCCAGCGCGGCGGCGCCGTAGAGGAAGTACTTGAGCGTCGCCTCCTGGGCCGGTCCGTCGCTCCGCACGAGCAGGACGAGCAGGTAGGAGGGGAAGCTCACCATCTGCAGGAACAGGATGATGAGGCCGAGATCCGTGGCCGCCGTGAGCCCCATGCCGCCCACGGTCGCCATGAGCAGCGCGACCGGGTGGTGCGGTTCCTGCTCGCTCCCGCGGAAGTGGGACCCGAGCGCGAGCAGGCTCACCAGGGCGCCGGCCTCGATGACCAACTGGTAGAAGCCCCGGAACGGATCGACGGCGTAGGTGCCGCAGAAGGCCTCGCGCGGCGGGGCCGTCAGCATCGGCGCGGTCAGGCCCATCGCGACGAGCAGGGCGAGGAGCGCGACGGCGGCTGGCAGGCGGCGCCACCGGCCCCGGACCCAGCCGGCAACCGGGACCAGCGCGAGGGCGCTCCCCGCCAGGACCATCTCGGGCGCGACGGCGCCGAGATCCATGCAGCCGCCCATCGCCTGCCCGCCGGTCATGGAAGGTGCGCCAGGGCTGCGGTCGTGCCGTCGAGCAGCGCGACGAGGACGGCCGGCAGGACGCCGATGCCGACCGCCAGGGCCGCGAGCGCCCCCGCCGCGCCCGCCTCGGCCGCCGTGAGGGGCGGCAGCGCCGGCATGTCGGGCGGCGCCCGACCCATCAGCAGGCCCGTCACCAGCCGGAGGTAGACCGCGGTCGTCACGACGAGCGCGAGGACCGCGAGCGCGGCGACCCAGGCGGAGAGCTGCAGGGCGGCGCCGATGGCCTGGAACTCCGCGATGAAGCCGGACAGGCCCGGGAGTCCGAGCGAGCCGAAGGCGAGCAGGCCGAACAGCCCGCTGAAGGCCGGCATCGCGCCGATCAGGCCGCCGAAGCGGGCGAGTTCCCGCGTGCCGGCGCGGTGCTGGAGCATGCCCACCAGCAGGAACATGCCGCCGGTCAGGAAGCCGTGGCTGACCATCTGCACGGCGGCGCCGTTGAGCGCCAGCCGGCGCACGCCCTCGTTGCCGGCCAGCGCCGCCACCGCGACGCCGAGCGTGACGAAGCCCATGTGGTTGACGGAGGTGTAGGCGACGAGCCGCTTCATGTCGGACTGCGCCAGCGCCGCCAGGGCCCCGTAGAGGAGCGATGCCAGGGCCAGGGCAACCAGGAGCCAGCCGAACCGTGCGACCGTGTCCGGCAGCGTCGGCAGCAGCACGGCGAGCATGCCGTAGCCGCCCATCTTGAGCTGGAGACCGGCCAGCACGACGCTGCCCTCGGTCGGCGCCTCGACATGCGCGTCGGGCAACCAGTTGTGCAGCGGCACCACCGGGAGCTTCACCCCGAACCCGAGGAGGAGGGCCAGGAAGACGAGGCCGCCCGCGAGCGGGGTCCGGTCCAGCGGCCGCGCCTGGACGATGGCCGGCAGCGAGAAGGTGTGGGGCTCCATGGCGAGGTAGAGGGCGAGGAAGCCGAGCAGCATGGCGAGGCTGCCGGCGCGGGTGTAGAGGAAGAACTTGAGCGCCGCGTACCGCCGCCGCTCCCCGCCCCAGATGCCGACGATGAAGTACATCGGCACCAGGCCGACCTCGAAGAACAGGTAGAACAGCAGCAGGTCCTGCGCCGCGAACAGCCCGATCAGCCCGGTCGCGAGCAGGAGGAAGAGGAAGGCGTGGGCGTGCGCCCGGTCGTGCTCGCCCAGCACGTAGACCATCACCACCGTGAGCAGGAGGGCCGTGAGCAGGATCAGCGCCAGGGAGAGGCCGCCGACGCCGACGTCGTAGCGTGCCCCGAGCGACGGGATCCATGGGAGCGACATCCGCCATTGCAGGCCGCCGTCGCCCGGATCGAAGCCGGCCCAGAGGATGAGCGCCGCGCCCAGCGTCAGCACGGAACCGCCGAGGGCGACGCGGCGGACGAGGTCCGGACGGTGACGTGGCAGCGCCAGCACGGCGAGGCCCGTGAGGAGCGGCAGGAGGATGGTCGCGGTGAGCATCGGGTCCAGTCCCCTCAGGGCCACAGCATCAGGGCGCCGGCGGCGAGCGCCGCCGCGGTCCAGGCGAACAGGCCGAGCGTGTAGAGGTAGAGGCGCCCGGCCTGCAGGGCGCGGAGCCGCTCGCCCCCTGCGGCGAGCCCGGCGGCGAGGCGGTCGCCGCCGCGCCCGAAGCCCCCTTCCTCCACCCGCCCCGCCCACCCGGCGGACCGCCAGGCCCACCCGGCGACGGCGCGGGCCCCGGCATCGAGCGCCCCCTCGACGGCCGGGACCGTCCGGGCGAGCCACAGCGTCCGGCGCGCCGGGGCCTCGGTGACGGCTTCCAGCCCGGCGGCGAGCCGTGCGGGGAGCGCGCCGAGCGCGGGCGCGCCACTCCACCCCCGCGCCGCGCCGAGACCGAGCCCGAGCAGTCCGGCGGCGACGCCGAGCCTGCGCCACCCCGCCTCGGTCTCGGGCGCGGCGAAGGGCAGAGCGGCGCCGAACCGTCCGGCCAACAGCCAGCCGAGCCCGGCGGCGGCGAGCGCGAGCAGACCCAGGCCGGCGCGCATCGCCCAGTCGGGTCCTGACGGGCCGACCGCGCCGCGTCGGCCCCCGAGGAAGGTCGCGGCCCCCGCACGGCCGATGTAGATTCCGCCGAGGAGGACGAGCAGGACGACCAGGGCCCCCGTCCCGGGGCCGTGCCGCGACGCCACCGCGAGGATTGCCTCCTCGCTCCGGAACCCGGACAGGGGCGGCACGCCGGCCAACGACAGGGCCGCGACCAGGAAGGCGGCGCCGGCGAACGGCAGCGCGCGAGCCAGCCCCCCGAGGCGGACGAGGATGCGCGTGCCCGCCCGTTCCTGCACGATGCCCGCGGCGAGGAACAGGGTCGATTTGAAGGCGGCGTGCGCCGCGAGGTGGAAGGCGGCCGCGCCCGGGCCGCCCAGTCCGAGGGCCACCATCATCTCGCCGAGCTGCGAGCAGGTGGACCAGGCGAGCACCCGCTTCAGGTCCGCCTCGGCGGTGGCGATGAGGCCGGCGGCGAGCGCCGTCGCGGCCCCGATCCAGAAGAGGGTGTCGAGCGCGCCGGGCGACGCCGCGAAGACCGGGTACAGGCGCAGCACGAGGAACACGCCGGCGGCCACCATCGTGGCGGAGTGCAGCAAGGCCGAGACCGGGGTCGGCCCGACCATCGCGTCGGGGAGCCAGGCGGAAAGCGGTAGCTGGGCGCTCTTGCCGACCGCGCCGGCCAGCATGAGGAGGGCCATCGCGGTGACCGTGCCGGGGCCGATCCGCCCGCCCTCGACGGCTCCGACGAGCGCGTCGACGTCCGTGGTCCCGACGGCGGCGAGCGCCAGGAGCCAGCCGAGCAGGAGGCCGACGTCGCCGATCCGGGTCATCAGGAACGCCTTGGCGGCGGCCGCGGCGGCGCCAGGCTCGGCATGGTCGAAACCGATCAGGAGGAACGAGGCCAGCCCGACCACTTCCCAGGCCGCGAACAGGAGCGCGAGGGAGCTCGACAGCACGAGCGTCAGCATCGCGCCGACGAACAGGCCGAGCTCGGCGAAGAAGCGGGGCCGGTCGTCGCGCCCGGCCATGTAGCCGAGGCCGTAGAGGCCGACGCAGACCGCGACGCCCGCGACCACCGCCGCGACGAACCGCGTGAGCGGCGTCGCCGCGAGCCCGACGGTGAGCCGATAGCCGCCGCTCTCGAACCAGGTCGCCGACAGGGCGGCATCGGACGGCAGCGACGCGAGGCCGGCGAGCGCCAGGGCGACGGCGCCGACGACGAGCTCGCCGCCGCCCCAGGGCAGGCGGCGGCCGAGGCCGAGGGCGGCCGCGGCCGCCACGAGCGGCAGGAGCGGGACGGCGAGTAGGGCGGTCATCGCTTGAGGTCGGCGTAGGCGTCAACCTCGGCCGTCCGGCGCTGCCGGTACAGCAGCAGGACGAGGGCGAGCCCGATGGCCATCTCGACGGCGCCCACCGTGACGACCAGGATGGCGAGGATCTGCGCGGAGTAGTCGCCCGGCGCGGTGAACCGCCAGAACGCGACGACGTTCAGGCCGATGGCGTTGAGGAGCACCTCGACGCCCATCAGGATCATGACCGCCGAGCGCTGGGCGACCACGGTGTAGAGGCCGATGGCGAACAGGAGCGCGCCGACGACGAGGTAGGCGGTCAGCGGTACCGTCATCCGATATGTCCCCCATGCCGGCGGTGGGCGCCGTGGTCGGGCGCGGGCTCCGCCACCCCGTTCAGGGTCGCGCGTGGCGCGAGGCGGTCGTTCCGGATCGGCTCGGGCTCGGCGTCGACCGCGACCTTGGCGGCGCGCGAGGCGTCGTCCGGGTAGGTGGAGGGCCGGGCGAGCAGCACGGCGCCGAAGATGCCGATCAGGATCAGGAAGCCGGCGCCCTCGAAGGCGACCATGTACTTCTCCATGAGGAGATGTCCGACCCGGCGTGCCGAATCCGCGTCCGGCACCGCGTCGGGCATCACCGGCCAGGCCGGCCGCAGGACCAGCATCCCGACGAGCACGGCCCCGACGCCGAGGGCGAGCCAGGCCGCGACGGGGCGCACGGGCGTCACCATCGACATGTCCATGCCACCCATGTCCATGCCGCCGTGGCCGCCCCCAGGCGCGTGGTCGTGCCCATGGGCAGCCTGCCCGTGTGGGTGGGCCGCGCGCTCGCCGTGCCCGCCCTGGGCCTCGTGCGGCATGGCTTTCGCCGCCCCGTCGTGCGCCTCGGCATGGTCGCCGCGCGCCTCGCCGCCGGGCCGGGGCGGGTGGGTGCCGGAGTGGCCCTTGCCGTGTCCCGTGGCCGCGGTTCGGTCGCCGGCCTCGCCATGCCGGTGGCCGTCCGGCCCGGCCTCCGGGGGCCGGCGCGGGACGAGCCCCAAGCTGGACCAGCGCTCCAGCGGGGCCAGGTCCATGCCGGCCATCATCGCCCCGCCCGGGTCGTGCATGACCAGGACCATGAACAGGATCATGACGAGGAAGCCGCCGATATACATCATGACCTGGAGCAGCCCGATCAGGTCGGCGGACAGGAGGATGAACAGGCCGGCGACCCCGATGAAGGAGGCCATCAGGAAGATGCCCGAGCGGAACATGCTCATGGTCGTGGTCATGCCGAGCGCGCCCGCGACCGCGACGAAGGCGCAGGTCGCGAAGGCGGTGAGCTCGAAGGCGGCGGTCATGCCCGCGGTCCCACGCCGAGAAGGATCAGGCCGCCGACGAGGAGCACGTTGACGAGACCCGCCGGGATCAGGACCTTCCAGGACAGCGCCAGCATCCCGGCCGTCGAGAACGGCCGGACGCAGCGCCCGAGCCCCAGCATCAGCGCCATCAGGGCGTAGGTCTTCGCCAGCATCCAGGCCCAGCCCGGCAGCCAGGGGCCCGAGGGGCCGCCGAGATAGAGCACCGCTCCGACCGCCGCGACGACGAAGAGCACCCCGGCGAGCGCGACCCGCCACAGGAGGGCGGACCAGCCCCCGGCCGCGCCGAGCACGCCACCGCCGATGGAATCCGCGAACGGCTCCAGGAACGGGGCGCGGTAGGACTGCATCAGCCCGGTGACGAGGTAGAGGAGGAAGCCCATGGGTTGCAGGACCACGAACCACAGGTCTCGCTGCGCCGCGACGACGGCGACGGTCGACAGGGAGCCTGCCATCATGACCACGCCGACATAGGCCAGGCCGAGCGGCACGACGTAGGCGACGAGTTGGGCCACGATGCGGTAGCAGGCCTCCACGGCCTCGGGCGTGTTCGCGCCCCAGCCGGCGAGCGCCAGGCCGAGTACGACGAAGTCGACGACGACGATGACGTAGAAGAGGCCGACGCCGAGATCCCGGCCGATCAGCCCGGGCCCGAACGGGATGACCACCACGGCGAGCGCGACCCCGCCGAGCGCCACCGCCGGGCCGGCCGGCAGCAGCCAGCGGTCGGCATTGGGCAGGTCCAGGCCGCGCCCGAGGCCGACGGCGCGCGCCGGCCCGGCCTCCAGGCCCCGGCGCGCGACGAGGCGCTCGACCGCAAGGGTCAGGGCGGCGCCTCCGAGGAGCGCGGCCAGCACCGCCGCGGCGCTCGCGATCATTCCCATCGGAGCCCGCCCATGCCCCAGGCGTAGGCGATGCCCGCCGAGAGGAGCGCGATGAAGACCAGCATGTCCAGGAAGGCGGTCACGCCGACGTCGGCGAAGACGACCGCCCAGGGATACATGAAGATCATCTCCATATCGAAGGCGAGGAAGATCAGCGCGTAGACGGCGTAGCCGAAGCGGAACTGCGCCCAGGCCTGGGGGGCACGGGTCGTCCGCCTCGGGACCCGCACGAATGCGGCCGCGGCCAGCAGCGCGAGGCCGGCGCCCATCAGCAGCACCAGCGCCACGAACGCGTAGTCGCTCACGGTCGACCCCGGCAGCGGTGCCATCCTCGCTCCTCCCCTCCCATGGCGGCCCTCGCTCGGCGGGCCCCGGCCGCAGGACCGCACCGCCCATCCGCCCGGAACCGTTGTCGCGACCGACGGGGCGCGCCCCGGCCGGCCTGCCTCAATCTTCCCTGAACGCCCGCCGAACCTGGTCGTTGAGGGGCTTCGTCAGGTAGGAGAGCACCGTCCGCTCGCCTGTCCGGATGAAGACCTCGGCCGGCATGCCCGGCACGAGCTTGATCCCCTTGAGCCGCGCGACCTGGTCCGCGTCCGGCCTGACATGGACCTTGAAGAAGCTCGTGCCCGTCTTCTCGTCCGTGATCTGGTCGGCGGCGACGAGGCTGACCGTGCCCTCGATCTCCGGGGTGGTCCGCTGGTTGAACGCGGTCAGGCGCAGCACGGCGTGTTGTCCGAGCCGGACCTGGTCGATGTCCTTCGGGGCGACCTTCGCCTCGATCACGAGCGTGTCCGCCCTCGGGACGATCAGCATGATGGACTCGCCCGGGCTGACGACCCCGCCGATGGTGTGGACGGCCAGTTGGTGGACCATGCCGTCCTGCGGGGCCCGGATGTCGATGCGCTTGAGCTGGTCCTCGGCCGCGACCCGCTTCTCGACGAGCTCGGCGATCTTGGCCTGAACCTCGCTCAACTCCTTTGCCACCTCGCTGCGCAGGTCCTGGTCGACCTGGATCACCTGGAGCTCGGTCTCGGAGATCTTGCCCTTCGCCTGCGCGACGGAGGCGACGAGCTGCCCGTGCTCGCCCTCCAGGCGGGCGGCGTCGCGCTCCAGGGCGGTCACGCGCTGGATGGGGACCAGGTTCTTGCGCCAGAGGTCGCGCACGCCTTCGAGCTCGCGGTTGATCAACTCGGTCTCGCGCCGCTTGCCGGCGATCTGGCCCGTCAGGCCCTGGATCTCCTCCCGGAGCTGGCCGGTCCTCTCCTTCAGCTGCGCCTTCTGGCCCGCGCGGGCGTCCCGGCGCAGCTCGAACAGCCGGGTCTCGCCTGCGATGACCTTCCCCGCTTCCGGGTCGCTCTGGGCGCGGCCCCTGAGGACGGCCGCGAACGAGATCCGGGGGGCGCCGTCGCGTTCCGCCTCCAGGCGGCCCTGGCGCGCGGTCAGCTCGGCCAGGCTCTTGTCGACGACGGCGAGGTTGGCGCGGGTCACGGTCTCGTCCAGCCGCATGACGACCTGGCCGGCGCGCACGAGGTCGCCGTCCCGGACCCGCACCTCGCCCACCACGCCCCCGGTGGGGTGCTGCACCTTCTTGACGAAGGAATCGACGACGAGCGTCCCCGGTGCCACGACGGCGCCGGCGAGCTCGGTGGTGGCCGCCCACCCCCCGAGGCCGACGGTGAGCAGGGCCGCGGCCGCCAGGCTCAGGACGAGGTGGCGCCGAACGGAGCGGCGGATGTCCCAGGGGAGCTGCGCGCTCACGCCCGCGCTCCTTCCGATAGGGTCCCTGCCGTGGCGGCGACCACGCGCAGCGGCACCGCTCTCTCGGGTGGCGGGCGCTCCTTGCCGTCGCCCCTCGGCAGCCGGGCGCTCGCGGCCGCGGTCGGGCGCTTCAGGGCGGACAGGACCTCATCCTTGGGCCCGAAGGCGCGGACCCGGCCCTCCGCCATGAACAGCACCCGGTTGACCGCCGCGAGGGCGCTCGGACGGTGGGCGACGATGACCACGGTCCCGCCGCGGGCACGCACGTCCCGGATCGCGCGGTTCAGGGCGTCCTCACCCTCCGCGTCGAGGTTGGAGTTCGGCTCGTCGAGGACGACGAGGAACGGCTCGCCGTAGAGGGCGCGCGCCAGCGCGATGCGCTGGCGCTGGCCTCCCGACAGGGCGGCCCCACCTTCGCCGATGGGCGTATCGTAGCCCTTCGGCAAGGCGCACACGAGGTCGTGGACGCCGGCGGCGCGTGCGGCGGCGACGATGGCCGCGGAGGCCGCGTCCGGGTCGAAGCGCGCGATGTTCTGCGCCACCGTGCCGGCGAAGAGCTCGACGTCCTGCGGCAGGTAGCCGATGTGCCGGCCGAGCACATCCGGCGGCCACCGGTCGAGGGTGGCGCCGTCGAGCCGGACGCAGCCGCGGACCGGCCCCCAGATCCCGACCAGGGCACGGATGAGCGAGGACTTGCCGGAGCCGCTGGCACCGATGACGCCGAGCCCCTCGCCGGCCCGCAGCGCGAAGGTGGCGTCGTCGACGAGGGCATGTTCGAGCCCGGGGGCGGTGACCGTCAGGGCCTCGACCCGGACGCTCTCGCAGGGGGCCGGCAGGGCGACGCTCAACCGCTCGTTCGGGAACGCGGCGAGGAAGGTCTTGAGGCGTCCCCAGCCCTGCCGGGCCGCCACGAGCGACTTCCAGTGTGCCACCGCCAGCTCGACCGGCGCCAGGGCCCGGGCGACCAGGATCGAGCTCGCGATCATGATGCCGCCCGTCGCCTCGCCCTCGATCACGAGGTAGGCGCCGACGCCGAGCACCAGGGATTGCAGGGTGAGCCGCAGCACCTTGGCCATGGCGCCGAACCCGCCGGCGACGTCCGACACGCGCCGCTGGGCCACGAGGTGGCGCTCGCTCGCCTCGGCCCAGAGGTCGCCCGTGCGCGGGGTCATGCCCATGGCGCGCAGCACCTCGGCGTTGCGCCGGCCGGCCTCCGCCAGGGCGTAGCGCTGGCCGGCCGCTGCGGCCGCCGCCCGCGACGGGCGGCGGGTCAGGAGATCCGTGACGAGCGTGATGGAGACGAGAAGCAGCGCGCCCCCCAGCACCGCCGCGCCGATCCAGGGGTGGAAGGCGAAGCAGAGCAGCAGGTAGAGCGGGATCCAGGGCAGGTCGAACAGGGCGGCCGGCCCCGGGCTCGACAGGAAGGTGCGGACCTGGTCGAGATCGCGCAGCGGCTGCAGTCCGTCGCCGTGACGCGCGGCGACGAGCGGGGCCTGCACCACGGCGTCGTAGGTCCGGCGCCCGAACGCCCGGTCCACGGACGCGCCGATCCGGACGAGGAGGCGGTTGCGCAGCACGTCGAACAGGCCCTGGAAGCCGTAGAGGACGAGAACGATGGCGGCGAGCCCGAGCAGCGTGGGCACGCTGCGGCTCGGCAGCACCCGGTCGTACACCTCCAGCATGAACAGGGAGCCGGTGAGATAGAGGAGATTCACCAGGGCGCTCAGCAAACCGACGCCGAGGAGCGCGCCCCCGATGCCGGGACGCACCTCGGCCGTCGTGGAAGACGGTTCGTCATCCTTGGCCGCCGCGGCGTTGTTCGCGAGCGCGGTTGGCTGCATGTCGTTCTGCCTCATGCGACGGGGCTCGCGCGCGAGGGCGCGGCGGCCTTCAGGTGCCGGCCGGGCGGCACGAGGCGCCCGGCCGCTCGGCCCCGCGCATGAGCGCGGGGCCGCACCCGGTCAGGCGAGCATGTAGTCGTGCTCCGGGCTGGCGGAGGCCGTCGCGGTCTCCTGGAAGATCAGCCTGGAGCCGTCGCCGGTGATCGCCGGGTCGTTGATGAAGGCGCCCCGCGTCGCGTCGTCGGCGTTCCACATGAAGTCGTCCTGGGCCATCTGGCTCCTCGTCAGGCCCTGGAGGAGGATCGAGCCGTCTCCCTGATCCGTCTGCCAGCTCACCAGGACGCCGCCCGAGACGTCGGCGACCGTCACCTCGTCCGGCGTGATGTCGCGGAAGGCGATGTGGTCGAATGCGCCGGGGCCCGCATCGAAGCCGCCCGAAACGATGTCGTTGCCGGTGTCCGGCCCCACGATGAAGGCGTCCGCCCCGTCGCCGCCGTTCAGCACGTCGTCGCCCCGGCCGCCGTCCAGCATGTCGTGGCCGGCCCCGGCGTAGAGCACGTCGTTGCCATCCTCGCCCATCAGGTTGTCGGCCTGGTCCCCGCCGTAGAGCTGATCGGCGCCGCGGCCGCCCATGAGGTGGTCCTGCCCCGCGCCGCCGTCGAGGACGTCGCGCCCGGCATCCCCGGATAGGTCATCGTCCCCCGCCGCGCCGGAAAGACGGTCGGCGCCATCCTGGCCATAGTAGAAGTCGCGGTCGCCCGTACCCGCGAAGGCATCTCGGCCCGCCGTGCCGACCTTCACGTTGAACTCGTCGAAGCGGAATGCGTCCTCGGCGGTCGTCTCGCTGCCCATGCCGGGGGCGGACAGGTTGCCGCCCTCGTCCTTGATGAACTTGTCGGCGGTGACGGTCTCCGCGTCGGCGCCGGTCGGGCGGATGACCTGGCGGTCGTCCGTGAACATGAAGTCGTCCTGGGCGAGTCGCGACTTGTCGAAGCCTTCCAGCAGGACCGAGCCCCGGCCTTCGGCGACGTCCCAGCTGATCCGCACGCCCGCGTCGGTGTCCTCGAAACGCAGGTCCTCGGCGTTAAGGCCGCGCACCGCCAAGTGGTCGAGGATGCCCGGGCCGCCCTGGAAGTCCCGGATCACGTCGTCGCCGCTGTCGGGGCTGATGACGAAGGCGTCGCCGCCGGGCCCGCCCACCAGGATGTCGTCGCCGGCCCCGCCCTCAAGGTCGCCGTGGCCGACCCCTTCGTCGAGGTAGTCGCGCCCGTCCTCTCCCCGAAGGCCGTCGGCCGCGTCGCCGCCGACGAGCACGTCGGCCCCCCTGCCGCCGTCGAGGTGGTCCATGCCGCCGTTGCCGACCAGGACGTCGCGACCGTTGCCCCCGAGCAGGTCGTCGTTCTCGCCGCGGCCCGCCAGGTAGTCGGCGCCGCCGCGCCCGAAGGCGGTGTCCAGCCGTTCCGTCCCCGGCTGGATGTCCGAGCCCGATCCACCGATGAACAAGCGGTGCTCGCCGAAGCTCAGTTGGGTGTCCGGCGCACCGTCGAGGGAGCTCCGATGCTGCGGTTTGTGCGTCATCTGGCGGGTCCTTGTGCCGATGGAGGGAAGCCGACGTGCCGGGCCGGAGGCGGGCACCTCGGTCTGTACCCCCATGGGGTACACATCACCCAAACCGCGCTTGCGGGCTCGTGGTTTCCGGTCTGCAAGCAATTCGGGACGCATTGCCGCAGTGTCCGCGCCGTCGGCCGGGGTAAGTGTCGTTACCGGTAGCGGCGGCGCCCGGTCGTGCCTGCGCGCTCCGGGGGGGTCGTACCCTGCCCGGGTAGGGGCCGGTCGGCAGTCCGGCACCAGGGCAGGGCCCGACCGCCGTCCGGCCGCGCCGGTTGCCGCGAAGCCGGCCGTCGCCCGTCGGCAGGGCCGGCCTCGCTAACGGATCTGGCCGACGGGACGCGCGATGGCGAGCACGCCTTTCAGGCCGCTCCCGAAACGGGCGATGCTCTCGCGGTGACCGCGCAGCTCGCTGTAGGGCAGGTAGCGGAGATCCAGCTCGGCCACCCGCGAGAAGGCTGGCCGGGCGAACTGTGCCCGGACGTCGTCCTCCCGATTGTCGGGAGCGACGAGGAAGAAGTTCCGGGCAGTCCCGCCCTCGGCCCCGAGGGCCAGATCCAGCATGCGGACGATGCCGGAGTAGATGCTCGTCGTATGCTCGACCTCGAAGGCTGCGGCCAGGTCCTGGCTGGCCTTGTCGATCCAGATCACGTCGATGAGGCGGACGGTCTCGGCCGAGGCGGTCGCGGCCAGCCGCCCGGGCAGGCGTTGCAGGCATCCGTCGGAGAGCCGGCCCGCACCGTAGGGCCGGTTGACGTCGTTCGAGGCGATCCAGACGTCGAAGCCGAGCGCGAGGCCGAGGTCGCGCAGCCAACCCTGAACCTCGGTGTGGGTGTGGTCGGCTTCGCGGGCGGCCTGCTCCGCCTTCGACGCGGCGCCGGTCGCCTCCACCCGCACGCGTTCGAGGTTCTCGCGCCAGCGCTCCAGCGCGGCGGAGGTGTCGCGCTCCGGCAGCGGATACCGACCCGATCCCACGTCGAAGAGAAAGCCGGCGACGGCGCCGAAGTCGTTCGACAGCAGCGAGCGATGGGTCTTGTTGAGGTCGAGGATGCCGCGCCGCATGGCGAGATACTCGTCCCACTTGCCGAGCTTCACGTGGGCGCCCGTCAGGGCGTTGTAGCCCTTCACGATGGCCGTGTTGAACGGCGGAACCCAGGTTGGGTGCAGGAAATAGAGCAGGTTGGCCGCGGCCGGCCCCAAGCCCTTGATGCGGGCCTGGTCAAGCGCCTGTATCGCGGACACCACGTGCGCCTCGGCGTTGCAGCAGAGGCAGGTTTCGAGGAAGCGCCCGAACGCGACCTGGTTGGCGCGATCCTCGTAGATGTCAGGGATGCGCAGCTTCGGCTTCCAGAGGAAGGCGTGGTCGGCACCTTTGAAGACCTGGCGCTGCTCGGCGATGGAATGGACCACCGTCTCCAGCGAGGAGCCCCGGTAGGCGTTGCCGAAGGTGTCGGCCTTGACCTCGTCGACGACCGCCTGGATGCCGCGTCGGATCGACCGGAAGTTCTTGATGCGCTCGTCCCAGAGGAACCAAGTGCGGTAGGAAGCACCGGCATCCTCGCGCCAGTGCCGGATGAGCTTGCCGACCCAGGCGTCGTCCACGTTCGTCATCGCCCCAAGGCTCGGCCGCGCTGCAGGGGACTTATGCCCCGGCCGGGTATCCGGCACCACAAGATCCGGCTTGGTCCGGCGCGGTCTCGTGCGATCCTGGGAGGGTGTCGCAACCGCGCAACGTCCGCGCGCCGGCGGATCCGCGCACCGGCCATCACGGCAGGCGGCTGAAGGGCCTGCCAAGCCGCGATCCGGCCTTCGGCCAGGACGTACGGCGTGTAAACGAGGTGCGCCCGCAATCGGGAAGACCCCTCCCGATCCCTCGACCGTGCCGCTAACGCCCCCTGCCCCAGGTCGCGCAGGAGGGTTCATCATCGGCCGCTCGTACCGGATCGACGAGCGGTCCTCAGGCCGCGGACACCTTTCGCCGAAGCCCAGCGTGGCCGTCAGGAAGCGGGATGGCGCGCCGTGAGCGATGAGGCGTCGAACCGGAAGCCACCACGCCGTTGCGGTCCCGTGATCCGGGAAGCGGTCTCCCAGGTGGGTGGTCCCATGGCCCGTGCCGGGGGGCCGGTCGGGTGACGCCGTCAGTCCGACGGCCCCGAACCCGGCCACGCGGTCCCGGATCGGGTGATGCGCATCCAGGTTCGGAATGTGCGGGGGCCCCGGGCGTGAGGGGCGCGCCGAGCGAGGTCGCGGTCGGCGAGGCCGGGGTCACCGGCCCCATCGCGGCGCCCCCGGAGCCGGGGCGCCCGGCCCCGGCTCCGGCCGCGTCTCGCTCGGCCAGGAGACTCACCCGGCCTGTACGGGCGTGTAGCCGGCCGACACGACCGCCCTGGCGACGGCGACCGCGTCCGTCGTCCCGCTGACCGTGAGCGTCTTCGTGGCCAAGTCCACGCTCGCCACCGCGCCGGGCAGATCGCGCGCGATGGCGGCGGTGACCGCCCGCACGCAATGGCCGCAGGTCATGCCGTCGACCCGCAGCACGACCGCGTCGGGCCGCGCCGAACCGGAAGCGGAAGCCGGGCGAGCGTTGAAATTGTTCGTGCAGCAGCACATTTGGGAACCTCCTCGGTTGGGATCCCCACGCAAATGGTCGTTCCCATGGTGGGAAGGTCAAGGGCCATCCCTGGCATTCGAACGGATTCTCTGCGGGACCACGAGATCGCCCGCACCGGAAGGCCCGCCTCGAAGGCCCCTTGACCTTCCCATTGTAGGAAGCCCCATCTCCGGAGCCATCGACGTTCGAGGGAGACGAGGATGGCCGCACAAGCGACTGCCGAAGGAGCCAGGGGGAGTGGGACGAGGTTCGAATTTCCGGTCCGGGGAATGAGCTGCGCCTCGTGCGTAGGGCGCGTCGAGACGGCGGTCCGCGCGGTGGCGGGGGTGCAAGCGGCCAACGTGAACCTCGCCACCGGACGCGTCAGCGGCGTCCTGGCCGCGGGCGCGAGCGACATCGCGGTCGCCGACGCGGTTCGCGGGGCGGGCTACGAACCCGTCGAGGTCGTGACGGAGCTGCACGTTTCCGGCATGACCTGCGCGTCCTGCGTCGGCCGTGTCGAGCGGGCGCTCGGCCAGGTCCCGGGCGTTCGTGACGCCACCGTGAACCTCGCCACCCAGCGCGCGTCGGTGCGCCACCTCGGCGGGGCCGGCATGGCCCAACGCATCGTCGCGGCGGTCGCCGCGGCGGGCTACGAGGCCGAGCCGGTGCGCGACGCCGCGGCGGCCGGCGACCGCGAACGGGCGGAGCGGGAGGCGGAGATTGCGGCCTTGCGCCGCTCGGTGCTTCTGGCCGCGCTCGCCACCGCACCGCTGCTCGTCTTCGAGATGGGCGCGCACCTCTCCGGCAGCCTGCACGAGGCCCTGACGAGAACCCTCGGTCAGGGCATGCTCACGCTCCTGTCCCTCGTCTTCGCCAGCCTGATCCAGTTCGGGCCCGGCTTGCGCTTCTACGCGAAGGGCATCCCGGCCCTCCTGCGCGGCGCGCCCGATATGAACAGCCTGGTGATGCTCGGGACCAGCGCGGCCTACGGCTTCTCGGTCGTCGCGGCGCTGGCGCCCTGGCTCCTGCCCGCCGGCACGGCCTACACCTACTTCGAGGCCGGCGCCGTGATCGTGACGCTCATCCTGCTGGGACGATGGTTCGAGGCCAGGGCAAGGGGCCGCACGAGCGACGCGATCCGGCACCTGCTGACGCTCCAGGCGCGGACGGCCCGGGTCGTGCGCGACGGGGTCGAGACGGAGGTCGACGTCGAGGGGGTCCGTCCCGGCGACGTCGTCGCCGTGCGGCCCGGCGAGCGCCTGCCCGTCGACGGTACCGTGCTCGACGGCGCCTCCTACGTCGACGAGGCGATGGTCACGGGCGAGCCCGTCCCCGCGCGCAAGGCAACCGGTGACGAGGTCATCGGCGGCACCGTGAACGGCACCGGCAGCTTCCGCTTCCGGGCCACCAAGGTCGGGTCCGACACGTTGCTGGCGCAGATCGTGCGCACCGTCGAGGCGGCGCAAGGGTCGAAGCTGCCCATCCAGGCCCTCGTCGACCGGGTGACGACTTGGTTCGTGCCCGCCGTGCTCGGCGCCGCGGCCGTCACGCTCGGGATCTGGCTCGCCTTCGGCCCGTCTCCCGCCCTGGCCTTCGCGCTCGCCAACGCGGTCGCGGTGCTGATCATCGCCTGCCCCTGCGCGATGGGCCTCGCGACGCCGACCTCGATCATGGTCGGAACCGGCAAGGCGGCCGAGTTCGGCATCCTGTTCCGACGCGGGGAGGCGCTCCAGGCGCTGCGGGACGCCCGGGTGATCGCGCTCGACAAGACCGGGACGCTGACCAAGGGCACGCCCGAGCTGACCGACATCGCAGTCCTGCCCGGCTTCGACGAGGACACCGTGCTGCGGCTCGTGGCCTCGATGGAGGCGCGCTCGGAACATCCCGTCGCGGCGGCCATCGTCGCGGCCGCGCAGCGGCGCGGGGTCCGACTGGCGGAGGCCGTCGGGTTCGAGGCGATCCCCGGGTTCGGGGCACGCGCCATGGTCGAGGGACGCCGCGTCGAGGCCGGCGCCGACCGCCTCATGCGGCGGCGCGGCCTCGACCTCTCCGCCCTTTCCGGCGCGGCCGAGCGGCTGGCCGACGACGGTCGGACCCCCCTGTACGTTGCCGTGGATGGTGTCCTGGCGGCCCTGGTCGCGGTCGCCGACCCGATCAAGGAGAGCACGCCCGAGGCCATCGCGGCCCTGCGGCGCCTCGATGCGCGGGTGGTGATGGTCACCGGCGACAACCGTCGCACCGCCGAGGCCGTCGCGCGCCGTCTCGGCATCGACGCGGTCGAGGCGGAGGTGCTGCCGACCGACAAGGCCGACGTCGTGCGCCGGCTTCAGGCGGATGGGACCGTTCCCGTGGCCTTCGTCGGCGACGGCATCAACGACGCCCCCGCGCTCGCGCAGGCCGACGTGGGGTTGGCCATCGGCACCGGAACGGACATCGCGGTGGAAAGCGCGGACGTCGTGCTGATGTCCGGCGACCTGCGGAACGTCGCGAACGCCGTCGCGCTGTCGCGGGCGACCATCCGCAACATCCGCCAGAACCTGTTCTGGGCCTTCGCCTACAACGCCGTGCTGATCCCGGTCGCCGCCGGTGCACTCTATCCGGCCTTCGGCATCCTGATGTCGCCGCTGTTCGCGGGCCTCGCCATGGCCTTCTCCAGCGTCAGCGTCGTCCTGAACGCTCTCCGCTTGCGGGCGTTCGCGCCGATGCTCCAGGCCACGAAGGCTGCCGCTTCCTAGGCGGCGGCGCCCCGGGGCCACGGTCGGGGACGGCCCCGGCCGGCGCGGGCTCGACCGCGGCGGCGCCGCGTCCTAGACCCGGAGGCGGTTGCGAAGGCCCGGCCCCGGTCACCCGTCCAGCGGAGGGCAAAGCCATGAACATCGGTGAGGCGGCCAAGGCCTCGGGGGTCTCGGCCAAGATGATCCGCTACTACGAAAGCATCGGCCTGATCCGGCCGGCGGCGCGCTCCGAGGCGGGGTACAGGCTCTACGGTGACGAGGACGTGCACGCGCTCCGCTTCGTGCGGCGCGCCCGCAGCCTGGGCTTTCCCCTGGACGAGGTCGCCGCCCTGCTTGGCCTTTGGCACGACAAGCGGCGGGCCAGTTCCGAGGTGAAGGCCGTGGCAACGCGGCATGTGCGCGACCTCGAAGCGCGCATCGCCGAGATGCAGGCCATGGTCCGGACCCTCAGCCATCTCGCCGAGCATTGCTCGGGCGACGGCCGTCCGGATTGCCCGATCCTCGATGACCTCGCCGGCACCGCGCCCCGGTCCCCCGCGGGTCGTCCCGATAGCCGGCGACGCGCGGAACACGCCTGACGGCATTGACGCGCAGGCGAGGCCGGCAGCCGCCGGACGACGGGGTCGAGCGACCGGGGACGCGGCCTTCGCTTCCCACCACGCCTGGGATCGGCCTGTCGTTGGCCGCTCGCCAGGCCAGCGCAGCCAGACGCGGTGCCGCCGCTTGGGCCCGTCGGGACGGCGTGAGGTCTGACGGGATTCGACCTCTCAGGCCAGGTGCGCCAAGCGGATCGGTCGGCGCGCGCCGGCCGCCGCGGGGCCGGCTGGCACGGCGGATGACGCTGCGCGGCGGGCAGCGCTCGCCCCGTCGCGCTCGGCGGCGGGCATGCCTGACATCGGGGTGACCCATGCCGGCTTGCGGCACGGCCACGATGGGGCGGACGCGGCGCCGGCACGAAGGGCAGCGAGCGCGCGGCTTGGGCCCGCTCGCGAGCGCCGCGCCGGCGAGGTCGCCGCGTTCAGGCGGCCATCTTCCGGCAGCTCTCGGCGCAGCGGCGACACTGTTCGACGCAGGCTTGCATGTCGCCGACCTGCTCGCAGCTGCGGGCGCAGTCCTCGCAGACGTCGGCGCACTCGGCGCAGGTGTGCTTGTGGTGCGCGGTGCCGAGCAGCATGAAGTGCGCCGAGGTCCGGCAGATCTCGGCGCAGGCCAGCATCAGCCGGAAATGCTCGGGCTCGACGTGCTTGCCCCCGGCCGGGAGGCAATGGTTCGAGGCCATGCCGAGGCAGGTCTGGTAGCAGCGCAGGCACTCGTCGATGCAGGCCTGCATGTCCGGGCTCATATGATGCATTTGGCGGCTCGCATTGTTGGGGGGGTGGCTAAGCCTTACTATGAGGAGCGGTCCCCACGCTCAGGCGGAGCTCCGGGGCTCGCGATGTTTCAACATACCCTTTCGGGGTATGGTTCCGGGTTGCGGGCCGTCGCTCGGCCTCCCCACCAGAGGTGCACGGCAACATGTCAGGTTCCGAAGTGGACCACGGGGGCGTCCCGGTCGACCACAAGCAGCAGCTTCCCCGGCTCCGCCGCATCGAGGGTCAGGTGCGGGGCGTGCAGCAGATGATCGAGACCGGGCGCTACTGCGTCGACGTCGCGCATCAGATCGATGCGGTGATTGCGGCGCTCCGGCGTGTGCAGTCCGACATGGTTCGCGACCACATGCACGCGCTGGTGCAATCGTCCCTCGCCGGCAACCTTTCGGAGGCCGAGCGGCAGCGGCTCGCGGATGAGGTCGGCAGCCTCATCGCCCGGATCGTCTGACCTCCGCCAGGCGCCTCGCGCGAGGGCGCCTCGTTCGTGGTCGTCGTCCCCGCCTCCCGGCAAGGGGAAGGCGTCGCACCCGCCGCGGTGGCGGGGTGGCCTGTGCCCCTCGGTCCCGCCGCGGCCCCCGCACCCGCCTCGCTGCTCGGTCTTGGCTGGTCACCTCCGACCTCGCCGCCTCGTTCCTCGTGGGGCCAGCCTTCAGCCCCCTGGCCGCATCGATTGTCGCCTCTCGGCAACACACGGCGAGATCCCGTCCTCCTCCAGGGATTATTGGCACGTTGGCTTTGACGCGCCGGCGCCGGTCCCATTACCCATAGGGGGTATCTTGGGAGGTTCGGATGACCGACACGTCGCGACGGGGCTTTCTCGCACGCGCCGCCGGGGCGTTGGCCGCGACAGCAACCCTGTCGAGCGGCGTCGGTCGGGCATTCGCGCTCGAACAGCGCAACGAGGTCGGCTTCCTCAAGGGGCCCTACAACCTCGCGTTCTTCTACCGGCACAACCAAGCGTACCGCATCGGTGCCGGGATGCACTTCTTCCACTCGAAGCAGCACGACCTGCTGCAACTCACCCGGTTCGAGGACCACGCCGCGGTCGACGCCCGCTTCGACAAGGAAGCGCAGGGATGGCTGCGCGACCCGCCGGCCACCGAGCCGGAGATGCCGTACTACTCGTCCTACGTCGACCGGGCGATGCACACGCTGTTCCGGACCATCGACTGGACGCACATGCATCACGAGCAGACCTACGACGTGATGGCGTTCCGCGAGATCCCATGGGCCGAGAAGAAGGTTTGGACCGACCGCGCGGTCGAATACTACCTCTCCATGCAGACCCCGGGCGTGCCCCGCAGCGTCGCCCCGCTTGAGCTGACGATGCGGCGGGCGGGCATCATGATGAAGCCCTACCTCAACTATTTCCGGAACTTCTACCCGCTCGACCAAAGTCTGTTCTATGTCGCCCACTGGTGGCACCCGGCTGTCTACGAGGCCCAGATGATCGCGGGCAACCGCGACCAGGAGGTCGCCATCCGGGCCGTGCAGGACACCATGTACCGGGACGTCCTCCCGGACCGGCCGGGCCGGATGGTCCTCTCGCGGGAGATCATGCCGCGCTACGCGCGGATGAGTCCCGAGAGCGCGAACATCTTCGACAACCTGCACATGCTGCACGGCATCGCCTACTCGATCCTGGCCTACAAGGGCTGGACGGTCGAGGAGAAGCGGGCCGAGATGTACCGGGTCATCGACGCCATGGGCTACCAGCCCGGCGACGAGGCCTACGCCCGCAAGTTCCGCGAGCCCCAGCCCAGTTACGATCCGCGCACCTACCCGGCCTGGGTGCGCGCGCCTCAGGGCGCCATGGGCATGATCATGATGGACATGCTCATGGAGATGCTGCCGATGATGTACCCGGGCGGCCTCTCGAAGGCGCAACGGGCCGCAGTCATGCGGCAGATGATGATGAACGGCCGGCTCGGGATCGAGCCCGGCGAGGTGCCCGGCTCGCTCCGCGACGCCCTGATGCAGGTCGCCCCCGGCATGCGAATGATGCCGGGCGCCACGGAGCCGGGCCAGGCCCCGGCCATGATGGTCGAGCACATGCTCTCCGCCTGGAAGGCCAAGGCCGCCCATATCCCGGACGTGCCCTCCATCGACATGACCGTCGAGCCGAGCCTCGGCCCGGCCCGCGTCGCCGCCCGCTGAGGAGCCGCCCGATGTCGATGTTCACGCGCGGCGCCCTCGCGGCCCTCTTCGCCCTCTGCGCCGGCCCGGCGCTCGCCGCCGACCACTCCAACCTGGAGGAGGGCCTGCCCATCACCATCGAGGATGCCTATCCGATCAAGGAGAACGGCCTCGAAGTGCAGTCCTACTTCCAGTACAACCGCATCCGGAACGACCCGCGCGGCCTCAGCAGCCTGATGGCCGTGCCGCGGCTGGAATGGGGCGCCTTCAAGAACTTCCAGCTCTCGGTCGAGGCGCCGTACCGCGTCGGGACGGCGAGCGATACGGACCAGGGCGCGTTCCGGGCGCAAGGCTTCTACAACGTCAACCAGGAGGACCTGGTCCTGCCCGCGATGGCGGTCGCCTTCGGCGTCAACACGCCCTACGGGCGGATGGCCGGCGGCATCGAGACCGAGCTCAAGTTCCTGGCCACCAAATCCCTCGGCACGCCCGATCCGGAGGGGCTCTCGCCGTACTCGTACGTGCCGCGCCAGATCCACTTCAACGCGTCCTGGTTCCACAACTACGACCCGATAACCGGACGGGACGCGGAGCGGCGCGACCGTTACCGGGTCGGCGTCGCCTACAGCCAGCCGGTGTCGAACGACGTCGTGTTGGTGGCGGACGTCTACCGCGAGACGGACCGGGAGCGCGGCCGCGCGGTGAACCTCGCCGAGATCGGCGCCCGCTACATCGTGACGCCGCAGACGCTCCTGGTCGGGGCCGTCGGCGTCGGCTTCGGCGGCGACCGCCGGCAGGACTTCCGGGTCACGGCCGGCCTTCAGCACTCGCTGAGTTTCCCCTACTCCTTCGACCCGCCCCGCTGAGAGGCGGGTACCGTTCCCCCGGGCGCGCGGCCTCCCGCGTTCCCGGGCGTGTATCCGCGAGACCGGAGAGTTCGCATGCGCGCGGAACGCCATGCCTGGACATCCAGGAACGCGGGACGAAGGCGCCGCGTCCGGCCAGGGGTTCGGGCGGCCGCGCGGAGAACGTTCCTGCGCATCCTGGTGGCCATCGCGGTCGCGGGGGCGTGCGGCGTCGTCGGCAGGCAGATCCTGACCTCCACGGCCTCGACGGGCCGTTACATGGGCGATCAAGGCCCACGCGGTACCCCGGGGCCGTAGCGGCGGCCGGTCCGGGCCGGCGCATCGAGCGCCACGGGGTTGAGGGGCGATCCGCACCGGAGCGCGACGCGGGGCCCCGGCTGCAGGTCCCGGTGCGTCGATGGACGCTTGCGCAGGGTCGATCCCGTCGGCTGCCGCCGCGGACGCCTCGGATGCGGGCGTCCGCCATGGGTCTCCTTGTCCGCGCGGGCGGGACGGGCGGCTCGCGGGGCGGGCGAGCGCGTGGCTCCGGCGCCCGAGCGGGCGGGACGCAGGTACCGGACCCGTGCGGGGGCGCTATGTCGCGCGTCCCGGATTCGGCCCGGGGCGTGCGCGGCGCTGTCCGGGTCGGCGCCGCGTGATAGGGTCCGGCCGGTCGACCAAGACGAGACAGGACCCAGCCATGACCGATCCGGTCTTCCGACCCGACATCCAGGATGCGCTGCTGCGGCTGCTGTTCGACAAGCACCGGATCAACCTGCTCAAGGTGCCACGGGAGGACCTGCAGCCCGGCCAAGCGCTCCTGCTGGCGGGGAGCGGTGCGGTGCCGGACGCGTTCGGGCCCGTCGCGCTCCACAACCTCGTGCCTGGCCTGGTTCTTCCGGAGGTGGCGCGCGACGCGCGCCTCGCGGACGTCGACGCCACGTTCTCGGACAGCCAGGAGGGCCGGGTCGAGGGGGGTATCTTCGCGTCCTTCCTGGAGCGGTTCTGGCCCGGCGCGACCCTGCCGAGCATCTCGGCCAAGGCGGAGGCGAGCGGCGGGCGCAAGTTGTTCCTGCGGTTCTCCAAGGCCACGCGCGACGGCATCGACTTCGCCGCGCTCGGCCGGGCGCTGGGGCCGAACGCCCCGGACCTTTCCTTCGTCGAAGGCGCCGAGGCCGTGCGGATCTTCGCCGTCGTGGACGTGTACCGCTGCCCGGAGATCGAGATGTCCTGGACGGACGACAAGGGCCGCGTGATCGACGCCGAGGCGGTGGTGGCGGAGGCGGCCAAGCTCGGCCTGGGCCACAAGGTGCGCAAGGAGGCGGGCGGGCTGGTCAAGGTGGCCGGGGACACGGCCCTGGCCTTCGGCGTCCGCCTGATGGAGCTCGTGCGCCGCGACGACGGACCCGGGTTGCGGCTGCGCCTCGCCCATACCAGGATCGACGTCCTCGGCGGCGGGCCGCGGGACGGCGGCACCGCCGAGGCGGATGCGCGGGATTACAGGCTGCTGGCCGACCCCTGGGCCGGAGGGTTGGGCATCGGGATCAGGCCGCCGGCGTAGGCCGCCGGCCAGCTCGCGGACCCGGGCAGGGCGGGCGGGTCGCGCGTGATGGCGAGCCGCGACAGAGAAAGGAAGCGGCGCTCGATCCGCCGACCGTCCACCACGACGTCGAGGATCGCGCTGTCCCCGACGCTGTGGTCGTTCCCGAAACAGACGACCGCCTCGCGCACCGTTCCCGCCGGCTTCTCGCCGCGGGCGATCACGCGCCGCGACCCGGGGTCGATCCCTGGACCGGAGACGTTGACCTCGACATGCGCCGCGACCGGGATGCCCTGCCCGAGCCGCACCGTCGCGTTGCCGGACGGCAGGTCGAGCCGGTCCCTCAGGGAAACCGTCGCTCGGTAATGCGCGAGGCCGTCCGGGCCGGTGCCGCGTGCGGCGTCGGCCCGAAGGGCCACCTCGGCGAAGTGGCGACGTCCGGTGCGCGCGAAATACCGGGTCAAGGCATCGGCCACGGCATCCGGCGTGGCCCCGCCCGCCGGGACGCCCGTGACGGTCGCCAGGGCGAGCGCCGAGGCGGCGCGCAGACGTGCGTCCGGTGCGGTCAGGAGCGGTTCGAGGGACCTCTCCACTTCCCGGCGCTCCCGTTCCGCCACGTCGGACCAGGACCTTGTCGCCACCTCCCGCAGCGTCTCGACGGCCTGCCCGGGCCCACCCCACCGGAGGCTCGCGAGGAGGTCGGGAACGGCGGCACCCGCCAACCTGCCACGCTCCGCCGGTCCGGACCGGTCGACGCTCCGCCAAGCCATCTCGCCGAAGGGCCCGTCGCCTGGCTCCACCGAGACGATCAGCACGGGCTGCAGGACCTGGCGGTGGCCCCGCATCCGCCGGGAGTTCTGGCGCCGCCGCTTCTTGAACGAGACTGTCTTCGGTCCCCGCTTCTCGGGCAGCAGTTCCGCGATGACCCGCGCGTTCGGCACGTTCGGGCTGCCGACGACGGTGCCCTCGCCCGAGCCGAGCATGAGGATGTCGTCGAACGCGTGGAAGCGGCGTCCGTCCGCGTCGCGGACCGTGGCCGCCAGGTAGTCCGAGCGGGCGACGTTCAGCCGGTCGCCGGTGCGGACGACGTACTGCTTCCCGCCGGTCCGCAGGACGGCCCACACCGCGGGCTCGGCTGCCGCCGTCTCGGTGCCGCCCCTCTTATGCCGCTCCATGCAGAGCTTCCCCGCGCGCCGTGGCGACCTCGCCCTCGATGGCCCCGGGCAGGGCGAAATCGTCCAGGGCATGGAAGGAATAGCAGAGGCTGGCGACGGACCCGTCCCGGTGGAGGCTGTCGCGTCGCGCTTGATGCAGGCTCTCCGCGACCGTCAGGCGCTCGCCGCGCATCCCGGGCGCGCGGGAGAATGCGTGCCGGTAGAACCGGCGCGCGAATTCGGTGGCGAAGCGTTCGTTGACGAGGCAGTGGGTCGCGATCACGCCGCCCGCCTGCATGAGGTGCAGGTTGTCCGGGAAGTTGCTGTCGGCGATGACCCCGGGGGCCGCCGATGCGCAGATGTTCAGGAACACGAGGGGCTCCCCGACCAAGGGACGGGCCTCCTTCTGGTGCGGGCTGAAGAAGTCGGGCCGGACCTCCAGCCCGTTGTCGAGCACGAAGTAGTGCTGGCCCGCGAAGCTTTCCATGTGGCTGGTGACGTGCCAGACCGACCTGAGCTGGCCCAGCGCGCGGAACAGGGACGCGAGGTCGGCCACGGCCATCGGCTCCCTGTCCAGGCCGAGCAGGGGCGTGTCCTCCCGCGTCGTGCAGGCGGCGCCGAGGTCCTCGAAGACGGCGAAGATGCTGGCCTCGTCGCGTCGGGACACGGAGGTGACGCGCGTGGACCCGAGCAGGCCGACGGATGGCGCGGCGTCGTCCGCCTCCCTCTCTTCCTTGTCAGGCCTCGGCGCGTGGATCAGCGGGGCCCGGCTGCCGAGGAAGCGCTCGACGTCGAACCCCGAGCCCGCGCGCCCGTAGTGCAGGGCGTCGAGCGGGATCCCGGCCAGGTCGCTGTCGAACGTGATCGACCTGAGGTTCGGGTGATCGAGGTAGAAGTCCAGGTCGGCACGGACCTTGGCCCCCTTCTCGGGATCCGTGTGGCGGAAGAGGTTGCCGAAGAGGCTCACGGCGGCGTTCTGGAAGGATTGCAGCCTCGCTGCCGACGCCGGGTCCTGGGCCTCGGGTGCCCAGGTGCGCCCGGCGAACTCGGCCAGGCCCTCGGCGAACGCGCGGACGGCGTCGGCCAGCGCACCGCGCAGCGGGCCTCCGTGGAAGCGCAGGCTGTCGAGCTGCCCCGCCCCGAAGACGCTGACCTCGGTCCTCGCGGGCGAGTGGTCGCTCGTGGACGTGGCGATGCGCATTCGGAACGCGCCGGCTGCGATCTCATCCCGCTTTCGGCGACCGCCATGCCGACGAGCCATCCTGACCGTTGTCCTCGTAAACCTCGACCGTTCTCTGGATCTTCGAAACGATGCGGTCGCGAGTCAAGAACGTGAATCGAAGCGCGTGCCTCCCGCCTTCCCGAGCGGTCGCCTTGAAGGTCAGCGGGTGCCCTACCCTGCCCTGCTTGACCCCGGGCGAGACCACGACGCCGTTGCCATCGGCGAACACGGTCACCGTCTCGGCAGCGCGCTCACGGCTCGCGATGCCCAGGAGCTGGTGGACCTCGCCGTCGAGGATGGCCGAGACGGCGACGCTCGCCCCCTTGCCGAGCCGCACGGCGGTCGTCGCCGTCCCCGTGGCCGGCGGCCCGAAGACGACCTGACCGCGCAGGGCGTCGGGTCGCGTACCCGGCAGGAGACGCCGGAGCGTCGGCCGATGCAGCGGGACGAAGCAGAGCGCCTCGCGGCGCTCGCGCGCGCCCCGCCCGGCCGCCGCGGGAACGGCCCCCCGCGTCAGCGCCAACGGCGGCAGCGGAACGGCCATCAGGCGGTGAACGCCCAGGCCGAGGCGCGGCAGGCACAGCGCATCGGCTTGCCGCGGCGGAAGCAGGGCGGGCAGATCCATCTGCCTCATGCGGAAGAGCTGGCTTTCCAACAGGGACAGGTATCGTTCGGCCACCTCGCCCCATCCGAGCTGCCGCCCGGCGGCGAAATGCTGCGCGGCGCGCCGGAGATGCCGTTTCGCCCGCTCCAGGCGCGCCTCGGAGCCGTTCCCCGCCTCCGCAAGCTGCCGGCCGCGCTCGAAGTGAAGCAGGCCGTCGACGAGCCGCGCGTCCCGCGCGCCTCGGAAGGCCACGCCGTCGGGGGCCGGTCGATCCGGGTGGCGGCCCAAGGTCCCGTCGCGCAGGTCGCCGTGCAGCGCCGACCAACCGAGCGGCGGACCGGGCCTGATATCGAACGCGATGCAGGCGTTGGCCTCCGGCGACGGGCGGAACGTCGCCAGCGACGTGTCCCGCAGAAGCTTGGACCAGTGGGCGAGGCCGCGGGCCCGGAAGCCGGTGGGCAGCGCGGGCAGCAGCCAGGGTGGCCCGAGGCAGATCAGCTCGTCGCGCGACCGATCCGGCAGCAGGACCAAATCGTCGTCGCCGACGATGGCGTACCCGGTCGACGCATCCGCTATGAGGTGGCGGCGGTCGGACAGGGTCAGCGCGACGCCGACGTCGTCGCCGCCCCGGTCGAAGGCCAGCCAGCACCGCACCACCGGCGGGCGGCCGCCCGCGACCGGCGAGGCCGCGAACAGGTCCGCCTGCGAGGTCTCGTCGAACGCCGTGGTCGACCAAGCCTCCATGGGCGCCTCCGACCGCCTCCGGCGCGGCTCCGCCGTCTCGGTAACCGCGATGCGCCGCGCGGGTATCCGGCCCTGCGACGGCGGCGGCGAACGTGACGGACGTTCGCCGAATCGAGCGTACCGCGGGGAATCTTAAGCGGCCGTGTCGCCTACCGCCAAGGTCGCGGCGCGGCGTCCGCCGGATCGCCCGCGGCGCGGGCTAGGGCGGCCCGCTTCCCGCCCTGTGCCGCTCGCCGCGGCCCGAAGGGGCTGCCCGGGTCATGCGGCCCTCGTTCCGGCCCCCCGGCGCAGGAACGCGGCGGCCTCGGCCGCGGGCGCGGGCTTGCCGAACAGGTAGCCCTGCGCCTCGCCGCAGCCGGACAGCCGCAGCGCCCCGAGCTGCCGCTCCGTCTCGACGCCCTCGGCCGTGACCGCGGCGCCGAGGGAGGCCCCCAGGCCGGCGATGGCCCCAACGATGGCCGCCGTGCCCGGCTCGTCCACCGCCTCGACGAAGGAGCGGTCGATCTTGATCCGGTCGAGCGGGAATTTCCGGTTCTTCGTCGTTTGGGATTGATCAACCTTCGGTCGGGGTTGACCTGTTCACACCTCGTTCTACCCTGGTCGCGTGATCCTGACCTACCAGCAGAAGCTCAGGCCTACCGCCGCCCAGCACCGCCTCCTCGCCGAGGCGCTGGAGCGCCAGCGCCTGCTCTACAACGCCGCCCTGCAGGAGCGCCGCGACGCCTGGCGGCTCGGGCGCAAGGCCATCACCCGCTTCGACCAGCAGAAGAGCCTCACCGTCATCCGCACCGACGACCCGAAGGGCCACGGCGCCGATCCGGTCACCATGGGCCGCTGGACGCTCAAGCGCGTCGAGGACGGCTTCACCGGATTCTTCGGACGGGTGAAGCGGGGGCTGAAGCCCGGCTTCCCGCGGTTCAAGCCCGCCTCGCGCTGGAGCACCTTCGGCCTGCTGGAGGCCACCGGCCTGCGACACGAGGGTGACCGCATCCGGCTCAAGGGCTTCGGCCGGCCGATCCGCCTCAACCACGACCGGGCGCTTCCGTCCGACGCCAAGATCCTGGGCGTGACGTTCACGCGCAAGGGCCGGCACTGGTACGTGGGCTTCACCATCGAGACGACCGAGGTCGTGGCGGCCACGCCGCCGCTCGGCGAGGCGGTGGGCGGCGACCTGGGCGTGGAGGCGCTGCTGACGCTGTCCACCGGCGAGCGTCTCCCGAACGTCCGTCCCGCCTCTCGCCGCCAGCGCGAGATCCGCGTCTCCCGCCGGGCCCTTGCCCGATGCCGCAAGGGCTCGAACCGGCGAAGAAAGGTCAAGGCGCGACTGGCGCGGCAGCTTCGCGCCGTAGCCAACACTCGCGACCAGCATCTCCACCGCGTCTCGGCGCGGCTGACGCGCGAGCACCCGCTCGTCGTGCTGGAGGACCTGCGCATCCGGAACATGACCCGCTCGGCGGTCGGCACGGTCGATGAGCCGGGAGCGAACGTCTCTCAGAAGAGGGGAATGAACAGGTCCATCCTGGATGCGGGATGGGGCAAGCTCGTGCAGTTCGTCCGCTACAAGGCCGAGAGAGCCGGTGGCGAGTTGATCTGCGTCGACGCTAGGGCGACGTCGCAGGAGTGCCGGCAGTGCGGGGCGGTGGCGGCGAAGCCGCTGTCCCTGCGCCGGCACGTCTGCCCGTGCGGGCTGGACGAGCATCGGGACGTGAATTCGGCCGGGGTGATCCGCGACCGAGGTCTCGCGGTCAAGGCCGCGAGCGAGGGGGGTCAGCCCCTCGGGGACGCCAACGTGGGCCGTCGGGCCGTGCGTCGTCCCGGGACGCTCCTCGCCGCCTGAGGGCGGCGCTGGAGAAGGTCAGATGGGGCCAGCAACCCCAAATGACGAATGACCGAACTTCCGCAGGTAGCTCAGCGAGGAATACCCCGTGCCGAAGTCGTCGAGCGCCACGCGCACGCCGAGGCCTCGCAACGCGTGCAGGCAGGGCAGGACCGGTGGGCTGTCCCGCAGGAGCGCGGTCTCGGTGATCTCCAACTCCAGGCGACCCGCGGCCAACGTCGCGACGACGCCCTCGACCAGGCCGGGCCGCATCAGCTGGACGGCCGAGACGTTGACGGCCAGGCGTACGTCCCCCGGCCACCGGACCGCGTCTTCGCAGGCCTTGCGGAGCACCCAGTCGCCGACCGGCACGATAAGCCCGGTTTCCTCGGCCACCGGTATGAAGGCGTCCGGGGGGACGCGGCCTCGGGTCGGGTGCGTCCAGCGGATCAGCGCCTCGAACCCGGCGACCGCGAACGAGCGCGTGTCCACCACGGGTTGGTAGTGCAGCTCGAACTGGTCCCGCGCGAGCGCGCCGCGCAGGTCGAGCTCCTGCCGCTGCCGGCCGCTGGCGGCCTCGCCCATCGCGGGGGTATAGAACCGGTACCCGTCACGGCCCGAATCCTTGGCCGCGTAGAGCGCGAGATCGGCGTTCTTGAACAGCGTGTCGCCGTCCCGGCCATGCTCCGGCGCGAGCGCGATCCCGATGCTGGTCCCGACCGTGATCTCGTGCCCCTCGATGCGGAACGGCGCGTGCAGGGCCCCGACCAGGCGTGCGGCCACGGCGGCGGCCTGCGCCGGGTGGGCGACGGGCGCGGTCAGGACGGCGAACTCGTCCCCGCCGAGCCGCGCCAGGATGTCCTGCTTCCGCAGGCGGCCGCGCATCCGGGCGGCGACGCCCCGCAGCAGCGCGTCGCCGGCCGGTTGGCCGAGCGTGTCGTTCACCGCCTTGAAGCGGTCGAGGTCCAGGCAGAGCACCGCGCACGTCGCGCCCTGGTGACCGACCTCCGCCAGCCGTCGGTTGAGGCACTCGCGGAAGCGGGCCCGGTTCGCGAGGCCGGTCAGGGGGTCGTGGTGGGCATCTGGGCCTCGGCCCGCTTGCGCGCGGTGATGTCCGTGTAGGTGCGCACCATCCCGCCGCCGTCGAGCGGCACCGTGCGGATCTCAAGGACGGTTCCCTCCGGGCGCTCCCGCTCGTGGATCCGGCTGTCGGCCTCCCTTCCTTGCGCGGGTCCCGGAGGACGCGGCGCGTCAGCCAGCTCCGCCGTCTCGCCGCGGGCGACCTGGTGGCGCCGCACCGCCTCGGAACTCGGCTCGCCGCGCAGCAGCTCCGCCGGCAGGTCAAGAAGCTCCAGCGCGCGCCGGTTGTGCACGCGGACGCGCCGTGCCGCGTCCACCATGAGAAGGCCCTGGTCCATGTGCTCCAAGGTCGCGCGGAGCAGCGCCGAGGTCGCGCGCAAGTCTTCCTCGACCCGGACGAGGTCGGTCACGTCCATGCAGACACCGAAGAGGCCGACGACCTCGCCCGTGGCGTCGCGCTCGGCGACCGCGTGGGCCAGCGCGACACGGACTCGCCTTCCGTGCGGATGAAGCGCGGCCGATGCTCGTAGTCCTCACCCCCCATGGCGGTCCGCTCAAGGCGGACGCGCACGTCCTCGCGGTCCTCGGGATGGAACGTGTCGAGCACCGCCTGCTTGGTCGGCGCCCCGGCCTCGGGGGGACGGCCGAAGATGGGGTACATCCCGTCCGACCACGTGATGCGCTCGTCGGGGAACGCGATGCGCCAATGGCCGACCTTGGCCCAGCGCTCCGCCATGCCGAGGTCGCGGTTGGCCCGGCGCAGCTCGTTCTCGCGCGCCTGCAAGGCGACTTCCGTCTCCTGCAAGCGCAGGTGCGAGACGGCGAGTGCGGCGAAGTCGCGGAGCCGGCGCCTCCCCCCGTCGTCCAGCGCCCGCGGTTGCGTGTCGATCAGGCAGAGGGTGCCGAGCCGCACGCCGTGCCTGAGGCTGAGGGGCGCGCCGGCGTAGAACCGGATGCCGGGCGCCCCGGTGACGAGCGGGTTGCGCGCGAAGCGCCGGTCCAGCCCGGCATCCTCGACCACGAGGATCTCGTCCGACCGGATGGCGTGGTTGCAAAAGGCGGCATCCCGGGGCGTGCTGACCGCGAAGGTGCCGACGCCCGCCACGAACCACTGCCGTTCTGCGTCGACGAGGGAGACGGCCACGGTCGGCGTGCCGAGCAGCTCGGCGGCGAGGCGGCAGAGGGCGTCGAGATCGGGGTCGGGCGGCGAGCCGAGGATGCCGAGGCTGCGCAGGGCCGTCAGGCGTTCGGCCTCGTGATCGGCAGGCGGGATCATGCGCGCGTCCACTGCCCGGCCGTTCCGAGCGGCCGTCATCGGGAGGGGCGGCTCGCTGCGCCGCCGTTCGGACGAACGTATCGAGGTGAACCGTTAAGGCATGCCTACGGGGCGTTCCGAGGTCGGCATCCCGGCGCGACCGTCCGCTGCACTGGCCCTGGGCCGGTCGCCGGCACGCCGCGCGCGGGCCGGGGCGCACCCCTGGCCCGGCCTCGCTTGTAGGCATCGCGAGGCGCGACTTGCGGGAGCCGCGGCCGGGCCCGCGCGGCTCCGGCCCGCCGGCGAGCCTTGCGGTTGCGCCGACGGTGCGGGTCCGCAGGATCTCTCGGCGTCGGACGAGGATCGGCGCGGCATGGCCATGGGTGGCCCGTGCCATGGCCATGCCGGAATAACCGGCGCCGTTTCTCCCGTTCGACCAGGTGTCGCCAACGGCGGAGGGCATCGCGGAAGCCCCGCCCCCGGCGCCTGGCCCTGGACTTCGGCGGCCCTGCCCCGGAGACCGGGAAAGTGTCGGCCCCGGGATCCGTCCGGGCAGTGCGGCGAGCCGCGGCCGGGGCAGTCCGATGGGGGACAGGCACCGGGCGAAAGGCTTTCTTAACCTTACCGGCGTTCCCCGGGCGGCCATGGCCAGAAATGCTTGCCGTCGGCCGCCAGGTGCCGTAGGTATGGCCACGGCCATGGAAGCCCTGGCCGGTAGCTTCGTCCGGGGCTGCTGCGCTGCGGGCAAGGGGAGCTCACATGTTCAACGACCTTCGCTCCGCGGTCAGGCGCATCGAGGAGGAGATCGAGAAGCTCGTCGAGGAGCAGAACAGGTCCCTGCGCGCCACCGCGTCGCGGCTGGCGCTCCTCTACCTCCAGAAGGAGCGCATGGAGGAGCTTCTGGCAAAGGCGGAGACCGAGACCGTCCCGATGCCCCTGCCCGCGGCGCCGGCATCCCCGCCCCCGCCAGGGAGGCCCGAGCGCGCGGGAGCGTCCTCCGTGGTCCTCGGTCGCGCGGCCACGGTCATCGTGGAGGCGCTGGAGCGGGCCGGCGAGGCCGGCCTGTCCGGAACCGAGCTGAACGATGCCGTCCGAGACGCCCAGATGAGCAAGGACGCGTCCGAGAAGGCGAAAACGCGTTTGAAGCGCCTCGGCCTGGTCCGCCACGACGAGCTCGCTCGCCGATGGTACCCGCTGCCCCGGGCGGAAGTAGGCGCAAGACGACGGCGGTCGGAGACATCAGGGCCGGCGGGTGCCTGAACCTTAACCAACCCGGCAAAGTCAGTCCAGGCAACCTACACCGCGGGTGTAAAAACTTGCCGGAACATGGTACCATTCGCCATGGATGATGGAGGCGCGCATGGCGGCCGATCACCGCAAGCAGGCCTGGACCCGTTGCCCGAACGCTCCGTCGGCTGACCGCCCGGTCAGGCAGGGGCGCGCTCGCGGCCCGCCCTTGGTTCGGGCCGACCCGGGACACCAGGTCTCGGACGGGCAAAAAGAAACGCGCGGCCCATGGGCCGCGCGCTTTACCCTGAACTCGCCTCTCAGTGTCGCAGCTGCCGCGAGTGTCAGGCATCCCGCACCCTAGGGTTCGGGATCGGCCAGCCAAGGCCAACGGGTTCCTCCGGGAGGCTGCCAGGCCCCTCGGATCGACAGTCGTACCCTAGCCGCACCTGCGCGCCTGCGCAAGCGTCTCGTTGCGCCCGTCCTGGATCCCGTTGGCGACCATCGCCGAGGACCCGCCGCCCTCACGGCAGGCGGGCCCGGTCCCTTCGCCTGCGAGAGGACAAGACCCATGGACGACCTGGATTTCGGTGGCCTCACCGGCGCCGACGACGACCCCGTCTCCGCCGCCTTCCTCGACCCCGACTTCGACCGGTGGGACGGCGACGTCGCGCGTGCCCTGGGCCGCCGGGCCGCCGACTTCGACGGGCGGGGCCCCTCCGACGCCGACGACGCCGACCGCTGAGCGTCCGCACCGCGGTGCGCTCCCCTCCCTCGGCCCCGGCCGGGGGAGCCCCCTGTCCAGCGACGGGCCGCCCCTGCGGCCGTCATGCCGGAGTTCCCCGATGAAGATCCGTGACCAGGAAACGACCACCTCCTCCCCTTCCCTCGACGATGCCGCCCGGGCAGCATCGTGCCGCCAGGTGCCGCCGGACGCGCACGGCCGGTGCGTGCCCGTGAGCGCCCCCTCCCCGCGTGCGCTGGCGTGCGTAGGCATCAGCCAGGCAGCCCTCGCCGTTCGCGTCGCGGACCTCGGCCTCGATGTCGTCCACATGACGCTGGCCCGCGACGAGAGCACGGGCCTGGTCGTCGCCGCGGCCCTCGACGCGGCGCGGCGCCGGCCGGTCGATGTCCTCGGGCTGTTCGGTGACGGCTCGGGCACGGCAGGCGGGCTCGGTGCCGTCTGGCCGTGCCTTGGCGTGCCGGAAGTCATCGTGGTGGACCACGCCGTCGGGTACCATGACACGGGCTTCCACGAGGCCGCGTGGCGGATGGGGATCCAGGTCCTGCACCGGCCCGCACGTGCACTGCCGGGACAAGCGCACCTCAACGCCCTGTTGGGCCGGTCCGGTTCCTGTCGCGACGGTCAGGGGCGAAGCGCCGTCACCATGGCGGCGCTCGTCGGCGCGGTGCATGCCTGGATCGCCGCCTGCTACACGTCCCCGCGCGGTCGTGACGTGGACGCGGTGCGGACCGCGCCGCCCGCCGTCCCGCCGGGAGCGTCACGGGCTCACGCCTGGACGTTGCGGGGCAAGGCCGGCCGGAACCTGGTTGGCCGGATGGCGGCCGGCCGTCGCTAGGCCCGGCGGGGCCCTGGGCCCGCCGGCGCCCGTCGGGCCCGAGCGTCCGACCCGGAGAGCCAAGCGCCCCCGATTCAGGGGCCGGTGTCCCTGCTCCGCGGCCCCCGGATACGGGGCCGCGGCATGCCCTCGCCTCGGGGCGCCGGCCGTCGGGGGCAGGCCGCTCGCATGACGCAACCGGCGAGCTGCCTGAAGGCGTCAATGTCGAGAAAACCAGGGCCGTGAGAAGGCGTGCACGAGCGTCGCCCTCCTCGTGGCAGCGATGCACCGCCCGCCACCGGCGCGACCGCGGCCCCGCCGGGCCCGTCCCAGCCCCCGGCCGGTCGATGATGCGAAACGCCCGGCGCCTCGTCTGCTCGTCGAGATGCACGTGCCCGCCTCGGGCGGCCCGGGCACGGGTCACGGTCCGTGACCTGGGCGCCCTCGCCGAGCCATGACACCTCCGCCAGGCGGGGTACGGGTCCGGTCAACATCGGTCGCGGCTCGGGCCCCTCCGACCAAGTCGGCGCGAGCCGGCCCGCGCAATCCGCCACCCAGCCTCCGGCCCAGGTTCCCTCCCCGCTTACGCCGCGGGCCCGGAAGGACCCGCCGGCTTCCGCTCGCCCGACAAGGAGGAGGCGCGGGCCGGTGGCCGACCGGTGCGTGCTTCGGAGGGCCAGCTGGCCGACGAACCCGCCGGGCGCCGCGCCATGCTCGACCGTGGGCTCCCCCCCAAGCAGAGCCCCGATACAGGTCGCGGGTTCCGGGCGGCCGTGAGACACGCGGAGGGTTCAGACCCCGGTCGACTCCCGGTCCACGTCACCGCCCTCCCCGAGCTTCGCCGGACTGGGGCTGGGCCTGAGAGCTGCGCAATCCTGTGGCTGCCCGGGCCAGGTCTGGCTTGGCACGCGCCTCTCCCCTCGCGGACTCCTGGCCGAAGATCGGGGTGGCAGGTCGCAGCTTGTCCCTTTCACGACCGCCCGGACGATCAACGCGTGCTCCCGGGCGGAGCAGCACTCTGTCGATTCGGGCCGGCGCCACTCGCGAGCGGCGGTCCCGGCGGGCCCCGCTGGGGTGCCCGATCCCCGGCGGCGCGGCTCCGTCCCAACCCTCCGGTGCTCGCATGTCTCCTTCCGGCCACGTCCCGTATGCCTCGAACGCGCCCGACGCTTCTGCCGCCGGCATGCCCTCCGTCCCGGAAGGGGAAATCCGGCGGGCGATGCGGGCCATCGTCGCGGTTTGTCCGCCCGAATCGGGCATGATCCTGAACGTGTTGCTGGACAACCTTCTCACCGCCAGCCGAGCGGGAGGCATCCTGCGGTCCAAGCTGCACGGTCTGGATGTCGGGTTGCGCAAGCACCTCAGGCAAACGTGGCTCGACGGGATCGTCGTGCCGCTCGCGAGGACGCGCAACCCACTCCATCGCGCCGCCTTCTCCGCACTGCCGCAACTGCGGGACCCACGGGACGTCTCCGGCCTCCTCGCGGCGGTGAGACAGATCGCGGGCGAGGTCCCGGAGCACACCACGGCGCGGGAGCACCTCGACGGCGCCGTCCGCTTCCTGGAAGCGCTCCCGATCCTGATGCGCGCGGTCGAGGCCCTCGAAGCCCGGACCTTCGCCCAGGGTGCGGGCCGCTCGCGAGCGGTCGGGTACAATTCGGGCGCACGCGACGACACGCGTGCCCGTCAGGTGCGGTCGGCCGCCCATGAGTTCCGCAAAGCGGCGAGGAAGGCGCTCGCGCCCCTCGTGCTGCGCCTGGCGGACGCCGTCTTCGAGGCGGAGCTCGGAGCGGTCCGGAGCGCCGCGTTCGCCCGAGCCGCGCCGGTCCTGCGGTCACCCCCGGTCGGCGGTCCGAGGAAGCGGGGCTTGGCGGGGCCACCCTGGCGCCGTCGCCTGCTCGACGGGCTGCAGGGCGATATCTGGGGCGGCTTCGGAGCGGCGCTGGAAACCGTGCTGCGGCGCCATCCCGGGCTGGAGGTCACGGAGGTCGCCGTCGACCGCAGCGGCGACCTGTGCGGGCGGGCTCGGGCGGTCCTGACGCGGCACGGGGTCCGGTTTGCGGTCGCCACCTGCTTCGACCTTCAGGTCGGCTCGATGCGGCACAGGGCGGAGGATCTCGTCGGACCGGGCCACCGGGTCGACCAGCCCGCCTGGGCCGAGGTGGACGCGTGTCTCGACGCCCATGTTCCGCCGGAACTCGACACCGCCTCCTTCCGCCTGATGCGCCGCATCCTGCAACGGGACGGTGGCGACGGCTTCGTGCTCGATGCCTATGCGGAGGACCAGCTCGTGATCGCCTGCCGCGCCGGTGGCCGGCTTCCGGAAGAATTCTCGGACTGGCTCGTCGAGACCGCAGACGCGTTGGGGGTGACCCTGAGGTTCGCCGCGGACGACGGTGGCCCACCGGTTGCCGAACTGGCGCGCGTCGGCTTCGCGTGGGCGGAGGGAAAGGAGCGGTTCTTCATGACGCGGTCGGCCGTGCCCGACCCGGGAACCGGCCCCCTGCCCTGAGCGGCGTGGTGCCACCACCACGCTCGCGCTCTCGACCGGCCAGCGAACGACGCTGTCCGAGAGCCTGGGGCGGATCGAGGCGCGGAAGCGGAAGGCGCAGAAGGTCGTTTCGCGTCGCAAGCGCGGCTCGAACCGACGCCGCCGGGCCCAAGTTCGCGTCGCGCGCCTGCAGGCGCGGCAGGCCCGCATCCGGCGCGACTTCCACCATCGCGAGGCCCTGGGCGTCGCCCGCCGCTTCGGCGTCGGCTGAGGAGCCGGGCCGCAACGTCCGGCAGAAGGCAGGGCTGAACGGCGCCATGCTGAACGCGCGCTGGCATCAGTTCGCGACGATCCTGAGCTACAAGATTGAGGAGAGAGGCGGTCAGGTCGCGACCGTTCCGGCTCGGTTCACGAGCCGGACATGCGCCGCGTGCAGCGTCGTGGATGCGAGGAGCCGCGGGAGCCAAGCGCGCTGTCGACTGGAAGGGACCTCGCGGTTCCCGAAAATCCCCGTCGTCCACGGCGGGGGAGATGTTAAGGTGTTGTCGAGCTTAGATGCCAGGGGGAGCCGACATGGTGATCGTCAGGATGCCGGGTGGCGATGTCGAGTCTATCGCTCCGGACGAGCTGCTCTGGATGCGGCAGGCCTTTGACCACGAGTTCAAGGATGCGGTGATGCTCCGCATCACGGGTGACCGGATCTATTCCGTGGAAACGGTGGCGTCCCTTGCCGCGAAGTTCGCCGCAGCCGGGGCCGCCATGGCTCGGCTGACCCCTCCCGAGGGCGCCATCGAGATGATGGTCAGCGCCGAACGCGTCCGCGAGGTCGAGCCGCCGAGCCCCGCCATCCACCACGAGGGTGCCGGATCGGTCCTCAAGTTCGGTCCCAAGCTGATGCTCGCCGTGCGTGAGAGCGAGGCCGAGGCGAAGTCCATCCTGGCTGAGGCGGTCAAGGGTCGGCCGCCGGCACCTGCGGCATTGGCGGCGGCGGCTCTGGGAGGCGCCATCGTCGGTGCTGCGGTCGCCGTAGCTGTGACGGCGCCGGGCGCGGAAGGCCCGGATCCCGAGGCACAGGAACGCCCGGGACCAGCGTGAGGGCCACGGCGGCTCGCCCGGCCCGCTCGTGCCCCCTCGCCCGGCCCGCCATGTGCCGCCGGGGCGGGGGCCGCTGTATCCGCGCGCCGGGAGTGACCGCCGGCGGGCCACAGCTGGCGATGCAAGCGACGCGCGACCGCGCGCCGCTTCCGGTACGGGACGGCCCAGGGCTTTGAGCAGGGCACGCCGGTCGGGCAGATCTCCGGCATGAGCCGCCCCTCCGGGTTCGGTGGGGACGGGGCGAGGCAGGGACCTCCGGATGGGCCGGCCAACACCGATTTCGTTCTCTCTATGTTCCAATCTTGGAGCGCCTGCCCTAGTGTCTTGCTGGCGCGAGCGGCACCGTCCCGAACGGAATCCGTGGACAACCGCGGGATCCTGGCGTGACGCGTCGGAGGGCCGGAACGTAGACCGGGGCGCACGGTGTTGTGGGTGGGCGATGGACCGGGCGTCCTCGCCGCAACGGGATCGAAGGATGGCCGATCAACTCGACTGGAGACGCCTCCTCAACGCGCAGCGGCGCAAGGGAAAGGCCGCGGGCAGAGCCTACACGGCGCGGCTGGGCGAGGACCGGACCGAGCACGAACGTGACCACGACCGTATCCTGTTCTCGACCCCGGTGCGGCGCCTCCAGGACAAGACGCAGGTCTTCCCGTTGGAACGCAACGACAGCGTCCGCACCCGGCTAACCCACAGCCACGAGGTGGCGAACATGGCGCGGAGCATGGGAACCACCCTCGCCTTCGTGCACGGCGGGGCGCTGGGTTTCCCCGGGGAGGTCGAGCCCCTGCGCAACGTGCCCGCCCTCCTGGAGGCCATCGGGCTCGCCCACGACCTCGGCAATCCGCCGTTCGGACATCAGGGCGAGACCGCGATCCAAACCTGGGTGAAGCGGCACTCCGCGCCGCGCCAGGATGACCCGGCCTCGTTCGACATCTTCGACGCGCCGGACCTGAGCGAGCCGATGCGCCGTGATTTCCTGAAATTCGAGGGCAACGCGCAGGCGTTCAGGCTGCTGACGCGATTGCAGATCCTGAACGACGACTTCGGCCTGAACATGACCTATGCCTTCCTGGCGGCCCTGATGAAGTATCCCGTGCCGTCGGACGCGGTCGACAAGACCTCCCAGGCAAGGAAGAAGTTCAACTTCTTCCAGTCGGAGGCCGAGATCGCCGCCGAGGTCTGGGCCGAGACCGGCTTGCGAGAGGGCGTCCGCCATCCCCTGACCTTCGTGATGGAGGCTTGCGACGACATCGCCTACTCGGTGGTGGACGTCGAGGACGCGGCCAAGAAGAAGCTGATCAACTTCAACGTGCTCATGGCTTGGCTGCGTCACGACGCGTGCGACGACGAGTTGACGCTCGACGTCTGCGAGCGGGCCGAGCGCAGCCACGCCGAGTTCCGGGACGCGGGATTGTCGCCCGGGGAACTCGACGACATCTCGATGCAGATGTTCCGCGTGGACGCCATCGGGAAGATGGTGCGGGCCGCGGTTGGGGCGTTCGTGGCGAACCGGGATGCCATCATGGCCGGCGCGTTCGACAGGGAGCTGATGGCGGCCTCCGAGGCGGTCGTGCTGTGGACCTCGTTGAAGCGCTTCGCCAAGTTTCACGTCTACCGCCACCGCAGCGTCCTCGAAGTCGAGCTCGACGGGCACCGGACCGTTCACGAGCTCATGGACATGTTCTGGAAGGCCATCATCGAGCGCAAGGATCCGGACGACCTGCGCTCCGACCGCGAGGCGTTGCCGGCCTACGTGTATTCCCGGATCTCGGAGAACTACCGGCGCGTGGCCGAGTCGCCCGGGAACGCGATGCCGATGCGCTACCGCGAACTGCAGCTCGTCACCGACATGATCTCGGGTATGACCGACACGTTCGCGGTGTCCCTGCGCGACGACTTGAGGCGGCACCATGGCTGACCTTGGCTCCCCCGTCCGCGACGGCGCTGAGCTGTGCCGGCGGATGCAGGCGTTCCTGGCGGACGAGGCTCGCGGGGGCCCCGAGATCGCGGATCTGATCGGCCATCTCGGGCAGGTGGGCGAGGTTGCGATCTTCGGCGGCATGGCCCGGGATATCGCCCGGGGCGGGGCTGCGGCCTTCGCATCGGACGTGGACCTGGTCGTGCACGCGCCGCCGGAGCGCTTGGCGGAGCTGATGCGGGACGGCGCGGCCGTTCGGAACCGCTTCGGCGGCTACCGCATCGCCGGGCGCCGCCACTCGTACGACGTCTGGGCCCTACCCTCCACCTGGGCGGTCCAGTCCGGGCACGTGCAGGCCGCCCACCTGACCGACCTGGTGCACACCACCTTCTTCGACTGCGACGCCGTGCTTTACCTGTGCGGCTCCCGCCGGGTTCACCACGGACCGCGTTTCACCGCCTGGCTGCGCGACGCCATCGTCGACACCAACCTGGAGGAGAACCCGAACCCGCACGGGGTCGTGGCCCGCGCGTTACGGATCCTCCTCGAACATCGGCAGGCCGTCGGGCCCGGCTTGGAGAGGTATCTCCGCAGGATGGCCAAGGGGCACGCGGGCTGCCTCGATGGGGACCTCGCATCACGCCTGTCACGCATCCTCGCAGGCCTGCGCCCGCTGCCCGACGGCCTGGGAGCCACGGCCGCCGCGCGGCACCCGGGTGCGGGTGGTGAGGCGCCCGGGCGGGGCGAGCGGGATTGGGCGAACCGGCATGGCCGCCCCGACCGTTCCCATGTTCCGTGGCCGGCGCCGGGGCGGTTGAGGTGTCCCGGATCATCCTGATCCGGCCCGCGTGCTCCCGCGTTAGAGGCTGATGCGCCTCGCGAGTTGCCGGGCCCTATCCATGGAACCGGCCTTGCGCTGAGGTGGACGCCGCCACCCCTGGTCGCCGGACCGAGGTCCAGCGTCAATCGCCCCATGGCAGCGCGCGGCGGGCCGCAAGGCATGGTGGCCGCGTGCGAGCATGGCCGTGTGGCCAGGGCGCGAGCCGGCCACGGCCCACCGAGGCGCGGGCGCGTTTCCCGGACCGGAACGAGACCTTCTCTGAACCAGGGGAGCCCCGGATGCGTGTGTATTCGAATGCACCCGCTGCGAACGACGACCTTCCGACGGCTGCCCTGGAAGCTGCAGCGTAGAGCACCTTCAAGGCATCCCCGTCTCCCCCAACTCCAAGTTCGCCATGACCACGCACAAGACGAAGGTCCTCATCATCGGGGCCGGGCCGGCCGGCTACACCGCGGGCATCTACGCCGCGCGCGCCAACATGAAGCCCATCCTCGTCACTGGCATCCAGCCCGGCGGCCAACTGACCATCACCACGGACGTCGAGAACTACCCGGGCTTCGCGACGGCGGTCCAAGGACCCGACCTGATGGAGCAGATGCGGGCCCAGGCCGAGCACGTCGGCACGCAGATCATCCTCGACACCATCGTGTCGGTCGATCTGTCGAAGCGGCCCTTCGTGGCGCAGGGCGACGGCGGCGACACACGCGGCGGCACTCCGGCGGTCAATCGGTCGGGTGCTTGGCCGTGCGTTTCATGATGAAGGTTCCCTAGGGGAAGAGACGTGATCGCCTGGTCGGAGGTGGCTGGCAAGCGGCGAGCCGACCCGGTCCACAGATCCTACGCCGGGTCGCGGACGTTCCCGGGGGGCCCGGGCCAGCGCACCGTCACGGCCTCGCGAACGGTCGCAGGCCGACGTCGCGGAGGGTTGCGTCCGAGGCGCCGACCCTGCTCACTTGAGCTCGAAGCGGATGCCGAACAGGCCTCCTCCCTCGTCGTCGGACAGGCGCGGGTCCAGGATGTCATCCGCGATCTCGACGTCCAGTCCGAGCAACGGGAGGGTCTCGGAGTTCAGGGTGACGATGTACTGCCCCCCGAGGTCGCCGATGACGGACTTGCCGAGGAGCAGGGCCGAGCGGACCTGCCGCGGATCGACGCCGTCGAAGAGGTGGCTGTCGTGGACGAGGAAGCCGGGGCCGCCGGCGAAGCGCTCCCGCGCAGCCTGATAGAGCATCAGGTCGAAGCAGAAGATCTCCATGTGGTCGATGCCGCCGCGGTTGCCGTCACCCTGGATGGTGATGCGGAACTCCGGTCCCTTGCTCGTCGCGTCGACGATCAAGTTGCCCCGGCGGTCGTCGTAGAGGCCCGAGATCGCGGCATCGATGCGCCGCATGGCGGTTCGGAGGACGCCCTCGCGCTGCCGGTGGTCGGCCTGAAGCCGCTCGTGGAGGGTCAGGCGCTCGATCTGCGCCTGGTTCTTCTTGCCCTCCAGGATCTCCGCGTTGCGCAGCTTCTCCCGGAGCAGGGTCGCCTGCATCTCCAGGGTGGCGAGTTCCTCGCCCATCCTGGTGAAGTCGTCGAGCGCGCCCTTCCCGGCCAGGACCTGCATGATCTGCGATTGCCGGCCGTCGAGGGCCTCCATCTCGGCTTCGAGCGCCGCGATCCTGGCATGCGTCTCCGCGACCTGCTCGGCCAGGTGCGCCTTGCGGTTCTCGACCACCGAGAGCTGGAACGACTTGACGTCGTCGAACCGCCGCAGGACGACGCCGGGCAGCTCGACGCCCGCCGACTTGTAGATCCGCTCCAGCACCGCGTATTCCGGCGGGCGCTCGACCTCGGAGACGCGCTGCAGGTGCTCGATGGTCTGCCGCGCCTGCACGAGCTCGTGCCCGATGGCCTTGATGCGACGGCGCGCGTCGGCGGCCTCGCGGGCGAAGGTGCGGTACTCCTCCAGCACCTCGAAGTTCGCCGTCTGCTCGCGCAGGCGGGCCATCCTGTCCTCGATCCGGTTGAGCTCCGGCCGGATCTCGGCCACGGACCCGAACATCCGGCCGAAAGCGCCCTCGCGGATGGCCTTCTTCAGCTCGCGCAGGCTCGCCTCGCGAAGCCGGAGCTCCTCGATGTCGCGCGGCACGCGCCAGTCGAGGCCGATGAGGTACGAGAGGTTGATCTGCCAGTCGCTGGGCTGCTGCTTGTCGCCCTGACGCTCGGGCGACTGGAAGCCGCCGACCTTGTTGCGCCGGACGAAGTAGCTGACCATCGAGCGAAAGCTCGGGCTGAACGAAGCGCCGAGCTCGGTGCCCTTGGGATCGTTCGGGAGCCCGAACCAATGGTGGCCGAGGAGCTCGCGCCACCTCTTGACCGGCAGGTACGGCCGGTTGGCCTTCTTGTCGTGGGACAGGTCGACGCCGAGGAGGGCGGCGTCGTCCGGGTCGAGCAGGATCTGGTTCGCGTTGTCCCCCCGACGGGACACCGACACCTCGTGGACGCCTAGCCGGAACGTGCCGTGAAAGGCGTAGGCCGACAGCTCAGGGACCTGGAACATGGAGCCCTTGCCGGCATCCGAGCCCAGCAGGAAATGGATGACCTCGATGGCGCTGGTCTTCCCCGCGCTGTTGCGGGTCTGCCTCTCGGTCGAGTCCTCCGTCCGGTCCGCCACGAGGACGTTGAGGCCCTCGTGGAAGGCGAGCGCCTTGAAGCTCGGAAGGTCGCTGGAGATGCCGAGGATCATCGCGGCCCACCGCACGGGGCGATGAGCCCCCCCTCGACGAGCTCGATGGCGGAAACCGCATTCAGGAAGCAGAGCGCCAGGACGAACCAGTCGAACGACAGGGGCGAGGCGTCCGGTCGCCGGGCGCGGGCCGCGCGGACCGCGTCCCACACGGCGGAGACGCTGCTTGGGCCGTCGAGCACGGCCAGGACGTCGGCCCCGACGCCGATCAGCGCCCTGTCGTGGCGCAGGTGCTTGGCCGGCAGGATCACGCGGCCACCTCTATGGGCGGCCGGTCCCTGAAGACCGTGCAGGCGGTGAAGAGGTAGGCCAGGAGGCTCCACGCGGCGACGTCGCGCTCCTGGGTCGGGTTCCCGGTCCCGACGATGCCGTCGTACAGCCCGAGCATGACCTCGTTGGAGGTGAGGTCCTGCAGGTCGAGGTCCTTGTAGCGGCGGCGGAACTCGTTCGCGAGGGTGATGCCCAGGAGCGGGTTCGGGTCGTTGACGATGTGCGCCCGGACGATGTCCGCGTTCGTCTGCCCCATCGCGATCTTGCGGGCCACGGCCCCGGTAATGGCGTTGTAGCGCAGCTTGTCCCGGGGCACCGGCGCGGGCTCGTCGTCCTCCGGCAGGTCGTCCGAGGTGGCCTTCACGACGGCATGCAGGACGGCCACGACCTCGGGCGGCTGAAGGTTCTCGAAATCGGCCAGCGTCGCGGCACGCCCGATGAGGCGGACGACATCCGGCTCCTCAAGCGAGAAGATCACCTTCTTGAAGCTCATCTTCCCGAAGAGGTGCAGCTGGTGCTGCGGATTCGCCGACCGCAGCTCCTCGATCTTGGCCAGGGGTTCGGCGGTGGGACCGTCCACGAAGTTGTGGACCATGTGCCAGCGGGTCATCCGCTTCCAATGGCGCGCCGCCCCCCGGTAGTCGGTCTCCATCTTCTTCGTGAGGGTCTTGTTGACCGCCTTGCGGTTCTCGCCGCCCTTCGCCGCCCCGTAGCACTGGAAGACCTCGGCCGTGGTGTGCAGGAACCCGTCGCACTTGCGGTCGCCGGCGCGTCCGGAGGCGGCCACGCGCTCGAACTCCTCGCCGTGACGCATCTCCATCATCGTCGCGAAGAAGTTCTCGAATTCCTCACCGTGGGTCCGGTAGAGCTTCAGTTCGAGAGCGTCGTGCCAGTCGCCTTGCTTGTCTGCGGGGATGGGCATGTGCCGGTGCTGCTTCTGGCTGGTGAATCGGGCGAACGCACAGGAGGAAGCTTAGCAGCGCATCGAGCAACCGACACCAAGCACGGCGCCGTCGGTAACAGGCAAGGCGGCCCTCGGTTCGCGGGTCGGATCGCAGGCACAAGCAGGATGCAGGGCCTCGTACGCGAAGCGTCGCAACCTGCCTACGCCGCCCAACGCGCCAACGGTCGCAGGGCAAGGCACCTGACGCTGCCCGCCATCGAAGCATCGCCGCTGAATGGAAGTTGCGCGGCGGCCTCAGAACCGGTTCAACGTCGCACCCGCAGCGTGGGCTATCTCCATCGAGAAGGGTCCTCCCATGAAGCTCCGCATCGCAGGTCTAGTCGCCGCCGCCGTCGTGCTACTCCCCGGCGCCGCGTCCGCGCAGTGGTACGAGCGCGGGCCGCGCCACCACCACCATCACGACGGTCACCATGGCTACGGTCATGGCTACGGCCACCGCCACGGCTACGAGCGGCACCACCGTTATGGCTACGACCGGCCCGTCCCCTTCGACCGGGACCACCACCATCACCACCACGGGTACTGAGGGCATCGGTGAGGCCAGGACGCCCGCCGCTTGCCCGAACGGGCGTTGAGCGGGCGTCGTCAGGCACGCTCCGGCGGGTAGGCGCGGGCTTCAGTCAACCGTCGCAGCGTCGTCGCGGCGAGGGCGCCGTGCGCCTCGTCGGGGATGGGGTACACCGAGCTCGCGTTGATCTCGCAGAGCACGTAGGTGTCCTCGCCGGCGGCATCCTTCGGCCCGAGCAGGAAGTCGGCGTCCCAGACGACCGGCAGGTCGTCCAGCCCCAACCCGAGCCGTGACGCCATCTCGGGTATCCACTTCGCTTCCATCAGGCCGCGCAGGCGCTGGAAGCGTTCGTCCTCCGGCCCCGAGTAGAGGCGCGGCGGCGCGCGCCCGTGCTCGGGCGGAGCCAGCGCGGTCACGTGCTGGGCACCGAATCCCGCGACACGCGTGCCGCTCACGTAGCAGCGGATCATTCCCTCCAGGTGCCGAGACTGGAACGGTTGATCGACAAGGGTGCCTCCAACCGCGAAGTCGGCGGCGCGCTCGGCCAGGAACACGTCGAGTGGCACGGTGCGCAGGCTCCTGTCGCGCGCCTCCTGCACCAGGACGTCCGGTCCAGCGGCGCGCTCGACCTTCCAGACGCCGATGCCGCCGTTGCCGCGGCTGCGCTTCAACACCCGCGGCCCCTCTGCCACCCGCCCAGGAAATTCCGACGCGAGCGCCGCGTGGCTCGCGTAGAGGTGGGTGTCCGTCCCCCAGCCCATATCCCGCGTCCGGACCAGCACCTCCTTCGTGCCCATCCGGTCGATGACGTCCGGGTGGCCACTGACGAGGATGCCGGCCGCGGCCACTTCCCGCAGCACCGCGTCCAGGGCTCCGCGGCCATCGCCGGTGTCCTCCGCAACCGGGTTCACCCAGACCAGCACCGCGTCCATCGCCATGAGCTGGGCCCTTAGGACGTCGGCCTCCCCGTCGACCCAGACGGCGGGCTCGCCGGCGAGGCGATGCCGGTCCAGGGCGGCGAACACCGCCGCGAACCGGCTGCTCTCCGGGCGTGCCTCGGCGCGGGCCCGCGCATCGCCCCGCCAGACCATCGCGACCTTGAGGGGAGAGGAGCCGGACATCGGCGTCAGCCCTTCGCGACCTTCACCTGGTCGAGGGCGTCCCGCAGACCCTTGGCCAGCTTGCCCGCGTCGTCGTTCGCCCAGAAGTGCATGAAGAACAGCCGCGGCTCGTCGTCGAGCATGTGGTTGTGCAGGGCCGTGACCTCGATGCCGTTGCCCCTCAGCGCCTTGATCACCGGGTTCACCTCGTCGGCGGTCAGCACGAAGTCGCCGGTGATGGCCGCCTTACCGCCGCCGGTCGGCTGGAAGTTGATGGCGATGGCCGAGCCCATGGCCTCGGGCACCTCCATGCCGTGGTCCTTCGGCGTCTCCGCACGCGGCACGCTGACGGCATAGACGCCGCCGTTGACCTTGCCCTTGCGCCCGAGCGCCGCGTCGATGGCCGCCGTATCGAGGTCGAGCGCCTGATCGGGTGCCGTCGCCTTCGCCGGCACGGGCCCTTCCCCTGCCGAGGCGGGTTCCGCGCCGCTCGCCTTCGGAGGCGTAGCCCCCGCCGTCGCACCGCCGAACGGGGTCTTGCTCGCGCCGAGGGCCTCGCGAAGCGTGGTCGCGAGCTTGCCCGCATCCCCGTGCCCGCCGACGTGCATGTACATGGTGTGCGGCGTGTTGCGCAGCAGGTGATTGTGCAGGGCCGTGATCTCCAGCCCCCCCTCGACCAGCCGCCTCATCACCGGGTTGACCTCGTCGTCGGTGAGCACGAGGTCGCCCATGACCATGACTTCGTCGCCGCTGCCATGCTTCACGAAAGCAAGCCAGGAGCCGAGGGCGAAGGACGGCCTCAACTGCACGCCGTCGAGGGTGACGTTGAGGTCGGTCCGCGGCAGGCCGACGCGGTAGACCCCGCCCGGCATCGCGGTGCCGGGCTTGCCGAGCCCGGTGGCGATTGCGTCCTGCCAGGGCTCCGCGGCGGACGCTCCGGTGGCGAGGGCCAGGAGGCCGAGGCCGGCGAGGAAGGCGAGCTTGCTCATGGTCGTCTCCGTTGGGCCCGAGGCCCGGGATGATGGTGCCGCTACCTGCGCGCTTGCGGCGTCTGGAGGATGCCCTCGTCGGGCAGGCCGCCCTCGCGCCGAAGCTCGACGCGCTGGCCCGAGCTCCAGACCTGAAGGCAGCGACGCCCGTCGGGGCCGCCGTCGAGGCAAAGCTCGTCGTCACGGACGTGCCAAGTGCCCGTGCCGCGGGTGCCGAGGGAGACCGAGGTCAGGCGCCCGGCCTTCCCGAACACGTAGGCCCAGTGGACCTCGTCCGTGAGTTCCTTGCCCGTGAGCCGGGCCGTGATCTCGGCGCCGGTGAGACGGCGGAACGGCTCGCCGGCCTCCACGCCCCCCATGATCGATAGTCCGATGGACATCGCGAGACAGACCGGGATTGCGCCGCGCCTGGCGCGGATTGAGGCGATGGTCATGGCGGCGGCTCCACGTTCAAGGCGTCGAAGCGCGTGACGCTGTCGGCCTTGGTCCAGAGCGCGACCTTGCCGGGGGCCGTGATCGCGGCATCGGTCGCCGTGAAGAGCTCCCGGCCGTCGAACGAGACCGTGAACCGGTCCCCCCGCGCCTCCAGCCGGAGCGCATGCCAAGTGCCGGCGCTCACCGGTAGGTCGGCACCGGCCAACTGCTCGCGCTGGCCGCCGACGACCTTGTAGAAGCGCACGTTGCCCTCAAGGGCGTTCGCGCGGACGAGGTAGTAGTTGTCCGGGTCGCGCAGCCGGATCGCGAGACCTCCGGCTTGATCGACCTCGCCCGCCACCGGCTTGATCCGCGTCCAGACCGCCACGTCCGCCGGGGCCGCCGCTCGACGGATCAGGAGCGGGAAGCGCCCGTCGGTCCTATCCTGGCTCGACTGGGCAACGGCCCGCCCGCCGGCCGCCTCCGCGTCGGAGACGACTTCCCAGCGGCCGGGCTCCCCCGGACCAGTCTGTCCCGCCTCGAACTCCACGGGGATGGTGCCGAGCGGGGCGTCGGCATAGCCGATGGCGCCCGCCCAGGCCGCTGTCGAGCCGAGGTAAGTCAGCAGCGCCAACAGCGCGAGAACTGGCTTCGGCCTGATCACACCAGCCCCGCGAAGTGGAGGACGACGCCGGCGGCGGCGCAAGCTGCCAGCGTCGGGACCATGCCGACCTTGAACCGGAACACCGCCAGCACCGCCGCGGCAGCCAGGGTGAGCGCCCAAGGACTGAGGCTCGCCGGAATGGGCACGTCGAACCGGAGCGGCCCAGCCGAGAACGGCCGCGTCTCGGCGAAGATGGTGTGCAGGGCGAACCAGACGGCGAGGTTCAGGATCACCCCCACCACAGCGGCGGTGATGGCCGACAGGGCGCCGGCGAGCGCCCGGTTGCCGCGCAGGCGCTCGACGTACGGCGCGCCGACGAAGATCCAGAGGAAGCACGGCGCGAAGGTGACCCAGGTGGTGAGCAGACCCCCCAGGGTCCCCGCCAGCAAGGGGTGCATCGAGCCCGGCGCGCGGTAGGCCGCCAGGAATCCTACGAACTGCGTGACCATGATGAGCGGACCAGGCGTCGTCTCGGCCATGCCGAGGCCGTCCAGCATCTCGCCAGGCCGGAGCCAGCCGTAGTGCTCCACCGCCTGCTGGGCGACGTAGGACAGCACCGCGTAGGCGCCGCCGAAGGTCACCATCGCCATTTTCGAGAAGAACACCGCGACCTGGGCGAAGACGTCGTCAGGCCCGGCGACGAGGAGGATTGCGGCGACCGGCACCAGCCAGATGGCGCCCCAGACGAGCAGCATCCGCAGTGTGTGCCCGGCTGCCGCCCGTTCCCGAGGGAGTTCGTGGTCGTCGAGCAGGAACGGACCGTCCACGACCTTACCAGCGCCGCCGTGGCCGCCTGCCTTGAACTGCGGCAGCCCGGCCCGGCCGCCGAGGTAGCCGATCACGCCGGCCGTCAGCACGATCACCGGGAAGGGCACGTCGAGGAAGAAGATGCCCACGAACGCGACCGCCGCGAGCCCGACCATGACGGGGCCCTTGAGCGCCCGCTTGCCGATGCGGATCACCGCCTGGAGCACGATGGCGAGCACCGCCGCCTTCAGCCCGAAGAACAGGCCGGCGACGAGGCCGACGTTGCCGTAGAGCGCGTAGACCCAGCTCAAGCCCATGATGGCGGCGACGCCCGGCAGGACGAACAGCCCGCCCGCGACGAGACCCCCGCGGGTGCCGTGCATCAGCCAGCCCACGTAGGTGGCGAGCTGCTGCGCCTCCGGCCCCGGCAGCAGGGTGCAGAAGTTCAGGGCGTGCAGGAAGCGGTTCTCGGAGATCCAGCGCTTCTCCTCGACGAGGACGCGGTGCATGACCGCGATCTGCCCGGCCGGGCCGCCGAAGGAGAGCGCAGCGATGCGCGTCCAGACCGGTACGGCCTCGGCCAGGGTCACGGGCGGCGGCGCTCCCGGGGCGGCCGCACCGGGAGCCGGCGCCGTCTGGATGCCTGCGGTCGCGGCCATGGTCACGCCTTCCCCTTGGTGCGGTCGCCGTCCCAGGAATGGCGCTCACCCGTTGCGTCCCGGCACCAGCGATAGAAGGCGTCGTAGAGGACCATGCCGGCGTCGAGTTGCGCGAGGTCGTCCCCGTAGATGCGCGAGAGCCCCAGCGAGGCCGCGAGCAATCCTGCCGCTTCCGGGGCGAGATCCGGCCGACCGGTGTCGGCCCCGCGCACCAGGGTCGCGAGATGCAGGAGTGGCGGCGTCGCGAGGCCGAGTTCCCGTACCATGACGTCGAAGGTGCAGAGCTCGCCTCGGTGGCTCCAGAAGGTGCTCGGGTCGTCGATGTCGAAGGGCGCCGCCTCGAACCTCTCGGCGACGCCGGTGACCTCGCCGGGCGGCACGAACAGGAACACCGCCTCCGGATCGACGAAGCGGCGTATAAGCCAGGGGCAGGCGATGCGGTCGACCTTGGGCCGGGCCCGCGTGACCCAGACGGTTCGGCCCTGCTCGTCTCGGTTGGGGATCTTGCGGGCTTGCACCATGGGCAGTTCGGCGGCCGCCCAGTCCGCGATGCCGCCCTGGAGGGCCTCGGCCTCGACGCCGGCGCTGCGCAGCCAGGCGGCGACCCCATGGCTGTTGCGACGGCCGTCCTCGCAGACGACCACGACGGACCTGCCGCGCAGGGCCGGGGCCCACTCGGCGACCTTCTCCGCCGACCGTGGCATGGAGCCGGGCACGTGGCGCTGGTCGACGAGGAATTCCCCGTAGGTGCGCACGTCGACGACGGCCGGGCAGCCGGGGGTGCCGATCAGGCGCGCGAGTTTTTCGACGGTAATGGTGTTGGGCACGGGCATGACGCGTCCTTGCATCGAATGCAGTCGGGACGCGATTCTTCAGCCGAAGCCTCGTCGGGGGATCGCTCCCCGATGGGTCCATACATCCCGCCGGCACGCTCCCTGTCAAGCGTCCCCGAGGTCGGATCGGGCCTGTTCCCGTGTGTCGGACAGCTGCGCGATCCGACGGGGAAGATCGCGCGCGAGGGCAGTGCGCCGGTAGGGCGTCATCTTCCTCCACGCGCGGATCTCGGGGACGGTGCGCCCGCAGCCCAGGCACCAGCCGGTTCGTCCGTCCCATTGGCAGACCCCGATGCAGGGGTCGTCCTTTTTCATGGCCGGCCCTCTGATCGCCTGGATGCGTGCGCCGGTAGTTCAGCGCTCAACGTGACGCACCTGGATCTTGCGCCCGTCCGCGGTACGTGCCGAGACCACCACCTTGTCGCCCGATGCGAGCGGCTTCGTCAGCGCGCCGGCGAGCTTGGCCCCGCCCGCCGGGGCGAGGTCGACCGTCTCGGTCTTGCCGCCCGACAGGATGGTGGCCTTGCCGGTCGCCCCCTTTGCCGAAACCGGCTTGCCGTCCTCGTCGCTGAGGTGGAGCGCGATCTCGGTCGGGGTGTCGACGAACTCGGCGTGGCCGCCCGCGACGTCGACGAGCTCGCCGCCGTTCGGGCCCTTGTGAGAATGCCCTTGCGCGTTGGCGGCGACCGGCAGCGCCAGGACGAGGGCGAGCGCGAGGATGCTGGGCTTCATGGTGTCTCCTTCGGGGTCAGTAGAGTTCGGCGGGCTTGAGCCCGCCCACCTGTCCCGCCCGGAGCCGCTCAAGGGCGCGCCGACCGAAGGCGAGGAACAGGATCGGGGTCAGGACGGCGTCGAGCAGCGTGGCGCTGACGAGGCCGCCCAGGATGGTCACCGCGACGGGGTGCAGGATCTCTCGACCCGGCTCGCCGGCGCCGAGCACCAGCGGCAGCAGGGCGAGCCCGGCCGAGAGCGCGGTCATCAGCACCGGCGTCAGCCGCTCCAGCGACCCGCGCACGACCAGCGCCGGCCCGAACGCCTCGCCCTCGTGGATGGCGAGGTTGAGGTAATGCGAGATCTTGAGGATGCCGTTGCGGGCGGTGATGCCGGCCAGCGTCACGAAGCCGACCATCGAGGCGACCGAGAGCGGCTGCTCGGCAAGCCACAGGGCCGCCACCGAACCCACCAGGGCGAGCGGGATGCTGGCCATGATGATGCCGGCGAGCGCGAGCGAGCGGTAGCGGCCGTAGAGAACGGTGAGGATCAGCGCGAGCGCCACCAGCGAGAGCAGGCCGATGCGGGTCGCGGCCTCCTCCTGCGCCTGGAACGAGCCCTCCAGGCCGGCCCGATAGCCCGGCGGCCAGCGGGTCTCGTCGATGGCGCGCCGCACGTCGGCGACCACGGCGGCGAGGTCGCGCCGCTTGTCGGTGTTGCCGAAGACCGCGATCCGCCGCTGGGCGTTCTCGCGCATGACCTGGTTCGGCCCGTCGGTCTCCGAGACCTCGGCGACCCGGCGTAGCGGGATGCGCCCGGCCGGCGAGGCGATGAGCAGGTCGCTTAAGCCCGTGGTCGAGCGGTCCTCGTCCCCGAGCCGGATGACCACGTCGAAGCGGCGATTGCCCTCGACGATCTGCGAGACGGTGCGCCCGTTGCTCAGCGTCGCCAGGGCGTCGGTCACCCCCGCCGGGGTCAGGCCGTAGAGGGCCGCCCGTTCGTGGTCGACGTCGACCCGGAGCTGCGGGATGCGCACCTGCTTCTCGACCTGGAGGTCCGCCATGCCCGGGATCTTCGCGAGCCGGTCGCGCAGGTCCTCGGCAAGGCTCCGCAGGGTGTCGAGGTCGTCTCCGTATATCTTGACCGCGACCTCGGCCCGGATGCCGGACAGCATGTGGTCGAGCCGGTGCGAGATCGGCTGGCCGACGTTCAGCACCGCCGGCAGCACGCCGAGGCGCTCGCGGAGGTCGGCGAGGATGGCCTCCTTCGGCCGGCCGGGCTTCAGGTCGACGTCGATCTCGGACGAGTGGACGCCCTCGGCATGCTCGTCCATCTCGGCCCGGCCGGTGCGGCGTCCGACCGAGGTCACCTCGGGCACCTCGCGGATGAGGCGTTCGGCGACGAGGCCGAGGCGGTGGCTCTCGGCGAGCGAGATGCCGGGGTTGTAGGCGAGGCCGAGCGCGAGGCTGCCCTCGTTGAAGGGCGGCAGGAACGCCCGCGGCAGGTTGGTGGCCGCCACGCCCGCGACGACGACCGCCGCGCCGGTGACCCCGACCACAAGCCAGCGATGTCGGAAAGCCCATCCCAGGAGGGCGGCGTTGCCGCGCTTGAGCAGCCGGACCAGCCAGGTGTCGTCATGGTGCCCGCCGCCGTCCTGGCTAAGCAGGTAGGAGGCCAGGACCGGCGTCAGGGTGACCGAGACGACGAGGCTCGCCAGGATCGAGACGATGTAGGCGATGCCGAGCGGGGCGAAGAGGCGGCCCTCGATGCCCGACAGCGCGAAGAGTGGCACGAAGACGAGGCAGACGATCAGGGTCGCATAGACGATGCCCGAGCGCACCTCCTGGCTCGCCGCCGCGACCACCTCAAGCACCGGCCGGGGCTCGGGCCGCTCCCGGTTCTCGCGCAGCCGCCGGATGATGTTCTCGACATCGACCACTGCGTCGTCGACGAGCTCGCCGATGGCGATGGCCAGACCCCCGAGCGTCATGGTGTTCACCGTCAGGCCTAGTGCCTGGAAGACGACGACCGTGACGAGCACCGAAACCGGGATCGCCGTGAGCGATATCAGGGTCGCCCGGACGTTCATCAGGAACAGGACCAGCACCCCGGCGACGACGGCGGCGGCCTCCAGCAGCACCCGCCTCACGTTGCCGATGGAGGTCTCGATGAAGGTCGCCTGACGGAATTGGATGTTGTCGGCCTTCGCGCCTGCCGGCAGCGACTTCTGGATGGAAACAAGCGTCGCCTCGATGCGCCGCGTCAGGTCGACGGTGTCGGCGCCGGGTTGCTTCTGGATGGAGACGATGACGGCGGGTCGACCGTTGTAGCCGGCGTCGCCGCGCTTGACCGCTGGGGCGAAGGCGACGTCGGCGACCTGGCGCAGGAGGACCGGCTGGCCGTCGCGGTAGGTCACCACGGTGCCGCGCAGGTCGTCGAGGCGCTTGGTCAGGCCGACGTTGCGGATGAGATACTCGCGTCCGTGAAGGTCGACGAAGCCCCCGCCGGAATTGGTGCCGAAGCGGGAGACCGCGGCCTCGACCTGCTCCGGGGTTACGTCGAGGGCCTGCATCGAGGCCGGGTTCGGGCTGACCCGGTACTGCCGGACCTCGCCGCCGATGGGGATGACCTGGGCGACGCCGGACAGGCTGAGGAGTTGCGGCCGGATGACGAAGTCGGCGAGCTCGCGCACCTCCATCGACGGCAGCGTCTCCGATGTGAGGGCCACCAGGAGGATCTCGCCCATGATCGAGGTGACCGGCCCCATGTGGGGGACCGCGCCGCGCGGGAGGGTCTCGCGCACGACGGCGAGCTTCTCGGCTACCAACTGCCGGCTGCGGTACACGTCGGTCGACCAGTCGAACTCGACGTAGACGATGGACAGGCCGACGCCGGAGACCGAACGGACGCGGGTCACCCCCGGCATGCCGTTCATGGCGGCTTCGATGGGATAGGTGACGGTCTGCTCGACCTCCGGGGGCGCCAAGCCTTCGGCCTCGGTCATGAGGGTGACCATCGGCCGGTTGAGGTCGGGCAGGACGTCGACGGGCAGCCGCGGCAGCACGAAGGCGCCGTAGGCGACGAGGAGCACGGCGGCGGCGAGGACGAAGAGCCGGTTGCGCAGGCTGGCGCGGACGAGGGTGCCGAACATGGTTCGCCTCACCGGATCTGGTTGATCAAGTCGGCGCCGCGCACGACGACGCGCTCGCCCTCCTTCACGCCGGCCCGCACCACGACGCGGTTGGCGTCGACCGGCTCGACCCGGACCTGGCGCGGCTCGAACCGCTCGGGCGCGGCGTGGCGCCAGACCATGGCCTCCCCGCCGGTCCCGCGCACGACGGCGTTGCGCGGTAGGACGATGCCGGTCGCGCTGGTCCCGGTCGCGGCTAGCACCGTCACCGGCTGCCCCACCCGCAGGTTGCCGGGCGGATCGACCACCGCGAACTGGAGAACGGTCGCCTGCTGTTGCAGGGCGCGGCTGACGCCCTTGTGCTCCAGCCTCAGGGTGGCGCCGTCGACGGTCAGCGCCGTCGCTCCCGCGCCTGTCGGTGCGTCCTCGTAGGACAGCGCCTCGACCCAGAGGCTGCCGGGATGGACGACCTGAAACAGGACGTCCTGCGGCTGCACGACCTGGCCGGCGACGACCCGGGTCGAGGCGATGACGCCGTCGGCCGGCGCCGTCAGGGTCTCCGGCGTGGTTCGGATGTCGCTGACGGCGGCACGGCGCCGGCGCATGCCCTCAAGCTCGATCTCCAGGTCGGAAACCGAGATGGCCGTGCCGGCGCCGGAGGCGACGAGCTTCCGGGCCCGGGCCAGCCGTGCCTCGGCCAGGCCGATCTGCTGCTCGATCTCGCCGACCTTCTCGACGACGATGGCCTGGTCGGCCTGGATGATCGGACGCTCGACCCGGGCGAGCACCTCACCCTTGCGCACGGCCTGACCGAGGCGGGGCATGCCGGCCTCCGGGGCGATGACCCGGCCGCCGCCGATGCTCTGCACCAGCCCGCCGCGGTTCGGGTCGGGAATGACCTTGCCGATGAGGCGGGTCGCGCCGGCGACCTCGCTCGGCCGGGCGGTCGTGGTGCGAACCTCCAGGATGCGCTGCGAGGGCTTGGGTACGAAGACCGAGCCGTCGGGCAGGCGCTGCGGGTTGTTCGAACCCGGCGTCGCGGTGGGGGCGTCGTGGTCGTGGTCCTCGCCGCCATGGGCGAAGGCGGTGCCCGTCAGGGCGACGACGAGGACGGCGCCGGCCACGAAGGCGGCCGGCCGCATCCGGCGGCTGCGCAGGGCTAGACCGACGGCCAACCCGACCGCGAAGACGGCGAGCGCCCAGGCCCGACCCGGCTCGGGCCGGCCGAACCGCTCCTTGAGGTGCGTGAGGAACGGCAGGCCGGCATGCGCGTGTCCCGCTCCCGCGTCGGCCGCCGGGCGAGCCGGCTCGGCCACCACCAAGGTCCCGATCAGCAGGTCCTCGCCGTCCGGGCCGGCGACTTGGACGACGAGGTCGTTCGAGCCGGGCTCCGCGAGGTGGGGCGAGGAGACGGCGTAGGTCCCGTCGGCGTTCGGGGCGGCCGGCAAGGCCTCGCCCTCGACGGTCACGGACACGGTCGCGCCGGTCACCGGCTCGTTGTCCTCGGACCGGTCGACGTGGAGCGTCAGGCGGTCGCCCTTGAGGGTGCCGACCACCTGATAGAGGTCGGATTGCATGGCGACGCGGGGCGTGCCCTGCGCGGCGACGGTGGCCGGTGCCGGTCCGTGGCTGTGGTCGTCGCCCCCGCCGGCGAGCGCGGGCACGGCAAGGCAGGTGGCCAGGATCAGCATGGCCAGCCCGGCGGCACGGCCTCGCGGCCGCCCGGGGGCGTCGTTCTTGAAGTGAATCACGGTCGGGGTCCTGTCGAACGGGCACGGCCTTGCGGCGCCCGTCAGGACGCCGCGCTCACGCGTTCGGAAGGGACCTGGGAGGTCGTCTTGGGCCGTTCGGGTCCACCCCGACGGGATGCGTCGATTCCCGAGACGGGAGGATCGCGCCCGGAGATCCGGTCACGGCGGCGACGGTGTCGGCGGAGAGCAGCGCGACCGGATGGGCCAGGCCGCAGCAATCCGCCTTTTTGTGCTGGTGGTCCTGCGCGTCGTCCAGCGGCGGGAAGTCCGGCCACGCGCCGGCCTCGTCCGAGACGACCTTGGCAACGACGTGCGAGTGTACCGTGCCGTCGCCGTGCATATGGCTGTGCTCGGGCCCGGCGTGTTCCAGGTGCTCGACGGGACCGCCGAAGGCATTCGCCGGCACCGCCGCGACGCTGACCGCGAGCGCCATCACCGCCAGCAGCATCAGGCTGGTCGCGATCCGGCGCATCAGGGTCGGCGTCAGTTTCACCAAGCGGTCTCCGAATGCGAAACCTAGCATCCGCGGGGCGCCGTGACCAAGCGGCATGGCAGCACGGATGCCATGGGGGGCCATGACCGGGGCCTGAACGGGCGCTCATCCCGGGCGCCCCGACGGCCAATGGTGGTGGAGGTCGTCGATGACGTAGGCGTGGGCATGGCGACGACCGTGCGCCGCCGCCAGGTGCGGGTGGGCCGCATCGAGCTCGGGGTGGGCGTGCTCGACCGCCTCGGGGTCGTCCGAGGGCCAGAGCAGCACGGCAGCGGCGGTCGCCGCCAGCGTGACGGCGCCGAGCGCGGCCAGCGTGGCGGGCATCCCGACCGTCGCCCCTAGCCAGCCGGCCAGCGGATAGGTCACGAGCCAGGCGGCGTGGGAGAGCGCGAATTGCGCGGCGAATACGGCCGGCCGGTCCTCGGCGGACGCGGAGCGCCGGAGCAGGCGGCCCGTCGGGGTCTGGGCCGCCGAGTAGCCGATGCCGAGCACGAGCCACGTCGCCAGCAGGGCGGCCCAGCCGATGCCGTTGCCCCACGACTCCCCGGCGAACCCGATCAGCACGAGGCCGAGCAGGGCGGAGGAAGGGATCATCACGGCGCGGTCGGCCAGCCGGTCGAGGACCCGCGGCAGCACCGGCTGCGTTCGACGCCGTCAGGGCGCTGTTCGCGGGCTACCGGACCGACGGCGGCGAGCGGGTCGTGCTGATCCAGAGCTTCAACCGGCGCCGGGTCATTTTCCCCGACCGGCTTCACCCTGCTGCATTCGGCAGACACCTACCGGAGGGTCGACGAGGTCGGCCTGACCCTCGACGACCGGCTCGCCGCGATGCTCGTCGGGACCAGCCTGAGGTTCCTCAGCTTCCACGCCATCCGACAGGTGCTCGACCTCAGCGCCTACTTCGCCGAGGCGACCGTACCGGAGTTGCGTGCCTTCGCGCGCACTGATGGCATCCACGTCGTCGACGTGGAGGTCTTCGTCGCGATGGCGGATACCTGGGTCCGGAAGAAGGTGACGCTGATCGGCCGGAGCGGAATCCTCGCGGCCGTCAGTTCCGCAGAGATCCAGAGGGCCGCACTGGAATTCGGGATCGAGGTCCAAACGGTCCATGCGAACGGCCGGGAAGCGGTGACGCTCCCCGGGGTGAAGGCCGAGCTCAAGGTGCTCTTGAAGTTCCTCGATGAGATTCGAGCGCGTGGTCTCCTTGCGCTGCGTGGTCTCGTCGACGGAGGCGGCCGCGCCGATCGGACGCGCGCTGTAGCCGGCCGCGGAGACGGCTGCGGCGAGCGCGTGCAGGTTGGCCGTGCCGCGCACGCTTGCCTGCTCGGTCGCGGCCTTCGCCGTGGCCGCGGTGGCGCATGGCACCGTCTGGAGCGCGCTCGACGCGTCCGACGCGCGATGCGCAGGTCATGCCCTCGACCTTGCTTCGGGCCCGTTCGACACGGCCGACGCAGGACGCGCATCTCATGCCCTCGACGGGCCGGTTGATTGTCGTTCCCGCGGACTTCCTGGGCCTGGCCTGAGTGCCCGCTCCGTCCGCGTGGCCGGCGCGCTTCCGTCGCCGGCGTGACGGCGGTCGGGCCCGGCAAGCGACCGTTCGTGCGGACGTCGTCGGCCGCGTGGGGGCCGGGTATGGCTTCGTGCCGGCCGCGAGCCCCGGTGGACCGGGGGGGCCGGGGACCGACGCCGAAACGCGGCCTGCACGGCTCTGCGCCGAAGCTCTGGCGGCGTTCCTCTCGCACTGGCCCGACGCCGGTTCAGCAGCCGGGCCGGCGCCGCTTTCCCGAGGCGGCATAGGTGCGTAACGCCGCGTGCTCGGAGCCGCGCCGGCGGCCGACACGTCGGCGCTCGCCGCCCGGCTGCAGACCAGGCACGGCCGCCCGCAAACGGCCGTTGACCGCACTGGACGACCCTGGAGCGTGCTCCGTCGTGAACGCCAAAAGCCCTGGATCGCTGTCAAGCTCGGTCAGAATATTCATTTTCATTCACAAGCATCAGCGCCGCGTCGATCACGTCGCGGAAGGCTGGCGAGCGTTCGCAGGCCGCGAGGAGACGCCGCGTCCACGCTTCCGAAGGGTGGGCGACGCCCGCGGGCCGCGCGGCGAGATAGGACCGTATCGACGCCTCCAGTTCCGGGCGGGGCCTCTGCTGACCGCGCAAGAGCTTGGAAATGTTGGCCTGGCTGGAGCCCAGCGTGCGGGCGAGCGCCTCCTGGCTCAGGCCGTCCTCGCGCCGGGCTCGTTCCAGCGCCGCCGCGATGGCGGCGCGCTCGCCGCCTGATCCGATCTTGCGTCCCCTCATGCTTTGAATGAAAATGAATATTCGGGGACGGCGTCAAGGGGAATCACGACTATGCTGCTCGAAGCGGACGGCCACCCGACGGCTGCACGGCGTTCGCCGCCTGATCCGGATGCCGAGATCGTGCCCGGGGTGCGCTGGGGGCGGCCCGAGTGGGTGCCGAGTGCCGCGTTCTGGGCGGACATGGTCAGCCGCGCCAGCGAGCAGTCCGACGGGTTCGTCAACCGCGACGGGTCCCTGCAGGAGGAGGTCGGGTTTTGCCTGCTCGGCGGCTACGGCATCACGGCTGAGGTCAACCATGCGGTTCACGACCGGTTGATGGAGGCCGGCGTGTTCGTGCCGGGACGCCGCCCGGCCGAGGGGGATCTCGAAGCTCTCCTGCTGCAGCCGGTCCTGCTCGGCGGCCGCCCGGTCCGCTACCGCTTCCCGCACCAGCGGGCCCGCCGGCTCGCGGTCGCGTTGGGGATGATCGAGGATGACCCGCCGCCGACCGACGACGCCTTGGCATTCCGGCGCCACCTCATGCGGATTCCGGGCATCGGGCCGAAGACCGCATCCTGGATCACGCGCAACTGGCTGGGCAGCGACGAGGTTGCGATCCTGGATATCCACATCATCCGGGCCGGTCTCCTGATCGGCCTCTTTGACCGGTCGATGCGGGTGCCGCGCGACTACGAGGCGCTGGAGCGGCGCTTCCTGGAGTTCTGCGGGGCGCTCGGCGCCAGGCCGTCCCTGCTCGACGCGGTGATGTGGCGGGCGATGAGGAATATCGGCCGGGGCCCTGTTTGACGGCGGCCGGGAAAAGAGGCCACTGTCGTCTAGGTTCGCGCCCAGGGATCGCGATGTCAGGCGGTAGCAAGTCCAGCACACGCAGGGGCCCGCGTCTGGGGCCGGGTACGTCGTCACCCGTGTCGCCTTCGGGGCGGGAGGGCCAGGGCGGTGGCGCAGGGCTCGGTGGGGGCGCGGACCCTTGCAACCTGCGCTACGACACCGACCTGACGGGGGTGCGGGCCCCTGCGGTGGTGACGGTCCGCGAGCGGGATGTCCTCGACGTGACCTTGCACCGGGAGGATCCCTTCGAGACGGCCGTGTGCCGCACGCGGCCCGCGGCCGACATCGTCGGCTCGCTCGCGGGCATGGAGGGCTTGGACCAACTCCTCGGCTGCCTGCGCGCCGGACATCTGTACGAGGCCCGCGTCATCGAGGTCGATCGCACCCGCTGTCGCGTCTTGGTCGAGCGGGTGACGCGTTGATCGTCGCCGGCGGCTGCTACCTCGAAATTTGTGCCGTCCCGCGTTGGAGGCGCCTCTTCGGGTCCGGAGGGCGGGCCGCCGCATCGGTCGGCCGGCTCTCGCCCGGAACCGAACTCCATACCTATGCCCACCGGGGGTGGGTCTCGGACGTCCGGAGCTCGATGCACGCGTTCGGTGTGGGCGCGACCGTCCAACCCATCGACGAGAGAATCTCGTTCTCCTACTTCCATCCCCTCTCGCCAGCGTTGCTCGAACCGGCCGTACCCGCTGCGCAACCTGTCCTGACCGTGTCCGGCGACGTGGTGCTGCGGTTCGGTTTCGTGGAAGGCGACGCCGTTGTTTCCGCGCGGCGCGCCGTCCACGATCCGCAGACCGGCCATGCGGCGAGCCCGTTCCGCGCCAACGGCTCCCGGGCCGAGCGGCTCGCCGTCGTGCTGAACCAGGGCGAGGCGGAGGCCGCGACCGGCGCGGCGGGCGACGACGTGGGCGCCGCGCTTCTCGCCGCGCACGACGCCGAGACCGTCGTGGTCAAGCGCGGGTGCGAGGGCGCGCGCGTGTTCCGGGTCGGGGGCGTGCCGGCCGACATCCCGGCATACCGCTCGGAGCGCGTATTCAAGATCGGGTCGGGCGACGTGTTCAGCGCGGCCTTCGCGCACCATTGGGGCGAGCGCGGGCTGGACGCCGTCGACGCCGCGGACCTGGCCTCACGCAGCGTCGCGCACTTCGTCGACTACCACGCGCTGCCCCTGCCCCCCGCCGCCGAGCTCGCGTCCCAGTCCGCCCTGCCCGCTGGCCGGCGTCCGGGCCTGGTCTACCTGGCGGGACCCTTCTTCGATCTCGCGCAGCGTTGGCTCGTCGAGGAGGCGCTCGAACGGCTCCAGGCACTGGGCGCGCCGGTGTTCTCCCCCTTGCACGAGGTCGGTACGGGCCGTCCGGCCCAGGAAACCGCGGCCGCCGATCTCGAAGGCCTGGACCGCTGCGCCGCGCTGCTCGCGCTGCTCGACGGCGCCGATCCGGGCACCCTGTTCGAGGTCGGGTACGCGCGCGCCCGGGGCAAGCCCGTCGTCGTCCTTGCCGAGCGCCTCGACGACCCGAACCTGACGATGCTCGTCGGCACCGGCTGCCGGGTCGCTCGCGACCTCACATCCGCGCTCTACCAGGCGGCCTGGGCCGCCATGGAATGAGGGCGCTCCTGCTCTCGGGCGGCCTCGACTCGGCGGCCATCGCCGCCTGGCAGAGGCCGGACGTCTGCCTCACGGTCGATTACGGACAGAGGCCGGCCAAGGGCGAGATCGCCGCGGCGGCCTCGGTCGCGCGCGAGCTCGGACTTCGCCACGAGGTCGCGCGGGTCGACCTGTCGGCCCTTGGCCTTGGCCCGCTCGCGGGGCGCGCGGCCTCGGATCTGGCGCGCGCGCCCGAGTGGTGGCCTTACCGCAACCAGATGCTGGTGACGCTCGCCGGCATGCGGTTCGTGGCCGAGGGACTGACCGAGATCCTGCTCGGGGCGATCAGGACGGATGTCCATGCCGACGGTCGCGCTCCCTTCCTGCGGACCGTCGACCGGCTGATGCACCTGCAGGAGGGAGGGGTCCGGGTCATGGCCCCCGCGCGCCACCTTTCGGCCCTGGAGCTTGTCAGGCGGTCGGGGATCCCCCGTTCACTCCTGGGCGCCACCTTCTCCTGCCATGTCATGGAATACGCCTGCGGTCGGTGCCGTGGCTGCGAGAAGCACCAGGAAACGCTGGCGCGCATCGATGGCGGCCGGGCCCGCGCCGGCACCGCGGCCCGGGCGTCCGCGGCGACGGGAGGTTGAGTCATGTCGGGAGGACCCCCGGGCCGGCGAGGGCGGGCTCCGCGGCGATTGCAGCAGTCCGGCGACGGTTGCGACCTCCACCTCACCGTCGACTTGATAGGGGTGCGTCGTGAGGCGGCGGACCGGGTACGCGCGGGCGACGACCTGCGGATCGAGCTTGTCCACGAGGGGGCCGCGGTCGGCGCGATCTGCCGGAACGGCGAGGGCGCCGTGGTGGGCGCCCTCGCCGCGTTCCCGGGTCTGACGCGGCTTCTCGACTGCCTCGCGCGGGAGGTGCCCTTCGTCGCCCATGTCGAGGAGGTCTCGTCGACGCGGTGCGTGGTGACGGTGTCGAGGACCGACCCATGATCATCGTGGGCGGCAGTTACCGGGAGGTCTGCGCTTACCCGGAATGGGACCGAATTTACGGTTCCGGTGGCCGGGCCGCCGTGGCCGTGAGCGGGCTCTCGCCGGGCTCCGTGCTGCACACCTACGCCTACTCGGGTTGGGCGGCGGACGTACGCGCGACCATGGCGTCGTTCGGCGTCCGTGCCGAAGTGGTCGAGATCGAGAAGGAACTCGTCTTCGAGTACTACCATCCCCTGAGCAAGGAGCCCGTGCCCAAGGCGTCGGCCGGTCTGCCCCGCATCACGGTCTCCGGGGAGGTCGTGCTGAGCTTCGGGATGCTGGAGGGGCCGGCCACGGTCGTGGCCGGCCGGGCCGTCCACGACCCGCAGTCGGACAGTCCCGAGGCGGCCTTCTCGGCGTCGGGATCGCGGGCGGGCGAGCTGGCATACGTGGTGAGGGACTACATGCTCGCTGCGGCGGATCCGTCGCAGGAGGCGATGGATGTGGCGACACGCATCATGGCCGATGAGGGCGCCTCGGTCGTCGTCGCCCGCCACGCCATCGGCGGCGCCAGCGTCTATGTCGGTGACACGAAGCCGCGGCTGGTTCCGGCCTACATATCGGACACGTGGTTCAAGATCGGCTCCGGCGACGTGTTCTGCGCCGCCTTCGCGCACTACTGGGGCGAGCGCCGGTTCGACCCCGTCGAGGCCGCCGACCTGGCATCGCGCAGCGTCGCCCATTTCAACGACGGTCATCGCCTGCCTCTCCCGGCGCCGCATGCCTTGAGCGCTCTCGTGCCGCAGCCGGACACGGCGCATGGGGGGCGGGTCTTTCTTTCGGGACCGGCGGCGACGCTGCCTCAACGCTGGCTCCTCGACCAGGCACGGTGGTGGCTTCTTGATCTCGGGAGCGAGGTGTTCTCGCCGTTCCATGAGTACGGCGAGCGGCTTGCCGCGAGCGCCGGTCCCGCGCTCGCCGGGCTGAGGGCCTGCACGGCTGTCCTCGCGCTTGCGGATGGCGGCGACCCGGGAACGAGCGCCGTCATCGGGCACGCCCGGGCCGTCGGGGTTCCGGTGGTCGTCCTGGCGGAAGCGGTGGCTGCGACGGACCTCGCGGTGCACGCGGGCATGTCGTGCGAGATCGCCCGCGACTTCACGACCGCCCTGTACCGCGCGCACCTGGCCGGAATGCGCTGACCCGACCGGACATCGTCGATGAGACCTCCGACCCGCCCCCCTCCCAAACCGATCCGTGGCGTCTCGGCGGAGCCGGTCCAGCCGCGTGGCCCGGCTTCGGCCGCGGACACCGTGGAGCGTCTCAAGTCGGCGCAGGAGACCTGGCAATCCTTCCAGGACTTCCTGGACCGGCGCATGCACTCGCGCTGGGTCTTTCGGGGCTGCGCGTCCCGCGAATTCCTATGTGTGCCGAGCGCGGGCCGCACGCCGAACCACGACCCGCTGTTCGAGGAGCACCTGTTCCGCGCCTTCAAGCGCGAGGCACGGTTGCACGTCTCGCTGCCGGGGGCGACCGATTGGGACTGGCTGGCCCTGGGGCAGCATTTCGGGCTGCCGACGCGCCTCCTGGACTGGACGACCAACCCACTCGTCGCGTGCTTCTTCGCGGTCTCCAGCGACCCCTTGGACGCCGATGCCGTGATCTACGCCTATCCGGTGGACGACACGCTCGTCATAAATCCGGAGGGCGGACCGGGCCCGTTCGAGATCGACCGCGTGGGGTTCCTGCTCCCGACCACGACGGCCCCGAGGATCGCGAGCCAGCGCGGGTTGTTCTCCGTTCATCCCAGGCCCAGCGAACCCTGGATGCCGAGCGGACTGGCTGAAAACAGCTTCGTCATACCGCGAGGGGTCCGGTCGCGCTTCCAGCGCAAGCTCTTCAGCCTCGGCATCGATGCGGCCCATATCTGGGCTAGCCTTGAGGGCGTATGTCTCTCGCTGAGCTGGCAGTATCGGCAGCGTCTCGGCATTGGCGCCGCCGTGTTCTGAGGAGGTTGCATGCCGGGCCCTGACGCAGCAAGCACGGATGCGGCTGTCCTCCAGGCCGTCGCAACGGCCGTGCGAGAGATCGACCTGACCGGGACCGAAGCCTGGGGGGACCTGGGCGCGCTGTCGGCGCACACGCACGTCGACTCCGTCGAGGTCTTCGCCGACGAGATCAAGGTGCGTGCCGGCAGCTTCGAGGGCCCGATCAACGTCCATTGCACCCTGAATTACGGGGACGGCGCGGACGGCCTTACGGTATCGGAGACCTTTCCAGGACGGTTCGAGGGCAGCCTCTCCCCCGCGGGGCCGGTCATCCTACGGCTGAAGGTGGACACGAGCAGCTTCTACGCCTGAAACGGCCACGGGAACCGCAGGGGCGTATTTATGGTGACGGAGCGGAGGGATGAGTCCCCCTCTACGTCAGACACGACGGTGATGCGTACTTCCTGACCGAAGGCAGGCCGTTTGCACCTGACCTCGATTGCGGTCGAGTGTTCTATGAACCTGGCGAGGACTTCGGGATCATCAACGATCCGACGGACGGGCGCGACCCGCCGTTCAAGAGCGAGCCTGGCTCGTTGCGAAATGCTCGGCGACGGGTGAAGCCGAGAGGCCGATTTCCGGCCGACGTGCCTCCCGGTGGGCGTAGTTGGCGGGGCGCGGTGCATCCGGGGGATGCCGCGGCCGCGCCGTTACTCACCAAGCTTTGCTATTTTCCCTACGCGTAAGCGCCGGATTACCTTTAAGCAAAGACAGCCGACTGTCCGTGGATCTTCCGAACCAAGTGAAAACTCAAGCTGGCGTTGGCTTTCACGTCGGAAGTAGGCACTTGCGCCTGTCCCGTGCTATAACGAGCGCCACGGATGGCGCGCGCCCTTTTCGCCCTCGGTCTCGAACGCCAGCTGCCTGTTGAACGCACCAGGATGCCCGGGAAGAACACTTAATCGCTTTCATAGGTCAGCCTATTCGCTTTGAAAGGCAGCCTAATCACTTTCCCCCAGACGACGATCAGACGTCGAGATTGGCCACGCTCAGCGCGTTCTCCTGGATGAACTCGCGGCGCGGCTCGACGACGTCGCCCATCAGCTTGACGAACAGGTCGTCGGCATCGGTCGTGTCCTTGACCTTCACCTGCAGCAGCGAGCGCACGTCGCGGTCGAGAGTCGTCTCCCAGAGTTGTTGCGCGGTCATCTCGCCCAGGCCCTTGTAGCGCTGGAGCTGGAGCCCCTTGCGGCCGAACGCCATCACCGCCTCGAACAGGCCGACGGGACCGTAGAACTCGGTCTCGTCGCCCTTACGGGAGAGCGTCACCGGCTCCTCGTAGATCTCGCGCAGCGTCTCCGCCCGCTCGGCGAGCCGACGCGCCTCCTGCGAGGCAAGCAGCGTCGCGTCGAGGGTGGCGACCTGCTTCACGCTGCGCAGCGTCCGACTGAAGACGTAGCCGCCCTCCGAGGCCGCGCCCGTCCAGCCCTTCTCGATCTCGTCGGCAATCCGGTCGAGACGCTTGGCGGTGCGGTCGGCCAGAACCTCCGCCTCGCCGGGATTTTCGGCGACGTCCTTGGCGAAGGCGCCGGCCAAAACCGCCTGCTCGACGACGGCCCGGTCGTAACGGGTATGGAGGCCGTGCAGGATGCCGCGGAAGGCCCGGGCCTCCTCGACCAGCGTCTTGAGCTGGGCACCGCCGAACTCGGTGCCGGAGGCGAGCCGCAGTACCGCCCCCTCGACGCCCTGGTCGATCAGGTAATCCTCCAGCGCCCGCTCGTCCTTGAGGTAGAGGGCGCGCCGGCCGCGCTCGGCTTTGTAGAGCGGTGGCTGGGCGATGTAGAGGTGACCGCGCTCGATGATTTCCGGCATCTGTCGGAAGAAGAACGTCAGCAGCAGCGTGCGGATATGCGAGCCGTCAACGTCCGCATCGGTCATGATGATGATGCGGTGATAGCGCAGCTTGTCCGGGTTGAAGCCCTCGCGGTCGGTCGAGGAACGGCCGATGCCGGCCCCGAGCGCGGTGATCAGCGTGCCGATCTCGGCCGAGGACAGCATCCGGTCGGCGCGCACCCGCTCGACGTTCAGGATCTTTCCCCGCAGGGGCAACACGGCCTGGAAGGTGCGGTCACGGCCCTGCTTGGCCGAACCGCCGGCGGAATCGCCCTCCACCAGCAGCAACTCGCATTTCGACGGATCGCGCTCCTGGCAATCGGCGAGCTTGCCGGGCAGGGAGGCGATGTCGAGGGCGCCCTTGCGGGTGATGGTCTCGCGCGCCTTGCGCGCCGCCTCGCGGGCGGCGGCGGCGAGCACGACCTTGCCCATCACCGACTTGGCCTGGGCCGGGTTCTCTTCCAGCCAGGTCGAGAGCCCCTCGTTGAGGATGTTCTCGACCGCCGGGCGGACCTCGGAGGAGACGAGCTTGTCCTTGGTCTGCGAGGAGAATTTCGGGTCCGGCACCTGCACGGAGATGACGGCGGTCAGGCCCTCGCGGCAATCGTCGCCGGTGAGCGAGACCTTCTCCTTCTTGGCGATGCCCGAGGACTCGGCATAGCCCGTCAGCTGACGCGTCAGGGCGGCGCGGAAGCCCGCCATGTGGGTGCCGCCGTCGCGCTGCGGAATGTTGTTGGTGAAGGGCAGGACCGTCTCGTTGAACGAGTCGTTCCACCAGAACGCCACCTCGACGCGAATGCCGTCGCGCTCGCCGAGCACGGTCACGGGCTTGGCCATGCCCTCGACCGGCTTCCGCGAGCGGTCGAGATAGCGCACGAAGGCTTCGACGCCGCCCTCGTAGCAAAGCTCCTCTCGCTTGTGCTCGGCATGGCGCGCATCGGTGAGCACGATGCGCACGCCCGAGTTGAGGAAGGCGAGTTCACGCAGGCGCTTCTCCAGCGTCGCGTAGTCGAACTCCGTCATTGTGAAGGTTTCGGTGCTCGGCAGGAACGTCACCTCGGTGCCGCGCCGGTCGCCCGCGGGCCCCACCACCTCCAGCGGCGCCACCGCGTCGCCGTGGCGGAACTCCATGCGGTGCTCCTTGCCGCCGCGCCAGATCCGCAGCTTGAGGCTGGTGGAGAGCGCATTGACCACCGAGACGCCGACGCCGTGCAGGCCGCCCGAGACCTTGTAGGAATTCTGATCGAACTTACCGCCGGCATGGAGCTGGGTCATGATGACCTCGGCCGCCGAGACCCCCTCCTCCTTGTGGATGTCGGTCGGGATACCGCGGCCGTTGTCGGAGACCGTGCAGGAGCCGTCTGGATTGAGCGTCACGGTCACGAGATCGGCGTGGCCGGCAAGCGCCTCATCGATGGCGTTGTCCACCACCTCGTAGATCATGTGGTGGAGGCCGGAGCCGTCGTCGGTGTCGCCGATATACATGCCGGGACGCTTGCGCACGGCATCCAGGCCCTTCAGCACGCGGATCGATTCCGCGCCGTAGCTTTCGGCGTGTTCGGTGTTCGGGGAGTCAGCCATGAATTTCCTCGGGCAGGCGGCTCGGGAGCCCTTTTTCGAGCCCGGACGGGCCGGGCATGCCTGCTATCTCCGTCTCAATCCCATATAGGCGTTCTCCCCTGATTTTGCATCGCTTTTCGCGTCGGGAAAGCGCCGGTTGCCCCCTTTGTGGACCCTCGGCGTTAACGCCGCGTAAGGGCTACCGCCAACCCTTGCCGCGGGGACGCGAAACGCAAGACACTCTGTGTTCCGCAGGCACCGATGAGATCGGGCCTTTCGCCGGAGAGGCCTGAGCAGGCCTCTCCGGACGGCACGGAGCAGAATCTACCGAGTGGGTCGACGGCTCGCCCGAACCGCGCTCAGCCCTGCAAAAACGGGTTCGTCATCCGCTCCTGCCCCAGCGTCCCGGTCGGCCCGTGTCCGGGAATGAAGGCGACGTCGTCACCGAGCGGCAGGACCTTCTCCTTGATCATCCGGAGCAGTTGCTCGTGATTGCCACCGGGCAGATCGGTGCGGCCGATCGAGCCCTGGAACACCACGTCTCCGACCAGAGCGAAGCGGGCGTCGCGGCTCATGAACACGACGCTGCCGGGAGAATGGCCGGGGGCGTGCCAGATATCGAAGGTCAGCCCCCCTACGGTGACGGTGTCGCTCTCGTTGAGCCAGCGATCCGGCGTGACCGCGCGAGCGCCCTCGAGGCCGTAATTCGCGCCGGTTTCCGGCAGGGAGTCGAGCAGGAACTTGTCCGCCTCGTGCGGGCCCTCAACGGGGACGCCGAGGCGCTCCTTGAGTTCGGCAGCGCCGCCGGCATGGTCGATATGACCGTGGGTGAGCAGGATCTTCTCGACCTTCACGCCCTGCGAGCGGATCGCCGCCTCGATCCGCTCCAGATCGCCGCCGGGGTCGACCACGGCACCGACCTTCGTGGCATCGTCCCAGATCAGCGTGCAGTTCTGCTGGAACGGAGTGACCGGGATGATCGCGGCGCGGGGCGTGGCGGACATGCGGACTCGACAGGTTGAGACAGGCGTGTGCGGTTTTAAACCGTCGCAGAGGGAAGCGCCAATCTGCGGCGCCTTCAGCCCTCGGCCGGGATCGGGCGCGGCCGACCCACCTCGTCGATGGCAACGAAGGTGAAGGTCGCCTCGGTGACTTTCTCGCGGATCTGCGTCTGGAAGCGTCGGGCCCAGGCCTCGAGATGGATCTTCATCGAGGTGCGCCCGACATGCCCGATCCGGGTGTAGACGCACAGCACGTCGCCGACCCGCACGGGCCGGATGAAGGTCATCGCATCGACGGCCACGGTCACGACCCGCCCCTGCGCCCGCTCGACCCCGGCGATACCGCCGGCCTGATCCATCTGCGACAGCACCCAGCCGCCGAAGATGTCGCCGTTGGCATTGGTATCGGCGGGCATGGCGATGGTCCGCACCGTCAGGTCACCGATCGGATGATCGCCGCCCACATCGATCGCCTGTGTCATCGATCCCCCCTGCCATCGATTCGACGATGCTTCGGCCGACAGCCAAGCACGGCCACCGCCCCCGCGCCAGAGGCCGGAAACCGCTCCGTCAGGGCATCAGGCCGAGAAGCTCAAGTCCGGCGGCGAGGAAGATCGCTGCGGCGCAGACGAACAGCTCCAGGGGAATGTCCTGCCAGGACAGAGAGCAGGCGGTCGCAATCGCGCGCCGCTGCCGCGTCACGAGATCGATCATGGGGCGTCCTCCGGAGGGGACCGTCTCACGCGGACCCACTCACATGAGCACGATCCTACATCCGGCCGGCACTTTTCGAAACAGGGCTCTCGACACGACCCATTGCGCGACGAGGCCTACCGAGCGCGGTGCAGGGAAGCGGGTGCCCGAGAACGGTGGCGGCACTTGATCGAAGCCATGCTTCGGTTTGGCGCCGACAAGAACGAGTCGACCTTCAACGCCGCACCCGAGTGAGTTGCGCGCCGCCCGCCAAAAAAGGAAGGGCGCGTCATCCTTGCGATGAGCGCGCCCCAAGGTGGTTCCTGGTCTCGGGAAGGGAACTGCTTTCTGTATACGAGATGCAGCGTCCCACATCTGTCTCTCAACCGCAACACACAAAGATCAAACGAAGGTAATACAACGTGAAATTCAGAAGGACCGCGCAATTTTACTTTGCCGGCGTTCTAATGATCGCAGGACGAGCCGTCCGAACGGCGTTCCGCTTTTCCGACTGTCCCGGGAAACCTCCTGCAGGACAGCTTCCAGCGCGACCACGCGCTCGCTCGGCTTGCGATAGGCGCCTTCCAGCTCGTTGAGGGCTGTGTCGAGCCGATCCGCAACGGAACTGTCCGGAACAGCAGAGAGATGATCGACCTTGTGCAGGCAGCGGCTCACGGGCGTCATGAGACCCCGTTCTAGAGGATGCCGCTGTGAGGTCGAGCATCATTAGCCGACTGTGATCATTGGCCAGCATGCACCGGCCGACTGATACCAATCCTCATTGATCAGAACCCATGTGTCCATTGGCGTAGTCCGATGGACATGATGCGCCAGGGCTGGTCGATGAGCTTGTTCCAGGCGTCGCAGCAGTGATCGAGGATATCGGCGTAGGATTTGAAGATCCGGTTGCCGAGCCAGTTGTCGCGAAGGAACTGCCACAGGTTCTCGACGGGGTTGAGTTCGGGACTACGCGCCGGCAGCGGCAGAAGGGTGATGTTGTCGGGGACCGGCAGCTTCTTGGTCGTGTGCCAGCCGGCCTGATCGAGGAGGAGCACGGCGTGGGCACCGGGAGCCACGGTCCCTGAGATCTCTTCGAGGTGGTGGGCCATCGCCTCGGTGGTGCAGCGGGGCATGACCAAACCCGCGCCGACGCCCCGGGCCGGGCAGATCGCCCCGAAGATGTAGGCCGACTGTGTGCGCTGATCCTTTGGGGCTGAGGGGCGTGTCCCGCGCTTGGCCCAGCGCCGGGTCAGCGTGTTCTTCTGGCCGACACGGGCCTCGTCGCAGAACCAGACCTCTATCGGCTTGCCGCCGACAGCTTGCGCGATCTCCGCCAGACGGTCGGGGAAGTCTTTTTAAAAATGGCCGCGGCCTCCGGGTCCTGGGCGTGATGGCGCGGACGGGCCGAGAGCTTGCGGTAGCCCATCGCCCGCAAGACCCGGCTCAGGGTCTGCTCGGAAACCGACACGCCGTGATCCTCGGACAGGATCTGGGCCAGATCGCAGAGCCGCCAGCGTACCACGCCGTGAGCGGCGGGAACCGGCCCCTGTTCGACCAGCGCCTTGAGGACGTCCCGCTGATCGGCGTTCAGGCGCGGACGGGCCCCAGGGGCCTTGCCGTCGATCAGCCCGTCCGGGCCATCGGCGTTGAAGGCCAGGACCCAGTCGCGCACCGTCTGCAGCCCGACCCCGCCGATCTCGGCCGCCTCCGAGCGCGAGCCGCCCGCCGAGATCACCGACAGCGCCAGCAAGCGGCGGGTCTGGGCCGGATCGCGTGAACCCTTGGCCAGGGCACGTAAGGATCCGGCATCGAAGTCCGACCGCAGCGGTACGGGAGCGGCCATCGCATCCTCCTCAGGCCCCAAACCCGAGGACAGAATCACGGCCGAGACAGCGGCGCTACCCGTCGTGAGTCGCGCTCAACGAGGTCTGGTATGACGCGCGGGTTCGGCACGAATCACAAGCGTCGGAGTAGGCGCTACAACTGCGTTCTGGAAAGCGCCGGACAGGAGCGGGACCGCCGACGCACAAAAACGAAAAAGCCCGAAGCAGCGATGCTTCGGGCTTTTTCGTCAGATGGTCGAACGCGGAAGACCGGGGCCGATGCCCCCGCGCGGTTCTACGCCTCAGTAGTAGAAGCGGCGCGGCCCGTAGAAGCGACGCGGGCCATAGTACGGGCGGCGATAGTACGGACGACGGTAGAACGGGCGCGGGCCGTAGAAGCGGCGACCGTAATAGGGACGCGGACCCCAGCCGCGGCGATAGTACTGCGCTTTCTCGACGGTGGCGGGAGCGGTTTCGGTCATCAGCGCGGCCGACGGACCGACCGGAGCGGCCGAGGCACCCTGCGGCGCGACCGCGGCGAGGCCCAGGACCATCAGCGCGGCGATGAGAAGTTTCTTGAGCAAGTGGGCATTCCCTCTGCGGCAAACGCGATCGGACGCGCCGAGGCCGGCGCGCCGCGGAAGCGTGAACGCACGAAGGTCGGGAACGGTTGCGCAGGAAATTCGCGCCGCGCGGTCGGCCGAAGCGTATCAGGCGATCTTCGTCGTCATGTCGACGATAGAGGCCTCTCCGCTGCTCTTCACCAGCGCGATGCCGCGCTCGCAATCCTCGCGGCGCATGTAGCCCTCGCCGGAATCGGCGATCACGTTGCCGTTCTGGACGCGCAGGCGCCAGCGCCACTGCCCGCCCGCGTCACGATAAAGTTCGTAGCGCATCCCGCCTGTCTCCTGTCGGGCCGCGCTTCGAACAAGCACGGCGCGGGATAGAACGCATCCCGCGCCGAAAGGATCGCCTCAGACCTTCGCGCGATCAGGAGCGCGGCGCGCGGTCGAGCCAGCCGATGGCCCGCCCGCCCTCGCCCCCGCCGGAGCGCGCGGGGCGTCCGTCGCGGCGGCCGTCGTTCGGACGAGCGCCCTGAGGACGCGCACCCTGCGGGCGAACCTCACCCGCCCGCTCGGGGCGGCGCTGATCCTGCCGCTGACCATCGGGGCGCGGGGCCCCGGAGCGCTGGTCCTGACGGTGGCCCGGCTGACCGCCGGGACGGCCGCCGCGCGCCTCGTGACCGCGCGGCTCGCCACGGCCCTCGCCACCCTGGCCGCGACCGCCGCCCGGACGGCCCTGGCGATGACCGGGGCGACCCTGCGGCTGACGCGGCGGGCGGCGCGCCTCCTCGGCGGCGGTGTCCTGCGCCTCCTGACGGCTCGGCGGGACGAAGCCCTCGGGGAAGCCGGCGACCGGCACCTTCTGGCGCGTGGTCCGCTCGATATCGCGGAGATAGGCGCGCTCCTCGTCGTTGCAGAACGAGATCGCCTGACCTTCCGCCCCGGCGCGGGCCGTACGGCCGATGCGGTGGACGTAGCTCTCCGGCACGTTCGGCAGGTCGTAGTTCACGACGTGGGTGACACCCTCGACGTCGATGCCGCGCGCGGCGATGTCGGTGGCCACCAGCACGCGGCAGGAGCCGTCGCGGAAGGCGGCGAGCGCCCGCTCGCGTTGCGGTTGGCTCTTGTTGCCGTGGATCGCCGCGCCGACGATGCCGGCCTTGTCGAGGCCGCGCACGACCCGGTCCGCGCCGTGCTTGGTGCGGGTGAAGACGAGCACGCGCTCGATCTTCGGATCACGCAGAATGTGGTTGAGCAGGGCCTGCTTGGCGCCGGTATGGCAGAAGATGACCTGCTGCTCGACGCGCTCGGCGGTGGTCGCCACCGGGGTCACCGCCACCTGCACCGGATTGGTCAGGTACTGGTCGGCGAGGCCGGCGATGTTCTTCGGCATGGTGGCCGAGAAGAACAGGCTCTGGCGGCGCGCCGGCAGCATCTTCACGATCCGCTTGAGCGCGTGGATGAAGCCGAGGTCGAGCATCTGGTCGGCCTCGTCGAGGACGAGGATCTCGACGCCGTCCAGCGTCAGCGCCCGGCGGTCGACGAGATCGATGAGCCGGCCCGGCGTGGCGACGAGGATATCGACGCCCGGCGCGATCGCCCGCTCCTGGCGGTTGATGTTCACGCCGCCGAAGACGACGGTGTTGGTGTAGGGCAGATGCCGGCCGTAGTCGGAGAAGCTCTCGGCGATCTGGCTCGCGAGTTCGCGGGTCGGCGAGAGCACCAGCACGCGGCAGCCGCGGCGCGGGGCGCGGCGGTTCTCGAGCGACAGGCGATGCAGGATCGGCAGAGCGAAGGCGGCGGTCTTGCCGGTGCCGGTCTGGGCGATGCCGCAGAGGTCGCGGCCCTCCATCGCCGGCGGAACCGCCTGCGCCTGGATTGGGGTCGGCGTGACGTAGCCGGCCTCTTCCAGCGCGCGGAGCACGGGCTGAGCGAGGCCGAAATCAGTGAATTGGGTCAAGTCGGTACTTTCAAGGCAGCGGAACCCGCGATCCGGCGCCACGCGCTCGGAGAATTAGTGAGGTCCGTCGGTCCGGGAGGCTGCCCGCGTGATGGGGCGGCCTAGGGTGCATGCACGTTGAAGAGAGGGGCCGGGGCGCGACCCGGGAAAGGCGCGAACCGTCACGCAGCCCCCTCAAGCGACCCCGTGTGGCCGCTGACGCTGCAGCTGCGATATGCGACGTTGCACCTGCGAAGTCAATGCGAGAGCCGCACGCCCTCTCGCATTCGACCAAAGCGGCACGCTCCGTTCACGCACCATCGACGGAGCTTGCTGAAGCTCGCCGGCCTACCGGACGGTCACAATCTCGAATCGACAGTCAGTTGCGACCATAGGCTACGCAGCGAGCATGTTTCGCTACGATCGTAAATGACTCTTATAGATTAAAACAAATGATCTACGTCAAAAATCAACAATATCACCCAAGCGCTCACATAGGACAAGAAATATTCATAGAGATATATTCCTCATATAAAAAATCTACAACGAGAAGGAACATCATCAATCCTGCGTTGGATGCCAGAACGGCGGCTCGAAATCCGCTCGGGCAGGAGATGTGCGATGGCGACGATTTCTGGAACGAACGGAGACAATATTCTGACCGGCACACCGGAGGATGACATCATTCTCGGCCTTCTCGGGAACGACGTCATCACCGATCCGGGCGGCTTCAACCGGATCGATGGCCAGGACGGAAACGACACCATTACCGGTGGCAGCGACCTCGATTACATCGCCGGCGGGCCCGGCATCGACACGATCTTCGGCGGGGCCGGCTTCGATCAGATCATCGGCGAGGCCGGCAACGACACGATCTACGGCCAGGATGGCGACGACTACGCGGCCGGCAATCCTGGTGACGACGCTCTCTACGGTGGCCTCGGAAACGACTTCCTGGTCGGCGAGGCGGGCGTCGATCTCGTCTTCGGCGACGAGGGCAACGACTTCGTCGCCGGCGGCGACGACAACGATACCGTCAGGGGCGGCGACGGCGACGACCTCGTGGACGGCGACCTCGGCAACGATGCCCTGTTCGGCGACGCAGGCAACGACGTTGTCTTCGGCGATTACGGCGACGACCGGATGTCGGGCGGTTCGGGCACCAACACCCTCGACGGCGCGCTCGGCACCGACACGGCCGTCTTCGCCTTCAGCTTCGCCGCCGCCAATGTCACGTCGGCCGGCACCCTGTCCGTGATCGGCGCCCAGTACTCCACGGACACGGTCAAGAACACCGAAGTGTTCGCATTCGCCGACCGCTCCATCGTGCAGGGCGACGCCTTTGCCCTCGTCGACGACCTGTTCTACCTGAGCCAGTACAAGGACGTCTTCAACAACGGCAACGACGCCGACCAGCATTTTCGCAATTACGGCTGGCGGGAGGGCCGCGACCCGAATGCCTTCTTCGACACGAAGGGTTACCTCGCCGCCTATACCGACGTGGCGGCGGCCGGCATCGATCCGCTCGAGCACTACCTGGTCTACGGCTGGAAGGAGGGCCGCGATCCTTCCGCTCAGTTCAGCACGAAACAGTATCTGGCGGCCTACGGTGACGTGGCGGCGGCCGGCATCAACCCGTTGCAGCACTACCTCGAATACGGCGCGGTCGAAGGGCGTTCGACCTTCGGGGACGGCACCTTCGCCTGACGAACCCGTCACGGCGCGAAACGGGGCGATCCGGCGATAATCCGCCCGGTCGCTGCCGACGGACCAAGCCTCGGCGCGCGCTCCGCGCCGGGGCGTTCGTGCGAAACGCCCTCAGCCCTCGTCGAACCGGCTCATCCGGAACACTTCCACACCGGCACCGTCGATCACCCGCACCGCTTCCGCGGCGGTGCCGGAACGCTGCGGTACGCGGGCACGGGCGAACAGGCGCCGCGCCCGCTCCTCGGCCCCCTCCCGGCTCGATGTCCGCACAGAGATCCGTTGCTGGACGCCCCCCGGCGCGTCGGCCTCCTCGGGGCCGAGCACTTCGATGTGATAGGTCTCTCGCACGTCGTTTCGTGTCCTCGCCTGTCCGTGTGGGCCCTGGCACGCGGCTTACCTGAAGATCGGGCCGTCCGCAGGCCCGCGAAAGGCGCTGAGGCGGGACCCGGTGACGCGGCGGTTTCCGCTTCCCGGCCTTGCCGAATTCCCGCCAATGCCGGATGTGGTGTCTTCCCCGCGGTTACGCGCACAGGCGAGGACATCCATGACCGCATCGCCCTTCGTCACGGTGGACTGGCTGCACCAGCGCCTCAGCGCGCCGGACATCGTCGTCCTGGACGCTTCCTGGTACCTGCCGGCGCAGGGACGCGACGCCGAGGCCGAGTACCGGGCCGCTCATATCCCCGGCGCGATCCGCTTCGATCTCGACGCGATGAGCGACACGGACTCGCCCCTTCCCCACATGCTGCCGCGGCCCGAGGTGTTCTCCTCGAAGATGCGCGCGCTCGGCGTCGGCGACGGGGCGCAGGTCGTCGTCTACGACGGGATGGGCCTGTTCTCGGCGCCGCGGGTGCGATGGATGCTCCAGACCTTCGGCATGCGCGACGTGAAACTTCTGGAGGGCGGGATGCCCGCCTGGATCGCGGCGGGCTATCCGACAGAGGACGGCTCGGGTCGCCCGCGCGACCGTCGCCACTTCACCGCACGGCTGGACAACGGCGCCGTCGCGAATGCGAGCGATATCGCTCGGGCACTCGCCAACGGCTCGGCTCAGGTGGTCGATGCCCGGTCCGGGCCGCGTTTCCGCGGCGAGGAAGCGGAGCCGCGCCCCGGCGTGCGTCCCGGCCACATGCCGGGCGCACGGAACCTGCACTACGCCGCTCTCCAGGCGAATGGCCGGTTGCGGGACGAGGCTTCGCTGCGCGCGGCGATCGCCGAGGCCGGGGTGGATCTCGACCGTCCCGTCATCACCACCTGCGGCTCCGGCGTCACCGCCGCCATCGTGGCGCTGGCCCTCGAAACGTTGGGCAAGGAGCCGCGGGCGCTCTACGACGGCTCGTGGTCGGAATGGGGTGCCGACCCCGCGCGCCCCGTCGAAACCGGTCCCACCTGAGCGATCGAACCGCCTCTCTTCCGGCCCGTGCATTTCGGGGATGCCGGCCCGCGAGAGGACGACACAGCGTTAAAGGGCGGTTAAGAGGACGCGCATAAGCTTGGCCCGAAGCCGGCTGCCGGGCGCCCGATCGCGCGTGGGTCCGAGCGGCAAATCGTGCGGCCCGTCTGGAAGGCTCGGAGGATACGGCTTGGGCAGGGGCCCCGAACGCTGGCAGCTCTACCGCCTGCTCGGTCACGAGATCGTCCGCGCGGTCCGCGAGCGGGCGGCGCGGCTCACGGCGCGGCCCGAGATCCTCACCCGCGCCCGGGTGACCGGTCTCGTGATCGCGCCGCACGACCTGCGCACCAGCGACGCCTCGCTCGCCGACGACATCTATTCCGGCCTGTTCGTCTTCGCCGGCCGCTCGCTAATCGTGAGCGGGCGCTCTCCCTTCGACTACGATCCCCCCTCCCCCGAATGGGCGGATGCGCTCTACGGCTTCGGCTGGCTGCGCCACCTGCGCGCCGCCGACACGGCGCTCGCCCGCGCCAACGCCCGCGCCTTCGTCTCCGATTTCATGAACGGACGGGGCGAGGCCGCCCGCGCCAGCCCGGTGCCGGTGGCCTCGCGGCGGCTGATCTCGTTCCTGTGCCAGTCGCCGCTGGTGCTGGAGGGCGCCGACCACGCCTTCTACCAGGCCTTCCTCAAGGCGGTGGGCAAAGGCGCGCGGGAACTGGAACGCTCGCTTCGCCGCTCGGCGCCGCCGCAATCGCGCCTGCTCGCCGCCGTGGCCCTGACCTATGCCGGGCTGTGCTGCGAGGGCATCGAGCCGATCCTGCGCCGGGCGACCCGGATCCTCGTACGCGAGCTCGACACGCAGATCCTGCCCGATGGCGGCCACCGCTCCCGCGATCCGCGCTTCGCGATGGAGCTGCTGCTCGACCTGCTGCCGCTTCGCCAGAGCTTCCTCAGCCGTAGCGTCGATCCCCCCGAAGCGCTCCTGCGCGCGGTCGACCGGATGCTGCCCGCCCTGCGCCTGCTCCGCCACGGTGACGCTTCGCTCAGCCATTTCAACGGCATGGGCGTAACGGCGGCCGACCATCTCGCCACCCTGCTGGTCTATGACGGGTCCGGTACCGAGCCACTGATGTACGCCTCCCATTCCGGCTACGCCCGGATGGAAACGGGCCGCATCGTCATGGTCTGCGACGTCGGCGCGCCGCCGCCGATGGACCAATCACGCGAGGCCGGCGCCGGATGCCTCTCCTTCGAGCTGACGAGCGGGGCGCAGCGCATCGTCGTCAATTGCGGCACCCCAGCGAGCGGCGGCGAGTTGCGCCGGGCCGCGCGCAGTACCGCCGCACACTCGACCGCGACGGTCGCCGACACCTCCTCCTGCCGCTTCCTCGACCAGCCGGAAGACTGGTGGATCGGCCGGCTCGCCGCGCGCTGGCTGCTCGCGCGCCGCGGCCCCGTCGTGCTACGCGGCCCCGGCCCCGTCGCGGTCGAGCGGCGTACCGAGAACGGGGCAGCCGTCCTCGCCGCTCGCCACGACGGCTACGTCGCCGAATTCGGTATCCTGCACGAGCGCCGCTGGCGGCTCTCCAGCGGCCCGGTGCGGCTCGAAGGCGAGGATGCCTTCCTTCGCGAGGGCAAGCGCGCCCGCTCGCGTCCCCAGCCGGTCGCGGTGCGTTTTCATCTCCATACCGCCGTCGCCGCCCAGCCACAGGAGGACGGCAGCCTCATTCTCGGTCTGCCGACCGGCGAGCGCTGGCGATTCACCGCCGAGGGCGCGACCCCGGCAATCGAGGAGAGCGTCTACTTCGCGGGCGTCGTCGGCGCGCGGCGGACCGCGCAGATCGTGCTGCACCTGTCGGTGGACGGGGATGCTCTGGTGCGCTGGCGGATCGAGCAGATCTGACCGCTTGGCCGGATACTGCGTTTGAAACAGCCGCCTCCGTCATCGGACGCCCTCGGGTTCAACTGGCCGCCCCTGTCGGTTCCGTGCTACCGCGCGCGCGAATTCCTCGTTTGACGACACAGGCCATACCCATGCCGCGCGACCAGATCCGGGTCACCCGCGCCCTTCTCTCCGTCTCCGACAAGACCGGGCTCACGGACTTCGCCGCGGCGTTGAGCCGGCGCGGTGTCGAACTGGTCTCGACCGGCGGCACCCACCGGGCTTTGACCGAGGCGGGGCTCGCGGTCCGGGAAGTCTCGGAGCTGACGCGCTTTCCCGAGATGATGGATGGTCGGGTGAAGACGCTCCATCCGGCGGTCCATGGCGGCTTGCTCGCGGTGCGCGACAATCCCGAGCATCAGGCGGCGCTCGCGGCCCACGGGATCGGCGCCATCGACCTGCTCGTCGTGAACCTCTACCCGTTCGAGGAGACGCTGAAGGCCGGCAAGGCCTACGACGACTGCGTCGAGAACATCGACGTCGGCGGCCCTGCCATGATCCGTGCGGCGGCCAAGAACCACGCCGACGTCGCCGTGGTGGTCGATGTCTCGGACTACGAGACCATCCTCGCCGAACTCGCCGCTCAGGATGGTCAGCTCGGCGCCGCGACCCGTCGCCGGCTGGCGCAGAAGGCGTTTTCGCGCACCGCCTCCTACGACGCGGCCATCGCCAACTGGCTCGCCGAGGTCGAGAGCAGCGACGAGGCTCCGACCTTCAAGGCTCTGGGCGGCACGCTCGCACAGGGCCTGCGCTACGGCGAGAACCCGCACCAGTCGGCGGCCTTCTACCGCCTGCCCGGCACCCTGCGCCCCGGCATCGCCACCGCCCGGCAGGTCCAGGGCAAGGAGTTGTCCTACAACAACCTCAACGACACCGACGCGGCCTACGAATGCGTCGCCGAGTTCGATCCCGCCCGTACGGCGGCGGTGGCGATCATCAAGCACGCCAATCCCTGCGGCGTCGCGGAGGGCGCCAGCCTGCTGGAGGCTTACGAGCGGGCGCTGGCCTGCGACCCGACCTCGGCCTTCGGCGGCATCGTCGCTCTCAATCGCCCTCTGGACGCAGAGGCCGCGCGAAAGATCGTGGAGATCTTCACCGAAGTCATCATCGCGCCCGACGCCTCGGAGGAGGCCAGGGCCATCGTCGGCGCCAAGAAGAACCTGCGGCTCCTGCTCGCCGGCGGCCTCGCCGATCCGCGAGCGAGGGGTGAGACCATCCGCACCGTGGCCGGCGGATTTCTCGTCCAGGGCCGGGATGCCCTGAGCGTGGACGACATGGAGCTGAAGGTCGTCACCCGGCGCGCGCCGAGCGAGAGCGAACTCGCCGACATGCGTTTCGCCTATCGCGTGGCCAAGCACGTGAAGTCGAACGCCATCGTCTACGCCAAGGGCGGCGCCACGGTCGGCATCGGCGCCGGGCAGATGTCGCGCGTCGATTCCTCGATCACCGCCGCGCGGAAGGCCGCGGAGGCGGCGGAACGCCTCGGGCTGCCGGAGACTCTCGCCAAGGGCTCGGCGGTGGCCTCGGACGCCTTCTTCCCCTTCGCCGACGGCCTTCTCGCCGCGGCCGAGGCCGGCGCCACCGCCGTGATCCAGCCCGGTGGCTCGATGCGCGACGACGAGGTGATCCGCGCCGCCGACGAGGCGGGTCTCGCCATGGTGTTCACGGGCGTGCGCCACTTCCGGCACTGATCCGGTCTCCGCTTGATCGAAGCGAAGATCGCCGGGGCTGGACGGTCCGGCGCTCAAGCTGGGCCCTGATCCGTCCCCCGAAGGTACCGGCCGGCCGACATGAGGCGGTGATCACGGCCAGTGGCGGCGGGCCGCCGGGGCCGACCGGAAAATGCCCTGGAACGTCGATGTTTGCCGAAAAAGAAAGGGCCCCGCCTCGCGGCGGGGCCCTTCTTCATCTGGCGAGCCGGATCGGGGTCCGATCAGGCCAGGATGTCCCGGTCCTTGGTCTCGGGAATGAAGATCAGGCCGATCACGAAGGTGAAGAGCGCGATCACGATCGGGTACCAGAGGCCGAAATAGATATCGCCGGTCTGGGCCACCATGGCGAAGGCGGTGGCGGGCAGAAGACCGCCGAACCAGCCGTTGCCGATGTGGTAGGGCAGCGACATCGAGGTGTAGCGGATCCGGGTCGGGAACAGCTCCACCAGCGCGGCGGCGATCGGGCCGTAGACCATCGTCACGTAGAGGACGAGGATCGTCAGGATGCCGACGACCGCGAGCTTCTGGCCCGTGAAGATGTCGATCGGGTTCGAGGCCTTGATCACCGTCGGGTTGGCCGACGCGGACGGGTAGCCGGCTTCCGTCAGCGCCGCCGGCACCGCCTTGGCGAAGTTCGGATCGGCGACCGGGAAGTCCTTGCCGTTGATGCTGACCACGGTCGGCGTGCCGGCCGGCTGGTTCTCGGTGGAGTAGTTCACGGCGGAGCGGGCGAGCAGCGCCTTGGCGACGTCGCACTCCTTGGTGAACTTGGCGGTACCGACCGGATTGAACTGGAACGAGCACTCGTCCTTGTTCGTCTTCACCACCACCGGCACGTTCGCCTGAGCCGCGTGCAGGGCCGGGTTGGCCTGGGCGGTCAGCATGTTGAACAGCGGGAAGTAGGTGAGCGCCGCGATCAGGCATCCGCCGAGGATGATCGGCTTGCGGCCGATCCGGTCCGAGAGGCTGCCAAAGAACAGGAAGCCGCCGGTGGCGAGGATCAGCGACCACGCGATCATGATGTTGGCCGTGAACTGATCGACCTTCAGGATGCTCTGCAGGAAGAACAGCGCGTAGAACTGGCCGGTGTACCAGACCACCGCCTGACCGGCGGTGAGGCCGAGGAGGGCGAGCAGCGCCCACTTGGCGTTCTTCCACTGGCCGAAGGCTTCGGAGAGCGGCGCCTTGGAATGGGTCCCCTCCTCCTTCATCTTCTTGAAGGCCGGGCTCTCCTGCATCTGCAGTCGGATCCAGACCGAGATGGCGAGCAGCACCACCGAGACGAGGAACGGAATGCGCCAGCCCCAGACCTGGAAGGCGGTCAGCGTGGTCGTGGTGCCGTCCGCGTTGGTCACCGTGGTGGCCGGGTAGGCGCTGTTCACGTAGCCCTGCGTCGACAGGATGATGATCAGCGAAAGCAGCAGGCCGAGCGTCGCCGTCGTCTGGATGAAGGCGGTGTAGAAGCCGCGGCGTCCGGGCGGGGCGTGCTCGGCCACGTAGACGGCCGCACCGCCGTACTCGCCGCCGAGGGCGAGGCCCTGGAGCATGCGCAAAGCCAGCAGCGTCACCGGCGCGATCCAGCCGACATTGTAGGCCGCGAGTGTCGAGTAGGAGGGCAGCAGGCCGACCATGAAGGTCGAGATGCCCATGATCAGGATGGTGACGAGGAAGGTGTACTTGCGCCCGACCATGTCACCGAGCCGGCCGAACACCAGGGCGCCGAACGGGCGCACGAGGAAGCCGGCGGCGAAGGCGAGCAGGGCGAAGATGTTGCGCGTCGCCTCCGGATAGGCGGAGAAGAACTGCGCGCCGATGATCGCCGCGAGCGAACCGTAAAGATAGAAATCGTACCACTCGAAAACGGTCCCGAGCGAGGAGGCCATGATGACCTTCTTCTCGCCGGCAGTCATCGGCCTGACTGCCTCCCCGGGCCGCGCTACTGCGGTTGCCCCAGCCATCTCTGTCGTTCCTCCAGGTCACACGTGAGCGGGCGTCCGGTTCTCCGGCTTCGACCCGTTCCATGCGCTCGGCGCATGTACACGCTTGTGTTACCGCATGCCTCGAAACGGCCCAATAGGTAAATCGCAGCAAAAGGCGTGTCGTTGACAGGATTTGGGCTCCTGTAACGAGCCAGGTTCTGGCGGACGGGAAAAAGGGCGCAGCCTCGTCGGCTGCGCCCTCCAGGATCGGCTCGTATTCGAGGCTCAGTGCGCGTGCGCGCCCGAGGCTCCGATGCCGGTCTCCGAGCGCACGAATTGAGCGTCGAAGGCGGCACGCTCGCGGGCGGCCCGACGGGTCCGGTCCATCTTCGAGACGGCCCAGATCGTCAGGAAGGCCAGCGGCATCGAGAACAGAGCCGGGTTCGCGTAGGGGAACAGGGCCGCCGGATGACCGAAGGTCTTCACCCACACCGCATCCGACAGCACCACCATGACCACCGCCGCCACGAGCCCGACGAGGCCGCCGATGAGCGCACCCCAGGTCGTGGTGCCGCGCCAAAGGATCGACATGGCCAGAACGGGGAAGTTGCAGCTCGCCGCCACGGAGAAAGCGAGGCCGACCATGAAGGCGACGTTCTGGTTCTCGAATACGTAGCCGAGATAGATCGCCACGATGCCGATGCCGACGGCGGAAGCCTTGGAGAGGTTCACCTCCGCCCGCTCCGTGGTCCGCCCGCGGGCGAAAACCTGCGCGTAGAGGTCGTGGCTGATCGCCGAGGCGCCGGCGAGCGTCAGGCCCGCCACCACCGCGAGGATTGTCGCGAAGGCCACCGCCGAGATGAAGCCGAGGAAGTACGGCCCGCCCACCGCGTTGGCGAGGTTCACGGCGACCATGTTGGTGCCGCCGATCATGTCCTTGATCTTGTTGTAGGTCGTGCCGTCCGCGCCGAGCTTGAAGTAGCTCGGGTCGGACATCAGCAGGGCGATGCCGCCGAAGCCGATGATGAAGGTGAGGATGTAGAAGTAGCCGATCAGGCCGGTGGCGTAGAACACCGACTTCCGCGCAGCCTGGGCGTCCGACACCGTGAAGAAGCGCATCAGGATGTGCGGCAGACCGGCGGTGCCGAACATCAGGCCGACGCCGAGCGAGAGCGAGTCGATCGGATTGGAAACGAGTCCGCCCGGCGCCATGATGGCCTCGCCGTTCGGGTGCGTCTGCACGGCGCTGGCGAACAGCTTCTCCGGGCTGAAGCCGTACTTGTAGAGCACGGCGCCGGCCATGAAGGTCGCGCCGCCCAGAAGCAGGCAGGCCTTGATGACCTGCACCCAGGTCGTCGCCTTCATGCCGCCGAAGGCCACGTAGATGATCATCAGCGCGCCGACGATCACCACCGCGTAGAGGTAGGGCAGGCCGAACAGGAGCTGGATCAGCTTTCCGGCGCCGACCATCTGCGCGATCAGGTAGAACGCCACCACGACGAGGGTGCCGGTGGCCGAGATGATGCGGATCGCGGTCTGGTCGAGTCGGAAGCTCGCCACGTCGGCGAAGGTGAACTTGCCGAGATTGCGCAGCCGCTCGGCGATCAGGAACAGCACGATCGGCCAGCCGACGAGGAAGCCCGTCGAGTAGATCAGCCCGTCGAAGCCCGAGGAATAGACCAGCCCCGAGATGCCGAGGAAGGAGGCCGCCGACATGTAGTCGCCGGCAATCGCCAGCGAGTTGGTGCGCGCCGAGATGCCGCCGCCTGCCGCGTAGAAGTCGGAGGCCGACTTCGAGCCCTTCGCCGCCCGGTAGGTGATACCGAGGGTGAACAGCACGAAGAACAGGAACATGAAGATCGCGGGCCAGTTCGTGGCCTGCTGCTGGACGGCGCCGAGATCCGGCCCGGCGGCAAGCGCCGGGGTCGCGGCGAGAAGGCCGGCGCCGAGGAGGGGAACGAGGCGCATCACTTGGCGAGGCTCCGGATGAGGTCGGCCGAGAGCCGGTCGTAGCGGGTGTTGGCGCGGGCGACGTAGATGCCCGTCAGCACGAAGGCGAAGACGATGACGAACATGCCCATGTAGAAGCCGAGCGAGGCCGTGCCCCCGACCTTGGTGGCGAGCAGCGCCTTGTCGAAGGCGATGAGGCCGATGAAGCCGAAATAGACGACCAGCATCAGGCCGGTGAGAATCCACCCGAAGCGCGTGCGCTCGTGAACCAGCGTCTTGAAGATCGGGTGCTCGGCGATGCGGTCGAGCCGGTGATCGGGCTCGGGCATGTCGAGGGCGCCCGCCCCGTGAAGCGAGCGGGTGTCCGACGTCGCGGATGGCCCCGTCGTCTGTATGGTGCTCATGAATCTCCTCCCGCACGATCTCGGCTCAGCCCGGCGACGGGCTGGGATCGGCTGCTTATTCTGTGATGATGACAATCAGGGCGCTGGCATTCGCCCCCGCGGGAACGCGACCGGCGCGTCTGTCGCGTTCCCCCCGCCGCTTTACGATACGCGTCTCGTGCGTGGAACCGCTCGGGCCGCGCGAGACGGCCGGAGCGGTGGAACACGTTCAAGCGGAGCGGTTCTGCCGGTTCTCGATCAGATCATCGACCACCGCCGGCTCCGCCAGCGTCGAGGTGTCGCCGAGCGAGCCGAAATCGTCCTCGGCGATCTTGCGCAGGATGCGGCGCATGATCTTGCCCGAGCGGGTCTTGGGCAGGCCGGGGGCAAACTGGATCAGGTCGGGCGACGCGATCGGACCGATATCCTTGCGGACCCAGGTGACGAGCTCCTTGCGCAGCTCGTCCGTGCCCTCCTCGCCCTCGTTGAGGGTGACGTAGGCGTAGATGCCCTGGCCCTTCACGTTGTGCGGATAGCCGACGACCGCGGCCTCGGAGACCTTCGGATGTGCGACGAGCGAGGACTCGACCTCGGCCGTGCCCATGCGGTGACCGGAGACGTTGATGACGTCGTCGACGCGCCCGGTGATCCAGTAGTAGCCGTCCTCGTCGCGGCGGGCGCCGTCGCCGGTGAAGTAGAGATTCTTGTAGGTCGAGAAGTAAGTCTGCTCGAAGCGCTCGTGGTCGCCGTAGACGGTGCGCATCTGGCCCGGCCAGCTGTCCTTGATGCAGAGGTTGCCCTCGCACTTGCCCTCGAGTTCCTTGCCTTCGGCATCGACCATCACCGGCTGCACACCGAAGAAGGGCCGGGTCGCCGAACCGGGCTTGAGCTTGGTCGCGCCGGGCAGCGGCGTGATGAGAATGCCGCCGGTCTCGGTCTGCCACCACGTATCGACGATCGAGCAGCGGGAATCGCCGACGACGCGGTAGTACCAGTCCCAGGCCTCCGGGTTGATCGGCTCGCCGACCGAACCCAGCACTCGCAGCGAGGCGCGCGAGGTCTTCTTCACCGGCCCCTCGCCGCCGCCCATGAGCGAGCGGATCGCGGTCGGCGCGGTGTAGAAGATGTTGACCTTGTGCTTGTCGACAACCTCCCAGAAGCGGGAGTTCGACGGGTAGGTCGGAATGCCCTCGAACATCAGCGTGGTCGCGCCGTTGGCGAGCGGGCCGTAGACGATGTAGCTGTGACCGGTGACCCAGCCGACATCCGCCGTGCACCAGTAGATATCGCCGTCGTGGTAATCGAAGACGTACTGGTGGGTCATCGAGGCGTAGACGAGATAGCCGCCGGTGGTGTGCACCACGCCCTTCGGCTGGCCGGTCGAGCCTGAGGTGTAGAGAATGAAGAGCGGGTGCTCGGCCTCGACCGCCTCGGCCGGGCACTCATCCGTCACCTGCTCGGCGGCCTCGTGGTAGTAGACGTCGCGGCCCGGCTCCATCGCCACATTGCCGCCGGTGCGCTTCACCACGATGACGTGGTCGACGAGATCCTGGTCGAGGCGCTTGATCGCCTCGTCGACATTGGCCTTGAGCGGCACCTTGCGCCCGCCGCGCAGGCCCTCGTCGGCGGTGATGACGAGCTTCGAGCCGCAGCCCTTGATCCGGCTGGCGAGCGAGTCCGGGGAGAAGCCGCCGAAGACGATGGCGTGGATGGCGCCGAGCCGCGCGCAGGCCAGCATGGCGTACGCGGCCTCGGGGATCATCGGCAGGTAGAGCGTGACGCGATCACCCTTGCCGACGCCGCGGTTGCGCAGGACGTTGGCCATCCGGCACACTTCCGCGTGCAACTGGCGGTAGGTGATGTGCTTCGACTCGTTGGGATCATCTCCTTCCCAGATGATCGCGGTCTGATCGCCTCGCGTTTCGAGGTGGCGATCAATGCAGTTGAGAGCGACATTGGTCTTGCCGTCCTCAAACCATTTGATCGAGACGTTGCCCGGTGCGAAGCTGGTGTTCTTGACCTTGCTGAACGGCGTCGACCAGTCGATCCGCTTGCCGTGATCGGCCCAGAACGCTTCGGGATCGGAGACGGAGGCCGCATACATTTCGTTGTACTTGGCTTCGTCGATCAGCGCCCGTTCCTTCCAGGCGTCCTGAACGTCGATGACCTTCTCGCTCATTTGGTTTCTTCCCTGCCGGTGCCCGATCGTATCGCGAAGGTCCGCGCAGCCGGGGCTTCCTCAAAACTCATAAGCGCAGTGGAAGACACCCGGCAAGCACCAAAAAGTCGAGCTCTGCAATTAGTCGCAAGCACGCGCCGCTGTAATTGACTGGAGGCGTGACACAAACCGCTCCGCTTCCTCAGAAAGACAGCGAAAGGCCTGCCATTTCACAAGAATTGGCGGTCCGGCGGTCGCTCGAACCCCGGCGGATCGATCGCCGGCCGCGGGGTCAGGCGGCCGGGAACAGCATCTCGACCAAGGTGCCCTCGTCCTTGCGGCTCGAGATGCGGAAGCGGCCGCGATTGGCCTCAACCAGGGCCTTGGTCAAGGTCAGTCCGAAGCCCGGTTCTTCTCCCTCCGCTTCGGCACCGACATCGGCTCGGAACGGTTCGAGGGCGCGCGTGAGCTCGTCCTCGGTCATGCCGGTGCCGGTGTCGCGCACACGTACTGCCAGTTCACCGCGTTCGGCGAGCGTCGTCGAGATAATCACCTGACCGCCGGCCTCGGTCACGCGGATGGCGTTTCCGAGCACGGTCAGCGTCGCCTGCCGGATCGAGCGCTCGTCCGCCCGCATATTCGGCAGATCGGGAGCGAGGCTGGTCCGCAGAACGATGCGGTCGCGCGCCGCCTTCGCCTGTTGCGCGGTAATACAGGAGGAAACCAGATCATTGAGGGCGAGGTCGGCGAAGGTGAGCTTGCCGCGGCCGGCCTGAATCTCGGCGAGGTCGCGCAGATCATCGATCAAGCCGGCGATCCGACCGCCGGAGAGACGCACCTCACGCAGATAGGCCTCCAGGCGTTCGGCGTCCGCCCGGTCGAAGCGATCGGACAGCATCATGTCGGTGAGACTGAGGATCGCGTTGAGCGAGGGACGGATCTCGCGACTGACCCGAGCGAGGGCGTTGGCCTTCCAGGCGGCATCCGCTCCCGACTCGCCCGGACGCGCGGGCGCGCCCGCGACCGGATCCGGAGGCGACGGCGCCTCGTCTCGTATCTCGCGCAGGCTGGCGCAGTAACCCGGCGCATCCTCGCTCAACAGGCGGGCGATGCGCAGGCGCAGAGCCGCCGCTCCGGTCCGCGGCGTCACCCCGAAGATCTCGCTCGCGCCCGAGCGGCGGGAGGCGGTGACGGCCGTCTCGAGGGCCGGCAGGCTCTCCGGCGCGAACAGGTCGGCGAAGCGCCCGCCCACCACTTCCTTGGGATGCGCGTGGACGAGTTCGGCCGCACTCGGATTCAGCCCGACGACCCGCCCCTCCGCGTCGAGGGTGACGACCCCCTCCTCGAGGCTGTCCAGGACCTTCTCGGCCCGCAATCGGGCGGCATTGGTCGGAACAGCGGGCGATTGCGCGGCATTCGTCGCTGGCATCGCGCGGACGAGACAGATCTCGGCCGGCACGCCTTCCCAGACGAGGCCGGCCCGATCGACCAACAGCGCGACCGTGCCGCCTTCGGGCCGAGCGAAGGGAACCGGTCCCATGATCTCGCGATCCCGCGGCGGCAGACCGCGGAAGAGGTAGGCGAAACCCGCCTGACGCAGGGCCGGCAGATCCGGATAGCCGGTGAGATCGAGAAAGGCGCGGCTGGCGAACAGGATCTCGGTCCCGCGATAGACCAGCACGCCCAGCGGCAGGCTTTCGAGCAGTTCCGCAAGCGCGGCGCGGGCTCGGATCTCGTTCTCGGCGAGCCGGGCCGGCGGCGTCGGGAACGGCATCACGGAACTGCCCGCCGGAGCATCCGCTCGCGTCGCCGGCATCGGTGCCTCGTCCGATGCCGTCTCGTCGGGGGCGAACCGCAGACCGAGAATGCGCGCAACCTCGCGGAACGCGGCGTGCTCGTTCACCGACAGGCCGGCATCCGCCTCCGGCTCGCGGATGGGCTCCGGCTCGGGCGGGTGATCGAGCACCGGCGTTTCATCCTCGACGGGACGCGGATGCCGTTCTCCGAGGATCGCGAAGCCGGTGAAGCCGGAGAACGCCTCCGTCGCGCGGCCCGCGGGGGCGCCCGAGATTTCGAGAGCGTGCACGTAGGCTCGCCCGCGCACGATGAGCGGGAGGGCGCGGAAGGTTTTGCGGGCCGAAAGGGCCTCGATCAGCACCGAGCCGTCGATAACGCCGTCGGCGGCGAGCATCGTCCAGGATTGGCCGGTCAAAGCCTCGGACAGGTCGGGATGCGCGGGCGAGACATGGGTCAACACTCCCTCGACGTCGCTGCGCCAGATCAGGCGCGCAGGCCGATCCGCGGTCTCGGCCACAGCAGAAGCCGGCTCCGAGTCTGGCTCGGGGGCCGGGGACTCGAGTGCTGCGACGGAGGGGGCCGTGACCGGCGGCACATCATCGATCTTCGCCGGCGCAGCCTCGAACGGCCGCAGAGACGGCAAGGGCCCGACCGGAGCCAGGAGAAGAACCGGATGCCCCGGCTCGATCTCGGCCCTGGCGGCGAGGACGACCACCGGGGCCGCGACGCCGCTCGGATCGAATCGAAGGCGAACCATCCGGGGCCGTGCATCGAGAGAGCCGGCGCGGTCGATCTGCGCGGACAGGCGCAGAGCGGGAAGGACGACGCCGCGCGCGTCGGCGATGCCGGCCCGCAGCGCCAGCGCCGCACCGTCTGCGTGGAGGATCCGCTCCGCGGATCCATCGAGAACGAGCAGCGGTCCGCCTTCGTGGACGAGATGCGCCACCGACGCGTCGCCGCGCCACCGTGCGAACGCGGCGCGAACACCCGATTCGCTCCCGGGAGACAGTTCATGCGCCGCGCGGTCCGCCATCCGAACCCTGGTCATACGCCCCTTCACAGCCCTGCCGACGGTCGATCGGGGCATGAACACACAGCTCCGTGTAACTTAACTGCCGCCGGACGTGGACACTGAAACCTGCCGACACACGTTTATCAACTGGTAACCTTAATCGCCCCTCGTGGGGTGGAAAAAGGGTCACCCCCGCGCTATTTTGCGTTGCACATTGTGCGCCGCACAACGAGCGTCCAATGCGAAGCAGAGGAGACAGGCATGAACAGCACCCCGAATTACGAGATTCCCACCGAGATGCGCGACTTCGCTGAGAAGAGCGTCGAGCAGGCTCGCAAGGCGTTCGACTCGTTCATCGGCGCGGCCCGCCGTACGGCGGATACGGTCCAGGGTTCGACGGACCTCGCCCGCAGCAACGCCACCAACATCTCGACCCGCGGCTTCGAATACGCCGAGCAGAACGTGAACGCCGCGTTCGACCTCGCTCAGAAACTGGTGCGCGCCCGGGACGTGCAGGAGGCGATGCAGCACCAAGCGGAGTTCGTCCGCGCGCAGTTCGCGGCGATCCAGGCGCAGGCCAAGGAGTTCGGCGGTCTCGCCCAGAGCGCGTTTCAGCAGAGCGCCGAGAATGCCAAGAGCGCGATGCAGCAGGGTGCTGCCGAGGCCCGGCAGGCCTACGAGCAGGGCGTCGAGACCGCTCGCGAGAACGCCAACGACGCGCAGAAGGCGACCTCGTAACACCATCGGCGGCTTCGCCCCCGCCCTGTCACGATCTTGACGGCCCGCTCCCGACGGAGTGGGCCGTTCCTGTATCGGGCCTGTTTTGGTCCCTGCGTCGCTCGCTTCGCCTCTTTTCCGCCGCCCGGGCAAAGCAAGGCTCAACGCCTTGCCGGCTCCGAGCGGGCGGCCCACAGGAGGTTATGGACACGATGCGTTCCGTTCGCACACTCGGCCTTGCAGCCCTGATCGCGCTTGCGGCCGGAAGCCTCGCGCCCGCACACGCCCAGTATTACGACGACGGCTACGATGCACCGCCGCCGCGCGCCCGTGCGCAGCGCGATTGGGGCGGTCCGCCACGTCGGGCCATGGGTCTGAACTGCGACGCCGTGCAGTCCGGTATCAGCGGCCTTCAGCCGTTCTCCTGCCCTCTGCCGGGGCCGCGCCCCCTCGGCGCCCGCTGCTTCTGCGACATGCCGGTCTCCTTCATGAACGGCCCGCAGACCGCCGTCGGCCGGGTTGCCCCGTAGCGGTCGACGCACGGCTCTGAAGGAAAGCGGGCAGGCTGCAGCCGGTCGATGAAACGCGAGAAGAGCTGCGGCGGATAAGACTGCCGCAGCTCTCTTCCCGTGACTCGATTGGGGAGGAACGTCAGTTGACCACCACGGTGGCGCCAACCTTCACGCGGGAATAGAGATCGGTCACATCCTCGTTGGTCATCCGAATGCAGCCCGAGGAGACCGCCTGACCGATCGTATCCGGCTCGTTGGAGCCGTGGATCCGATACTCGGACCGACCGATATACATCGCCCGGGCACCCAGCGGGTTCTCGATGCCGCCGGCCATGTAGCGCGGCAGATCGGGGCGGCGGGCCAGCATCGCAGCCGGAGGCGTCCAGCTCGGCCACTCGCGCTTGGCGGTGATCTTGTTCACGCCGCTCCAAGTGAAACCGGGCCGTCCGACGCCGACGCCGTAGCGAACGGCTTGTCCGTCCGGCAATACGTAGTAGAGCCGACGCTCGGCCGTCGAGACGACGATCGTGCCCGGTGCGTAACGGGTGCTGTAGGGCACGATTTCGCGCGGGATGCGGGCGACCTGAGCCTGAGCAGCCTCGGCCTCGCCGTAGCCCTGCCCGTAACCCTGGGCGCTGGAACCCCGCCGGTTGGCATAGGGGTCGTAGACAGGCCAGCCGCCCGGCGACGATTGCTCCTGATCGTAATCGTCACCGTCGGATCCGAACGGATCGTAGGGAGATGCGCTGGCGACGTTGGTCGCGAGGACACACACGCCGACAACGCCGGCGAGAACAGATGCCAAGGTCTTCATCGCAGGTGCCTACCTGTGCAGTAATCTTTGCTGTTACAAGCGTGACTGTGCTTGCTCGGTTCCCTGCTGTTTACGGATTTTCCACGATTTGGCCGTGCGGGGGCTCACATGAGCTTGACCGTTCGGCGGCGGTTACTCCCGAAGGGCTAGAACCGGGATAGCCAGCCACAACGACAGAGCCCCTCTCCACAGCGCAGCGGCGTTGTCGGCACGGAGATAGGCTTCGTAAGCCCGTCCTCCGGCGCGCATGATTGGTTGCCGCTCGAGAAATGTGACGTGCGCTTGCGAGGCAATGACGCCGATCAACCGATTCGCCGGGTGATACGGCGGCGATCAAGCCGAACCCGGGACGGCTAAGGCATAGCTAAAAAATCTGAGCGCTCGCGATAATTCCGTCTCGGAACAAAGCTAATCTGCCGCGAGTTTGATATCTTCGGCCTTTTATCCTAGCCTGAGCACCTCAAAGCTTAGGAGAGGTCGAAGGCATGGTGGGTTGGATCCTCGGCAAACTGAAGTGGCTCACGATTCTCTGTGCCATCGGCGGGCCGATTGTGGCCGTCGCCTGTTGGCAGGACGGCAATCGCCGCCAGGACGTGATGGCGATGGGGGTTCAGACCGAGGCGACGATCGAGAGCGCGACCCGGGTGAAGCGTCGCCGCGGAGGAACGAGCTACAAGCTCGACCTCAGCTGGACCGATGGCAGCGGAATCACGCGAAAAGTCGAGGAAGTGTCGATTTCTCATGCCCTCGCCGACAAGCTCATCGTCGACAATCGCTTGGCCGCCGATACGCTCCCGATCAAGTACATCCCCGGCGAAGCCGGATCGTCGAAGGAGAGCGAAAACGTCGTCGTCCTGGACGACACGGCGTATCAGGAGCAGACCGACCGGGAACTCGTCTATGTCGGCACGGGCGCGGGCATCCTGGGCCTGATCGGCGCAGCTTTGTTCTTCCTGCCCCGGCGCCGTCGGGGTGAGGCGATCGCGGCCTGAGAAGCGTTCGGCGCGCAGGTCGGTTCGATTCGACCCGGAATTGCCGCGCACGACCGGCTCAGCCGATCAGCTCACCGGGGGCGACGGGTCGCGTGCGGCCCGTTCGGCCTCGACCAGAACGTCGAGCGCGCGCCACGGCTTCGGAATGAAGACCGCCCCCTCGGGAAGCGCGACGCCGGGCTCCGGCTCGACACCGGAGGTCACGACCAGCCGGGTGCGCGGCCAGAGAGTCGCGATGGCGCGGGCGAGCTGGAGGCCGTCCATGGCGCCGGCGAGCCGGATATCGGCGAAAACGAGGGCCACCTCGCCGCCCTGCTCGCGCAGGACCTTCAGGGCGTGCTCGGCGCTGTCGCAGCCGATCACACGCATCTCGGTCTCTTCCAGCACGCTCTCAGCCAATTCGCGGGTGTCGCGCTCATCCTCGACCACCAGAGCGATACGGGAATCCGGACGCTCGGCTTCGGCGGAGCGGGCGCGCTCGGCGTGATCGACGCGCCGGACCAGAGCGGCCAAGTGATCGGGGATGCCCTCGGCCACGAGGTTATCGTAGCAGGAGGCGAGCGCCTGCCCGATCTGATCGAGCTTCATTCCGGGCAAAAGAGGATCATCGGCGAACCCTCGATGCGATCGGTCTCGAAACGAGTCGTTCAAGGCGAAACGATCCTCTCTCGCGCATCCGGGCGGCGGAGGAGCTCTCGCGGAATGCGAAGGCTTGGGGCGCCGCACAGCACAACAAAGCGGGCGGGTGCCGCTCAGTTGCGTCGAAGGGAGATTTTCACCGACGCAGGCCTGCCGCGCGACGGGCGGCCGCGGCCTATGCCCTATTGTGCCGCCTCGGCATTGGCGAGGGTCACGAGCCCGGCCACGCTGCGCACGTCGCGATAGCGGTCACCGCGGGTGCTCATCATCGCCTCGAACTTCTGGTGGACCTGAGCGACCGAGAGGCTGGCGGGCTTGCGATGCCGGCCACGACCGGTGGTGCCGGCAAAGAAGATCGAGCGGTTGGCCCGGGCCGGACCGGGCAGCAGGGTCGCCGCCGCGGCGGTCGGCTTGTCGACCACCTGGGACAGGAAGTTCTCGGCGTCGTCCGGTCCGAGGAAGTGGGCGAGATAGACCTCGCCGAGGGAGAGTTCGCGGCCGATCTTCAGGGCGATGCGCGCCGCGTCGCGCTTCAGCATCTCACCGGCCATGACCGCCGACAGGTAAGGGTCGCGGCGCAGGTCGAGGATGCGGCTGCGCTCGGCCTGGTCCTGAATCGACGGCTTGTCGTTGGCGTCCGGCACCACCGAGGCGGCCTCCTTCTCGTACCCGTACTTGGGTCCGAAGTCGCGGATCACGCCGAGCCACGTGCGCTCGATGAACTGGAACAGGCCGGTAGCGGACGACGTCTTGGCCTGGACGGCGGTGATGAAGCTCGACTCCTTGTCGGCCACCGCCATGAGCAGAACCGGATCGGTCTGGACCGCCTGAGCCGCCTTGACGATCGTCTGCACGAGATGGCGGCGGATCTTCATCGGGCCGAATTCGAGGATGTCGTTCGGATCGCCGGTCGAGGTCTGGGAGAGCAGGAAGTCGTAGGAGACGCGGTCGACCGTGTTGGCGCCGAGTTCGGTGTCGAGGTCGCCCACGGGATGGAAGCTCGCGGACGCTGCCAGGACCGACGGAACCGGGCTTTCCGGCGCCAGCGCCTGAAGCCGCGGCTTCGGCATGGCCAGATCGGACACCTTGGTGGAGGCCTCGGCCCGGCCGAGATCGGTGCCGGCATTGAGCAGAACCGCGCTCAGGCCCCCGGCGAGAAGAGTCATGGAGAGGATGGAACGCACCAGAGCCGTGCGGCTGCCGTGATCGCGACCCGTGCGGGCATTGAGGGTGATCACGTCGGCGGACGGTATGGGACGCCCGCTCTTGCGCGGCATCGAGGAAGTACGCGGAGATCCGATCGTACGGCCCTGCATCGTTGTCGTCGCTCACTCTTCGTGATGGCGCCAGCGGCGTATGGGCAACACTTACGCCCCGAGGATGTGGCGCAAACACGGCCGAGGTTGTGGCATCCCCAGGGCAAGCGGGGGCAATTTGCGGGCAAGCTGAGCCGTTTGGTGGGTTATCCCCGGTGTTTTCCACCGGGGTTGCGGTTCACAATCAACCAGATCGGAGGAGAATGCGGTGCGCGCCGATCCACGTCGCGCCATCGATGGAACAAGACCCTCGGCGATGCTGCGGCCAAATCGCATCTTGGAGACGGCGCTGTACGTCGATGATTTACAGAGAGCCCACGAGTTCTATGAAACCGTCATCGGTCTCGAGCGCGTCCTGACATCGGAGACACTCTGTGCCTACGATGTCGGCGGGCAGAACGTGCTTCTGCTGTTTAGGCGCGGCGCATCTGTGTCTGCGCAGCGCCTGCATGGCGGGTCGATCCCACCGCATGACGGGACAGGGCCGCTGCATCTCTGTTTCGGTACGACCGAAGATGACCTGCCTGCGTGGGAGGCGAAGCTCGCGTCCCGGGGTGTCGCCGTCGAAGGGCGTGTCGCGTGGCCGGGCGGGGCGACGAGCCTCTATTTTCGCGATCCGGACGGCCACATGCTCGAACTCGCGACGCGGGGGCTATGGCCGAGCTATTGAGCGGCGCCGGTCACAGCCGCCGCAGCGCCACGCTCTCGATGCGATGGCTCGGTCCCTTGGCCAGAATCAGGCTCGCCCGCTGGCGGGTGGGCAGGATGTTGTCGCGCAGGTTCGGCAGGTTGATCGTCGTCCAGAGGCGGTCGGCGATCTCAAGCGCCTCGTTCTCGGCGACCTCGGCGTATTTGCGGAAGTAGGAGAGCGGATCGCGGAACGCGGTCTGGCGCAGGCGGAGGAAGCGGTTGACGTACCAGCGGTGCAGGTCGTCCTCGTGCCCGTCGAGGTAGATCGAGAAGTCGAAGAAGTCGGAGACGAAGGGGATCGCGGTGCCGTCGCGCGGCAGGCGGGCCGGCTGGAGGACGTTCAGGCCCTCGACGATCAGGATGTCGGGCGATTCGATCACCTGCTCCTCGCCGGGCACCACGTCGTAGACGAGGTGGGAATAGACTGGCGCCGACACCCGCTTGTGGCCGGCCTTGATGTCGGCGAGGAAGCGCAGCAGCGCGGCGCTGTCGTAGCTCTCGGGAAACCCTTTCCGCTCCATCGCGCCCATGCGCTGCAATTCGGCGTTGGGGTGGAGGAAACCGTCGGTCGTGATGAGATCGACCTTGGGGGTGTTGGGCCAGCGCGCGAGCAGGGCTTTCAGCACCCGCGCGGTCGTCGATTTGCCGACCGCCACCGAGCCGGCGAGCCCGATGATGTAGGGCACCTTGGTATCGTGCTCGGCGAGCAGGAAGCGCTGCGTCGCCTTGAACAGCCCCTGCGTCGCCGCGACGTAGAGCGAGAGCAGGCGCGAGAGCGGCAGGTAGATCGCCACGACCTCCTCGATCGAGATCGGGTCGTTGAGGCTCTGCAGCCGGCCGATATCCTCGGCCGTCAGCGTCAGCGGGGTGTCCGCGCGAAGCTGGGCCCACTCTTCGCGGGCGAAGATCCGGTAGGGCGAGAGGCGACCAGGGCCCTGGCCGGTCACCGGATTCTGGCGCTCTTCCGGTTCGATCCCGGCCGGCGGGATCGGGGCGCCGATCATGTATGCCTCCGCGCCGCCTTCTCGGCGAGCCCGCTCTGCGCCGTGCGCCGTCCGAGCTCCGTCATCACGTCGTCGAGGGGGACGCCGGCCGCCTTCAGCGTCACGACGAGGTGGTAGAGCACGTCCGCCGCCTCCGACACCAGCGCCTTACGGTCACCCTGCACAGCGGCGATGGCCGCCTCGACCGCCTCCTCGCCGAGCTTCTTGGCCGCCTTGGCTGGCCCCTCGGAAAGGAGCTTTGCCGTGTAGGAGGACTCGGGCGGCGTGCCGGCGCGGCTGTCCACGAGGGCAGCGAGGTCGTCGAGGCTGAACTTCGTCATAAGGCGTGCAAACGGAACCGTTATCATGCGGCATCGCATGATCGGACACCGTTGCACCGGACCCTGCGCAGGCTCCGCCCCCCGGTCAAGGGGCGCGGGCAGCCGCGCACCGGATACCCGTTACGGATCGAGCCGCATCGCAAGGCCGGCGGCGGCCATATGGCTTTTCGCCTCGCCGACCGTGTGCTGGCCGAAATGGAAGATCGAGGCGGCCAGCACCGCGCTCGCCCCGCCGTCGCGCACGCCCGCCACGAGGTCGTCGAGCCCGCCGACGCCGCCCGAGGCGATCACCGGCACCTTCACCGCATCGGCGATGGCGCGGGTGAGCGCGAGGTCGTAGCCGGAGCGGGTGCCGTCCTTGTCCATGGAGGTGACGAGAAGTTCGCCCGCCCCCCGCTCGGAAACCTTGCGTGCGAATTCGACCGCGTCGATGCCGGTCGGGTTGCGCCCGCCATGAGTGAAGATCTCCCAGCGCGCGGCCTCGCCGGGCGCGGAGACGCGCTTGGCGTCGATCGCCACGACGATGCACTGGTCGCCAAACTTCTCCGCCGCCTCGGCGACGAAATCGGGGTTCTTCACCGCCGCCGTGTTGATGCCGACCTTGTCGGCGCCCGCGAGCAGCAGGGTGCGGACGTCGGACACCGTGCGGACACCGCCGCCGACGGTGAGCGGCATGAAGCAGGCCTCGGCGGTGCGGCTCACCACGTCGAGCAGGGTGCCGCGGTCCTCGTGGCTCGCGGTGATGTCGAGGAAGCAGAGTTCGTCGGCGCCGGCCGCATCGTAGGCCTTGGCCGACTCGACCGGATCGCCGGCATCGCGCAGTTCGAGGAACTGCACGCCCTTCACGACGCGCCCGTCCTTCACGTCGAGGCAGGGAATGATGCGGGTCTTGAGCACGCTCAGATGCCTTCAGGCTGACGGGGCCGGCGGTCGAAGCGCGCGATCACGCGGCGCTTCCCTTGGCGCGGGCGATGGCCGCCAGCGCCTCCTTCGGGTCAATACGGCCGTCGTAGAGCGCGCGGCCGGTGATCGCGCCGGCGAGCACGGCGCAGTCGGGCTCCAGCAGGCGCTCGACATCCGCCATCGAGGCGAGGCCGCCCGAGGCGATGACGGGGATTTTGACGGCCGAGGCCAGGGCCAGCGTCATCTCGATGTTGAGGCCCTTGAGGATGCCGTCGCGGGCGATGTCGGTGTAGATAATGGCGGCGACGCCCGCATCCTCGAAGCGGCGACCGAGCTCCTCCGCCGTCATGCTGGAGGTCTGCGCCCAGCCCTCGACCGCGACGCGCCCGTCCTTGGCGTCGATGCCGACGGCGATGCGCCCCGGATGGCGGCGAGCTGCCTCGTGCACGAAGGCGGGGTCGCGCACCGCCGCGGTGCCGATGATGACCCGGCTCACGCCCTTCTCCAGCCAGCCTTCAAGGGTGCGCATCTCGCGTACGCCGCCGCCGAGCTGCACCGGCAGCTTGATCCGAGCCAGGATCGCGTCGACGGCGGCGGCGTTGCGCGGCGCGCCGGCGAAGGCTCCGTCGAGATCGACCACGTGCAGCCAGGAGAAGCCCTGCATCTCGAAGGCTTCGGCCTGGGCCGCGGGATCGTCGTTGAAGACCTTGGCCTGCGCCATGTCGCCCTGAACGAGGCGGACGCAGCGCCCTTCCTTGAGGTCGATGGCCGGATACAGGATCACGCGAGGACTCGCCGGAAACGGTGTGTCGGAAAGCGGGCGCCCTCAGGGGCGCCAGCGCAGGAAGTTGCCGAGGAGGGCGAGGCCGAGGCGCTGGCTCTTCTCGGGGTGGAACTGGGTGCCGGCGATGTTGTCGCGCGCGACCATCGCCGTGACCGGGCCGCCGTACTCGGCATGGGCGACCACGTCCGCCGGCTCGGCGGCGCGCAGCGCGAAGCTGTGGACGAAGTAGGCGTGGAGCCCGCCCTCCCCGATCGCGATGTCGCGCAGCAGCGCGTGCTCGCGGTCGAGATACAGGGTGTTCCAGCCCATATGCGGAATCTTGAGGGCCGGGTCGGCGGGCTCGATCGGGGCAACGTCGCCGGGGATCCAGTTCAGCCCCGCGGTCTCCTCGTATTCGAGGCCGCGGCTCGCCATGAGCTGCATGCCGACGCAGATGCCGAGAAACGGCTTACCTTGAGTCTTGACGGCCTCGGTCATGGCCTCGACCATGCCGGGCACCGCGTCGAGGCCGCGGCGACAATCGGCGTAGGCGCCGACGCCGGGCAGCACGACGCGGTCGGCTCCGGCCACCGCCTCCGGCACGTCCGTGACGAGGATGCGGGTGCCGTCGAGCCCGGCCTCGCGGGCCGCGCGCTCGAAGGCCTTGGCCGCCGAGTGGAGGTTGCCCGAACCGTAATCGATGATCGCGACGGTCTGTTCGCTCACCGTCCACCCTCGCTCGCGGGAAAAAGGCCGATCACCGCGTCGTCGCTGCGGCGGTGGGTCGGGCGCGTCATGGTGGTGGTCTCGGCACCCGTTGCGGCGCCCGGGGCCGCGTCGGCATCGAGCCAGCGGGCGGCGGCCTTCAACTCGGCCTCTTCCTGGGAGCCCGCCATCACCGCGTCCCGCGCAGGCTTGCCGCGGCGCCCATAGGTCCAGCGGCGCAGGCTCGGGGCTTCCATGCCGATCAGTAGACTTGCGAGCCCCGTGACGACCAGCGCCGCGAAGGGCGAGAGGCCGAGCGCCCGGCCGGCGAGTGCGAGCACGACGAGCCCGACCAGCACCAGGAGCGCCGCCAGCCAGAGGCGGTGACGCACGAACCACAGGACCGTGAAGGCGAAGGCCCCCCAGGAGAAGCCGTCGCGCACGACGTGCGCCTGCTCCAGAGCGCGGGGATCCCCGCGAACCGAGCCCTCGGGAAGGTGCAGCGTATAGGTCCGCATTCTCGCTCCTCCTCGAACGGTCTCAGAGCGATCCCTTGGTCGAGGGAACGCGGCCCTCCTCGCGTGGGTCGATGGCGACCGCCTTCCGCAAGGTCCGGGCCAAACCCTTGAACACGCTCTCGGCGATGTGATGTGCATTCTCGCCGTAGAATGTCTCGACGTGCAGCGTAATACCGGCGTTCATCGCGAACGCCTGGAAGAACTCCCGCACCAATTCGGTGTCGAACTGACCGATCTTCTCCACGCGAAAGCTCGTACGGAAGACCAGGAACGGACGACCGGAGATGTCGATCGCGATGCGGCTCAGCGTTTCGTCCATCGGCAGGTGGATATCGGCGTAGCGGGCGATGCCGCGCTTGTCGCCGAGTGCCTTCGCCACCGCCTGACCCAGCGCGATGCCGGTATCCTCGGTGGTGTGGTGCTGATCGACGTGGAGGTCGCCCTCGACCTTGATCGTCACGTCGAACAGGCCGTGCCGGGCGAACAGCTCCAGCATGTGGTCGAGAAAGCCGACGCCGGTCGAGATCTCGGCCTTGCCGGTGCCGTCGAGATCGATCGAGACGGAAACGTCGGTCTCCGCCGTGCGGCGGCTGATGCTGGCTGTACGCATCGCGTGCTGGATATCTGATCCTGGAACGGTCGGCGGGCCTCCGTGACCGGCCGCGCCCGCCTTGTAGTGTGGAATGCCCCGTCGGGGGAAGGGTTTTGGCGCCGGCCCCCGCCATGAACCGACGCGCCCGTCATCCGGCGGTCATGCGGCGGGGCCAGCCTCCCGCCCTCGCCCGGCCGTGAGGAGTCGCCATGTTGTCCCGCCGTTCCGTCCTCGCCGCAAGCGCTGCGCTCATGGCCAGCAGGGCCGGAGCCGCCGGCGCCCGGTTGCGCTTCGGCGTGATCGCCGACCCGCAATATGCCGAGGCGCCGCCGAATTTGACCCTCGGCCGGTACTACGCCAACAGTCTCGACAAGATGCGAGCGGCGGTCTCCGCCCTGAACCGGGAGGACCTCAGCTTCGTCGTGACGCTCGGCGATACCATCGACCGCGACGTGGCGAGCTACGACAAGATCCTGCCGATCTATCGGACGCTTCGCCACGAGACCCGCTTCGTGCTCGGCAACCACGATTTCGACGTGGCGCCCGAGCATCGCGGCCGGGTGGCGAGCCTGCTCGGGATGGCGAGCCCGTCCTATGACTTCGCTGCCAGCGACATCCGCTTCGTCGTCCTCGACGGCAACGACGTGTCGCTGTTTGCCCCCCCGCCGGACGATCCGCGCCGGCAGCTCGCCGCGGAGCGGCTGCAGCAGGCCGAGGCCGCGGGCCTCGTCAACGCCAAGCCCTGGAATGGCTCCCTTGGCGAATCACAGTTCGCTTGGCTGGAGGGGTGCCTGCGGGCAGCGCGCGCGGCCGGCGAGCGCGTCGTCGTAATCAACCACTACCCGGTCGCGCCGGACAACCCGCACAATCTGTGGGATGCGAACCGCCTCACCGCGCTTCTTGCCCGCCAGCCGCACGTGATCGCCTACTTCAACGGCCACAATCATAAGGGCAACTACATCGAGCGGGACGGAATTCACTACGTCAACTTTCACGGCATGGTAGACACGCCGGACAGCTCGGCTTTCGCCATCGTCGAGATCGCGGGCGACCGTCTGGAGATCCAGGGGTTCGGCCGCGAGCCGAGCCGTTCGCTGACCCTCAAGACCGCCTGAGGACATCCGTGCTCCGGTGGATCGGAGCCCGTTTCATGCGTCGACTGACCGCTGCGCTTCTCCTGTCGATCACGGCCTCGCCCGCTCTGGCGGCTTTCCCCTGCGACGAGCTGTGGGGCGAGCGCAACGCGATCTACAAGGATGCCGGCTACTGCTTCCGCACCGAGCGGGCGATCCGCGCCTTCGGCAATGCCGGCTGCAAGTACGACGAGCTGGCCGACGTGCCGCTCTCCGCCCGCCAGCGCGCCGACATCGCCGACATCCAGCGCCAGGAGCGCGCCGCCGGCTGCGCCCGCTGAGGCTTTCCGTAGACACCTGCCACCACCGCGAGAGCCCCTCTCTCGCAGATGGGGAGAGGGGAACGCGTTTTCGACCGCTTCGACGGTCCGTCGAAGAAGCGCGTCAGACGTTCAGCACCCGCCCGGCCACGGCATCGAGCTTTGCCACCAGCTCCGGATCGCGATGGGCGGGCGCCGTCATGATCGCGCCGTCCAGCGCCCGGTGCGAGCCGGCCGGGCAATCCTCGCGCTCGGCCGGGAAGTCGCGGGCGACGCGGGCGACCAGCTGCGCCGCCTTGCCGGCATTGGCGCGGGCCACGGCGACCACCGAGGCGACGTCCACGCTGTCGTGGCTCGGATGCCAGCAATCGTAATCCGTGACCATGGCGATGGTGGCGTAGGTGATCTCGGCCTCGCGGGCGAGCTTGGCCTCGGGCATGTTGGTCATGCCGATCACGTCGAAATTCGCTGCCTTGTAGTGCTTCGACTCGGCGAGAGTCGAGAATTGCGGCCCCTCCATGCAGACATAGGTGCCGCCCCTGTGCACCGAGATGCCCTCGGCTTCCGCCGCCGCGGCGATGCGCTTCTGCAGGGCCGGCCCGACCGGGTGGGCGAAGGGCACGTGGGCGACGCAGCCATTGCCGAAGAACGAGGTCGCGCGGCCGAAGGTGCGGTCCACGAACTGATCGACCAGCACGAACAGGCCCGGATGCAGCTCGTTGCGGAACGAGCCGCAGGCGGAGAGCGAGACGATATCGGTGACGCCCGCGCGCTTCAGCACGTCGATATTGGCGCGGTAATTGATGCCGGTGGGCGAGAAGCGGTGGCCGCGTCCGTGCCGGGCCAGAAACACCACCTTGGTCTGACCGATGCGGCCGATGCGCAGCGCGTCGGAGGGTTCGCCCCAGGGCGAGGCGATCGTCTCCTCGCGGACATCCTCCAGGCCGGGCAGGTCGTAGACGCCCGAGCCGCCGATCACGCCGAGAACCGCTGCCGTCATGCAAGAATCCCTTGTGGTGTGGCCGACACTCTCGCAGCCCGCGCCGCGCGATTTTCTCGCGAGACCGGGCATAAGGATCGGCAATGACGTTTTGAATGCGCGCGGATCGGCTCGTCCGGCGATGGGAAACCCTTAACGCAGGCCTCCCTCGACACGCAAACGGGCCCGCGCGGGGCCCGTTCGTCGTCGATCGTTATGAGCGGATCAGTAGGTCTTGTGCAGCTCGGGCTGGAGGCCGTGCACCTCGCCGCCGACCTTCTTCCAGATCTGCTTCTTCACGTAGTAGAGCAGACCGGCCAGCACGATGAGGAACAGGATCACGCGCAGGCCCAGCGCCTTGCGCGCCATCATGTGCGGCTCGGCCGCCCAGGCCATGAAGGCCGACACGTCGCGCGAATACTGATCGACCGTCTCCGGCACGACCGCCTCGCCCTTGTCGTTCTTCGGGTAGATGATCTGCCCATCACTGAGCGGGTTCGGCATCGCGATCACGTGGCCGGGATAGTATTTGTTGTAGTAGCCGCTGTCCGGCATCGTGAAGCCCTTCGGAGCCTCCTCGTAGCCGTTCAGGAGCGCGTGGATGTAGTCGACGCCCTGCTCGGAATAGCCGGTGAAGGGCAGTGCATCGAAGACGAAGAGCGGGAAGCCGCGCTCGTAGGTGCGGGCCTTGGCCAGCACCGAGAAGTCCGGCGGCGCCTTGCCGCCGTTGGCGGCGGCAGCGGCCTTGTCGTTCGGGAAGGGCGGCGGGAAGCGGTCGGCCGGACGGGCCGGACGCTCCTTCTCGGAACCCGAATCGTCGAGCTCCTTGACGCTGTAGGTCTCGGCGAGCGCCTTGACCTGCCCTTCCGTGAAGCCCGGGCCGCCCGGCTCCGCGAGGTTGCGGAAGGCGACGAGCCGCATGGAGTGACAGTTCGCGCAGACTTCCTTGTAGACTTGGAAGCCGCGCTGGAGCTGCGCCTGATCGAACCGGCCGAACATGCCGGCGAAGCTCCACTTCTCCCGCGGCGGATTGGTGCCGTGGCCGTCGTCGGCGACGGCCGAGCCGGCACCGAGGGAGGCCGCGAGTAGAGCCGCGGCGGCGAGGCGTGCGATGCGCATCGTTGTTCTCTCCCTCTGGCCCTAGGCGCGCTTGGCCGGTTCGGCCGCAGCACCCACGGGCATGCCGGATCCGCTCACCTGCTTGCCCGGACCGGTCACGGTCTCGAGGATCGAGCCCGGCAGACGGTCCGGTGTCTCGAACAGGCCGACCAGCGGCATGACGATGAGGAAGTGGGCGAAGTAGTAGACGGTGCAGATCCGCGAGGCGAGGACGTAGCCGCCCTCCGGGGGCTTGGCGCCGAGCCAGCCGAGCAGGATGGCGTTGACCAGGAACACCCAGAAGAACACGCGGTAGACCGGGCGGTAGTTGCAGGAGCGGACCCGCGAGGTGTCGAGCCAGGGCGCGAAGGCCAGGATCAGCACCGCGCCGAACATCAGGATGACGCCGCCGAGCTTATCCGGCACCGCGCGCAGGATCGCGTAGAAGGGCAGGAAGTACCATTCCGGCACGATGTGCGCGGGCGTCACCGACGGGTTGGCCGGGACATAGTTGTCGGCGTGGCCGAGATAGTTCGGCTGGTAGAAGATGAACCACGCGAACAGGATCATGAACACCACCACCGCGAACACGTCCTTGATGGTCGCGTAGGGGGTGAAGGGCACGGCATCCTTGCTCGACTTGATCGGGATGCCGGCCGGGTTGTTCTGGCCCGTGACGTGCAGCGCCCAGACGTGCAGGACGACGACGCCGGCGATCATCCACGGCAGCAGGAAGTGCAGCGAGAAGAAGCGGTTGATGGTCGGGTTGCCGACCGAGTAGCCGCCCCAGAGCAGGCTCTGGATCGTGTCGCCGACGACCGGGATCGCCGCCAGGATGTTGGTGATGACGGTGGCGCCCCAGAAGCTCATCTGGCCCCACGGCAGGGTGTAGCCGAGGAAGGCGGTGGCCATCATCAACAGGTAGATGATGACGCCGAGCAGGTAGAGCACCTCGCGCGGAGCCTTGTAGGACCCGTAATAGAGGTTGCGGAAGATGTGGACGTAGACCGCAACGAAGAACATCGACGCGCCGTTGGCGTGCGCGTAGCGCAGCAGCCAGCCGTAATTCACGTCGCGCATGATGTGCTCGACGCTCTCGAACGCGTTGCTGGCATTCGGATCGTAGTGCATCGCCAGCCAGACGCCGGTGATGATCTGGATGCCGAGGAACGCGATCAGGATCGCGCCGAAGGTCCAGAAATAGTTGAGGTTACGCGGAACCGGGAAGGCGACGAAGGACGAGTGCACCAGACCGACCAGCGGCAGCCGTGACTCGAACCACTTCGCGAGGCGGCTCTTGGGTACGTAGGTCGAGGTCGCGTGTGCGCTGCTCATCGGTTTGCCCGCTCCGGCTTCTCGTGTCCTGTTGTCAGGCGACCGCCTTGCCGCCCTCTTCGCCGATCTTGATCTTCGTATCGGTCTCGAAGGCGTAGGGCGGAATCGGAAGATTGGTCGGCGCCGGGCCCCGGCGCACGCGGCCGACGGCGTCGAACTGCGAGCCGTGGCAAGGGCAGGACCAGCCCTCGTAATTGCCCGAATGGCCGATCGGCACGCAGCCGAGATGGGTGCAGTTGCCGTAGCTCACGAGCCACTGGTCGTGACCCTTCTTCACCCGGGAATCGAAGGTGGCCGGGTCGATCATGTCGGAGAGGGGCACGGCCTTCATATCCGTGACTTCCTTCTCCGTGAGCTTGCGCACGAAGATCAGCTTGCCGCGCCAGAACACGTTGACGATCTGGCCGTCCTGGATCGGGCTGAGATCGACGTCGAGCGGCGCGCCGGCCGCGACGGTCGCGGCGTCGGGCGCCATGGAGGCCACGAAGGGCCACGCCACGGCGCCGGCCCCGACAGCCAATCCCGCGCCCGTGGCGAGAAAGAGGAAATCTCGCTTGGTGCCCTGAGGCCCTTCGTCCGCCAAGGTGCAACCCTCCCGTCAGCCGTCGCGCCGAGCCTCTCGCAGCGGCGCTCGCGACCGGGCTCGGCCATGCGCGCCTTGGAGGCTTTCAAATTCGAAACCCGACGCAACGGGAGACACCATCGCGCCGCGGCAATCAATGCGACCGTGGGTCACCGGATTGCCGTTTTATTTCCTGCGCGGCTCTCTGACATGCCAGATACGAACATGTCTAGACTGCCACGCTTGATGCAACGATCGGCGCCATACGATCCCCGGCCATCGTTACCGCGGAGCACCATCCCGCCGATGCAGGCCGCGAACGGGCCGGCGACGCATGCTGGGTGAGCCGGCTCCGGCCGTCATGTGAGCACGCATGCGGACGCCGCGCTTGCACCGCCGAAGAGCACGGGCGTAAACGACGCGCCTTGAGGAGTTTCCGTGATGACCGACCGCCAGCCCGGCTTCAACACTCTCGCGATCCATGCCGGCGCGACCCCCGACCCGGCCACGGGTGCGCGGGCGACGCCGATCTATCAGACGACGAGCTTCGTCTTCGACGACGTGGACCACGCCGCTTCGCTGTTCGGACTCCAGGCCTTCGGCAACATCTACACCCGCATCACCAACCCGACGAACGCGGTGCTGGAGGAGCGCATCGCGGCGCTCGAAGGCGGAACCGCGGCGCTCGCCGTCGCTTCGGGCCACGCCGCCGAGTTTTTGACGCTGCACGCGCTGATGCAGCCGGGCGACGAGTTCATCGCGGCCAACAAGCTCTACGGCGGCTCGATCAACCAGTTCAATCACTCCTACAAGAATTTCGGCTGGCAGGTCGTTTGGGCGGATACGGATGATCCGGAGTCGTTCGAGCGCGCCATCACCCCACGAACCAAGGCGATTTTCTGCGAGAGCATCGCCAATCCGGGCGGGGTGATCACCGACATCGCCGCGCTCTCGGCCATCGCCAAGCGCCACAACATTCCGCTCATCGTCGACAACACGATGGCGACGCCGTACCTGATCAAACCATTCGAGCACGGCGCCGACATCGTCGTGCACTCGGCCACCAAGTTTCTGGGCGGCCACGGCAACTCGATCGGCGGTCTGATCGTCGACGGCGGCACCTTCCAGTGGCAGGGCGACGAACGCTATCCGATGCTGTCGCAGCCGCGCCCGGAATATGCCGGCATGGTGCTGGCCGAGACCTTCGGCAATTTCGGCTTCGCCATCGCGGTGCGCGTGCTCAGTCTGCGCGATCTCGGGCCGGCGCTCTCGCCCTTCAACGCCTTCCTGATCCTCAACGGCATCGAGACCCTGCCGCTGCGGATGCAGCGCCATTCCGACAACGCCCTGAAGGTGGCGAGCTTCCTCAACGGCCACGAGCTGGTCGATTGGGTGAGCTATCCCGGCCTGGAGAGCGATCGCTACCACGCGCTGGCGCAGCGCTATACGCCCAAGGGCGCGGGCGCCGTGTTCACCTTCGGCCTCAAGGGCGGCTACGAGGCCGGCGTGAAGCTGGTCTCGAACCTCCAGCTCTTCAGCCACCTCGCCAATATCGGCGACACCCGCTCGCTGGTGATCCACCCGGCCTCGACCACGCACCGCCAGCTCACCGACGAGCAGAAGCGGGCGGCGGGTGCCGGCCCCGAGACCGTGCGCCTCTCGATCGGCATCGAGGACCCGCAGGATCTCATCGACGATCTCGACGCCGCCCTGCGGGCGTGAGGCTCTAAACCCTGCGGGAGAGCGTCAGCGCGTCCCGCAGGTCCTGCGCGTCGTTGAGGAGCCGGCCCTCCCGGCGCATCCGTGCCAGCAGCGCCCGGTCGGGAAAGCCGCGATAGGGCAACACCGGAACCGTCCGTCCCGCCGGAACCGCGCCTTCGGCAGCGATGTCGCCGAGCACGCGATTGAGCAGGATCCTGCCGTGCTCGTGCAGGCGCACCGCCGCGCGGGTGGCCGTCGTATCGGCGGGCAGCGCGACCGCCTCCTGCGCCAGGATCGCGCCGGCATCGATCGCGGGCGCGAGGCGGTGGATGGTGGCGCCGAATTCGCCCTTCCCGTCCGCCAGGGCGTGAAGCGTCGGCACGGGGCCGCGGTGGAGCGGCAGCAGGCTCGGATGCAGGTTGATTCCGCCGAGCTGCGCCCGACCGAGCGTCGCCGCGGAAAGAATCTGGTCGAAGTGGAAGGTGACGATCAGGTCGGGCGCGTGTGCCGCGAAGGCGTGGGCCACCTCCGCGCCGTTGACGTCATCGACGCGCAGGGTCGGGATGCCGAGGCGGCGGCACAGGCCGGCGAGCGGCGTCGCCTCGGGCGTCCCGGCGCTGCCGGCGAGGCGCTGGGTGAGCGGTGCGAGCGGACGCAGCAGGTCGGGCAGCCCGAAATTGACGCCGAGATAGGGCAGGAAGCCGGGGCCGGACCGGGCGAGATGGCGCCGGACCTGACCGATCAGCCCGCCGGTTGCCGGCCGCTCGGCGTTGGAGAGCCCGACGAAGGCGATCGTCTCCGCGTGGTCCGCCACGAAGCGGCGCACGGCGCGGGCGTTCGGCAGCGCCTCCAGCGCGAACAGGGCGATCCGGGGCGCCGCCATCACCGCCGCCGCCGGTTGCGGAAGCGGAAGCCGTGCAGGCCGGCGCTGCGGACCCATTCCGGCACCAGAAGCGCCCCACGGGCAAGCGCGGCGAGGATCGCCGGGAAGGCGATCACGTCGCGGTCCCGCTCCAGCCCGCGGGCGATGCGGGCGGCGGCCTCGTCCGCACTCATCTCGAGCGGGCGCCAGCCCTTGATCACCCCGCCCATCGGCGTCTTCACGTAGCCCGGCGTTACCACGCTGAGACGGACGCCGAGCGGCTTCAGCTTCTGGCGCAGGGCCAGGCCGTGGGCGAGGAGTGCCGCCTTGGCGCCGCTATAGGCCGGCGCGTCGGGCAGCGGCGCATAGGCCGCGAGTGAGGAGATCAGCGCGATCTGCCCCCGGCCGCGCTCGCTCATCAGGGTCACGCAGGGCAGCATCACGTTGAGCGCGCCGGTGAGATTAATGTCGGCCGTTTCAAAGGCCGTCGTTTCCGTCTCCAGCCCGCCGGACGGGTGTCCTCCGTTGACCGCGGCGTTGACGATGACGAGATCGAGCGGCGTCGCCGCATCGGTCTGGCGGATCCAGGCGCCGACCGCCTCGCGCTCGCGCACGTCGATCTGCCGCGTGCGGACCTCGGCGCCCTGCCCCCGGCAGCCCTGCGCCACCGCCTCCAGCCGTTCCCGATCGCGTCCCGTGAGCACGAGGCTCGCCCCCGTCGCCGCGTAGAAGCGCGCGAGGGCCGCGCCGATGCCGCTGGAGGCGCCGGTGATGAGGATGACGGGCAAGGATCGGTGTCTTTTCGCAGGAAGCCGGGTCTCGGCCGAAGCAGCCTGAATCCGCTTCGAGGGCTGGCGGTCAATAGGCGGGCGAGAGGCTTCCGTCGCGGTCGGCCTGTTCCAGGGCGTCGCGGGCGGCGGCGAGGGAGGCGGGTGGGAGCGCCGCTTCGAGACGCGGCACGGCCCCGGCCACCGCCCGCTCGATCGCCGACCGGGAGAAGTAGCCGCCGTTGATCTGGGTCCGGTGCATGACCACGCGGAGGAAATCCTGCATCAGACTCGCATCCGGCGCCTGCGGGGCGCGCCAGAAGGTGTCGATGTCCCCCTGATGGGTCAGACCCGGCATGTTGTAGACCGCCGAGCCGAAGGCGAGCGTCGGCCGCCCGCGCTCGAGGGCCAGCATCCCGACGGTGGAGTTGACCAGCACGACGCCGCGGCTGCCGTCGATGAGCTTGGGCAGGTCGCCGCCATCGATGAAGTCGAGCCGATCGTTGCAGCCGTGGCGCTTGGCCGATTGGCGGGCGCGCTTGCGCCAGTTCATGATGCCGCTGTCGAGCGGGTGCAGCTTCACGAGGAGCCGCGTCGGCGCCTGGGAGTGCCGAGCGAACGAGGCGATCACCCGGTCCATGAAGCCCTCGACGCCGAGGAACGGCGAGTGGACGCGGATCTGGTAGTCGCTGTCGAGCTGGAGCGGCAGCAGGAAATAGTCGGCGTTGATCGCGTGGTAGATCTCGTTCACCCGCGCCGCCTCGCGGCGGGTGCGGCGGCGGCGCACGAATTTGCGGATCCAGCCGGCATACTCGGCCGCGATGTGATTCGGCCGGTGGCTGCGAAAGCCCGGATAGAGGTAGGGAAAGCCGATATTGGCGATGTTGAAGCCGATGTCCCACAGGCTGCGCCGCGCCATGTCCCCGGTGAGCGGCATGGCCCGGCCGGGCTGCGGCAGCTTGCGGGCGAGATCCCGGATCTCCTCCGCCCGTTTGGGCAGGGTCGAGTTGCCGTTCACACCGCCCGCTTCGCAGGTGATCCAGTAGGGCCGGATATAGCCCTCCTCGAACACGTGGATGCGCACGCCCATCGGTCTGGCGACCAGCACCGCCGCCTGATGGTAGGGACGGCAATCCCCGAACAGCACGATGTCGGTGACGGAATGCGTGCGGATATAGGCCTCGAGATAGGTCTCCCAGCCGTCGCGCTTGCCGCGGTAGTGATCCGCAGGATGGGGCCAGAACAGCCAGTCGCCGGCCGAGAAGTTGATGCGCCGCACCCCGTAACCGCGTTCGCGCAGGGCGGTGCCGAGCACCGAGAAGAACGGGGAGGCGATCCCCTGCAGGAACAGGAACGTGGCGCCGTGGCGGCCTATCGCATTGGCAAGAGGCTGCGGCATACCCAGGCGCTCAATCCCTCGTCGTGAAGCGATCTGTGTTGCGTCGTCCGGCTGAGCACCTCTCACGACAGCCTCGCGAACGACAATCGCCGCGCGGGTCGGCCGGGAGAATTTGCGGCCTCCGTTGCCGATCCATCACGCAGCCCCTGCGACGATCGGTCGATCATCGTCTCGCGCCAGATTGCGGCTCCTGTGTGTCCGGTTCAAATCCATCCCCTGAAAAGTGAACCGCAAAATTTGGTGCCGCTCCTGCCGCGGGGGTGGCGATGCCGGCCATGTCGGTTCCGGCCTGTGCCGCGACCGTGGCTTGGGCTATGGAGCGGGCCTCGCCATGATCGACCCGAGATGATCGACCTGCGCCACATCGAGCCGCACGGAGAGTCCGGGCTGCCCCCCTCCTTCCTGCCGCTCGCGCGGACGGTTCGCCGCCTGCGTGAGCAAGTCGAGGCGGCGACGGGGGCCCAGCTCACCTTCCGCTCGCCCGGCCCACCGGCATTGTGGTCCGCGACCGGCCAGACGGATGGCAAGGCGATCCTGCGGGTGGCGCCGGGCCCGCTTCTCAGCCCCTACGATTCTCCCGAGACCGGCCTTTCGAGCCTGCGTCTGCGCTACGGCGGCCTCCCCGTCGGCGGGGAGCCGCCCTCCCCGGATCTCGGCGATCTTCTGCGCGCACGCGGGCTGGCGGGCTCCAACCGCTTCGCCCGCCCGCTTCAGCAGGCGGTGTCGGGCGCGTTTGCCGGGAAAGCACCACCCGCCCTCGCCCTGATCGATCCGGACACTGCGGCGTCACGCTCTTCCTCCCACGCCTTCCTGACGCGGCTCCTCGCCGAGAATCCGGGGACTCGCTTCGTCGCCGCCGGTTCCGAGGGCTGCCCCACGGACGCAACGCCGATCGATCCACGGCTGACGGTGATCGCAGGCCCGGCCGATCCCTGGTCCCTGTTTCCGCTCGCCGCGTGCATCCACGTGGCCCGCTGGGACGCGGCTTGCGAGGCGGTGCTGGCCGGCTTCGAGACCTTTTGCCCGGATCCCGCGGCGGGTCCGCGCCCGGCGGACGAGGCGGCTTTCCTGGTGCTTCGCTACGGTGCGGGCGTGCACGGCTTCGATCCGTGGACGCGGCGGCCGATCCCGCTCGCGGACGCGGCGGAGCGGGTGGCGTGGCTGCGCGACCGCTTTCTCGGCAACGACCGCCGCGTTGTCCTCGTCGGCGTCTCCGGCTGGAAGCGGGCCGCGCTCGATGTGTTCGCCACCGGCCCGGCGGGCGCGCCCCTCCACACCATGACGGCGGAGGAAGCGGTAAGGCTCGCCCGCAGTCACGACGGCCGCGTCCAGGCCTGGGCGACCCGCTGCCCGGAGCCGTTGCCGCGCCTCTGCGCGGAGGCCGGCATCCCTTTCGCGCGCGTCGAGGACGGTTTCCTGCGCTCCGTCGGACTCGGCGCCAGCCTGCAGCCGGGCGCCTCCATCGTCGTCGACGATCTCGGCATCTACTACGACCCGCGGGTCGAGAGCCGGCTCGCCCGCACGCTGAGAGAGGCCGAATTTCCAGCCTGGCTGACCGCCCGCGCCGCAGCACTGCGCGAATCGATCGTGGCGCGGCGCCTGAGCAAGTACAATGTCGGCCTCGAAGCCGTGGGCGAGGACTGGCCGACCGACCGGCGCGTCGTGCTGGTGCCGGGGCAGGTCGAGGACGACGCCTCGGTGCTGACCGGGTCACCGCAGGTGCGCGGCAATCTCGCCCTGCTGCGGGCGGCCCGCGCCCGCAACCCGGACGCCTTCCTGCTCTACAAGCCGCATCCCGATGTGGAAGCCGGTTTCCGGCCCGGCGCAATCCCGGAGGAGGAGGTGCGGCGGCTCGCCGACCGCGTCGTCGGCGGCCTCTCGATCGTCGACCTGCTCGACCGTTGCCACCACGTCGAGACGATGACCTCGCTGGCGGGCTTCGAGGCGCTGATCCGGGGCCTGACCGTCGCCGTTCACGGCCGTCCCTTCTACGCCGGCTGGGGCCTGACCGAGGATCTGGCCCCCGGCGCCGGGCGCGGACGAATGCTCACCCTCGACGAACTCGTGGCGGGCGCACTGATCCTCTACCCGCTCTATCTCGACCCGGTGGCGATGAAGCCCTGCACGCCCGAGCAGCTGCTCGACCGGCTCAGCGAGGCCCGCGCCGCGGCGCCACCCTCGCGGCTCGCACTGGGTGCAGCCCGCCACGCGACGATGCGGCTGCGCTATGCCCTGATCAATCCGATCCTGCGCCGCCTGCGCGCCCGCCGCGGCGTGCGCAGCGAATCCGGCCGCTGAGTCGGCATGAGCCTCGCGACCCTTCTCGTACCGCTGTCGATTGCGCTCGTCGGCGCCTTCGCCATCGAGGCGGCGACCTCGCCGCGACGGCCGAGCCTTCGGGCCGCCGATCTGGCGATCCGGAGCATCGGCTACGCGCTCGTGACGCTGTTCTGGTTCCAGTTCTCGTGGCGGCCTTGGCTCGCGGCCTCATCCTGCCTGCTGACGCTCGCCATCCTCTCCGTGGTCGATCGGCTGAAGCGTCAGGTGATCGGCGAGCCGGTGGTGTTCAGCGACCTCGCCCTGCTCGCCCAGGTGCCGCGCCACCCTCAGCTCTACTACACCCTGCCACTCACCGACTTCCGGATTGCCGGGCCCCTGCTGCTCGGCCTCGCCATCGTCATCGCATGGTACGCCCTGGAGCCGGCGGCCCTGCCGGATGGGGCGTGGGCGTCCGCGCTGGCGGTCCTCGGTCTGCCGGCCATGCTGGCTGCGCTCGTCGGCGCGAGCCTGAGCCCGGCCGGTCAGGCGGTGCTGCGCCGTCTTTTCCCCTACCCCGATCTCGCACGGGACGTCGCGCGCTACGGGCTGGTCGCGACCATGATGGGCTACGGCCTGCGCCGCCTCGGCGAGGTGGATGCACGACCGTCTTCGCCGAGCGCCGGCGGCGAAGCCGACGACGAGATCGTCGTGGTCGTCCAGCTCGAATCCTTCCTCGACCCGGCTCGTCTCGGGGGGCCGAACCTTCCGGTGATGGCGCGGATCCGCGCTCAGGCGGCGCAGTACGGCCGCCTCGCGGTCCCCGCGCACGGCGCCTACACCATGCGCTCCGAGCACGCGGTCCTCACCGGCCTCGACCCCGACGGTCTCGGCTTCGGCCGCTACGACCCCTACCTCGCCCGCAAGGGCGAGGAGCCCACGAGCCTCGCCCGGCTCGCCCGCGCATCCGGGTACGAGACGGTGTTCGTGCATCCGTTCCACCGTGACTTCTTCGACCGGGCGCAGGTGTTTCGGAGGCTCGGCTTCGACCGCCTCGTCATGGAGGAGGATTTCTCCGATGCGCCCCGCATCGGCCCCTACATCGCCGACGTCGCGGTCGCCGAGCGCATCCTGGCCGAGGTGATGCCGAGCGAGGACCGCGCAGCCGGACGACGCCGCTTCGTCTTCTCCGTCACCATGGAGAATCATGGTCCCTGGAAGCCGGGCCGGCTCGCCGGCATCGACGAACCGTTGGCGCAGTATCTTCACCACGTCGCCCATACGGGCCAAGCCGTGGAGCGGCTGATCGACGGGCTTGCCGGCCGCAGGGCGACGCTCTGCGTGTTCGGCGATCACGCTCCCTCCCTGCCGGATTGCCGGCCATCGCTCTCCGGGCCAGTCGCGACCGACTACGCCCTGTTCCGCTTCGGCCGCGAAGACGGTCAGGCGCCGGTTCGTGTCGACCTCACCGCGGCACAGCTCGGCTGTGTCCTGCGGGACGCCCTCGCCCCGAAACAAGCAGGATTGAGGGGATAAGCGTGGCCGTGCCACGGTGGTGACGCATTGCTGCGTGAGCGCTCGGCGGCCATCGGCGCATTGTGCGCGTCATTCGAGAGTCAGGCCGGGGCCCGTGTTCAATGGATCGCAGTCACTGCGCGGCTATCGGGAAGAGGTCTGACGTGACGGCACGGTCCGCCCAGACCCGGATGGAAGCGTCCATGAAACGCGCTGCGGCCCTGACGATCCTCGCGGCGTCCCTCGCCGTGTCGGGATGCTCCATCCTGCCGGCGGCGGGGCCGACCACCTCGGCGATCGAGAGCGGCGCCGACATCGCCACCGCCGAGGGCCTGTTCGCCCGCTACGAGATCATCGACGTCACCCCTGCC